>NZ_JBVYWO010000006.1:0-210656 GCF_056032725.1 Methylocystis sp. sgz306128
TTTAACCGCGTCCTGTTTGAATTCTTCTGTGAAATTGGCATTACCCATGACGATCTCCTTGCCTCATTTTTAAGGGACAAGGTGTCTACAATTCTAGGGGCTATTCAGCTCGACCCGCGCCTTGCGCGCGAAAAACTGCGCATCGCAGCACGAGAGGCCAAGAAATTTCCAGAGCTGGCGAAGGCGCACAGGCCGCGATCGGCGTGGGAATGGGTGAAGGGCTCAGAGGCGGAGATTCAAGCGCGGGCAGCGCTGTCTGCGTAGCCCCCTTGCCCATCAACAGCGAACAGGCGGGACCAGAGAGATTACCGGGGCGAAGAGAAATCCTCGCCCTTTTTGTTGGGCACGGTATCAGCTTGATCCTGGCAAGCTTCACCATTCCGCTTCAAAGCCTTTCAAATCAGCACAGGTTTTGTGAAACCCATATGACACCCAGGACAAGAACTTACCCCGAAGGGGTGAGCTTTCAAGATTTTGATTTTCAAAGGAGAAAATGGTGGGTGATCACAGGCTCGAACTGTGGACCCGCTGATTAAGAGTCAGCTGCTCTACCAACTGAGCTAATCACCCACGCCCTGTTTCATCAGGGTGCCGCTAGTTAGCAAAGCTGGAATCAGATGTCCAGCACAAAGCGCCAAAAAATCAGGCGCAAACAAAAATATCTTTCATAAATCCGGAATAAATTTTTTAAATCAATACATTGGAGACAAAATCAAAAAATGCCGCCCGGGCACATGCTCCGGGCGGCGAAATCCTTAAATTCCCCGAGAGAGCGCGAGGCTCCGTCGTCAAGCGCCCTCATCCTTCGACGAGCTCAGGATGAAGTTGCAGAGCGTGGCCCTTCGACGGGATCAGGGCTTCAGGCGCGCGGTGATCGGCTGCGGCGCGCCCTTCTGCCCGCGCGCCAGCAGCTTGTTGAGCGCGGAAATATAAGCGCGGGCGCTGGCCACCAGCGTGTCCGGATCGGCGCCCTTGCCGGTGACGGAATGGCCATTCTGCGACAGGCGCACCGAGACTTCCGCCTGCGCATCCGTGCCTGCCGTCACCGCATGCACCTGATAGAGCTCCAATGTCGCCTCATGCGGCACGGCTGTATGAATGGCCTTGAAAATCGCGTCGATCGGCCCGTTGCCAGTAGCCTGATGCGTAATGTGCTGACCGTCGATATCAAGCGTCAGGGTTGCCGATTGCGGGCCCATGGTGCCGGCCACGACCATCAGGGCGAGAACTTTGATACGGTCATGCGCCGAGACGATCTCGTCATCGACAATGGCCTCCAGATCCTCATCGTAAATGTGCTTCTTGCGGTCGGCCAGATCCTTGAAGCGGGTGAAGGCCACTTCCAGCGCATTGGGGCCCAGATCATAGCCCAGTTCCTTGAGCTTATCGCGGAAGGCATGGCGGCCCGAATGCTTGCCCATGACGAGCGAGGTCTTGGACACGCCCACCGATTCCGGAGTCATGATCTCATAGGTCTGGGCATTCTTGAGCATGCCGTCCTGATGGATGCCGCTCTCATGCGCAAAGGCGTTCCGCCCGACAATGGCCTTGTTATATTGCACCGGAAAGGACGTAACCGCCGAAACCAGCTTGGACGCGCGGGTCAGCATGGTTGTCTCAATGCGGTTATGATAGGGCAGCTTGTCGCGCCGCGTGCGGATGGCCATGACGACTTCTTCCAGCGCCGCATTGCCCGCCCGCTCGCCGATGCCGTTGATGGTGCATTCCACCTGCCGCGCGCCCCCTTCCAGCCCCGCCAGCGTATTGGCGACGGCCAGGCCGAGGTCGTTATGGCAATGCACCGAGAAGATGGCCTTGTCAGAATTGGGCACGCGCTCGCGCACCGTGCGGAACATGGCGCCATATTCCTCCGGCACTGTATAGCCGACCGTATCCGGCAGGTTGATGGTGGTGGCTCCGGCCTTGATCGCGGCCTCGACGCAGCGGCACAGGAAATCCATTTCCGTGCGCGTGCCATCCTCTGCGGACCACTCGACATCCTCAACGAGATTGCGCGCCCGCGTGACGGAGGCCGTCACCATGTCCAGCACCTGTCCCGGCTCCATCTGCAATTTATATTTCATGTGCAGCGGCGAAGTGGAAATGAACGTGTGAATGCGTGGGCGTCGCGCATGTTTCACCGCTTCGCCGGCACGGTCGATATCCTTGAACTGGGCGCGGGCAAGCCCGGCCACGGTCGCCGTCTTGACGCGGCGGGCAATCTCGCTCACCGCCTCGAAATCGCCGTTGGACGCAATGGGAAAGCCCGCCTCGATCACATCGACGCCCAGCGCGTCGAGCAGATCGGCCACCTCGAGCTTTTCCTCGAACGTCATGGACGCGCCGGGGCATTGCTCGCCGTCGCGCAAGGTGGTGTCAAAAATGATGATGCGGTTATTATCGCTTGGTGCCTGAGCCATCTGGCTCTCCTGAAAATTGGGATGAAGAGGGAAAACTGCTTGTCAAACCCCTGAGTGCCCAGGCAAAGCCCAGCCGACGCTCAGGGGCGGCTAAGAAGCAGGCCAGATAGCGAGAGGGCGGCAGCAGAAACCGGGGCGTAAACACCCTGATCGTTCTGAACAATAGCTGCCTGCTGCCTCAAAGGCCGGTTCCTTGCATATGACTATATCCGCTTATAGCGCAATATCGGCAAAGCTGACAAGCGCCAGTTGATTATAACGGCAGAAAGTCTATGCCTGACAGGGTTTGACGTCCATGGAGTTGACAATGCGTGCTTCCCCCCTGTTTCTGTCCGCAACTATTCTCGCCGGTGCCCTGCTGATCGCCGGGTGCAATGCTCAGGCGCCCGGCCCTTCGACGTCGTCCGGCGGCAATGCCGGGGCCAGCGTCGCTGTCAACAGCCTGAAACTGCCCGAAGGCGCTGGCTGCACCGGCGCGATTGCGCGGTATCAGGCCATTGTCGACAACGACCATCAGACCGGAAATGTCGAGGACGTGGTCTATAATGCCATCATGAAAGAGCTGGCACCTGCACGCAAAGCCTGCGCCGCCGGAAATGGCGGCGAAGCCGAAGCCATTGTCGAATCATCGAAAAAGCGGCACGGCTACCCCGGCTGAACCTCGAGATAGCCCTCGCCAACGAGAACAGCGCCGCCGCCGATGGTGGCGCTGCTCAGCCTGCCGCCATTCACCTCGAGCCCCAGCACGATCAGGCTTGGCCGGCCCATTTCGAAGCCCTGTTCGATGACGAACAGATGTTCGCCCTCGCCCGGCGGCTCAAACATCATGATCGCCCCGGCAAAAGCCGCCGCTGCCGAACCCGTGGCGGGATCCTCGGCAATGCCCATGTCTGGCGCAAACATCCGGGCGCGGAAATGATGCCCCTCACCTTCCGGCTCCGCGCAATAGAGATAGACGGGCTCCCGGCCAGCGCCGCCGAAAGCGGCGGCCCATGCGGAATAATCCAGCGTGACACGGGCCAGCGCGGCGCGCGAGCGCAGCGGCACAAATGCGAAGGGCACACCGGCCGAAAACCGCATGGGCTGGTGCACTCCAAATCCGATATCGTCCTGGCTGAGGCCCAATGCGCGGGCAATATCCGCGCCAGCGCCCAGAACGCCGGCAGGAGCCGGCAGTCTGGGAAGGGTAAAGCTGGCGCGCAGCCCGCGCCCCGGCCGCTGGCGCACCACGCAATCAATATCGCCGATGGTCTCCTCCAGCGAGAAATTCACGTCCTGCCGCGCCAGCATGGCCTGTGCATGCAGACGTGCCAGCAACACCGCCGTACCTACCGTCGGATGTCCGGCAAAAGGAAGCTCCCGCCCCGGCGTGAAAATACGCAACGCCGCAAGATTGATCGGATTTCGCGCCGGCAGCACGAAAACCGTCTCCGGCAGATTGAATTCGCGCGCTATGGCCTGCATCTGGCCAGAATCCAGCCCTTCGCAATCGACCACGACAGCAAGCTGGTTGCCGCTGAACGGCTTTTCCGTGAAGACATCAAGCAGGTGATATTTGCGGCGCATGAGAAATCCGAATCTCTTCTGTTGTCGGAGCCTGAATCTAACGCGCAAAGGTCAGCTGAGCTCAATAAAAAACCGGCGCAGGAAACCTGCACCGGCTTGAAGAGCGATGAAGCTGCACGTCCTCATTGCGAGGAGGCATAGCTTACGAAGCAATCCATCCTGTGGATGGCTTCGCTGCGCTCGCAATGGGGAGCGCGCCTCTTGTTTAGTTCTTGGCCTTGTCGACCATCTTGTTCTTGCCGATCCAGGGCATCATGGCGCGCAGCTTCTCACCGACCTCTTCGATCTGATGGGCATTGTTGCGGGCGCGCACGGCCTTGAACGACGTCTGGTTGACCTTGTTTTCCAGCATCCAGTCGCGGGTGAACTTGCCGCTCTGGATGTCATCCAGAACACGCTTCATCTCGGCCTTGGTTTCAGAGGTGATGATGCGCGGACCGGTGACATATTCGCCATATTCAGCGGTGTTGGAAATCGAATAATTCATGTTGGCGATGCCGCCTTCATAGATCAGGTCGACAATCAGCTTCACTTCGTGCAGGCACTCGAAATAGGCCATTTCCGGCGCGTAGCCAGCTTCCACCAGCGTTTCGAAGCCAGCGCGGATCAGCTCGACAAGGCCGCCGCACAGCACGACCTGCTCGCCGAAGAGATCGGTTTCGCACTCTTCCTTGAAGGTGGTTTCGATAATACCGGCGCGGCCGCCGCCAATGGCCGAGGCATAGGACAGGCCGATGTCATGGGCATTGCCCGAAGCGTCCTGAGCGATGGCGATGAGGCAGGGCACGCCGCCGCCCTTCTTGTATTCGGAACGCACGGTGTGGCCGGGACCCTTCGGAGCAACCATCAGCACGTCAATGTCCTTGCGCGGCTCGATCAGGTTGAAGTGCACGTTGAGACCATGCGCGAACAGAAGCGCCGAGCCTGCCTTCATGTTGGGCGCAAGATCGGCGCGGTAGATATCGGCCTGCAGTTCGTCGGGGGTGAGCATCATCACCACGTCGGCCCATTTAGCGGCATCGGCCACTTCCATGACCTTCAGGCCTTCGCCTTCGGCCTTGGCTACCGAGGGGGAGCCTTTGCGCAGAGCGACAACCACGTCCTTGACGCCGGAATCGCGCATGTTGAGCACATGGGCATGGCCTTGCGAGCCATAGCCGACCACTGCCACTTTCTTGCCCTTGATCAGGCCGATATCTGCATCCGAATCATAATAAACGCGCATATGTCTTTTCCTTAAACTGCGACCGTTTCAGGCCATTTCAACGACAATGTCCCGCGATGTTCTAGTGATGTTGCGCACGCGGGGCAAGCCCATGTTGCGGGGGTTTTGGCGGAATTTCACCCCGGCGCTGCAATGAAAAGCCTGAATCCAGGCCGGTGAGCACGCCCGGTTACATCTGGTCCGGACCGCGCGAAATGGCGGCGACGCCGGTGCGCGAAACCTCGACAAGCCCTATGGGCCGCATCAGTTCGACAAAATCGTCGATCTTGGATGGCTTGCCGGTCAGTTCGAACACGAAGCTCTCGGTCGTGGCATCGATGACACGGGCGCGGAAGGCTTCGGCAAGGCGCAGCGCCTCGGAGCGGTTCTCGCCCTTGCCGCGCACCTTGATCATGGCCAGTTCGCGCTCGATGAACTTGCCGGAAACGGTCAGGTCGGTGACCTTATGCACAGGCACGAGCCGCTCAAGCTGATGGCGGATCTGCTCGATCGTTTCGGGCGCGCCCAGTGTGACTATGGTGATGCGCGAGAGATGCTCGGCATGGGCCACTTCTGCCACGGTGAGACTTTCGATATTATAGCCCCGGCCTGAAAACAGGCCCACCACGCGGGCGAGCACGCCGGGTTCATTGTCCACCAGCACCGAAAGCGTATGGCTCTCGACGTTGGATTTGAACGAGGCGGATGAATAGGGCGAGGGAGGTGAAACAGGAGCGTTCATCGTTTAAATCCTTGAAACATAGCCATATTTTATGCCCTTCCCCTTCATCCTTCGAGAGCCTCAGGATGAGGGGAAGGAGAGCGGTGCATGCTGTCGTGCTTGCCTCACCCTGAGGTTCTCGAAGGGTGGGGCAAGAAGAAAGCGCTTCACACCAGCATCTTGCCCTTGGAATCGATGGCGCTGCCGATATCCTCATCCGCATCGCCGAGCAGCATCTCATTATGCGCCTTGCCCGACGGGATCATCGGGAAGCAGTTTTCCATCTTGTCGACAATACAATCGAAGATCACCGGCTTGGGCGTCTCGATCATCTCCATGATTGCCTCATCGAGCTTGGCTGGGTCGGAGCAGCGGATTCCGTGTCCGCCATAGGCTTCAGCCAGCTTGACGAAATCCGGCAGCGCCTCCGAATAGCTCTCCGAATAACGCCCGCCATGCAGCAGTTCCTGCCACTGACGCACCATGCCCATATATTCATTGTTGAGGATGAATATCTTGACCGGCAGGCGATATTGCAGCGCCGTCGACATTTCCTGCATGTTCATGAGGATGGAAGCCTCGCCGGCAATATCGATGACCAAGGCCTTCGGATGCGCCATCTGCACGCCGATGGCGGCTGGCAGGCCGTATCCCATCGTTCCCAGACCGCCCGATGTCATCCAGCGGTTCGGCTCCTCGAAATGATAGTGCTGCGCTGCCCACATCTGGTGCTGACCCACTTCGGTGGTGATGTAGGTATCGCGGCCCTTCGTCAGTTCATAGAGACGCTGAATGGCATATTGCGGCTTGATCGTGCTGGACGAGTTGCGGAAAGCCAGCGATTTGCGCGCCCGCCATTGGTCAATCTGCGCCCACCAGCCGTGCAGGCTGGGCTTTGTTTCGGTATTGGCCCGCCAGAGCCGCGCCATATCTTCGAGAACATGGGCGCAATCGCCGACAATGGCGATATCCACCTTCACGTTCTTGTTGATGCTGCTGGGATCGATATCGACATGGATCTTCTTCGAATTCGGAGAAAATGCGTCAAGACGCCCGGTGATACGGTCGTCGAAGCGCGCGCCGATACAGATCATCAGGTCGCAATCATGCATCGCATTATTGGCCTCATAAGTGCCGTGCATGCCCAGCATGCCCAGCCATTGCTTGTCCGAGGCAGGAAAACAGCCAAGGCCCATCAGGGTCGACGTGACGGGAAATCCGGTCATGCGCACCAGTTCACGCAGCAGCACGGAGGCTTGCGGGCCGGAATTGACCACGCCGCCGCCGGTGTAAAAGATCGGCTTCTTGGCCTTGATCATCAGGTCGACGGCATGCCTGATCTTGGCCAGATCGCCCTTGACCTGCGGCTGGTAGGTCTTGTGATGGACATTCTTCGGCCCCGTATAAGTGCCGGTGGCAAACTGGACGTCCTTTGGAATGTCGATCAGCACCGGCCCCGGACGACCGGAGCGCGCCACATAAAAAGCCTCATGCAGAATACGCGGCAGATCGTTGATCGAGCGCACCAGATAATTGTGCTTGGTGCAGGAGCGCGTGATGCCGGTGGTGTCGCATTCCTGGAATGCGTCCGAGCCGATCAGATGCGTCGGCACCTGTCCGGTAATGCAGACCAGCGGAATGGAGTCCATCAGGGCATCGGTGAGGGCCGTTACGGCATTGGTCGCGCCCGGGCCTGAAGTGACGAGCAGAACGCCGACCTTGCCGGAGGAACGGGCATAGCCTTCAGCCGAATGGCCGGCGCCCTGCTCATGCCGCACAAGCACGTGCTTCACATAGTTCTGCTGGAAGATGGCGTCATAAATCGGCAGGACAGCACCGCCGGGATAGCCGAAAATCGTATCGATACCCTGGTCTTTCAAGGCGGCAACCACCATTTCCGCGCCGGTCATCTGTTTCGACATTGAACTCGTCCTTAACTGGTTTCGCTTGGTCTAACTCTTCCATGGAATTCAGACAATAAAAAAGGCCCCGTGTGGGACCTGATATGCGCCAACAGCTGGATCAGGATTAATCCTGTCCACCTCCCGGCGCGCTGCATACGAGAATGATCTGCTTCATATTCTCACCAAATTAGACTTGACCACGTTAGCGCAGGAGAATGGGCAGGTCAAGCCAGATGGACATATGTCGGCAAAGTGCGAAGAAAGATCGCTGCGCTTTTGCTAGTGACAATATCCTTATTGATTTGCGGATGTTCTGCGCCGGGAGTGCAAAACGCATAAGGCTGTAAGGCTTCGTCATGCGCGGGCTTGACCCGCGTATCCACGCGGATGGCCGTATCAGGCGCAGCCGCGACGAGCTTTGATATTTGTTGCGTTCACATCGTTCTCTCCCCGCAATGCGGGCCGAGGGCACGCGAGCGCCTGTTTCCGCTCAACGCAAAAAAATCCGAAGAAGCGGCATGTTTCATTATCATAGCCTCAACACGGCACGTTACCCGCATGACCGGATACTTTTCATCCCTGTAATATTTTCGCTGCAGCAATCTGTCTCGACTTGAGTCATACTGATCTATAAATGGATATGAACTCAACAGATCCTCAAAGTATTGCTGCCGCTTCGCCCGCAGCCGCGCCAGCGACTGCCTCGCCGCCAGCGCGTCTGACTGCCCGCGCCCTGCTGCTCGGCGAGCGTATCGATGCCAGCGGGCTTGAGCGTCCGGACATGATCTCGGCCAATCCCCTCGCCTATCATGTCGGCACGACGGGCCTTGTCGCCATTTATCGCTTCGGCGTCGCGGTGCTTGTTGGCCTCTCTCCGCATGAAGAGGAGGATTTTCTCGACAAGATCCGCTCCCGCGTAACCGGAAAACGCGCGAGGATCGATGATGAGATCGCGTATCTGGCGATTGCGCCGGAGCATGAGGACAAAATCCCGCCGGGCGGGCCGATTCAGGCCAAGGATCTCTCCGAAGCCCGCTTTCTCGTCGTGGCCGACGCGCTGGCCAAGAGCGTGTCGCTGACGCGCGACGAACGGGAGGTCAATGCCGTTTTCGACGTGATCGAGCCTTTCGCCGCGCAACTTGCCGAAAATGGCCGCCCGCCATGGAAGCGCCGCGCCATGCTGCGCATGATCGGCCAGGCACTGCTGGCGCAGCATCGCGTTTCCGGCCGTGTCGCCATCGAGGAAAAGCCGGATATCCTGTGGGACAGGCCCGATCTTGAACGTCTCTATGCCCGCCTTGAGGATGAATATGAACTCAAGGAGCGCGCCGCTACCCTCAAGCTCAAACTCGAAGTCATTGTCGAGACGGCAAGGGCCCTTACCGATATCATCGACGCCGACCGGGCCACGCGGCTCGAAGCCACCATCGTCGTGCTGATCGTCGCCGAAATTCTGATCACCTTCTACCAGATGTTCTTTTTCCACGGCGGACGCTAGCCGATTTCAGAGCATTGCCGCTCCCAGCCGCGGCGCGGCCGCCGCATCCGGCAGCCAGATAAAATCAGACAATTGATGCCTCGCGAACGTGAACTGGCGCTTGGCATATTGGCGCGTATCGGTCTGCCCGCGTGCGATCGCGGCCTCCCGCGTGCTTCGCCCGCGGATATAGTCAAGCAGTCCCGGCACGCCATGCGCGCGCATAACCGGCAGCATCGGATCAAGTCCGCGCGCGCCAAGCCGTTCAGCTTCCTCCACGGCGCCGCTGCGCATCATTACCTCGAAACGCGTGTCGATCCGCGCCATGAGCGCTTCACGCGGCGGCGCCAGAAACCAGCCCGCATAATGCGTGAGCAGCGGCGGGCTGCGCCGGCCCTGCCAATAGCCCAGAGAGCGGCCCGTTGCGGCAAGCACTTCCAGCGCCCGCAAAATCCGCTGCGGATCGGACGGGCGAAGCCGCTCCGCCATCTGCGGATCGAGCGCGGCAAGGCGCGCATGAAGCTCCGGCGCGGACAACCCTTCGGCGCTGGCCCGCACCTGCGCCCGCACCTCCTCCGGTACGGGCGGTATATCGGAAAGACCCTGCGTCAGGGCCTTGAAATACATACCGGTGCCGCCGACGAAAATCGGCAAGCGGCCTGCGGCGCGCGCCGTTTCCAGCGCGAACCGGGCATCCTCCAGCCATTTTCCGACCGAATAATTGACCGCTCCGTCGACATGGCCGAACAGCAGATGCGTAATGCCCGCCTGTTCTTCGGCGTCCGGGCGCGCGGACAGCACGAATAAATCGTCATAGACCTGCATTGAATCTGTATTTATGACGACGCCATCATATATATGAGCCATGGCAATGGCCAAGGCCGTCTTGCCGCTGGCTGTAGGGCCGGCAATGAGAAGGGCCTGAGGAAGTTGCGTCAAAATCGAATCCAGGTTGTCTGAAGATGCCAGAGTTTAACACTGTTGCCACGCTCGTTTCAAACCCGGCAAAGCCGGGCCTCTCCCCCGCCCTGATCGACAAGGCGGGCAAGGCTCTCGGCGCGCCGAGCCAAACCGACGTGCTGGCCGAAGGGATTGCGGCCGACCTGCATTTCAATGCGGGCGCGGAAGACTTGCGCCGGGCGCTGAAGGACGAACCGGTCGACATCATCATCCAGCCGGCGGCCCAGCGCCGCAAGAAGCTGTTTCTTGCAGATATGGATTCGACGATGATCGGACAGGAATGCATCGATGAACTGGCTGATCTCGTCGGAGTGAAAGAGCATGTCGCCGCGATCACCGAGCGCGCCATGCGCGGCGAAATCGCATTCGAGCCGGCGCTGCGCGAACGCGTCGCGCTGCTCAAAGGCCTGCGGGCCGATGTGGTGGACAAGGTTATCGCTGAACGCATCACCCTCACGCCGGGCGGCACGGCGCTTGTAAAAACCATGCGCAAGTTCGGCGCCTACACTGCGCTGGTCTCAGGCGGCTTTACGTTGTTCACGGGCAAGATCGGCCCGATGATCGGCTTTCATGAGCATCGCTCGAATGAATTGCAGGTGGAAAACGGCCATTTCCTTGGCCGCGTCGCGGAGCCCATTCTCGGACGCGAGGCCAAACTGGCGACATTGAAGGAACTGCGCGAAAAATTTGCCCTCGCACCGCATGAAACAATGGCGGTCGGCGATGGCGCCAACGACCTTGCGATGCTCAGCGAAGCCGGCCTTGGCGTCGCCTTTCACGCCAAGCCCAAGGTGGCCGAAGCGGCACATGCCCGCATCGACCACAGCGATCTTACCGCCCTGCTCTATGCACAGGGCTACCGCCGCGAAGACTTCGCCGCCTAGTCCAGCGACAGCGTCACGAACTGCGAACCGCCCTGCATATCGCTGACCAGCAGCAGGGCGTTTTTCTTGCCCTCCGCTTTCAGGGCGTCGATTTTCTTCGCGACATCAGCGGGCGTCTTCACGCTTTCCTGCGCCACTTCCAATATGACGAAGCCCGGCGCAAGACGCTTGTCCGCCGCTGCGGAATCCGGATTGACATCGACGATGAGAACGCCGCTGACATCGGCCTTGATATTGAACTTCTGACGCAAATCGTCGGTCAATGTCGAAAGGTTCATGCCGAGCACCAGCCGGGTCTTGGGTTCGGGCTTGACAGGAACGCTGTTATCCTTGCCCGCTTTCTTTTCACCGTCCTCAAGCCGCGCCAGAGTGACGCTCTTGGTCAGTTCCTTGCCCTTGCGCATGATGACAACATCGACAACCTTGCCGACCGGCGTTGCGGCCACCATTCCCGGCAATTCGCGCGATTCCTTCACGTCCTTGCCGTCGAACCTGATAATCACGTCTCCGGGTTCCAGACCGGCAGGCTTAGAAGGGCCACGCTCGTCAACGCTGGCGACGAGGGCGCCGCGCGCCGTGCCAAGGCCAAGCGCTTCGGCAACGGAATCATCAACCGGCTGGATCTTGACGCCCAGCCAGCCGCGGCGCGTCTCGTGAAACTGCTTGAGCTGCTCGATCACCGGCATGACCGTGGCCGAGGGCGTGGCAAAACCAATACCCACAGAGCCGCCGGAGGGCGAGAGAATGGCTGTGTTGATGCCGATCACCTCGCCATCCATATTGAACAGCGGCCCGCCGGAATTGCCCTTGTTGATCGCGGCATCTGTCTGGATGTAATTGTCGTAGGGTCCGCTTTCGATATTGCGGTTGCGCGCCGAGATGATGCCGGCCGTCACCGAACCGCCCAGCCCGAACGGATTGCCGACGGCAACGACCCAGTCGCCGACGCGCATCTTTTCGCTGTCGCCGAATTTAACGGCCTTCAGAGGCTTGTCCGGCTTGACGCGCAGCACGGCCACGTCGACTTTGGGGTCAGTGCCGACAATCTCGGCCTTCAACTTTGTGCCATCGGTCAGAATAACCGTGACATCATTGGCATCGGCGATCACATGATTGTTGGTGATCACGATGCCTGCCGGATCGATGATGAAGCCCGAGCCCAGCGACGTGGATTTGCGCTGCATCGGCTCGCCATTGCGCTGGCCGTTGAATTTCTTGAACAATTCGTCGAACATTTCGTCGGGCGTGCCCTGCCCCAACCCGGATTTGGCTTCCGGCAAGGTTTGCGAGGCCGAGATGTTCACGACAGCATCCGTAACGCTGGCGGCAAGATCGGCAAAGGAATTGGGTCCGTGAGCCGGAACCGCCGACGCGGCCCATACAGGCCCCGACGCCAGAACAAGACCTCCGATGGTGGCCACAGCCAGCATCATGCGCCGCACGGGTTTCATATTCGCCTGGTTCATGGGTTCAGTGCTCCAACGAAATGCTATCGATCACGAATAAAGAGAGCAGAATTAGGGCGGCGTCCGAAAAGGCGCCGCCCTTGCATTCACTTTGCCGGCATATCCGCAACATGCGGCTGGGCGGCCGGTTTGGCGCCGTTGAAATAACGGAAAAAATCGGAGTCCGGCGACAGGATAAGGCGGGTATTGCCCGGCTTGAACGCATGGTCATAGGCCTGCATCGACCGGTAGAAAGCGAAGAAATCAGGATCCTTGCTGAAAGCCTCGGCAAAAATCCGGTTACGTTCCGAATCGCCCTGGCCACGCAGAACATCTGACTGCTGCTGTGCCGTGGCGATGATGACGGTCACGTCACGATCTGCCTTCGAGGTAATGATCTGCGCTTCCTCGTTGCCCTTTGCCCGGTTTTCGGCAGCCTCGCGCTGGCGCTCGGACTGCATGCGGCTGAAGACTTTCTCGGAAATTTCCTTGGGCAGGTCGGCGCGGCGGATGCGGACATCAACCACCTGAACCCCAAGGCGATCCGCCTCGCGGTTGACCAGCGTCTTGATGCTGACCATTAGGTCGGCACGATGTGTGCGGATGATGTCGGAAACCGGCACTTCGCCCAGCACCCGGCGCACGGCAGAATTGAGAATGGAGTTGAGCTGGTTATCCGCCAGCCGTCCTGTGCCGACGGATTGATAGAATTTCAGAGGATCGACAATCGAATAACGCATGAACGCATCGACGACGAGGCGCTGATTGTCGGAAGCCAGCACTTCCTGCTGCGAGCTCTCAAGATCAAGTATCCGGCGGTCAAGGTGCACGACCCCCTCGATGAACGGAATCTTGAAATGCAGGCCCGGCTCCGTCACGATGCCGCGGCCCGGCACCGGCTCGCCAAAGCGCAGCACTAGCGCCTGTTGCGTCTGCCCGACCGTGAACACCGAGCTGAAGCCGACAATGGCAATCACCGCAAGAACGATCAGCGGGAAAATATTGTTGGAACGGTTCATTTGCCGGCTCCCGAGGCCTTGAGGTCATTGAGCGGCAGATAGGGCACAACCCCGCTTGAATTCTTGTCGAGGATCACTTTGTCCGCGCCGCCGAGTATGCGCTCCATGGTTTCGAGATAGATGCGCTCCCGGGTCACGTCAGGCGCCTTGACATATTGCTCGTAGATTTGCAGGAACCGCGAAACCTGCCCCTTGGCTTCCGCCACTGTCTGCTGACGATAGGCCTCCGCTTCCTGCAGGATGCGGGCGGCTCGCCCGCGCGCTTCCGGCACAACCTTGTTGGCGTAGGATTGCGCCTCATTCGCCAGACGCTGTTCATCCTGCTGGGAAGCCGTTACGTCCTTGAAGGCGGCAATGACCTGCGGCGGCGGATCCACCGGCAGCAACTGCACCTGCAGAATGAGAATGCCCGCATGGTAGCTGTTAAGCACGCGCTGCATCAGATCCTGCGTGGCAGGCTCGATATTCTTGCGGTCGGCGGTGATGATCTTCTGGAAATCGGTGCGGCCCACCAGTTCGCGCATCGCGCTTTCGGCAACGGCCCGAACCGTTTCGTCAGGATGGCGCAGATTGAAAGCATAATCTTCCGGATGAGCCGGATCGATCTGCCAGTTCACGCGGAATTTGACGTCGGCGATATTCTCGTCGCCGGTCAGCATCAGGCTTTCTTCGGGCGTAACGCCGATATCGATGCTGTTGCTGTCCGTCACGGCCGGCTTGACCACAGAGCCGATCGGATAAGGCAGGTTATAATTGAGGCCGGCCTGCGTCTTGCCGGTATAGCGGCCAAAAATCATGTTCAGGCCGACCTGATTGGTCTGCACCGTATAAAAGCCGGTCAGCAGCCAGACTACGATGCCCAGCGCAATCAAGGCCAGAATATTGCGCAGAGGCCAGGCCCCATTGCCGCCAAAACCGCCCATCATGCCTTTCAGCCTGCGGGCGAGATCGTCTCCCTTGATCGGCCCGCCGGGGCCTTGCCCCCAAGGGCTTGGTGTCTGAGGTTTCCATGGCCCGCCGCCAGAATCACCACCGTCATTATTGCTCCAGGGCATGAACACCTCATTCTTTGACCACAAGCTATATAGGTCACGGCGGGCGGCGTTGCAATGCGGCAAGGCGCGGCCATTGCGCCGTTCAGACGCGTACGGTCAGATTCGTTCGTAATCGACGAAAGCAAAGGCCGCATCGTCCTGCGGCCCCGCATCGTGGCTGATGCGCCGCACCTCCCGCCAGACGCGGACATCGGGCTGCGGGTAGAACGTGTCCCCCTGCGGCGCAAGGTCAACTTCGGTGACATAAAGGCGCGCCGCCGGTTCGAAGGTCTGGGCGTAAATTTCGCCGCCGCCGATAATGGCAATGGCCCCGGCGTTCATTTCGCGCCCGAGGGCATCGGCCTTGGCCAGCGCCGCTGGCAGATCATGCGCCACATGCACCCCCGGCGCGGCAAAGCCGCGGTCGCGCGTCACCACGATGGTCTCCCGGCCGGGAAGGGCCCTGCCGATCGATGCGAAGGTCTTGCGCCCCATGATCATCGGCTTGCCCATGGTCAGGGCCTTGAACCGCTGCAGATCTGAGCGGATATGCCAGAGGAGGCGGTTGTCGCCGCCGATAACGCCGTTGCGCGCGACGGCCACCACATGCCAGAGCGGCAGCATCACAGCCCCAGACTGGCTTGGGAGAGGAACCGATGAACATAGGGCGCGAAAGAGCGCCAGACCTCAATATGGAACGCGGTGGCCTGTCTGCGCCAGAGCACAACCTCGGCCTTGCCAAGCAGCGTCCGGGCGCACATCCCGACAGGAAAGGCGGACAGACGCAGGTCGAGCATGATACCGGCATTGAGCAGCGCTTCGGCACGCGTTCCGGAAACCTCCAGCGCGGTCTGACGATGCGAAATATCGACAAGACTATGCGGTATTGCCGCTAGCGCAGCCTCGAGCGTTGCGAAGGCCGGATCGTTTTCCGGCGCGAGGAGAAGCCATTCGTCCGGCCCGAGCGCGAGCGCGGCGCGGCCCTCGCCTTCGGCGGCACGACAAGGGGCGGAAGGCAGAGTCAGGCCAAGGGCCTTCCCCGCGGGCTCCAGCCCCCCTGCGCCGATGCGCAGGCTGCGCCGGGTCATGCGCGGTGCCGCTGTCATTTTCAGGGTAGAGCGGGTCTTGAGGTCCGGCAGGCCATCAAGCACGCAGATCATCTTCATCTCAGCCATTCAGCCGCTCCCCGGATTTATCGTAGAAAACAGGTTCCACCACCTGCACGGCATGAGATATGCCCGGCATCGGCACATGCAGCGTGCTGCCCATGCGGGCGCGCCCGTCGGCGACCAGCGCAAGCGCGATGGAGCGCCCCAGCGTCTCGCTCCAGTAAGCCGAAGTGACGTGGCCGAGCGCCGATGTGCCGGACGCGGGCTGCGCCTCCAGTGTGATCTGCGCCCCCTCCTCCAGCACCACATTGGGGTCGCTGGTCAGAAGTCCGACAAGCTGCTTACGCTTCGGCGCAACCAGATCGGGCATGGAAAGGCCGCGCTTGCCGACAAAATCCGGCTTTGCTTTGGCGATCATGCCGCCAAGGCCGAGATCGTCCGGCGTCACGGTGCCGTCAGTTTCCTGACCAACAATGATATAGCCCTTTTCGGCGCGCAGAATATGCATGGTCTCTGTGCCATAGGCGCAGGCGCCATGCTTCTGCCCCTCGGCCCAGATCGCCTCCCAGACAGCGCGGCCATAATCAGCCGGTACATTGACCTCATAGCCAAGTTCACCCGTGAAACTGACCCGGAACAACCGTGTCGGCACGCCGCAGATCCGGCCCTCGCCCACCGACATATGCGGCATGGCCAGATCAACCCCTTCGACAAGCGGCGCCAGAATGTCGCGCGCCCGCGGCCCCTGCACCGCGATCACCGCATATTGCTCGGTGATCGATGTCAGCCAGAGCGTGAGATCGGTGAATTCGGTCTGGAGATAATCCTCCATCATATTGAGCACGCGCGCCGCGCCGCCCGTTGTCGTCGTCACATGGAAACGATCTTCGGCCAGACGCGCCACAATGCCATCATCGATGACATAGCCCGCCTCATTCAGTAGCAGCGCATAGCGGCAGCGCCCCACGGCGAGCTTTTCAAAAGCGCCGGTATACATGCGGCCGAGGAATCTGGCCGCATCCGGCCCCACCACCTCGATCTTGCCGAGCGTTGAGGCATCGAACAGTCCCGCCTTGGAACGTACTGTCCGCACTTCAGCCTTGGTTGCAGCATGAATCTCGCTGCCAAAATACCAGGCGCGCTTCCATTGGCCGACATCCTCGAACGGCGCGCCATTTTCGGCAGCCCAGTCGTGAATAGCGGTCTTGCGCGTCGGATCGAACAGGTCGCCGCGCGAGAGCCCGGCAAAGGCGCCGAAAGTTACCGGCGTGTAGGGCGGACGGAATGTTGTCAGGCCCACCTGCGGCACGTCTGCGCCCAGAGCCTGCGCCGCAATGCCAAGCGCGTTCATGTTGGAGGTCTTGCCCTGATCGCTCGCCATGCCGGTGGTGGTGTAGCGCTTGACATGCTCGATCGAGCGCATGCCCTCGCGCGTTGCCAGCCGGATGTCGCGTGCGGTGACGTCGTTCTGGAAGTCGACGAAGGCCTTGAAGCTCTTCGGATCGCGGTTTGATGGCACAGCACCGCTGATGCCGGCGGACAGCGCCACATCGCCATCGGCATCGAAGGTTTTGAGCGTTCCTGCCTTGCAGCCGCAGGCCACAGCCGCCGCCGCACCCGCCGCATAGCCCTCGTTCAGGCAGGCGGAAAGCTCGAATGTGCCGTTGCAGGCACCGGCGGAAAACTGCTCCTGCGCCGCAACGCCCGGCACATAAATGCCGCGCGGATCGAATTTAAGCTTGCCGCGAGATTGCGAAAACAGATGCACGGACGGCGTCCAGCCGCCTGACATGGCCACGAAATCGCAATCCAGTTCGCCCGCAGGCGTCACGTCGCCGTCCCGCACTCTGCCCCAGGACACGCCGCTTACCCGCAGCCGGCCCTTTGTTCCGGTCAGGACAGCGCCGGTTTCAACGCGTATGCCCGCAGCGCGCGCCCTTTCCGTCAGCGCGCCGCCATCGGGCCGCAGATCGATAATGGCAGCAATCTGCGCCCCTGCGGCATGAAGCTCCAGCGCGGTGACATAGGCATCGTCGGTCGCCGTGAACAGCACGCCCTTCGTGCCGGGCCTGACGCCGTAGCGGTTCAGCAGCGTGCGCGCCGCGCTGGCCTGCATGATGCCGGGCCGGTCGTTATCGGCAAAAACCAGCGGACGCTCGATCGCCCCCGTGGCCAGCACGACCTGTCTGGCCCGCACCTGCCAGAGACGCTCGCGCGGCGCCTTGCCGTCTGCCTGCGGCAGATGGTCGGTCAGGCGTTCGGACAAGGCGACAAAGTTCTGCTGGTAGTAGCCGAAGGCCGTTGTGCGCGGCAGCGCGCGGATGCGCTCATGCATCGCCACAACCATCAGCATGTCGAGCGGCCATTGATACGCCTCGCGCCCGTCGATTGTCTCGCCATGGGCCGAGAGCAGCGAACCGCCGAATTCGGCCTGCTCGTCGCAGATGATCACATCCGCACCGGCCTCTGCCGCCGCCAGCGCCGCCGTCAGGCCCGCCGGCCCGGCGCCCACCACCAGCACGTCGCAATGCGCATAGATATTGGCATAATGGTCCGGATCGGCCTCGCGCGACGCAACGCCGAGACCCGCTGCAGCGCGGATCACCGGCTCGTAGAGCTTGTGCCAGAAGCTTCTGGGCCACATGAAGGTCTTGTAGTAAAAGCCCGCCGAAAATACCGGCGAGAGCAGGTTGTTGATCTCACCGACATCGAGGCCAAGCGAGGGCCAGCGGTTCTGGCTCGTGGCCACGAGACCGTCATAAAGCTCAACCTGACTGGCGCGCAGGTTTGGCGTTGCGCGCCCGCCGCCGCGGCTCACATTCACCAATGCGTTGGGCTCGTCCGCACCCATCGAGAGCAGGCCGCGCGGGCGATGATATTTGAACGAGCGGCCCATGAGCTGGACACCATTGGCAAGCAGCGCCGAAGCCAGCGTATCGCCGCGCAAGCCCGTGTAGGCCACGCCGTCAAAGGTGAAATGCACCGGCTTGGCGCGGTCGACGCGCCCCCCGGCGCTCGTGCGAAACGCCGCCATCAGGCAAGCTCCCTTGTAAATCTGGCCAGATCCGGCATGGGCTCCCCGGCTTTATAGGTCATCACGAATTTGTCGGTCACCGTATGGCGCACAGCATTGAAAAAGCGCCCGCAGCCGATGTGACGCCAGCGCTCGGCATGCAGCCCCTTCGGATTGGCGCGGAAATACATGAACTCGGCCCATTCCCCGTCGCTCAGCACAGACGGGTCGTGGGGGCGCGCGATATGCGCCTGCCCGCCATAGCGGAATTCGAGTTCCGGACGTTCCATCCCGCAATAGGGACAATGAATGAGCAGCATGTTGACTTTACCTCACGTCGACTTCAGTCGAATTGAATGTTCCAGAACCCCAAACAAAACGGCGACATGTTTCATATGCCGTGCGCGTCCCTTCTCCCCGTTTTCACGGGGAGAAGGACAGGATGAGGGGCATTCGAAAAGCCTCATCCCTGCACCGCATCACACACCCCTCACCCCAACCTTCTCCCCGCTTGCGGGGCGAGGGAGAAAACCCTCATACTTTAGCAGCCTTCACCCCTTCGGCGGGCTCAGCATTTGTCCGCCCCCTAATGCGCCACGGCCGCCGC
Source organism: Methylocystis sp. sgz306128 (assembly GCF_056032725.1). Classification (NCBI taxonomy): domain Bacteria; kingdom Pseudomonadati; phylum Pseudomonadota; class Alphaproteobacteria; order Hyphomicrobiales; family Methylocystaceae; genus Methylocystis; species Methylocystis sp. sgz306128. Next base: position 19,364 of record NZ_JBVYWO010000006.1, read on the forward strand.
GGCCGCCTCATCGATCAGCCGCCCCGTGCGGAACCGGTCCAGCGTGAAGCCGGCATTGATCTTGTGCGGCTCGCCGGTGGCCACCGTATGGGCAAACACATGCCCCGAGCCCGGCGTCGCCTTGAACCCGCCCGTGCCCCAGCCGCAATTGACAAACAGGCCCGGCACCGGCGTCTTGCCGATAATCGGCGAACGGTCGGGCGTCACATCGACAATTCCGCCCCAGTTGCGCAGCATCTTCATGCGCCGCACATTCGGAAACAATTCGCAGATCGCATCCAGCGTGTGCGAGGCAATATGCAGGCCCCCGGTCTGGCTGTAGGAGGTGTAGGCATCCGTCCCCGCGCCGATCACCAGTTCGCCCTTGTCCGATTGGCTCATATAGGCATGGATCGTATTCGACATCACCACGCAGGGCATCATCGGCTTGATCGGCTCGGAGACCAGCGCCTGCAGAGGGTAGCTCTCCAGCGGCATGCGCACCCCGGCCATGCCCATGATCACCGAAGTATGGCCCGCAGCAACCACACCCACCTTTTTTGTGCGGATCGTGCCGCGGGTCGTCTCGACTCCCGTCACCGCGCCGTCCGGCCCGCGCAAAATGCCGGTGACCTCGCAGTTCTGGATGATATCGACCCCAAGATTCGAGGCCGCCCGCGCATAGCCCCAGGCCACCGCATCATGGCGCGCCGTGCCGCCGCGCCGCTGCAGCGCCGCCCCGATGATCGGATAGCGGATGTTGGGATCGATGTTCAGAATCGGGCAGAATTCCTTGGCCTGCTCGGCGGTGAGCCATTCATTGTCAATCCCCGCCAGACGGTTGGCATGGACATGGCGCTTGAACACCTGCACATCATGGATGTTATGCGCCAGCATCATCACGCCGCGCGGGCTGTACATCACATTGTAGTTGAGCTCCTGGGAGAGCCCTTCCCACAGCTTCACCGCATGTTCGTATATGCCCTCGCTCTCCTCCCAGAGATAATTCGAGCGGATGATCGTCGTGTTGCGGCCGGTATTGCCGCCGCCAAGCCAGCCCTTCTCCAGCACCGCAATATTGCGCATGCCGTGCTCCTTGGCCATATAATAGGCCGTCGCCAGACCATGCCCGCCGGCGCCGATGATGATCGCGTCATACGCGCTTTTCGGCTCAGGAAACCGCCACTGCTCAGGCCAGCCCAGATGCCCCGAAAAACTCTGCTGAATCAGGTTGAATAATGAAAAGCGCACGATCTCACCCCTGGGATGCCTGATTGGAATTTAGAGACAAAGCCTGCAAAAACCAGCATCAGAACGACATTTAAGCGACAATAACCGACAGGAACCCGGCTTGGCCCCGACTGTTCACACCGCCACCGGCGCCTTGATCGCTGCATCGGGATTATAACCCTCGATGATGAAATCCTCGAAACGATAATCGGACAGGCTGTCGTGCTTGGGCAATATCAGCCGTGGCAACGGTCTGGGCGTGCGGCTTAACTGCAGCTTCGCCTGCTCGATATGATTGAGATAGAGGTGCACATCGCCAAAACTATGGACAAAATCCCCTGCTTCCAGCCCGCAGACCTGCGCCATCATATGCGTGAGCAGAGCGTAGGAGGCAATATTGAACGGCACGCCAAGAAAAATATCCGCCGAACGCTGATAAAGCTGACAGGACAGCTTGCCGTCCGACACATAGAACTGGAACAGACAATGGCAGGGCGCGAGTTTCATCTTTGGAATATCCGGCACATTCCAGGCCGAGACAATCAGACGGCGCGAATCCGGATTGCGCCTGATTTCGGCCAGAACCTGCGCGATCTGATCAACAACAACCCCATCGGCCCCGCGCCATGAGCGCCACTGCTGGCCATAGACCGGCCCAAGTTCGCCATTCTCATCCGCCCATTCGTCCCAGATGGACACGCCATGCGCCTTGAGATAGGCGATATTGGTCTCGCCCCTCAGGAACCACAGAAGCTCGTGAATGATGGACCTGAGATGCAGCCTCTTGGTGGTGACCAGCGGAAATCCGGCGGCAAGGTCAAACCGCATCTGCGCGCCGAACAACGACAGCGTACCCGTGCCGGTACGGTCGGTTTTGCGGCTGCCGTGCTCCAGCACATGGCGCATGAGATCAAGATATTGCTGCATTCACTTCAAAGTCCCGAATGCCCCATGCCGGAGCGCCGGCAAGCCAGCGCCCCGGAATATGGGGCAGATAAAATAGCCCGTCTGCCGAAACAGCGCCGCAATCTTCGCCGCAAAGGAATTTGCCGCGGCGCCCTTTATATTTGCAAAAAATCTCTGGCTTGCAAAATGCAAATTTATCGTTCTCCCCACTTCAAAAATGCGCTCTAATAGGGCAAAAGAGAATAAATCAATCGGGTGGATTAATATGCTTCTGGCTTGCGGCGACGCTCTCATCGACTTTGTTCCCACCAAATCCGTTGACGGCCGCGACGCCTATGTGCCGGCAGTGGGCGGCTCCTGCCTCAATGTCGCCACCGCCATGTCGCGTCTCGGCGCGTCCACCGGCTTTGTCGGCGGCATATCGACCGACCTTTTCGGCGAAGCCATCGCCGAACATCTCACCGCCTCGAACGTCTCGCTGGAATTCTGCCGGCGTCCGGAATTGGAGACCACCTGCGCCTTCGTCAGGATGATCGGCAATGACGCACATTATGCATTCTACGACGAAGGCACGGCCTCGCGCACATGGACCTATGCGCCCGGCTCCATCCCGTTCAGCAAGATCGACGCGCTGCACATCGGCTCGACCACGCTGATCAACGACCCCTCGGCCAGCGCCTATGAAGCACTTGTCGCCGATGCGCGCGACAAAGTGATGATTTCATTTGATCCCAATGTGCGCCCCACCCTCACCAAGGATATCCTTACCTACAGAGCCCGGATGAACCGCCTTGCCGCCATGGCTGATATCGTGCGCATGTCGGACGAAGATTTCAAATATCTCTTCGAGCACAGCGATTATGATACTGCCGCAGCCAACTGGCTGAAGAATGGCGCAAGCCTTGTGCTGATCACACGCGGCGGCGAGGGCGTGCTGGCCTATTCCAGAGCCGGAAAAACGCAGGCATCCGCCGTCAATGTGAAACTGGTGGACACGATCGGCGCGGGCGATACATTTCAGGGCGCAATGCTGGTTGCGCTGCTGGAAGCCGGCCTGCTCGCCAAGGACAAGCTTCCTGCCATTTCGCTGGCGCAGATGGACGCGGCGCTGGCTTTCGCCACCAGAGCCGCCAGCATTACGGTCTCGCGCGCCGGGGCCAACCCGCCCTGGCGTCACGAAATGTGAAAGGCAGTCAGGCCCGCCGGACGGGAATGCTCACGCCGCAGGCCCGGCCGCGCAATTCACCATCCAGCATACGCCGAACTTGTCGGTCAGGCTGCCGAAATAGGCGCCCCAGAACATATCCTGCAACGGCATCGACACGACGCCGCCCTGCGAGAGCGCGCCGAACAGCCGCTCAGCTTCGGCGCGCGTGTCCGGTTCAAGATTGATATGGATATTATTGCCCATGGTCAGACTGAACCCCATGGATTCAGGCGCATCGGTTCCCATCAGCACATGTCCTCCGGGCAAGGCCAGTTCGACATGCATGACAAGTTTCTTGTCCGCGGCGCTCAGCGGCGGTTGTCCCGGCGCAGCGGGCGCCTCGCCAAACCGGTGCACCGGCCCCAGAAAGTCGCCGCCGAAAACGGACCGATAGAACACGAACGCCTCTTCGGTCTGGCCATTGAAATTGAGATAAGTGCTGGTGCGCGCCATGCCCGCCTCCCCTGTTCGAGACCGATAATTTACACCGCCCGCCCCGCCTGTGCCAGACCGGAACGGCGGCGGGAATGCTGGCCGGATGTCACCCGCCGACCAGCTTCAGCCATTCCTCTTCCGAAATCACCTCGATGCCAAGATCGCGCGCCTGCGTCAGCTTGGAACCGGCGCCGGGGCCGGCGACGACAAGATTGGTTTTTTTCGAAACCGAACCGGCAACTTTTGCGCCGAGCCGCTCAGCCATGGCTTTCGCCTCGTCGCGGCTCATGCGCTCCAGCGCGCCGGTGAAGACCACCGTCTTGCCGGAGACGGGACTTTCCGCCACCGCCTCCATGGGAATGAGCTCCAATTGCGGCAACAGAGCTGCCAGAACCTCCTCATTATGCGGCTCATGAAAGAAATCGGCCAGCGCTTCGGCCACCACGGGGCCGATGCCCTCGATAGAAATCAGCTCCTGCCGCCCCTCGGAGCCCTCGTCCTGCGCGGCAAGCGCCGCCTTGTGCAGCGCCTCGAACGAGCCGAAATGGCGCGCAAGGCGCTTGGCGTTCGTCTCGCCGATATGCCGGATGCCCAGTGCAAAGATGAAACGGTTAACGGCGATCTGGCGCCGGGCATTGATGGCCGCAAAGAGATTGCGCACCGAAACCTCGCCAAACCCCTCGAAATTCTTGATTTTTGTGAGACTGCGTGCATCGCGCTCTTCCAGCGTGAATATGTCCGCCGGCGAACGGATCAGCCCCTTGGCGTAAAAGAATTCGATCTGCTTGTCGCCAAGCCCCTCAATGTCAAAAGCGAGGCGCGAGGCAAAGTGCCGGAGCCGCTCCACGGCCTGCGCCGGGCAAATGAGCCCGCCGGTGCAGCGCCATGCGACATCGGCCTTGCCGCTTTCGTCCATCTCCCGCACCGCCGCCGAACCGCAGGCCGGGCAGACATGCGGGAAGGCAAAGGGCTTTGCATCAGCCGGACGCTCGGTCTCGATGACACCGGTAATCTGCGGAATGACGTCCCCGGCCCGCTGCACCACCACCATATCGCCGATGCGAATGTCCTTGCGGCGGATCTCATCCTCATTGTGCAGGGTGGCGTTGGAGACCATCACCCCGCCCACATTGACCGGCGCGAGCTTGGCCACCGGCGTCAGCACGCCCGTGCGCCCCACCTGAATTTCAATATCGAGCAGGCGCGTGCGGGCTTTTTCAGCCGGAAACTTATGGGCTGTCGCCCAGCGCGGCGAGCGCGAAACAAAGCCAAGGCGCTGCTGCAAGGCCAGATCGTCCACCTTGTAGACTACGCCGTCGATATCATAGCCAAGCTGCGCACGGCGCGCCTCGATGGCGTGGAAAACCGCCAGCATTTCGTCGAGGCTCTGGCAGCGCTGCATCAGCGGGTTGACCGGCAGACCCGCGGCGCCAAACCATTGCACCATGTCGAACTGCGTCTGCGCCGGGCGCGGCTCAAGCTCGCCCCAGGCATAGGCAAAAAAGCCCAGCGTGCGCGAAGCGGTGACGGCGGGATCAAGCTGGCGCAAGGAACCGGCCGCGGCATTGCGCGGATTGGCAAAAGTCTTGTCGCCTGCGGCCAGCTGCCGCGCGTTGAGGGCGGCGAATTCGGCATGGCTCATATAGACCTCGCCGCGCACCTCGCAGACAGCCGGAACATGCGCGCCCCGCAGGCGGTGAGGAATGGCCCGGATCGTCCGCACATTGGCGGTCACGTCCTCGCCCTCGAACCCGTCGCCGCGCGTGGCGGCGGACACAAGCTCGCCGCCCTCGTAGCGCAGCGCGCAGGACAGGCCGTCGATTTTCGGCTCGGCGGTCAGAACGACGCGGGCGTCGTCGTCCAGTCCCAGAAAGCGGCGGATACGGGCAAGAAAATCCGTCACGTCCTCGTCGCTGAACACATTGGCCAGCGAAAGCATGGGCACGGCATGCCTGATCTTGCCAAATTTGGCGACAGGCGGCGCACCCACCCGCAACGAGGCCGAATCGGGCGCGCGCAATTGCGGAAACCGGGCCTCCAGCGCCTCGTAGCGACGGCGCAGTTCGTCATATTCGGCATCCGAAATGACGGGCGCATCTTCCTGATAATAGGCCCGGTCATGGCGGGCCAGTTCCTCGCCAAGTTTTTTATGCTCGGCTTCAGCCTCGGCGAATGTCCCGGCCATCAGACCCCTTCCAGCAATCTCGTTGCGGCGGCGCGCGCCTCATCGGTAATCTCTGCGCCGGACAGCATCCGCGCAATTTCCTCGCGGCGCGCGGCTGTATCCAGCGCAATGACATGGGTAGCGAAGCGCGTCTCGCGTTCGGCCTTGGTAATGCGGAAATGATGCCGGGCACGCGCCGCAACCTGCGGGGCATGCGTGACCGCCAGCACCTGATTCTTGCGCGCGAGGCGCGACAATCTCTGGCCGATGGCATCCGCGACCGCGCCGCCCGCGCCGGTGTCGATCTCATCGAAAATGAGCGTCGGAGCCGAGCCGCGATCCGCCAGAACCACCTTGAGCGCCAGCATGAACCGCGCCAGTTCGCCGCCCGAGGCCACCTTCATCAGGGGGCCGGGCTTGGAGCCGGGATTTGTCTCTACCCAGAATTCCATGCGGTCGATGCCTTCGGGCGACATATTCTCGGCGTCGGACTGGATATGGGTCATGAATTTTGCCCGCTCCAGCTTGAGCGGCGGCAGTTCAATATTGACGGCCTTGTCGAGGGCGGCGGCCGCTGCCGCGCGCTTGCGCGAAAGTTCATGCGCCAGCTTCACATAAGCGTCCTTGAGGCGGCGCGCGTCATCGCCCAATCGGGCAAGGCGCGTCTCTCCGGCATCGAGCGCGGCCAGATCGGCGGAAAACTTCTCCGCAAGGGCGGCCAGCTCGTCCACCGGCACGGCATATTTTCGCGAGGCGGCCCGCAACGCAAACAGGCGCTCCTCCAGCAATTCAAGCTCGCGCGGATCGAAATCCGCATCGCGCAGAGCCTGCGACAGCACCGATTCGGCTGCATCCAGCGCCAGAATCACATCATTGAGCGCGCTGACCGAGGGCTCTATCAGTTCGGCGGCCAGCGCCGCGCGGCGCTCGAGCCGCCGCATATGGCTCGCCATGGTCGATATGGGGCCGCCATCACCGGCGACCGCCTCAAAGGCATCGCGCAGATCGGCGGTCACCTTCTCGGCCTGCTGCATAGCCGTGCGCCTGACCGAGAGACGCTCCTCCTCGCCCGGCTCGGGCCGCAGCGCCGAAAGTTCCTCATGCGCATGCCGGAGAAAATCGGCCTCCTTGCGCGCCTCGGCGATACGCGTCTCCTCGGCGGCAAGTTGCTGCTCGGCCTCGCGCCAGGCGGCATGGGCTCTTCGTGTCGCCTCGACATCGGGCTCAAGCCCACCATGCGCATCGACGAGCACGCGGTGCAGGCGCGGATCGGCAAGGGCGCGGTCGTCGTGTTGGCCGTGAATTTCCACGAGGGTCGCGCCCAGCGCCTTGAGCGCCTGCGCGCTCGCCGCCTGATCATTGACGAAGCCGCGCGTGCGGCCGTCCTGCATCTGAATGCGCCGGAGGATAAGATCGCCGTCGATCTCAAGGCCCAGATCGCGGGCCATGGCCAGTGCGGGATGCGCCTGCGCCAGCCGGAATACTGCCGTCACCTGCCCTTGCGGCTGTCCGGCGCGCACCATGCCGCCATCTCCGCGTCCGCCCAGCGCCAGTGTCACGGCGTCAAGCAGAATGGATTTGCCCGCGCCGGTTTCGCCGGTCAGCACCGTCATGCCCTGACTGAGGTCAAGCTCCAGCCTATCAATAATGACTATATCGCGGATGGCGAGCGCAGTGAGCATGCACACGCCGCTCCGTTAAAGGCCAACAGTCTTGAAGGCCTTGGAAATCCACGAGCCGGTGTCCTCGCGCGGTTCCGTTCCGCCGGACTGGAGCAGGTCATAGGCATTTTTATACCACGGGCTGTCCGGGAAGTTATGTCCGAGCACCGCAGCGGCCGTCTGGGCTTCATTGACGATGCCAAGCCCCATATAGGCCTCGGTCAGACGTTCCAGAGCCTCAGGCGTATGGCGCGATGTCTGATATTGCGAGAGCACGACACGGAAACGGTTGATCGCCGCGACATAATTCTTGCGCTTCAGATAGAAGCGGCCAACCGACATCTCCTTGCCGGCAAGCTGGTCATGCGCCACCTGAATCTTGAACTTGGCGTCGGAGACATATTCTGAACTGGGATATTTGGTGATCAGCTCGTTGAAGCCCTGCAAAGCCTTCTCAGCCTGATCCTGATCGCGGGAAATATCCGGGATCTGCTCATATTGCGATTCGGCGACGAGATATTGCGCATAGGCCGCATCCGGCGATGTCGGATAAAGCGACACATACCGCTTGCCATTGGCCACGGCATCGTCGAACTGGCCGTCGCGGTAATTGGAATAGGTGGCCATCAGCAGGCCTTTTTCCGACCAGCTCGAGAATGGCGACTGCTTTTCAATTTCCAGGAATTTCTTGGCGGCTTCGCGGTAATTGCCCGCATTCATCTTGGCCAGGCCGAGATTATAGAGCTTTTCAGCCGGAATATCGGGCAGGATTTCCTGTTTGTATTTCTCGCCGCCGAATGGGTTGAAGCCATCCAGCGAGGAACAGCCCGCCAGTGGCAAAAGCACCAGAAGCGCCGCCGCCAACCTGAGCGACGTGAAACGGACGGAAGAGCGTGCGACGTGAACCGGACGGGAAGAAACTTCGGAAATTGCTGCAGACATGCTTGAGAACTCTGATCTGAGGATGCGACCTCTTAGCCTATTTTTATCTTTCGGGCCAGTCTTCATCAAAAGATTGACGCGTCAGATTTTCATGTTCCTGCCGATCTGTGAAGAGGCCGCGCGAAGTTTAATTGCGGGCGGCCTCTGTCCCCGGCAGGAAGCCGGTCCGGAAAGGTCAGGACGCAGCGGCGATGGTCATGGCCGCAGAATGCCCCGCAGGCTGCGCGCGGCGCGGCGCCTCAACATAGGCATAGGCCGTTTCATCCCTGAACAGCGCTTCCAGCACCAGATAATTCATCTTGTGCCCGCCGCAATAGGAGCGATAGGTGCCGATGATCGGCGCACCGGCAAGCGAAAGATCGCCGATGGCATCCAGCATCTTGTGCCGGACGAATTCATCGCGGTAGCGCAGACCTTCTGGGTTCAGGATCTTGTCGCCATCGAGCGCCACCGAATTTTCCAGCGAGGAACCGAGCGCAAAACCCGCTTTCCACAGATGTTCCACATCGCGCAGAAAGCCGAAGGTGCGCGCCGCCTGAATTTCTTCACGGAAAATTTCTGGCGACAATTCAACAACCTTGCGCTGGCGTCCGATGACGGGCGCGGAAAAATCTATTTCGACGTCAAGATGAAATCCCTGTGCTGCCGGGCGCAGTTCCGAAAAGCCCCGGCCATGCTCGATCCGGATCGGCTTGAGCACTTTTACGAAGGTCTTCGGCTTGGCGCTGACGGCAAGCCCTGTCCGGTCGATCAATTCAACGAATTCGCGCGCGGAACCATCAAGGATGGGCACTTCCGGCCCGTCGATCTCGATGTCGAGATTGTCAATGCCAAGCGCATAGAGTGCGCTCATCAGATGTTCGATGGTGGAGACGGAGCCAAGCTTCATATCGCCTATGACGGTGCACAGTTCCGTCATGCACACATTCGACCAGAGCGCCGGGATTGCCCGGCTCTCGCCCGTTTCGCTGATGCGGTGAAAAACGATGCCATGATCGACATCTGCTGGCTTGAGAGTGAGGCAGACGGGAGCATTGGAATGGACGCCCTTGCCACAAATTCTGGCGGGTGCCTTCAGGGTAGTTTGTCGACTTTGCATTCGTCCCCACTTGAACCGGCATGAACCGGGCGCGTCTCACGCTTTCCTGACGGAAAATACGCGCGCCGCGGTCTTTCACAAAATCACGGTTTTTTACGCCGTGTTACATTTTCAAGACGGCCAGGCCGGCAGTCCGTGCCTTGTCACGAAAAAGCCCGGGACATGCCCGGGCTTTTTGCTTTAAACCATTTTGCTGTTCGATTTCATCACCTTATTTGCGACGAAACCAGATCTCCACACTTCAGGAGCGGCGCAGGAAGGCCGGAATCTCCAGCTGGTCGTCTTCCTGCAGGCGTGCCTGCTGCGCGGCACGACCATGAACATCGAGGCCGGGCTGGGTTGCGCGCAGCATCGGCGCAGCGGTGCGCTTGGCATAATCTGCATGGACCTGAGACGGTGCAGCCTGGCGCTGCGGCACTGCTGCCGGGCGCGGAGCCTCAACACGGGCCGGCTGGGCTGCGCCGCGGTTCATACCAAACGAGGTCAGCTTTTCAATCAGGCCCACGCGGCGCGATTCGGCCGAAACCGGCTGCGGCGCGGGTTCCTGTGCACGGGCGATCTGCTCGCGCACCGGACGGGGCCATTCGTCGATGGTTGGCATCCGCGCCGGACGCACCGGCTGCTCGGCATAGTCGACTTCCGGAATGATCGGCTTGGCGACCGGGGCCATCACGGGAGCGGGCGCCTCGCGCACGGCCTCAACGGCGGGGGCCGGCGTATAGACGGCCTGCGGGGCGGGTTCAACCATTGCAGGCGCGACGCTCGAAAAAGCGGCTTCAGCCTGCATCACGGGAGAGGGGGCGGAGGGGGCCTCCATCTGCTCAGCCTGAACGGGTTCGGAGCGGAACTGCACGGCAGGCTCCTGCGCGGCCATGACGCGCGGCTCGATCACGGGGCGCTGCGCCTGATCAAGGGCGCGGGCAGCCTGCGTGCGCAGGCGCTGTGCCGTCTCCTGAATGCGGCTCTCGATGCTGGGCAGATCGCGGGCGCCGTCGACCATGTCGATGCCGGTTGCAACCACCGACACGCGCACTATGCCTTCAAGGCTGGAATCGAAGGTGGCGCCCAGAATGATGTTGGCGTCTTCGTCCACTTCCTGACGGATGCGGCTTGCCGCTTCGTCCACTTCATAGAGCGTCAGATCATTGCCGCCCGTGATCGAGATGAGCAGGCCCTTGGCGCCGCGCATCGAAGTCTCGTCGAGCAGCGGATTGGCAATGGCAGCCTCGGCAGCCATGACGGCGCGCTTGTCGCCCGTGGCCTCGCCTGTGCCCATCATGGCCTTGCCCATATCGCGCATGATGGCGCGCACATCGGCGAAATCGAGGTTGATGAGGCCTTCCTTGACCATGAGGTCGGTGATGCAGGCCACGCCCGAATAGAGCACCTGATCGGCCATGGAGAAGGCGTCAGCGAAGGTGGTGCGCTCGTTGGCGACACGGAACAGGTTCTGGTTGGGGATGACGATCAGAGTATCCACAGCTTTTTGCAGCTCGGAAATTCCCGACTCGGCAATGCGCATCCGGCGCACGCCCTCAAACTGGAACGGCTTGGTCACCACGCCGACAGTCAGGATGCCCATGTCGCGGGCAAGACGGGCGATGACCGGCGCAGCGCCGGTGCCGGTGCCGCCGCCCATGCCGGCGGTGACAAACACCATATGCGCGCCAGCAAGGTGATCACGGATCTCCTCGATGGCTTCTTCCGCAGCGGCACGGCCGATTTCCGGCTGGGAACCGGCGCCAAGACCTTCCGTCACCTGCAGGCCCATCTGAATGATACGCTCAGCGCGCGAAGAGGTCAGCGCCTGTGCATCGGTGTTGGCGCAGATGAAATCCACGCCATTGAGGCCCGAGACGATCATGTTGTTGACAGCATTACCGCCAGCACCACCTACGCCGCAAACCATGATCCGGGGCTTCAACTCCCGCAGTTCCGGAGCTTTCAAATTGATCGTCATTATAAGGCCTCTTTTCTTCGATGCTTGACAGCATCAGTTTCATGTCACTTGATTCGTCGCCTTTTGTGAATCCCTGTTGATTCGCAAAAGCAAATTTTTTTCAAAAACTTTCTTTAAGCCACCGTCCCACCCGGGCGACATAGCCGTCCGTTGTTGTCGACCTCGACAGCGTCAAACCGCTTGAGGCGTGATGCTCGCCGCCCGCAATCTGCGGGTAGACAAGCAGGCCGGCTGCCGCTGCATAAGCAGGGCTTTTGGCCGATTCCGGCATCGCCTGCATTCCCAGAGCACGGCCAATCCGGACCGAGCTGGAAAAGGTTGTGCGGGCAATATCGGCAATTCCGTTAAGCTGGCTGCCGCCCCCCGTGAGGATGAGCCGGCGGCCGGCCTGCGCCGCAAAGCCCGAAGCCTTGAGGCGATCGCGCACCAGTTCGAGAATTTCCTCGACGCGCGGACGGATGATGCGCACCAGCTGCGTCTTGGGCAGGGCGCTCGTCTGTTCGCCATCGTCTCCCGGCGTCACGACGGAGATCGTCTCGCGCACATCGGAAGGCGAGGAAACGCAGGAGCCATAAACGATCTTGAGCCGCTCGGCGTCGCTCACACGGGTGGTGAGCCCACGCGCTATATCCATGGTGATATGATTGCCGCCCACGGCGATCGCATCCGCATGGGTGAGGCGGCCCGCGCTGAACACGCTGACAGAGGTGGTGCCGCCGCCAAGATCGATGACCGCAGCGCCCATGTCGGCTTCGTCATCGGCCATAACCGCAAGAGCGCTGGCATAGGGCGTGGCAACGATCGCTTCGACCTCTATGTGGCAGCGCTCGATCGCCAGCATCAGGTTGCGGGCTGCAGAGGCCTCCACCGAGATTGTGTGAAGATCAGCGGCAAGCGCATCGCCGATCATGCCTTTCGGGTCGCGGATGCCGGCCATATTGTCGAGCTGGAAACCAACAGGCAGCGAATGCAGCACGGCCCGCCCTGCTCTGTTGTCCTGTGCATGGGCGCGGTCAAGGCAGTGCTGGATATCGTGGCCGGTAACGGCGCGCCCGCCCACGGAATATCCGGCGCGATGCTGCTGCGAGCCGATGCGCCCGCCCGTCATATTCACGATGACGCTTTCCACCTCGACGCCAGCCATGCGTTCGGCGGCATCGACGGCAAGGCGGATGGCCTTCTCGGCATCTTCCATGTCAATGACGACGCCGCTCTTGATGCCGTGCGAGCGCTGGTGGCCTATGCCGAGAATCTTGCACCGGTGCGTGCGCCCGCGCATCGTATCCGAAGGCTCGGCGGGCAGCAGCTTGGCGATCAGGCAAACAATCTTCGAAGTGCCGACATCCAGCACGGAGAGGATCGTGCTGCGGCGGGATGGCAGAGGCTTGAGGCGAGGCGTTAACAAATGACGGCTCATATGTCGCTCCCCAGCTTTTTCTTCTGCGGCGGATGCTGCGCCAGCAGCGTCGCCATGCCTGAATCTGTCAGTTGCACTTCCACCTTGCCCGGAACGCGCAGATCTACGGCCACGACATCCTTTTCAAGAATGCGGTATTGCCGCTCGAGTTCGGCAAAGGTCTTGACCGCATCCTGCGGATTGTCTTCCGGCAGGCGCACCTCGATATCGTTGGTGCTCTGCAGGTTCCAGCGACGGTTGCCGACATAGACGCCGGCGCGGAATTTCGACTTCTGGTCGCCAAGAGCGTCGAGCAAAGCCAGATATTGCGGCAGATGCTGATTGGCGCCCTCGCCGGCCACGAAGGGCAGACCGGCATATTGTGCGTCGGTCAGCGGCCCGAAGGCGATGCCGTTCTGCGAAACCATGCTCACTTCGCCGTCCTTCTGCCACAGGGCATAAGGCTGGCGCTGCGTGATATTGATGACCAGACGATCGGGATAGAGTTTGCGCACCTGCGCATCCGCGACGATGGGCAGGCTCATCAGGCGGTCGCGCACGGCCTGCGCATCAAGGAAGGGCAAGGAAGAATTAGGGTTAATACCGGCAGTTTTAAGAATTTGCGTCTCGGCAATGCCGCCCTGGCTGGTGATCGTCACAGCCGAAATGCCAAAGCCGAGGAGCCGCGCGCCGGCATCGGCGAGCGAGCCGTTGCTGGCGATGAAATCCTGATATTGGCCGCCGCGCACCGCGCCATAAAGACCGGCGGAGCCGACAAGCATCAGCGAGAGAAAAAGACCAAGGCCGTTGTGCCAGCGCTCGGCCCAGCGCTCGAGGCGGCGCAGCCAGAGCGGGGTTTCGCGCTCGGCGCGGTAAGGCGCCGCGGGAAAGCGGATGATTTGGGCTTGTCTGGGAAGCGATGCCGGATAGCCGGCATCCTTGGCGCGCCGGGCACCTGAAACGCCGTTTACCGATCGCAGGAGGCGTCTGCCACCATCCATTTTACCAACTCACCAAAGTTCAGCCCAGCATGGGCGGCCAACTCCGGCACCAGCGAGGTCTCGGTCATGCCGGGCTGCGTGTTGACCTCCAGACAGACGATGTCGCCCGTGCCTCCGGGCGTATCGTCGTAACGGAAGTCCGCTCGGCTTACGCCGCGGCACCCAAGCGCTCGATGCGCCTTCAAAGCCAACTCTTGAACATTGTGGTAAATATTTGGTTTAATTTCTGCCGGAAGAACGTGAATTGATCCGCCCTTCGCATATTTTGCATCATAATCGTAAAACACGCCGGACGCGGTCTTGATTTCGATGACGCCGAGAGGCTCATCCCCCATGACGGCGCAGGTGAGTTCCCGCCCCGGAATGAAGGTTTCCGCCAGCATCATATCGCCATAGGGCCAGTCGGCGCGAGCCAGCTCCTGCGGCGGCGGGCGATTTTCTTTAACGATTACAACACCTACGCTGGAGCCTTCATTGACTGGCTTAAGAACATAGGGCGGCGGGAGCACATGCTCCTGCGCGGCGGTGAAGCGGTGAACCGTCAGGCCATGCGCAACTTTGACGCCATTGGCGGCCATGATGATCTTGGCCATGTCTTTCTGCATGGCCAGCGCGGAAGCCAGCACGCCGGAATGGGTATAGGGAATGCGCAACGTCTCCAGTATGCCCTGAATCGTACCATCTTCGCCAACCCGGCCATGCAGGGCGTTAAAGGCGACATCCGGCTTGATTCGCGTAAGGACATCGGCAATGTCGCGCTTCACGTCGACCGGCGTCACACGGAAACCAACACTCTCCAGCGCCCTGGCGCAAGCCGCGCCCGAGCGCAGCGACACTTCCCGTTCGGCAGACCAGCCACCCATGAGCACGGCAATATGTTGCATGTTCATTCCTTTTCAACCTGTGTTTCATCGGGCAATGCCGGGCGCGGGGCCGCGCCGCAGTTCATGCCACGCCGATCCGCTTGATTTCCCAGTCCAGTGCGATGCCGGACTGCGCCAGTACGCGGGCCCGCACGGTTTCACCCAATGTCTCGATCTCGGCGGCTGAAGCGTTGCCGCGGTTGATGAGAAAATTGCAATGCATCGGCGACACCTGCGCATCGCCGATCGTCAGGCCGCGGCATCCGGCAGCATCGATCAATTGCCAGGCCTTGTGACCGGGCGGATTCTTGAAAGTAGAGCCGCCGGTGCGCTCGCGGACGGGCTGGCTTGCCTCGCGCGCAGAGGTGATTCGCTCCATCTCGGCAAGAATGGCGGCGGGCTCGCCCTCGCGGCCCTGAAACAGCGCCTGCGTGAAAATAAAATCCTCCGGTGCGCGGGAATGACGGTAAGTATAGCCGAAATCCGCATTGGCCAGCACATGAATCCGACCCTTGCGGTCGACGGCGCGCGCCTCGATCAGTACGTCTTTTGTTTCGCCGCCATGAGCCCCGGCATTCATGCGCAGGGCGCCGCCGACGCCGCCCGGAATGCCGCGAAAGAACGCCAGTCCGTCAATTCCGGCTTCCGCAGCGGCGCGCGCCAGCTTGACATCCGGCACGGCCGCCCCGGCTCTGATCCGGCATCCGGCCTCTATTTCAATTCCGGCGAAAGGCGGCTTGCTCAGGCGGATGACGACCCCCGCCATTCCGCCGTCGCGAATCAGCATGTTTGAGCCAAGGCCAAGCACATAGACCGGAACATGCCCCGGCAGGCGGGCGAGGAAATAGGCAAGATCGGCTTCATCGGCCGGCACAAAGAACAGCTGCGCCGGTCCGCCCACGCGAAACCATGTGATGTCGCCAAGGCGGAAATTCGCCTGAAGGCGCCCGCGAAGGTCGGGCATATGCCGGGTAAGATCGGGTGCAAGATCGGGGAAATTCACTTGCCGGCGTCCAGAGCTTCGAGTTCGCCGGGCAGCGCATAAGCCCAGCCAGTGATGCTGCCCGCGCCCAGACAGACGATATAATCTCCTGGTCTGGCAATGTCGCGGATCATCGGCGCCAGTTCGGCGGGCGAACTCAGCGGCGCGACATTGCGATGGCCATGCGCCTTGATGGCCGCAACCAGACTGTCGCGGTTGACGCCTTCGATGGCTGATTCGCCTGCAGCATAGACATCGGCGACAATCACATGGTCGGCATCGTTGAAGCAGGTTGCAAAATCGTTGAACAAAGATTGCAGGCGGGTGAACCGATGCGGCTGCACGACGGCAATCACCTGCCCCTTGGTGGAGGCCCGCGCCGCGCGCAGCACGGCGGCGATTTCGACAGGATGGTGGCCATAATCATCAAAGATCGCCGCGCCGTTCCAGGTGCCTGTCCGGGTGAAGCGGCGTTTGACCCCGCCAAAGCCCGCCAGCGCCGAGCGGATCTTATCGGGTGTCATGCCCAGCTCATAAGCAACCGCAATGGCCGCCGTGGCGTTGAGCGCATTGTGATGTCCCGGCATCGGCATCACCAGATTTTCAAGATAGGTGGCTGTTCCGGTCTTGCGGTCGCGGATCAGCACATTGAACCGGCTCTGCCCGCCGGTGAGATCAATATCGAGCAGACGCACATCCGCCTGAGGATTGACGCCATAGGTGATGACACGGCGATCCTCGATCTTGCCCACAAGCTCCTGCACGGTGGGATGGTCAAGGCACATCACCGCAAAGCCATAAAATGGCAGGTTTTCGACCAGCGCATAAAATGCTGCCTTGATCGCATCGAATGTCTTGAAATGATCGAGATGCTCCGGGTCGATATTGGTGACGATAGCAACATCGGCAGGCAATTTGAGGAACGTGCCGTCGCTCTCGTCGGCCTCGACCACCATCCAGTCGCCCGCGCCAAGGCGCGCATTGGTGCCATAGGCATTGATGATGCCGCCGTTGATGACGGTAGGGTCAAAGCCGCCCGCATCCAGCAAGGTCGCCACCAGCGATGTCGTCGTCGTTTTGCCATGCGTGCCGGCAATGGCCACACATTGCTTGAGGCGCATGAGTTCGCCCAGCATCTCGGCGCGGCGCACTACCGGAATACGCCGCTCGCGCGCAGCGGAAAGCTCGGGATTATCGCGCTGGATGGCCGTCGAGACCACCACCACTTCGGCATCGCCAAGGTTTTGCGCCGCATGGCCAACAAACACATGCGCGCCCTTGTCGCGCAGTCGCTTGACATTGGCATTGTCGGAGGCATCCGATCCCTGCACACGATAGCCCAGATTGAGCAGCACTTCGGCTATGCCGGACATGCCGATGCCGCCAATGCCGACAAAGTGAATGGGGCCCAGTTCGCGAGGCAGTTTCATGGTGTTCTCCGGTTCATTTCAAGGCGATCGACAGCACGAGATCGGCCAGTCGTTCGGCGGCGTCAAGGCGGGCGGCGCTTCTGGCGGCGGCGGCGCGCGCGAGCAGGTGCTGCGGCGCCCGGATCATCTGCGACAAACGCTCCGCCAAAGTCTGCGGCGTGAAATCGGGTTGACGGATCACCTCGGCCGAGCCGTCCCGTGCCAGAATGGCGGCATTGGCCGCCTGATCCTGATCGATTGCGCCGGGCAACGGCACCAGAACCGACGGACGACCGATCGCGGCCAGTTCGCTGACCGTACTCGCACCCGAGCGGCCGATGACAAGGTGACTGCGCGCCATGCGTTGCGGCAGGTCGCTGAAAAAGGGCGCAACCTCGGCATTCACGCCCATTGCGGCATAGGCCACACGCACGCGCGCCTCATCCTCACCGCGCGCCTGCTGCACGATGCGCAGCACCGCCTGTTCGGCCTTAGGCAACAGCGCGATGGCGGCGGGCACAATATCCGAAAAGACCCGCGCGCCCTGTGATCCGCCGGTGATCAGCACATGCAATGCGCCGTCAAATTCCGGATAAGGCAGCCGGGCCGCCTCCAGCACATTGGGGCGGAGCGGATTGCCGACAAACCGCACCTTTTCCCGCAGGGCGGCATCAAGGCCGCCGACATCGGGAAAGCCGGTGCCGATCAGCGTCGCGCTTCCGGCCAGAAAGCGGTTGGCCCGCCCGATCACGGCATTCTGCTCGTGCAGCAGCGTCGGAATGCCAAGTTGCTGCGCTGCCAGCATCGGCGGCACCGTGGGATAACCGCCAAAGCCCACCACGCACAGCGGCCGGATTTTCTTCAGCAGGCCACGGGCAACCCAGACGCCGTGCGCAATGGCGATGGCTGCCCGGGCCTTGCCGATGAGCGAGCCGCCGGTCGGCGTCCCGGCAGGCACCGCATGCACGGCACGGGCAGGAAATGTTCCGCTGAACCTGATCGCACGGGTATCGGTGGCAAGCTCAACCACCGCGCCCCTTTGCTGCAGGGCGTGGCTCAGGGCCTCGGCGGGAAAAAGGTGGCCGCCCGTACCGCCGGCGCACAGAAGTATCGGCCGCACCGCACCTGTCATTCGTCCCCTCCGCCCACATCGGCCATGATTTCCGAGCGTGGACGCTTGCGCGTCACGGCCAGCAGGAAACCCATTGTAATCGCCAGCGAGATCATGGATGAACCGCCATAGGAAATGAATGGCAGGGTCATGCCCTTGGCCGGCATGAGATGCAGGTTCACCGCCATATTGATGCAGGCCTGAACGCCGAAAAGAATGATCAGCCCGGCAGCCGCGAACCGCGCAAAAGGGTCCTCGTTGCGCGCCGCCAGCAGCAGGCCGCGCAGGACAATGAAAGCGAATATGGCCATGACGACACTCGCGCCGATAACGCCGAATTCCTCTCCGGTCACCGCAAAGATGAAATCGGTGTGGCTGTCCGGCAGGATGCGCTTGACCGTGCCTTCGCCCGGCCCCTTGCCAAACCAGCCGCCGTTCACGAAGGATTCAATTGCCGTATCGACCTGAAAACTGTCGCCGCCCGGGCCCTGCCCCGGATCCATGAATTTCAGGATACGCGCCCGCACATGCGGAACAAACCTGTAGGCGGCCAGCACGCTCACCACGCCGCCGCCCATAAGGCCCAGCACCCAGAAATAATGCAGCCCCGCCATGAAGAACAAGGCGGCCCAGACAATGCAGATCAGCATGGTCTGGCCATAATCGGGCTGGAGGAGCAGCGGCACGACGGTCAGCGGCAACAACAGGAACCCGATGGTCACCCCCGGCACATCCCGGCGGCGGGCGCCTTCCGAAAAGGCCCAGGCTGCCACCACGGCAAAGGCGGGCTTGACAAACTCCGACGGCTGGACACCAAAAATCCAGCGGCTTGCACCCTTGATTTCAACCCGGTGAATGATGGTGACGAGAATCAGGGCATAAGCAAACGCAAAGAGCGCCAGCGCGGCTCGGCGCACCAGACGCGGCGGCAGAAACGAGACCCCCAGCAGCACCGGCATGGACACCGCGGCATACATGACCTGACGATGGACGAAATAAAACGTCGGCAGGTTGAGACGTTCCGCGACGGCCGGACTGCCGGCCATGGCCAGCATGACGCCCATCAGCACCAGAACCAGCAAGGAGGTGAGCAGCCAGCGGTCGATTGTCCACCACCAGTTGCCGATGACCGAATTTTCCGCGCGCGATATCATGAGACCGTCAGATCCTTGACGAGCGAGCGAAAAACATCGCCGCGTTGTTCAAAATTGGCAAACTGATCGTAAGACGCGCAAGCCGGCGACAGCAGCACCGTGGCAGGTTTGCCGCTCTGCGCGGCATCCGCCGCCGCTTTGCGCGTGGCCACATCCAGCGTGACGCAAAGCTCATAGGGCACCCGGCCTTCGAGCGTGCGGGCAAAATCGGCGCTGGCCGCGCCGATGAGATAGGCCTTGGCGATACGCCCAAATAATGGCGCAAGCGGCTCGATGCCGCCTTCCTTGGCTTTGCCGCCTGCAATCCAGTAGATGGGATCGAAGGTGAGCAGCGCCTTTTCGGCTGCATCGGCGTTGGTGGCCTTGGAATCATTGATGAACAGGACATTGCCCTTGCGCCCCACCTGCTCCATGCGGTGCGCGAGCCCCGGATACGAGAGCAAAGCCGCCGCAATGGTTTGCGCAGCAACACCCAGCGCGCGGCAGGCGGCAAAGGCGCAGACGGCATTCTGGCCGTTGTGGCGGCCGCGCAGCGTCTGGGCCGCAGCAAGATCGGCGCATTTTACCGGGCCGCTCGCGGTATTGTGCCAGATAGCCGCATCGGAATAAAAATAATCGGCCTGCCCGCTCGTGCTCACACGCACAAGCCCGCGCCCTGCCCCGGCCAGCCGGGCCGTAATGGCGCTGGTATATTCGTCGTCGCCCGCGACAACGGCCATATCGCTGTGCGCCACCAGCCTTTCCTTGATGGCGGCATAATTTTCCATCGTGCCGTGACGGTCGATATGGTCGGGCGTGAGATTGAGCAAGACGCCGACGGAAGGGTGCAGCGACGGCGTCAGATCGATCTGAAAGGTCGAGCATTCGATGACATGCACGCGGCCGTGCGAAGGCGGCGCAAGATCAAGAATAGCGGTGCCGATATTGCCGCCCATCTGCACGTCCCGGCCCGCCTCGCGCAGAATATGCGCGATCAAGGTCGTGGTGGTGGATTTGCCGTTGGTGCCGGTGATGGCGACGAAGGGCGCATCGGGCGCGCGGCTTGCCCGCTCCCGGCAGAACAATTCTATGTCGCCGATGATCTCCACTCCGGCAGCCTTGGCCAGCCTGACCGTCCAGTGCGGTTCAGGATGCGTCAGCGGCACGCCGGGTGAGAGAATCAGCGCTGAAAAATGCCGCCAGTCCGCCGTTGCAAGATCCGCCACAGGCACGCCCGCAGCCGCGGCTCTGGCGCGCGCGGCCTCGGAATCGTCCCATGCCGCAACTGTTGCGCCGCCTGCCTTGAGCGCGAGGGCCGTGGCAAATCCCGAGCCGCCAAGACCGAACAAGGCAACGGTTTTTCCCGCGAATGTAACGACCGGCGTCATGCTCACCTCAGTTTCAGCGAAGCAAGGCCAACGAGCGCCAGCACCACGGCGACGATCCAGAACCGGACAACCACCTGGCTCTCCGACCAGCCAAGCTGCTCGAAGTGATGATGAATCGGTGCCATGCGGAACACGCGCTTGCCGGTCATTTTGAAGGACGCCACCTGCACGATGACGCTCAACGCCTCAAGCACGAACAAACCGCCCACAACGGCCAGCACGATCTCGTGTTTGACAGCAACCGCGATGGTGCCAATGAGGCCGCCCAGAGCGAGCGAGCCGGTATCGCCCATGAATATCTGCGCCGGCGGCGCATTGAACCACAGGAAGCCCAGCCCCGCACCGATCACCGCGCCGCAGACAATGGACAGTTCACCCGCGCCATTGACAAAATCAATCCCCAGATAATTGGCATAGATGAAATTGCCGGAGAGATAGGCGATCAAGCCGAAGGTCGCTGCGGCAATCATCACCGGCACGATGGCAAGCCCGTCCAGACCGTCGGTCAGATTGACGGCATTGCCCGCCGCGACAATCACCAGCGCGCCAAAAAGCGGGAAAAACACACCAAGATCGAGCACCGGCCCCTTGATGAAAGGCAGATAGAGCGATGTGGTGGCAGAAGATGGGTCGATGCGCGTCATCAGCCAGCAGGCCAGCGCCGCGATCACGGCCTCGATCGCCAGTCTGGCCCGGCCCGACAGACCATTATGCGTCTGTTTGGTGACCTTGAGATAATCGTCATAAAAGCCGATGAGCCCAAAACCGAGCGTAACCAGCAGAACCACCCAGATATAGCCGCCGCCACGCGCCAGAAAATCAAGGTTGCCCCAAAGAAGCGTCGCAACGAAAAGGCCGGAGAGAATCATCAGCCCGCCCATGGTGGGCGTACCGCGCTTGGCCAGATGTGTCTGCGGCCCGTCGGTGCGGATAGGCTGCCCCTTGCCTTGCTTTATGCGCAGGGCCGCTATCGTGCGCGGACCGAAGAAGAACACAAAAAACAACGCCGTGGCCATAGCGCAGCCTGTCCGGAACGTCAGGTAACGAAACAGATTCAGCGGGCCGAAAACCGTATGAAAATCGTAGAGCCAGGCTAGCATTTAACGTCCTCAGCGGGGCATGTCATAGCGGCGACATTTCAAAAGCAGATTTGAACTGGGCAATGATTGCCCCCATTTTGCTCCCATTCGAACCCTTGATCATCACCACATCGCCCGCCGTCAACATATATTTGAGCGGCTCTGCCAGATCGGGACCAAAGGGAGCATAGGCGCCGCGCTGCGCCTCCGGCAGGACGTCGTAAAGATTGCGCATGAGCGGGCCGCCGCAAAAAACCAGATCAATCCCCGCCTCGGCGATGGCCTCCTTGAGTTCGGCATGAAGCGAAGGCCCGGCATCGCCCAGTTCCAGCATATCGCCCAGAACCGCGACACGCCGTCCCTTGCGCGCCGGCTTTGTCTGGCCAAGCAGCGCGATGGCCGCCCGCATGGATGCCGGATTGGCATTATAGCTCTCATCGATCAGGGTTATCGTGCCTTGCGGCATGGCCACGCGCTGCTGCTGGCCGCGCCCGCTCGCCGGCTGAATCAGGTCCATTTCCGGCAGGATCTGCGCAATATCGATCCCACAGCCCTGAGCAGCGAGAATCACCGCAAGCGAATTGACGGCCAGATGCCGGCCCGGAGCGCCCAGCCTGTATTCAACCGGCGCACCCAGAATCGTGGCGCGGATGATGCTCGAGTCGGGAAGCAGTTCAATATGATCGAGGCGCGCGTCTGCGCCTTCGGCAAGCCCGAAGGTCAGTATCCGAGCTGGATTTGCCGCCTTTGCCGCTTCGATCAGCATGGGCGTCTGGGGCACATCGGCATGAATAATCGCCAGCCCGCCCGGCACCAGCCCGCTGAAAATTTCCGCCTTGGCGGCGGCTATGCCGTCCACGGACTCGAAATGCGCCAGATGCACAGGCGCGATCGTGGTGATGATGACGATATGCGGCCGCACCATGTCGACGAGCGGGGTTATTTCGCCCGCATGGCTCATGCCGATCTCAAATATGCCGAAATCCGCCTGCTCGGGCAGCCGCGCGAGCGTCAGCGGCACACCCCAATGATTATTGTAGGACGCCTGCGAGGCATGGGTTTCACCAAACCGGCCCAGAATCGTGCGCAGCGCCTCTTTCGTGCTGGTCTTGCCGACAGAGCCGGTCACGGCGATCACCTGCGCATTGGTGCGCGCACGCGCCGCCCGGCCAAGCGACTCGAGCGCGTTGAGCACATCGCGCACGATATAGACAGGAATATCGGCCGATATGCGCGGCGCCCAGTCCTCGGATATCACGGCCGCGGCTGCGCCCTTCTCAAAAGCATTGGCGATATAGTCGTGTCCGTCACTATTTTCGCCCTTGATGGCGAAAAACAGGTCTCCTGGCTGCAAACTGCGCGTATCGATCGAAATGCCGCCGACATCAAGCGGCAGATGTCCGCGCACCCGCGCCCGCAATGGCGCCACCAGACCCAGACCAGACCACAACGAATTCATTCACTCAATCTCCCGCAAGGCGGCCTGAACCGCCTCATGATCCGAAAAATGGACCGTGACTTCTCCGATGATTTGGCCCGTTTCATGGCCCTTCCCGGCAATCAACAGAATATCGCCTGCTTTTAGCAGGCCGACAGCATGGTTAACAGCGCTTTGTCGATCGCCTATTTCGATGGCCTGCGGCGCTTGCGCCAGAATTTCCGCCCGGATCACCGCCGGATTCTCGCTGCGCGGATTATCGTCGGTCACGATGACTATATCGGCAAGGCGGGCCGCAATGCCTCCCATGATGGGCCTCTTGCCCTTGTCCCTGTCGCCGCCGCAGCCAAAAACCACCACAAGGCGGCCTTGCGTCAGGGGGCGCAATGTCGTGAGCACCTTTTCCAGCGCATCCGGCTTATGGGCATAATCGATGAAGATGGGCGCGCCGTTACGGCTGCCGACGCGCTCCAGCCGTCCCGGCGCACCGGAGAGATTTTCGAGCGCACCAACAATCGGCTCCCAAGCACCCCCGGTCGCCAGACACAACCCCGCCGCAAGCAGCGCGTTGGATACCTGAAAATCTCCCAGCAAGGGCAGATTTACCGGGAAAACACGGCCCTGAAAGGCAATTTCAAGCCGGGTGGACATGCCGTCCGCCTGCGCGCTGCGCAATTCCAGACCCGTTCCCGCGCTCCCGGTGGTGAACACGGCAAGCCCGCGCTGGCGGCATGCCGCAATCACCGCCTCAGCCACAGAAGAATCCGCATCGACCACAGCGGTCTGTCCCGGCTGGAGCAAAGTGTCGAACAGGCGCAGCTTAGCCTTGAGATAATCTTCCAGCGTGGCGTGATAATCGAGATGATCGCGCGAGAGATTGCTGAAAGCCGCCGCCTTGAGCCGGACGCCGTCCAGACGCTTCTGATCAAGGCCGTGCGAAGAGGCCTCCATGGCCAGATGCGTCACGCCCTGCCCGGCCAGCCTGTCGAGCGTCTCATGCAGGGTGATCGGATCAGGTGTCGTCAGCGACCCGTAGACCGCGCCATCGGGCGCGACAACGCCGATCGTGCCGAGCGAGGCAGCCTTGTGGCCAAGATGCAGCCAGATCTGGCGCACGAAGGCCGCGATGGACGTCTTGCCGCTGGTACCGGTGATCGCGACAATCGTCTCCGGCTGCCGCGGATAGAATCTGGCGGCGGCTTCGGACAAGGCCGCACGCATGTCCGCAACTTCGATCCAGCTTGTGCGCGCATCGGGCGCAGGCTGTTCGGATATGACGGCGCGCGCGCCCGCCTTCAGCGCCTGAGGCACATAGGCAAGGCCATCCGCATGAGTTCCGGGCACCGCGAAAAAGGCATCGCCCGGCCGCACCTTGCGGCTGTCGCTGGCAAGGCCGGTAATGTCGCAGTCAGGTCCGCTCAGGCGATGTCCGGCAAGGAGCGCGCTCAGTTTCATCTCGGTGTCGTCCCCGGGGCCTGCGGTCTCACGCCAATGCCCAGATGCGCCAGCAGCGGGAAGGGCTGTGTCGGCAGTTCTAGGCGCGGCGCAAGCCCGAGAATGGGCGAAACCCGCTCGATAATACGGCCCGTGACATTGCCCGCATTCCAGGCGGCGGTGCTGAAGCCATGCGTTTCGGGCAGGCCCTGCGGCTCGTCATACACAACAAGAAACAGATATTTCGGCTTGTCCGAGGGTTCGATCGCCATGAATGTCGTGAACACCTTGTTCTTGTCATAACGGCCATTGACGACCTTTTCCGCCGTTCCGGTCTTGCCGCCGACGAAATAGCCCGGAATGTCGGCCTTTTTCGCGGAGCCGATCTCGGCGTTCAGGCGCATGATGTAGCGCAGCGAGGCGGAGGTTTCGGGCTTGATGATGTTGGGCGCGCCCTTCTTGGCCTCCGCTTCGTCCCGCGCCAGAAATGTGGGCCGGATCAGCGTGCCGCCGTTCACCAGCGCCGCAACGGCCATTGCCGCCTGCAGCGGCGCTACCGCTATGCCGTGGCCGAAGGCGATGGTGATGGTGTTCAGTTCGCCCCAGTTCTTCGGCACGATCGGCTCGGCGCTCTCGGGCAGTTCCGTGCGCATGCGGTCAAGCTGGCCAGCCTTCCGGAGAAAGGCCTTGTGTCCGTCGACACCAACCATCAGCGCAAGGCGCGCCGTGCCGATGTTGGAGGAATAGGTAAACACCTCCGGCAGCGTCAGCACGCGGTTCTGCGCATGATAATCGTGAATGCGGAAGCGGCCGTATCTCAGCTGGCTCTTGGCGTCGACACGCGTGTTGATATCCGCCTTGCCCGAATCGATGGCCATAGCCAGCGTCAGTGCCTTGAAGGTCGAGCCCATCTCATAAACGCCGACGACCGCACGGTTGATGCGGTCGGGATCAAGCGCATCCACGGGATTGTTGGGGTCAAAATCCGGCAGCGAGGCAAGAGCAATGACTTCCCCCGTATTGACATCCAGAATGGCTGCCGCGCCTGATTTGGCCTTGTAATGCACCAGACCGGCCTCAAGCTCGTCGCGCAGGACATGGGTCGCCTTGATATCGAGCGAAAGCTTCACAGGCGCGAGATTTTCCGGCGTCAGGCGGAAGCCTGCGCCGTGCAGGTCGGCCAGCCCCTGGCTGTCGATCCATTTCTCCATGCCGGCAATGCCGTTATTGTCGATATTGGTGAAGCCGATGACATGCGCGCCCAGCGGGCCGTTAGGATAGATACGCTTGTTTTCGGGCAGGAAGCCGATGCCGGGCAGGCCGAGATGGAACACCTCCTGCTGCTCTTTCGGCGTGACAGCGCGCTTGACCCACACGAAACCTTTTTTGGAATCGATGCGGTCGCGCAATTCCTTCGCGTTCACATCCGGCAGGACGGCCGTCAGCAATTCGACAGCCTCGTCCTTGTCGATGATGCGCTTCGGCTCAGCGAAAATGGACATCACCTTAACGTCTGTCGCCAGAACTTCACCGTTGCGGTCAACAATGTCGGGCCGGGCGCTGGCTATGGCTTCCGAGGCGGCGCTTTTCAGCGTCTGGGCTGAATCCGGGCGCAGGCCAAGATAAACCAGCTTGCCGTCGATAGTTGCGAAGACACACAAAAACGTCAGCGCCAGCAGCCGGATACGGAAGGAGCTGCTGGCCAGCCGCATCGAGAACAGACCAAAAAAGCGCGGCTTGCGGCGCGGGTTCTGCTGCGCGGCGGGCTCATCGGGGCGAAAGGGATCAGCATTCATGATCAGAACTCACGGATGTGCCGATTGCGGCGTAAGAGGCGCGGAAACGGGCGGAACCCCGGAACCCGTGGTCGATGCCGACGAACTCGCCGGCGTTGTCGGGGTTGGCGCGGCGATCAGCGCATCGATCTTGTTGCCGATGACGTCGATCCGCGGCGCGATTTCCGGCAGATCCTTGGCGCGCACGATCTGCGCCAGATTGAGCGGCTTGAGATCGAGATAGCGGTCGGCGAGGTCCTGAATGCGATCCGGCCGCGCAAGGCTGGCCCATTCCGCCCGCAGCCGGCTGATGGCATCGTGCTCTTTGGCAATGGCATTGCGGGTCACAACAACCTGCTCGGCCTCATACATGGTTTCATATTTGATCGAATAGGCATAGCCCGCACTGCCTATGAGGGCGGCTATCGCAAGAACGTGCAGAAGACGCCACATCACCGCCTCCCTGAGGGCAATTGGGCAAGACGCATCAGCTCGGCATCCGGCTTGCGCGCCGCTGCCCCGAGACGCGTTGCAAAACGCAGTTTCGCCGAGCGGGCGCGCGGATTGGCGGCGATTTCCGCCTCGGAAGGAACCACCGGCTGCCGGCCTGACATCGCAAAGGTGGCCGGCTCAGACACCGGCGCCCCCGGCATGTGCCGCGAAAGCGCCGCGCCGCGGCCTGAACGACGGGCAAAAAACTGCTTCACGATGCGGTCTTCCAGTGAATGAAATGTCACGACACTCAGCACGCCGCCAGGCGCCAGAAGGCGCTCTGCCGCTTCCAGCGCCTGCACCAGCTCAGCCAGTTCGTCATTGACCGCGATGCGCAGGGCCTGAAACGTGCGCGTTGCCGGATGCATTTCATGCGGCTTGCCCGGCATGATGCGGGAAATGAGCCCGGCAAGTTGCAGCGTTGTGGTGAATGGCGTGGTCTGCCGGTCATGGACAATGGCCCGGGCTATGCGCCGCGAGGCCCGCTCTTCGCCAAAATAATAAAGGATATTGGCAATTTCCTCTTCGGATGCGCCGTTGATAATATCTGCGGCGCTGCGCCCCTCCTGCTCCATGCGCATGTCGAGCGGCCCGTCGAACCGCAGCGAAAAGCCGCGGTTCTCCTCGTCGATCTGCATCGACGACACGCCGATATCGAGCACGATGCCGTCGAGCGGCGCTGCGGCAACCTGATCCATGCGGCTGAAACGGCACCGGATCAGGCTGAGGCGATCGGGAAATTCCGCCACAAGCGCCTGCCCGTTGCGGATGGCGTCCGGATCCCGGTCGAGCGCAATGACCCGCGTGCCGGGAACCTTGAGAATCTCGCGCGTATAGCCGCCTGCACCGAAGGTGCCGTCAAGATAAACGCCGCCCGCCCGCACGTTCAGGGCGGCAATCGCTTCTTCGCGCAGCACGGGAATATGGCGCGGCCCGCTCATGCGCAAGCCCCGCCCCGGCAGAGGCATTGGCGCGCAGGATCACCGGCAATACGGCAATGAACAGCGACTCTGGCCTGCAACATTTCAAATCCAACAATCATGACAACACGCGCCGGGACCAGCCGGTGACTCAGCGGCGGCCCTGATCCATTTAGCACTGGTTAATGTTAACGAAGTGTTGAGACAGGTTGATAATCTGCTATCAAGCAGCGTTAACAAATGGTGACGGCCCGCAAAAACGCGGTCCGGCACGCTGGCAGGCCGATGACGGGCTAGATCGGCCGCGTCGCACGCTCCAGCCAGGCCTGTTCGGCGGGCTCAAGATGCGCGTGAACCAAATCGCGCACCCGCGCATGATAGGCGTTGAGCCAGTCCGTTTCGCCCTGCGTCAGCAGGGCTGGCTCGATGAGGCGCAGATCGATCGGCGCGAAGGAAATGGTCTCGAAGCCGAACATTTCGCGTTCGGCGCCCCTGATCCGGCGCTTTTCAACCACGATGAGGTTCTCGATGCGGATGCCCCAGTGGCCCGCCTTGTAATAGCCGGGTTCGTTCGAGAGAATCATGCCTTCAATCAGCGGCACGGTGCCAAGCTTTGAAATGCGCTGCGGCCCCTCATGCACCGAAAGATAGACCCCGACGCCGTGACCGGTGCCGTGGTCAAAATCAAGGCCGGCCTCCCACAGGCTCTGGCGCGCCAGCACATCGAGCTGCGCGCCGGACGTCCCCTTCGGAAAAACCGCGCGCGCGATGGCAATGTGGCCCTTCAGCACCCGGGTAAAACGGTCGCGCATCTCGGCGCCGGGCGACCCCACAGCAAGCGTGCGCGTGATGTCCGTGGTGCCGTCAAGATATTGCGCACCCGAATCGATGAGAAATATGCCCTTGCCGATCCGCCGGTTTGACGCCGAACTGACCCGGTAATGCGGAATGGCCGCATTCGGGCCGAACCCGGCGATACTGGGAAAGGACACATCCCTGAGTTTGCCGGTGGCGCGGCGGAAACTTTCCAGCGCCTCAACCGCACTGATCTCGCTCTCGCCGCCGCGGGGCGCGGCCTGATCGAACCAGCACAGGAACTTGGCCAGAGCCACGGCATCGCGCAGATGCGCCTTGCGCGCGCCCTTGAGTTCCTGCGCGTTTTTTGCGGCCTTCATCAGGGTGATGGGATCGGCGCCCGCCTCCGCCGCCGCGCCAAGCACCTGCCGGAATTTTGCCGGGGCGGTCGAGGCCTCGATGCGCACTTTGCGCACGCTGCGGGCAAGATCGTCGAGCGCAGCGCCGATATCCTCCGGCGCGCGGAACTCCACCACGCCGGAGAGGGCGGCGCGCAGCTCGGCGTCGGTTTTGCGCTGGTCAATGTAAAGCTGAACCTTGCCCTGCGCCGGCACCAGCGCAAAGGCGAGCGGCAGCGGCGTATGCGTCACATCCGCGCCGCGTATATTGAGCAGCCAGGCGACATTATGCGCATCCGACACGACAAGGGCGTCGCACCGGTCCTTGAGCAGCGCGCTCTGGACGCGGGCAAGCTTGGCGGCGGCGCTCTCGCCGGCCAATTGCTCAGGGTAGAGCGCGACTTTGCCCAGAGGCGCGTCCGGCTTGTTCCAGACGCGGTCGACAAGATTGACGGAGGGCACAAGCTCACCCCCTGCCCGCGCAACGGCGGCGGCCAGACGATCCGCCGCGCCCGGCGTCAGCAGCCAGGGATCATAGGCAATTTTCTGGCCCGGCCGCACATGTTCGGCCAGCCAGCTTTCGGGCGGGGCGTCAATAAGATGCAGCGGCTCGAACACGGCCTCGTCCACCTGCTCGCGCACCTGCACCGTATAGCGGCCGTCGACAAAAATGGCGGCCCTGTCCGCCAGTACGATGGCAAGACCCGCCGAACCGGAAAAACCGGTGAGCCATTTGAGGCGCTCGGAGCCCGGCGCGACATATTCGTTCTGGTGCTCGTCGGCGCGCGGCACAATAAAGCCGTCATAGCGCTGGCGCTTCATCTCGCCGCGCAGCAGCGCGGCGCGGGCCGCGCCTTCGGCCTTGGAGGATTCGTCTTCAAAGGATTGAAACAGCGCCTTGAACATCACAGCTCCCACTTATGTCTTGGTGCCGCGCCGCCCCGCGCCAGCAGCAGGGTGGCCCAGCCTTCGATCATCAACTGCCGCCGGAGATGAAACCCCTGCGCCGCATAGGCCGAAAGCACCCCGGCGACATCCCCCGCCAGCAGGCCGGAGAGGATAAGCTCGGCCTGCGCCGCCGCGACGCGCGCCAGCGAGGGCGCCAGCAGCCGCAATGGCCGCGCCAGAATATTGGCAAAGATGAGATCATAATAGCCGGGACGATCCAGCGCCGGATGACGCACGCCCACAGCCGTGACGGGCCTGAGCCATGGCCCGGCGTTATTGAGAACGGCATTGCCGCGCGCCGCCTCAACAGAAATCGGATCAATATCGCCGCTCGCCACAAATTGCCGGAGCGCTCTTGCCGCGGCCAGCGCCAATACGCCGGTTCCGGTGCCGACATCCAGCACATGACGCGGGCGGCGCTGCCTGAGCACGGCGTCCAGCATGGTGAGGCAACCGCGCGTCGTGCCGTGATGGCCCGTGCCGAAGGCCAGCGCCGCCGGAATCTCGAGGCCGATCTCATGCACCCGCACCCGCGCCCGGTCATGCGCGCCATGCACGACGAAACGTCCCACCCGCACCGGCGCCAGCCCCTCGAGCGAGGCCGCAACCCAGTCCTTCTGTTCGATGTCGCCAAAAACAAGGCTTTGCGCCAGCGCCGCGCCCAGATTGGCAGCGATCACGTCGCGCAGGCCCGCCTCATCGGGCGCATGATCGAAGAATACCTCAACCATCCAGTCCTTAGAGACCCATGCAGCGGCATTGGGCTCCACCTCGAAAGCCGAGACGGCGGTCTCGTTCTCGTCGAAGAGTTCGAGCAGAAGATTGGAAAGCGCCTGCGCCGTCTGCTCGTCGCAGGCCAGACGCATCATGCGGGAGGAATAATTCTGAGCCATGCGCCTTTATGCAAAGCGGACAGGGAAATGTCTAGACGGGCAATCATCGAATAACCTAACCTGATTTCAATTCAGTTGATCGATTTGACCAAAAAATTCTTTCGTCGGACAAAAGATGATTTACGATTGCTTCACCTTTTTCAATGAACTCGACATTCTTGCCATCCGGCTGAACGAACATGATCCCGTTGTTGACAAGTTCGTCATCGTCGAAGCAACGAAAACGTTTCAGGGCCAGCCAAAGCCGCTGATTTACGATCAGAATAAACATCTCTTTGCAAAATACAGTGACAAGATCATTCATGTTGTCGTAGATTTTCCAAATCAGATAAAAAATGAAAATACAACGAATATGTCAAAAGCCTGGGGACGCGAACAATATCAGCGCGACCAGATCGCCCAAGGGTTAGTTTCTGCAAAGCCGGACGATCTTGTCATCATATCTGATGTCGACGAAATCCTGTCGGCAACCAAACTGAAAGACGCAGTGCTGACCCGCCCCAGATCGAGTCTGACGATTTTCATGATGCCCATGTTCTGCGGCTATTATAACCGCCGTTCCACCGATCCGACCCTGACGCGTGGTGAATGGGGATTGGGACCACGCATGGTTGAAATGGCCAATTTCACCACGGCGCAAAAAATCCGCAATACCAAGGCCATGCAGTCAAACCGCCTGAATGGAACTTGGATCGGGACAATGCTGACACGCAACTGGAATTATTCACATTGCGGAATCGGCGGAAAAATCGTCGTCATACACAATGCAGGCTGGCATTTTTCTTCCATCGGAGATTGGGCCAATTACCGGGAAAAAGTCTCCTCATTCTCCCATGAAGAGTGCAAGACGCTCGAACAATTCCAGCGTGAGGATGCATATATGAGCCACATAATGGCAACGACCGAGCCTTATCCGATAGCCAGTTTGCCAGATTATATTTCCAAAAATGCATCAAGATTTCAAAACTCTTTATGGTCTTGAGACATGACAGCGATAATGCCACATCCTTCTTCGCCCCAGCCGCGTCTCTCCATTATTATCGTGCATTTCAACACAGCGGAATTGACCTCAAAATGTTTGAGATCGCTGCTCCGTGTGCTTGAAACATCACCCCTCGCCGAAGATTTTGAAATTGCAGTGCTGGATAATCGCTCGGAAAGACAGGAATACAGACAACTGAAGGCGGAGATCGTTGCCCTCGACAACGACAGGATAATTCTTGGCCGCAATGGATTCAACGCCGGCTTTGGACTTGGCTGTATGCTCGGCCTCAATTTCTCGGCGGGCAAATATATCGCGTTCGTCAACAGCGACACCGAATTTGACGAAGACTGCTTTTCTCCGCTAATCGCGCATTGCGAAGCCAATTCCGATATTGGCGTGATTGCACCGCAGCACAGAGATATTGACGGAACTCCGACACGCTCCTTTGGTCTTTTTTATTCGATACGCTCGCTCATCCTAGGTAAAAAACTCGATCTTAAACTATCGCCGTCGAAAGCCGATCCGGGCAGATTTTACCAGCATCCCCGGGATGTTGACTTTCTGTACGGCAGCTTTCTCATGTTCCCCCGCGATGCATTTGAACGGGTAGGCGGTTTTGATCCCACCATTTTTCTTTATTATGAAGAGATGGATATCAGCTATCGTCTGAAAAAGATGGCCTACCGCTCTGTGCATTTTCCAAGTGTTTCATTTCGCCATGTCGGCGGCGCGAGCGGACAATACCAGAATGAAATACGCCTTGAGGGTATTCTGTCCCAGCTATATGTCCTGCGAAAAAATCAGGGATATCTCACATTTGCCGCTTTTCATTACGCGCGTTTGGCGCGCTGGCTAATCCGCATTCCATTCAGCCGCTATTACCGAGACCTGTTTTTCAAGCTTCTGACGTTAGGACCGCCACAGGCCCATTCGCTCCGCCTGCGTCAGAAATGTGATTTCGCGCCATTGGATGACGTGCCGTTCCAAGACTGAGCGTCCAACTGCAAAGCCGAAGGCGTATCGCGCTCAAATGTAGTCAGCAGCAAAATATTTCCAGTCGGCCTGTAAGCCGGGTTCTGTAGGGCGGCAGTTGCCTGCCGCGCGGCGACCATTCATCTTGGAGAACCCTTACGGATCCCCTCTAGCAACCTACCCGGACAGCGCCCCACAGACGGGGCTGGAGCTTGCGCTCCGGCTGTCCCTATTTGGTCTTGCTCCTGGTGGGGTTTACCCTGCCATCGCCGTTACCGGAAATGCGGTGCGCTCTTACCGCACCTTTTCACCCTTGCCCGCCGTTTCCGGCTGGCGGTATGTTTTCTGTGGCACTTTCCCTGAGGTCACCCTCGCCGGACGTTATCCGGCACCATATCTGCGTGGAGCCCGGACTTTCCTCTTTAAAAAAAGCGGCCGCCCGGCCGACTGGAGAGTTTCCAATAAGCAAGGGCGGCCGAAAGGTCAAGCAAATCAGCTCATCAAGGCCTTGGCCCTGGCGCAATATTGCCGGTTGGCGTGCGACATGCGCCGCGCGCCGATGCCCGACTGATAATACATCACCGTCGCGCAGGTATCGCCGCCGGCCATGCGGTAGGCCCGCGCAAGATAGCGTATCCCGTAGGTCAGATTGACCTCCGGAATGAAGAGCGCCGTCGCAGGGCCGTCAAAACCGACGCTGCGCGCGGTCTGCGGCTTGATCTGCATCAGCCCCAGCGCGCCGTGATTACGCACTTTCGGGTTGAAGCGGCTCTCAATCTGGACAACAGCCCGCGCCAGATCCACCGGCACGGCATTCTCATGAGCATGGCGAGCAATAATTTCGGCATAAGGCCCTGCATTTCTGCTCTTTTTCGGCAATGAAGCCGGCGCATCCGACGTGGCTGGCTGGGCAGTCGAGGCGATTTTAAGGCCGTCGCTGGCAAAGCTGTCTACGGGGGAGCCCGTCAGGAAAATTCCCGATAAGCATAGTGACGCCACATGACAAAATTTCCTCATTAACACCTCAATATATTGTTGCTATCGTCAAGTAGCATACGCAATAATGAGGCGACAAAAGGTCCAAGATATGGGCCGTTACTTTCAAATATTCATTATTTTATATTTATTTAGACTGGCGCGGCTTTTACTTTATATTTAAATATAAACCTTCCATGACAAATAAAACGCAAATTTGCGATTCGCGGCAAATTAAGGCAAAATTATGGTAAAAATGTCTGGTTTATGGCGAAATTTCCGACAAGATTCAGTCATCCGCTGTTCAGAAAATGCCCTATATATGGAAAAGGGCTCGCACGGGGACGGACACGAGACTCCGGCTCTGTCTCCCGACCTGAGAAAAGCGATACAGGAGTTCAAAATGAGAAAAATTCTTCTGACCACTCTGGCTCTGGGAAGCGTTCTTGCGCTTGCGGGATGCAATACCCCGCAGGACCGGGCCGTCGGCGGCGCCCTGATCGGCGGCGCCGCGGGCACGGCCATCGGCGCGGCAGCATCGCACAAGGCGGGCGGCGCCATCGCCGGCGGCGTTATCGGCGCGGCGACGGGCGCCATCATCGGCGGCGCAACAGCCCCGCAGCCGCAGCCGCGCTGCGCCCGCTGGGGTTATGATTATTACGGCAATTCCGTCTGCCTGCAATATTACAACTATTGAGACGTGACGCTTAAACCCGACACGAAACTGGCTGACGCGTGCCTGCCTTCGCCCAATTTCGGCGAGCGCAAGGCGCGCGTCGACACGCTGGTGCTGCATTACACGGGCATGGAAACGGACGAGGCCGCGCTGGCGCGTCTCACCGATCCGGCAGCCGAGGTCTCCTGCCATTATCTGATCCGCGAAAACG
Source organism: Methylocystis sp. sgz306128 (assembly GCF_056032725.1). Classification (NCBI taxonomy): domain Bacteria; kingdom Pseudomonadati; phylum Pseudomonadota; class Alphaproteobacteria; order Hyphomicrobiales; family Methylocystaceae; genus Methylocystis; species Methylocystis sp. sgz306128. The sequence continues at coordinate 54,221 of NZ_JBVYWO010000006.1, forward strand.
GCCATGTCACGCAGCTCGTCAGCGAGGCGCACCGGGCCTGGCACGCGGGCAAGAGCTTCTGGCGCGGCGTCACGGATATCAATTCGTCGTCCATCGGGATCGAACTTGTCAGCCCCGGCCACGGCCCTGATGCGCCCAGCTTCGCGCAGGCTCAGATCGAGGCCTGCAAGGCGCTCTGCCTTGACATTCTCGGCCGCCACGCCATTGCGCCCAGCCAGATCCTCGCCCATTCGGATATAGCGCCGGGACGAAAGCTTGACCCGGGCGAGAACTTCCCCTGGCAGGACTTTCACGAGGCTGGCATCGGCCATTGGACGATGCCCGAGCCGGTCACTTCAGGGCGCTTCTTCAGCCGCGGCGATGCCGGCCGGCCTATTGAGGCGCTGCAGACCCTGTTCGCCGATTACGGCTATGGTCTGGAGATCAACGGGCGGTTTGACGCGCCGACGCAGGCCGTGGTCGCCGCGTTCCAGCGCCATTTCCGGCCCGCCCGCGTCGATGGCGTGGCTGACGCCTCCACCATCACCACGCTGCACCGGCTTGCGGCCGGGCTTGTCTGATCAGGCGGCGATGCGCAGCGACCCGGGCCGCAGGCCCAGCAGGTGGCAGATCGCATAGACAAGGTCGGCCCGGTTCATCGTATAGAAATGGAATTCCTCCACGCCGCGGTCAACCAGATCGATCACCTGCTCCGCCGCCACCGCAGCGGCGATGAGGCGGCGCGTCGCCGGATCGTCGTCCAGCCCCTCGAAGCGGTCGGCCAGCCATTGCGGCACCGAAGCCCCGGTCTTGCGGGCAAAATTGGCCGTCTGCCGGAAATTCTGCACCGGCACGATGCCCGGAATGATCGGAATATTGATGCCGCGCGCCCGCACTTTATCGAGATAGCGGAAATAGAGCTCGTTCTCGAAAAAAAACTGGGTGATGGCCATGTCCGCGCCCGCATCGACCTTGGCCTTCAGCACATCGATATCGGCCTCCAGCGTGGAGCTTTCGGGGTGCTTTTCCGGATAGGCCGAAACCGCGACCTGAAAATCGCCGATCCGCTTGATCCCGGCCACGAGTTCCGCGGTGCTCTGATAGCCGCCCGGATGCGGCTCATAGCGCGAGCCGACTCCGCCCGGCGGATCGCCGCGCAGGGCCACGATCTTGCGCACGCCCGCGGCCCAGAAATCACGGATGATGGCGTCGACTTCCTCACGCGGCGCGCCGACGCAGGTCAGATGCGCCGCAGGCAGGACCGCCGTCTCCCGCGCCAGACGCGCCACCATGGCATGCGTGCGCTCGCGCGTGGAGCCGCCTGCGCCATAGGTCACCGAGACAAATTGCGGCGCATAGGGAATGAGGCGATGAATCGCTTCCCAGAGCGCCGGCTCGGCATCCTCCGTCTTGGCCGGGAAAAACTCGAACGAAACCCTGATGCGGCCATTGGAAGACCGGCTCGGGCGCAACTGAAATGCCGACATCACGCCACCTCCCTTTCCTGCACGGGAACATCCGAAACAATGCGCGGGTCACGGCCCGCCCAGATGGAGACTGTCAGGTGGCCCTGACGCCGGGCTGGAACGAGATCCTGATGACGGGTGAAATCGAGACCCGCATCGCGCATGAAGCCCGCAATCTCCTCGCGCGCGAAGCCAAGACGACGATGCGCATGGTCCTTGCGCAGGAATTCTTCCTCATGCGGGGCGAAATCGACCACGATCAGCCGCCCGCCAGCCTTGAGCGTACGCGCCGCCTCGCGCACGGCCCGCGCCGGATCATCGAGATAGTGCAGCACCTGATGCACGATCACGAGATCATAGCCATCGCGCTCGACCGGCAGGGAATAGAGATCGCCCTGCAGCAGTTGCACATTGCGCAGACCGGCGCGCTCGAGATTGACACGCGCCACAGAAAGCATGGCCGGAGATTGGTCAACCCCAACAACACGGCCCGCGAAGGGCGCGAGCAGTTCGATCATCCGGCCCGTTCCGGTGCCAAGATCGAGCACAGATTGAAACGGCCCCTCGCCGATAATGTGCAGCAGGGCTGTCTCGACCTCGCCTTCCGGCACGTGCAGGCGGCGTAACTCGTCCCAGTCGGCGGCATGGGCGGCAAAATAGGCCTCGGCCTGCTCGGCCCGCGCGCGGCGCACATCGGCAAGGCGCGCATGGTCGCCGGCCAGGACGAGATCTCGCGGGTTCAGGCGGGCAAGAACATCATGCGCCAGCCGCGCGCCGACGCCGCGCTCGCACAGGCGGAAAAAGGCCCATGCGCCTTCGCGGTGGCGCTCGATCAGCCCCGCGTCAAACAATAATTTCAGGTGGCGGGACACACGCGGCTGCGACTGGCCCAGAATGGTGACCAGTTCGCTCACCGTCAGTTCCGCCTCGGCCAGCAGATGCAGCAGGCGCAGGCGCGTCACCTCGCCCGCCGCTTCCAGCGCGGCCAAGACCTGATCCGTGGACCCTAAAAGTTGCGATGCCATTGCAAAACCTCAAAACGATATAAAGATATGTTTATATCAATTATCGGTCTCGTGCAAGGCAGTTATGCCGCTATCAGAAAATAAGATCGAATAAGTTCGCACAGGCAAAAACAGCGGGGCCGAGCTCCCCGCCCGGAAGGCCGGGCCGCCCGCTGCACGGTTTCAGCCGGTTTTCTTGCGTCCCGGCACCATGACGACCGCCTCGCCGTCCAGAACCACTTTTCCATCGACAGAGCACTCGCAATACAGCTTGCAGCGCCGCCCCTCGGGCGCAAGCTCCACCACCTCGACACGGATAGTCACAACGTCGCCGATTTTCACCGGCCCCCTGAAATTAAGCGTCTGCGACAGATAGACCGCCCCCGGCCCCGGCAGGCGCATGCCGAGCACCGCCGAAATCAGGCTTGCCGTATAAAGCCCATGGGCGATTCGCTCGCCAAAGCGCGTCTTGCGGGCAAAATGGTCGGAAAGATGGATGGGATTGTGATCGCCCGAAAGATTGGCAAAACCAACCACGTCGTCGGCCATCACCGTCTTCATGAGACTCTCGGACATGCCGAGCGACAATTCATCAAAATAATAGCTTTTGAAATCCGGAACCATGTCAAACGCCCCTCTGGAAGGAGCAGCATCGCCCAGATCATGCTGCGCCGCAACAGGCCCGGCTCTCAGCCCTTGGTCGGATCACCAGCGCAAGGCATCCATCAGCGCGATGGGCCTGTGCGGCGTCTGCTCCAGAAAGGCCAGCGCCTTTTCGACATCAATCCGCCCCGTATCGCCATGCATCTCATCCCGGTGAATGCCGCCGGTGATCATCAGCACGTCAATATCCTGCCGCACGGCGCCCAGCACATCCGTGCGCAGGGCATCGCCAATGGCCAGCACCCGCGATCTGGGCGAGGGCGCGCCACGCGCCGTCTCGGCCAGACGCAGCGCCTCGCGGTAGATCGGCTCATAGGGTTTGCCGGAATAGGTGGTCTCCCCGCCAAGCGCGATATAGCGCTCGCCCAGCGCACCCGCGCAATAATAGAGTTCATGGCCGACATGCACGATAATGTCGGGATTGGCGCAGATCATCGGCAGCCCGCGCGCACGCATCTGCGCCAGCATGGCCTCAACCGGCTCCGGCAGCGGCCTGTCGGCATAATCATCGGGCGCGGGATCATCATTAGTGAGCCCCGTGCACAGCACATAAGCGGCCTCGTCAAGGCCGGTGACGGGCGGCATCACCGGCACGCGGCGGCGCAATTCCTCAAGCAGGGCGAGATCGCGCTTCGGGCCGATATGATACAGCGGCTGCGTGCCCTTCTCGGCCATCAGCGCCAGCGCCACATCGCCGGATGTGACAACGGCGTCAAAGGCGGAGCGCGGCACGCCAAGTTGCTCCAGCTGCTTGTGAACGGGGCCGCTGGGGCGCGGCGCATTCGTGATCAGAACAACCGTACCGCCGCCGGCGCGAAAGGTTTCCAGCGCAGCGCAGGCCGGGCCATAGGCGCCGACACCATTATGCACCACACCCCATATATCGCTCAGAATGACATCATAGCGGGCGGCGATCGGCGCAAGGCCATCGAGAACAAAATCCTTCATGCTGCGGAGATAGTCACGTCTGCGCGAGCGGTCAAGTCTGGCCTTGCCAAAGCTGCGCCGTCCCCTAATTTTAGGAAATTGCCCACAATGGAGGATTCAATGCCCGCCTATACGATCAAGCCCCTCGTCACCGCCGTCGCCAACAGCACCGGCGGACGTAACGGCCATTCCGAAACCACGGATCATTCGGTCAGCGTCAACCTTTCGGTGCGCAAGGAAATGGGCGGGCCGGGCCTGCCCAACACCACGACACCGGAACATCTGTTTGCCGCAGGCTATGCCGCCTGCTTTGGCGGCGCGCTGGAATTTGTCGCCAGCCAGCACAAGAAGGACGCGTCCGGCGCTGTGACGACCTGCTCGGCTTCCGTCGGCCCGCGCGAGGGCGGCGGCTTCGGCATCGCCGTGAAAATGCATGTGAAGGCGCCCAACCTCTCGCAGGCGGATGCCGAGGCGCTGGTCAGTGAAACACACGAAAAAATCTGCCCCTACAGCCACGCCACCCGCGGCAATATTGATTTTGAACTGACGGTTGAAGGGAAGTAAGCGGCTTGAGGTGAACGAACGTGGATACGCGGGCCAAGCCCGCGTATGACGCGTTTCATTCTGCATATTATCGCTTAAGCTCGTCATGGCCGGACTTGATCCGGCCATCCACTCGATATGAATAGGCAATTTTTAAACCATCATCGTGGATGCACGGCGCAAGCCTGCCTGTCCCGCATGATGCACAACCCAAATTCATTATTTCGATCAAAATTTTGACTGGAATTCCCACCCGGAGCACCTTACTTCGCGCCGCATTCCTGCTATGCTCCTGACCAATCAGTCAACTTGGGAGTTCTGCATGTCCAAATCCGCTGCCGTTCCGAACGATCTTGACGCCTTCTGGCTGCCCTTTACCGCCAATCGCGCCTTCAAGAAAAACCCGCGCATGATCGCGCGCGCGAAGGACATGCATTATTACACCCCGGACAACAAGGCCATTCTCGACGGCACCGCCGGCCTCTGGTGCTCGAATGCCGGCCACACGCGCGATTCCATCGTCGATGCCATACAGAAACAGGCCGCCGATCTCGATTTCGCGCCCTCGTTTCAGTTCGGTCATCCGATGGCCTTCGAGACCGCATCGCGCATCGCGGCGCTGGCCCCCGGCGACCTCGACCACGTGTTTTTCGCCAATTCCGGCTCGGAAGCCGTGGATACTGCACTGAAAATTGCCATTGCCTATCACAATGTCAACGGCAACGGCTCCCGCACCCGCCTCATCGGCCGTGTGCGCGGCTATCATGGCGTTGGCTTCGGCGGCATTTCGGTGGGCGGCATCGTCCCCAACCGCAAGTTCTTCGGCTCTCTCCTCACCGGCGTCGACCACCTGCCCCACACCTACAACCGCGCCGAACAGGCCTTCACCAAGGGCGAACCGGAATGGGGCGCGCATCTGGCCGATGAACTCGAAAACATTGTCGGCCTGCACGATGCCTCGACCATCGCCGCTGTCATTGTCGAGCCGATGGCCGGTTCCACCGGCGTGCTGCCGCCGCCCAAGGGGTATCTCAAGCGCCTGCGTCAGATTTGCGACAAATATGGCATTCTGCTGATTTTCGACGAGGTGATCTCGGGCTTTGGCCGGCTTGGCCATGCTTTTGCCGCCGAGCGCTACGGCGTCATTCCGGATTTCATCACGTTCGCCAAGGGCGTGACCTCAGGCACGGTGCCGATGGGCGGCGTCATTGCACGCAAGGGCATTTACGATGCCTTCATGAAGGGGCCGGATCATGTCATCGAACTGTTCCACGGCTACACCTATTCGGCGCATCCGCTGGCCTGCGCCGCCGCGCTGGCCTCGCTCGACATCTACCGCGACGAAAAATTGTTCGAGCGCGCCCGCAAGCTCGAGGACAAATGGGCCGATGCCATGATGAGCATGAAGGGCCTGCCCAATGTGCTGGACATCCGCACGCTGGGGCTGGTGGCCGGCATCGATCTCGCCTCGATCCCGGACGGCGTGGGCAAGCGGGCCTTTGCCGCGCTGGATCACGCCTTCCACAAGGAAGGCATCATGATCCGCACCACCGGCGACACCATCGCCCTCACGCCGCCGCTGATCATCTCCGAAAACCAGATCGACGAGATCGTCACCAAGGTGAGCAACACGATCAGGGCCGTGGCCTGAGATTGGCGGGGCTGAGATATCGCCTGAATGCCCCTCACCCTAACCCTCTCCCCGCAAGCGGGGAGAGAAGAGTTTGTGTTTATGCTGTCCCTCGCCCTACGGAAGAATGAAAGGATAAGGGATTGTCATGCACTTAAATACGCTGGCATGGCGAACTTCTTCGTCATTGCGAGCGTAACGAAGCAATCCAGCCGCCAGCATGTATGGATGTCATCTCTCATGCGCGCCCGAATGCCCCTCACCCTAACCCTCTCCCCGCAAGCTGGGAGAGGGAATATCCGGCAAAAATGACATTTTGCGCGCTGCACGTCCCTTCGCCCTCGGGGGCAGGAACAGGATAGTGGCCAGCAAAGCTTCCACATGAAAAAGCGTGAAAAGACCGCGGTTTAACCCGCCTTGGGCGGGCGCACCTTTCGCGCGGCTTTCATCACCAGCGGCTCGAACCCTTCACCGCCGGCTGCGGCCAGTTGCAGAAATTCCCGGCGCATGCGCGGATCCCAGAATTTATTTATGTGATTGGCAAGGCCATCTATGGCTTCCGTCTCCGGAAACGAGCGAAAATATGTGGCCATCTGATTGGCCATCTTGACCAGCCTGTTGTCACCCTCATGCATTTTCCATATCCCCGATGAATGACTGTCCCTGAAAAACCAGCGCGGAATCGGCCCGCGCCACGGCGACAAGCGCCATATCATGTGCTTTGGCGCGCGCCACCGCCAGCGATGTCGGCGCGGAAACCGAAACCAGCCCCCGCGCACCGAAACGCGCCGCCTTCTCCACCATCTCAAACGAGCAGCGGCTGGTGATGACAACGAAGCCATCCTGCGCCGCGCGCCCCTGCCGCAGCAAGGCGCCGATCAGCTTATCCAGCGCGTTATGCCGGCCCACATCCTCGCGCACCGCCAGAATATTGCCGTCAGCATCGCAGAATGCCGCACCATGCACGGCGCGCGTCGCGGCGTTGAGCGGCTGGCTGCCCTCCAGCTGCTGCAGCGCGCGCCGGACAGCCTGCGGCGCCAGATGAAACGCGCCCGAATGCGGCATCACGGCCTGCGGCAGCGCGTTCAGGTCCTCGATACCGCACAAGCCGCAACCTGTCCGTCCGGCCAGAGCCCGCTTGCGCGCCATATGCTGCTGCAGTTTCTCCGCCCGCAGCCTGATCTCAAGCCGCAAGCCAAGTTCTTCTTCCGCAACGGCGACATCCATAATATCGGCAGGCGTATCGATCACGCCTTCCGTGAAACTGAATCCATAGGCAAAATCAACGAGATCGGCCGGGCTGGCCATCATCACGGCAAAGGGAAGCGGCGCATAGATAACGTTAACCGGCGTCTCCACGGCAAGCTCGCGGGTCTTTTCTTCCCCAAGCCGGACATAATCCAGCGTGTAGGCATGCATGGGCAGACTGGATTTCATGTCACTCATGGTCAAAGCCGGAGCAGCGGCGCTCGCGCGCCGCTGCCGCCATCCTATTCTGCCGCAATCGTATGGCCGGCAATCTGGCGCATGGCCTCGCGCTCGGCCAGTTCCTGCTCCTGCCAGTCCGAGATGCGGTTGGTGCGCCGCACCTCAACTGCCGTAACCTTGTATTCGGGACAGTTCGTCGCCCAGTCCGAATTATCTGTGGTCACGACATTGGCGCCGGAATTGGCATGATGGAATGTCGTATAGACCACGCCCGGCTGCATACGCTCCGAGATCATCGCGCGCAGCGCCGTATCTCCGGCGCGCGAGGCCAGTGAGACAAGATCGCCGTCCTTGATGCCGCGCTGTTCGGCGTCGAAGGGGTGAATCTCCAGCACGTCTTCCGGATGCCAGGTGGAATTGGCGGTGCGCCGCGTCTGCGCGCCGACATTATATTGCGAGAGAATGCGCCCGGTGGTGAGCAGCAGCGGGAAACGCGGCCCGGTACGCTCGTCCGTGGGCACGAATTCGGTCAGCATGAACCGCCCCTTGCCGCGCACGAAATGGTCGACATGCATCAGCGGCGTGCCCTCGGGAGCCTGCGCATTGCAGGGCCATTGCACGGAGCCAGCTTCATCGAGCTTCTTGAAGGAAACGCCCTGGAAGGTTGGGGTAAGTGCAGCGATTTCATCCATGATTTCAGAGGGATGATTGTAATGCATCTCATAACCCATGGCTTTGGCGAAGGCCAGCGTCACTTCCCAGTCGCCCATGCCGGATTTGGGCTGCATCACCTTGCGTACGCGGTTGATGCGCCGCTCGGCATTGGTAAATGTGCCGTCCTTTTCCAGGAATGAGGAACCGGGGAAGAACACATGGGCATATTTCGCCGTCTCGCACAGGAACAGATCCTGCACGATGACGCATTCCATGGCCTCCAGCCCTGCCGTCACGTGTTTGGTGTTCGGATCGGACTGGACGATGTCCTCGCCCTGCACGTAAAGCCCCTTGAATGTGCCGGCAATGGCTTCGTCAAACATGTTGGGAATGCGCAGGCCCGGCTCGTCGGAGATGGTCACGCCCCAGAGATGCTGGAACATGTCGCGCGTCGCCTCATCCGAGACATGCCGGTAGCCGGAAAGCTCGTGCGGGAAGGAGCCCATGTCGCAGGAGCCCTGCACATTGTTCTGGCCGCGCAGCGGGTTCACGCCCACGCCCTCACGGCCGATGTTGCCCGTGGCCATGGCGAGATTGGCCATGCCCATCACCATTGTCGAGCCCTGGCTGTGTTCGGTCACGCCGAGGCCGTAATAAATGGCCGCATTGCCGCCCGTCGCATAGAGCCTTGCGGCGGCGCGCACATCAGCAGCCGGAACGCCGGTATGCGCTTCCGTCGCCTCCGGCGCATTTTCCTCGCGGGCTATGAAGCGCGCCCAGAGCTCGAAGGCATCGAGATCGCAGCGCTCCCGCACAAAAGCCTCGTTCACCAGTCCTTCGGTGACAACCACATGCGCCAGCGCGTTGATCAGCGCGACATTCGTGCCGGGCAGCAGCGGCAGATGGTAATCCGCCTTGATATGCGGTGATTTCACAAGATCGATGCGGCGCGGATCGGCCACGATCAACTTTGCACCGGCGCGCAGGCGCCGCTTCATGCGCGAGGCAAAAACCGGATGTCCGTCGGTGGGGTTGGCGCCGATAACCATGATGACATCAGCTTTTTCCACCGATTTGAAATCCTGCGTGCCCGCCGACGTGCCGAAAGTCTGGTTAAGGCCGTAGCCGGTCGGCGAATGGCAGACGCGGGCGCAGGTATCGACATTGTTATTGCCAAAACCAGCGCGGATCAGCTTCTGCATCACGAAGACTTCTTCGTTGGTGCAGCGCGACGAGGTGATGCCGCCGACGGAATCCCGGCCATATTTTGCCTGAATGCGCTTGAATTCCGAAGCGGCATGGCTGATAGCCTCATCCCAGCTCACTTCTTTCCACGGATCGGTGATTTTGGCGCGGATCATCGGCTTGGTGATGCGGTCCTTGTGGGTGGCATAGCCATAGGCGAAGCGGCCCTTGACGCAGGAGTGGCCCTCATTGGCCTTGCCGTCCTTGTAGGGCAGCATGCGCACGATACGCTCGCCCTGCATTTCCGCCTTGAACGAACAGCCGACGCCGCAATAAGCGCAGGTGGTGACGGTTGAATGTTCCGGCTGGCCGAATTCGATAATGCTCTTTTCGGTGAGCGTTGCGGTTGGGCAGGCCTGCACGCAGGCGCCGCAGGACACGCATTCGGACGACAGGAAGTCGACGCCGCCCGCCGAAACGCGGCTGTCGAAGCCACGGCCTGAAATGGTGAGCGCGAAAGTGCCCTGTACTTCCTCGCAGGCGCGCACGCAGCGATTGCAGACAATGCACTTGCTTGCGTCATAGGTGAAATAGGGGTTGCTTTCATCCTTTTCGCAATCAAGATGATTTTCGCCCTGCATGCCATAACGCACATCGCGCAGGCCAACGGCACCCGCCATGTCCTGCAATTCGCAATCGCCATTCGCGGCGCAGGTCAGGCAGTCGAGCGGGTGATCGGAAATATAAAGCTCCATCACGCCCTTGCGCAGCTTTGCGAGGCGTTCGTTCTGCGTGTGCACCACCATGCCGTTCTCGGCCGGCGTGGTGCAGGAGGCCGGCGTGCCGCGGCGTCCCTCGATTTCAACCAGACACATGCGGCAGGACCCAAACGGCTCCAGCATGTCGGTGGCGCAAAGTTTCGGAATGGCGGTGCCCATCTGCATTGCCGCAGCCATGACGGACGTTCCCTCCGGCACAGTGACGGATACGCCGTCGATAAGCAGCGTGACCGTCTTTTCGGCGACACGGATCGGCGTGCCGTAATCGAGTTCCTTGATGAGCGCCATCTTCGTCTCCTGAACCTTACCTCAATAACCCGGGCAATGATGTAACCCTGCCCTTACGGTATTCCTTTGCCCCTCACCCCGCACTGTCCCCGTAATCGGGGAGAGGGAATTTAGGTCCCAACCCTCTCCCCGCCTGCGGGGAGAGGGTTGGGGTGAAGGGGCATTTTATTCCGCCGCCAGAGCCTTGCGTGGGGCGAAATCCTCGGGAAAATTGTTGAGCGCGCTCTCGACCGGCAAAGGCGTCAGGCCGCCCAGAGCGCACAGCGAAGCATCCGTCATCGTGGCGCAGAGATCGCGCAGCAAGGCCTCGTTTTTCGCGGGCTCGATCCCGGCGACAATCTTGTCGATGGTCTCGGCGCCGCGCGTCGAGCCGATACGGCAGGGCGTGCACTTACCACAACTCTCCTCGGCACAAAAATGCATCGCGAAACGCGCCTGCGCGGCGAGGTTCACCGTGTCGTCGAAGACAACCACGCCGCCGTGTCCCAGCATGCCCTTGGCTGCGAGCATGGCCTCATAATCCAGCGGCGTATCAAGTTGCTTCTCGCCGAAATAGGCCCCCAGCGGGCCGCCCACCTGCACCGCCTTGACCGGACGCCCGGACAACGTGCCGCCGCCGATATCGAAAATAAGCTGGCGCAGAGTTATGCCGAAAGCCAGTTCATACAAGCCGCCACGGCGGATATTGCCCGCGAGCTGCACCGGCAGGGTTCCGCGCGAACGGCCCATGCCGACATCGGCATAGGCTTTGGCGCCATGCGCGATGATCCACGGCACGGACGCCAGCGACATGACATTGTTGATCACCGTCGGCTTGTCGAAAAGCCCCCTGATGGCCGGCAGTGGCGGCTTGGCGCGCACCACCCCGCGCTTGCCCTCCAGGCTTTCCAGCAGCGAGGTTTCCTCGCCGCAGACATATGCCCCCGCGCCGACGCGCACCTCCATGTCGAAAGCCTTGCCGCTGCCCAGCAGCGAGGCCCCGAGCAATCCGGCATCACGCGCCGCCGCAATAGCCGCATTCATCGTGGATATGGCATGCGGATATTCGGAGCGGATATAGACATAGCCATAGGTTGCGCCCACCGCGACTCCGGCGATCGCCATGCCTTCTATCAGGCAGAAAGGATCGCCTTCCATCAGCATGCGGTCGGCAAAAGTTCCGGAATCGCCTTCATCGGCATTGCAGACGATATATTTCTGCTCGGCCTGCGCGCCCAGCACCGTGCGCCATTTGATGCCGGTTGGAAAGCCTGCGCCGCCGCGCCCCCGCAGCCCTGAGGCCGCCACTTCCTCAACAACGTCCCGTGGCGTCATTGCCAGCGCCTTGATCAGCCCTGCACCGCCGCCGTGAAGGCGATATTGCTCAACCGAAAGCGGATCCGTCAGGCCGACGCGGGCAAAGGTGAAGCGCTGCTGAATGCTGAACTGGGCCAGTTCCTCCACCTTGCCCAAGAATAAATCATGCTTGTTCCTGAAGCCGCTTTCAAACAGGCTTTTCACATCGGCAGGCCGCACCGGCCCATAGGCAAAACGGCCCTCTTCGGTTTCCACCTCGACCAGCGGCTCAAGCCAGAGCAGGCCGCGCGAACCGTTGCGCACCAACTCGACATCCATCTTTCGTGCCCTTGCCTCCTCGGCAACGGCAGCAGCAACGCGCTCTGCTCCGACGGACAGCGCCGCCGCATCTCTGGGGACGAAAATCTTCATCAGTGCACCCCGGCTCCGGCTTCACGTATCAATTGGTCCAGACGATCTTGATCAAGACGACCGATCAACTCGCCATCAAGCATCGCGGATGGTCCGAGCGCGCAATTGCCGAGGCAATAGACCGTTTCAATCGTAAGGTTGCCGCCCGCGTCGGTCTCGCCGAATTTGCGGCCCAGAGCCCCCTCGACATGATCGACGAGCGTCTCGACGCCCATGGCCTGACATGCTTCTGCCCTGCAGATCTTCAGCACATGCCGTCCCGCCGGCTTGCTGCGGAAATCGTGATAGAATGTCATCACGCCATGAACTTCCGCTTTGGAAACATTGAGAATACTGGCGATAAGCGGCAATGCCCGCGCATCGATGTAGCCAAACGCCTCCTGCAGGGCGTGGAGAATGGGCAGCATTGCGCCGGGACGATGCGCATGCTCTTCTATGATCGACAGGGCCTGACCTTCATCGAACGGTCGGCGACCCAGCTTGGCAGGGCCTGCTTTTGCTTGCAAACGTCGCTCTCCCCTTTTTATATTTGTTTATACTAATTTTAATTATGCGCTGTTTAAACGCATTTGCAAATCAAAACCCTTGTGAAGTTGATAGCATATTCCTATCAAGTCTCATCCCTGATCAGAACCTGCGCCGGTTGCGGCGGCTGCAAAAGCCGGCCAAGGTCAAGCGGTCTGGTCATGGCGAACAAGCTGCGCGCGAGCGGCGAAACGGGCTCGCGCTCCGAAATGACGAGACCCACGGTGCGCTGCACCTGCGGCTCCGTAAGCGCCAGCGCGCGCGTGCCCAGCGGCTGGCCGAAGAAATGCAGCAATTGCCGCGGCACGATCGAAGACCAGTGCCCGGAGGCAGCATGCGAACAGAGATTGAAGATCGAATTCGTCTCCATCGCGGGTTTCGGCGTCTTGCCGACAGACCGGAAGATGCCATCGACAATGCGACGGTTCTGCATATCCGGCGTCAGCAGGCATAACGGATGTTCCGCCGCATCCGACCAGCTTATATGGCTAATATGGGTATTTTCGGCATTGGCGCGGGTCAGGAAGAAATAATCCTCCGGGTAAATGGGCTTGGCCCGCATATGGCTCAGCGGCTCATTGTCAAGATAAGTGACACCCGCATCGATTTCATAATCGGCGATGCCTTTCTCGATGTCCTGACTATTGAGAGACAGCACGGTGATCGAGACTTTGGGATGGCGCTGATAAAAAGGGATGGTCAGAAGCGAAATGACGGGCAAGGCCGTCGGCACCACGCCCAGCCTCAGTCGGCCGGACAGGCCGCCGCCCATTTCATCGAGATTCTGCCGCATCATGGCGCATTCAGCCAGCACGCGCTTGGCATGTTCCAGCACCACCTGCCCCTGCGGGGTCAGGCCATTGAAGCGATAGCCGCGCTCGACAACGGGCACACCCATGTCTTCCTCAAGCTGGCGGATGGCTGCGGACAATGTCGGCTGCGACACGTTGCAGGCTTCCGCCGCGCGGCCAAAATGCTGCTCACGCGCCAGAGCGACAAGATAGGTGAAATGTTTGATCATCGCTTCTCCCCGGAAAGCTTTACCTAGGGCATATCAGAACATTGGCGAGAGCGGCAAAAATCAGCTAGATATGTTGACAAGCAAAAGACAATTTTGAACAAGTCACCGCGTTGAGAAAGAGAGAGCGTCCAGAATGGCAGGAAAATATTTCGGGACTGATGGCGTGCGCGGCAAGGCCAATTCCATCATCACACCGGATCTGGCGCTCAAAATCGGACAGGCGACCGGCCTCACCTTCCGGCGCGGCGATTACCGCCACCGCGTCGTTATCGGCAAGGACACGCGCCTCTCAGGCTATATGATTGAATATGCGCTGGTGGCCGGCTTCACCTCCGTTGGCATGGATGTGCTGCTGCTCGGCCCCGTGCCCACACCGGCAGTCGCCATGCTGACGCGCTCGATGCGCGCCGACCTTGGCGTGATGATCTCGGCCTCTCATAATGCCTACGAGGACAACGGCATCAAGATATTCGGCCCCGACGGGTTCAAGCTCACCGATGAAATCGAACAGGCGATCGAGGCCTTGCTCGATTCCGATCTCTCGCGCCGCCTCTCCGCCGCGCCGGATCTGGGACGCGCCAAGCGCATTGAATCGGTGCAGGCCCGCTATATCGAATTTGCCAAGCGGACCCTGCCGCGCAACCTCTCTCTGGAAGGATTGCGCATCGTGGTCGATGCCGCCAATGGCGCAGCCTATAAGGTGGCCGAGGAAACATTCTGGGAACTGGGCGCGGAAGTCTTTGCCATCGGCGTCTCGCCCAACGGCTTCAACATCAACCAGAATGTCGGCTCCACGGCGCCCGAAGCCCTCGCCCGCAAGGTCAAGGAATTGCGCGCCGATATCGGCATTGCGCTGGACGGCGACGCCGACCGGGTGCTGATCATCGATGAAAAGGGACAGGAAGTGAACGGCGACCAGCTCATGGCCGTTGTCGCCACAAGCTGGCACGAGGATGGCCTGCTCTCGAAGCCGGGCATTGTCGCGACCGTCATGTCCAACCTCGGATTGGAGCGTTATCTCGAAGGGCTGGGCCTGCACCTTGCGCGCACCGCCGTCGGCGACCGCTACGTTCTCGAATATATGCGCGAGCATGGCTATAATGTCGGCGGCGAGCAATCGGGCCATATCATCCTCTCGGATCATTCCACCACCGGCGACGGCATTGTCGCGGCCCTGCAATTGTTGGCCGTTGTCAAGAAGCAGGGCAAGCCGGTGAGCGAGGTCTGCCATCTGTTCGAGCCTTTGCCGCAGGTCTTGAAAAATGTACGCGGCAAGAACGGCGCCGATATCCTGCGCAAGAATGTCGCTGCCGCCATAGATGCCGGCAAGACCCGGCTCGGCGCCTCTGGCCGCCTGCTCATCCGCCCCTCCGGCACGGAAAAGATGGTGCGCGTTATGGGCGAGGGCGAGGATCTTACGCTTGTCAACGAGATCGTCGATAACATCTGCTCGGCATTGGCAACAGCCGAATAAAGCAACCCGTCCAGCATAATCAGAATTACTATAATTATAAAAAAGTAAAACCTGAAAATAAACGAGACAAAAACAATATATTAAACAACAAAACAAACCAGAATACTATCATGGTTAAGAGCGATTTAACAAATTTCTGAGATTTTAAATCGGCGTTATTGAATAATTTCGCCTGAGTTAAAGGATCAGACTATGTATCGCGTCAGAACGCTCGCTCTTGCCAGCCTTTACTTGATTATCGCTGCGTTTGCGGCAAAAGCCGCTGATCTGAACCTTCCGCCCCCGCCAACGCCCGCACCGGAGCATTCAACATCGGCCGAATGGGAGTCGGGTTGGTATCTGCGCGGCGATCTCGGCATTTCCAAAGATAGCCAGCCGCCCGTCAACGCCGACATGAGTTACAGCAACAATGCAGGCTCAAAATCGGCATGGGCCGGCCAGATCGGTTTCGGAAATCAGGTCAGTTCATGGCTTCGCCTCGACACCACGTTTGAACTTCCAAACAAAATGAATGCCAATGCCCAGACCGCTGCGACACCCTGCCAAACTGGCGCAGGGGCTCTGTACGACAGCGGCGGCAAAATAATCGGCTCCTCGCCGGTTTATGGCTCCTGCTATGGCGATCAGCATGCGAGCCTCACGCGGTGGAACCTGATGGCGAACGCCTACGCTGACCTGGGCAAATACGCGAATGTGACGCCCTATGTCGGCCTTGGGCTGGGCCTTTCTCATTCGACGCTGGCAGGCAATGTCGCCTATTATAATGCAGGCACAACGACGCCCTACAACGCGGCCTGGACAGACCCTTACACCGGCGCAGCCAAGACGCAGAACTGGGATAAGTCCTACCCCGCAAAAGCCACGACGCGACTGGCATGGGGATTGATGGGCGGCATATCCGTCGATGTCACCAACCATCTGAAAATGGACATCGGCGGCCGCTTTCTCAACGAAGGCCGCCTGAAATACACAGACAGCACCACCGGTAATGTGATCAGCAGATCCCTCATATCCAGACAATTGAAGCTGGGCATCCGCTATATGATTGATTGAACGGCGGCCTGTCAGCAGTAAACCAAGGCGGGTCTGTACCCGCCTTTTTTGCGGGCGCACGACAAAAGCGCTTGACCGCCGGGCGCACCTGCTATAGCCACATCAGCGGGACACTTCTCCCCAACGAGAAGCGCCCATCTGAAAGGATGGTTACATGACTGATATTATTTTGCCTGCTTCACGCCCGGCTTGCGCCAATTTCTCCTCTGGCCCATGCGCCAAGCGCCCGGGATATTCCCTCGAAAATCTGAAGAATGCGCCGCTTGGCCGCTCGCATCGCGCCAAGGTCGGCAAGGCCCGTCTTAAGGCCGCCATCGACAAAACGCGCGAAATTCTGAACGTTCCGGCTGACTACCGCATCGGCATCGTGCCCGCCTCGGATACGGGCGCGGTTGAAATGGCGCTCTGGAGCCTGCTGGGCCCGCGCCCCGTCGATATGGTGGCATGGGAAAGCTTCGGCTCCGAATGGGTGACCGACGTCATCAAGCAGCTCAGACTGCCCAACGCCCGCACGCTCAAAGCCGGATATGGCGAAATTGTCGATCTCTCGACCATCAATTTCGATCATGATGTCGTCTTCACCTGGAACGGCACAACCTCCGGCGTGCGTGTGCCAAACGCCGATTTCATCCCCGCCGACCGCGCGGGCCTGACCATCTGCGACGCGACATCCGCCGCCTTTGCGCAAAACCTCGACTTTGCCAAGCTCGACGTCGTCACCTTCTCCTGGCAGAAAGTGCTGGGCGGCGAGGCCGCGCACGGCATGCTGATCCTTGGCCCGCGCGCTGTCGAGCGCCTTGAATCCTACGCGCCGTCCTGGCCGCTGCCGAAAATCTTCCGCCTGACCAAGAACGGCAAGCTGATCGAAGGCATTTTTGAAGGCGAAACGATCAACACGCCGTCGATGCTTTGCGTCGAGGATTATATCGACGCGCTGGACTGGGCCGCCTCCGTCGGCGGCCTTGCCGGCCTCATCGCCCGGGCCGATGCCAATCTGGCCGCAATCGCCGATTGGGTCGCCAGAACGCCATGGGTGGATTTTCTGGCAAAAGACCCGGCCACCCGGTCCAATACCTCCGTCTGCCTGAAGGTGGTTGATCCCGCCATCACGTCGCTGGCGCCGGACGCGCAGGCCGCCTTCGCCAAGGCGCTGGCCGGCGCGCTGGAGAAAGAAAAGGTCGCCTACGATATCGGTGCTTACCGCGATGCGCCTCCCGGTCTTCGCATCTGGTGCGGCGCGACGGTCGAGACCGCCGACGTCAAGGCCCTGACCCATTGGCTGGACTGGTCTTTTGCCAAGGCCAAGGCTGAATTGGCTTAAATCTACAGCCCTCATCCCAACCTTCTCCCTTCAGGGAGAAGGAGCAGTTTGAGCTATCCCTCTCCCGCCGGGAGTGGGTCAGGGTGAGGGCAAACTTCGATCCCACACAAGGAAACCTCCCATGCCTCGCGTTCTCATATCCGACGCCCTCTCTCCCGCCGCCATCGCCATCTTCAAGGAGCGTGGCGTTGAAGTTGATTTCCAGCCCAATCTCGGCAAGGACAAGGACAAGCTTGCCGAAATCATCGGCAATTATGATGGTCTTGCCATTCGCTCCGCCACCAAGGTCACCGACAAGATTCTGGCCAACGCCACCAATCTGAAGGTGATTGGCCGCGCCGGTATCGGCGTCGACAATGTGGACATCCCCGCCGCCACCGCCAAGGGCGTCATTGTGATGAACACGCCATTTGGCAATTCTATCACCACAGCCGAACATGCCATCGCCATGATGTTTGCGCTGGCGCGCCAGATTCCGGCAGCCGATACATCGACTCAGGCCGGTAAATGGGAGAAGAACCGCTTCATGGGCGTCGAGTTGACCGGCAAGACGCTGGGCATCATCGGCTGCGGCAATATCGGCTCCATCGTCGCCGAACGCGCCATCGGCCTGAAAATGCGTGTCATCGCCTTCGACCCCTTCCTGAGCGTCGACCGTGCGCTTGATCTGGGTGTCGAGAAGGTCGAGCTTGACGATCTGCTTGCCCGCGCCGACATCATCACCCTGCACACGCCGATGACGGCACAAACGAAAAACATTCTCTCTGCGGAGAATATCGCCAAGACCAAAAAGGGCGTGCGCATCATCAATTGCGCCCGTGGCGGCCTTGTCGACGAAGTGGCGCTGCGCGCCGCGCTTGAGTCCGGCCATGTCGCCGGAGCCGCCTTCGACGTCTTCATCGAAGAACCGGCAACCGCCAATCCGCTGTTCGGGCATCCCAATGTCGTCTGCACCCCGCATCTGGGCGCGGCAACCACCGAAGCACAGGAAAATGTCGCTCTGCAGGTTGCCGAGCAGATGTCCGATTATCTGATGCGCGGCGCCATTTCAAATGCAGTGAACTTCCCGTCCATAACGGCGGAAGAAGCGCCCAAGCTCAAGCCGTTCATTGCTCTGGCCGAGAAACTCGGCTCTTTCGCGGGCCAGCTCACCGAGTCCGGGATCAAGAAGGTCATCATCACCTTTGAGGGCCATGTCACAGATCTCAAGACCAAGGCGCTCACGGCTGCGGCCATTGCGGGGCTGCTGCGTCCGCTGCTGTCCGATGTGAACGTGGTGTCCGCGCCGGTCGTGGCCAAAGACCGCGGCATCGTCATCGATGAAGTGACCCGCGCATCCGCCGGCGATTACGAATCGCTCATCACGCTCACCGTTGAAACCGACCGCCAGACGCGCTCTGTCTCGGGCACTGTGTTTGCCGACGGCAAGCCGCGCATCCTGATGATCAAGGGCATCAAGGTGGATGCCGAATTCGCGCCCTCGATGATCTACGTCACCAACGAGGACAAGCCCGGCTTCATCGGGCGTTTCGCCGGCCTTCTTGGTCAGGCGGGCGTCAATATCGCAACATTCGCACTTGGCCGCGACAAGGAAGGCGGCTCGGCCATTGCCCTTGTTGAGGTGGATGGCGACGTCCCCGCCGATGTGCTGGAGACGATCCAGCATATCCCCGGCGTCAAGCAGGCCAAATCGCTCAAGTTCTGAGCATTCGGCGCCCAATCAGACGCCGCCGCCCCTGCTGCGGTGTCTGAACAGCGCCACATCGGCGCAAGGAGCTGAGGGGCGGAAGGTCATATGCTCATGACCTTCCCCGCTCCGCCACAAATATACCCGCCAGAACAAGCACGAGCGCCAGCGCATGATAGAGGGCGAAACTCTCGCCCAGCATGACGATCGACATAAGCGCGCCCATCACCGGCAACAGATTGCCAAAAAGCCCGGCCCGCCCCGGCCCGATAAGCTCCACCCCGCGCATGAAGAAAATCTGCCCGACCAGCGAGGGAAATAGCGCGACATAAAACAAAACGCCGATGCCAAGCGGCGTCGGCCAGATGAAATCGCCCCAGGTGATGTCCCAGATGAACAGCGGCACCGATGTCGCGAAGGCCACCGCCGACATCACAGCAAAAAGCCCCATGGCGGAAATCCGGGGCCGGTTGCGCAGCGCAAGCGCATAGGCAGCATAGAATACCGAGGCGATCAGCATGAAAATATCGCCGATATTGAAGTGAAAGGCGGCGAGATTGGCAAGCTCGCCCTTGCTGGCCACCAGAACCACCCCTGCCAGCGTGACAGCAAGCCCTGCGATCTGCAGCGGCGAAAACCGCATATGCAGAAACAGAAACCCGCCCAGCATGGTGAATATAGGAAACGAACCCTGCAAAATGGCAATGTTGACGCCGTTGGTGTAGTGCGCAGCAACGTAAAACAGCGCATTAAAGGCCGTAAATCCCAGCAAGCCGCCAATGATCACCAGCGGCCAGTGCCCGCTGAGCGCGGCCAAATCGCGGCGGATTGTCTGCCTTTGCGTCATGGCCATTATGGCACTGACGATCAGCCAGCGTCCGGCCACAAGCGTCATCGGCGAAATCTGCCCGACGGCAAGACGCCCCGCCACGATATTGGCGCCCCACATTGTCATCGTCGCAAGCAGTACGAGCCAGCCTGTGGCATAAAATTTTTCAAACGTCGATTTGATCAGGATCAGCACATTTCTCTCCTGCCGCGCCGGGCGGAAACTGCCATAACACGAAAAATAGCAAGCTGTTTACGCAATAAATGCCAATCAGGCCTGCGCTTTGCGACAATACGCAGATTATGCCCCGGCTTTACAGCCGCGCCGTCATCCGTTAAACGTTCCCTGCAATAGCCTCGGCCTTGCGCCGGGGCTTTTTATTGAGACGCGAAGGCTGTTGGCATGGCAAATGTGGTTGTGGTTGGCGCCCAGTGGGGCGATGAGGGCAAAGGCAAGATCGTGGACTGGCTCTCGATCGAAGCCGATGTGGTGGTGCGCTTTCAGGGCGGGCATAACGCCGGCCACACGCTTGTCATCGACGGCAAGGTCTACAAGCTCTCGCTTCTGCCCTCAGGCATCGTGCGTCCCGGCAAGTTGTCGGTGATCGGCAATGGCGTCGTCGTCGATCCGCACCATCTCGTCGCCGAAATCGCCAAGCTGCGCGAGCAAGGCGTCGAAGTGACGCCTAACACGCTCAAGCTGGCGGAAAACGCGCCGCTTATTCTCTCCCTGCACCGCGAGCTCGATGCCCATCGCGAAGGCGCCAGCACCGATGGCACCAAAATCGGCACGACCAAGCGCGGCATCGGCCCGGCCTATGAGGACAAGGTGGGCCGCCGGTCGATCCGCGTCATGGATCTCGCCGAACCCGATACTCTGGACGAAAAGATTGCCCGCCTGCTGGCGCATCATAATCCGCTGCGCCGCGGTCTCGGACTTCCCGAGATCAAGGCCGCCGACGTGCGTAACGAACTCATGTCCGTAGCGGGGGAAATCCTGCCCTATATGGATGCGACCTGGGATATTCTTGATAGCCTGCGCCGCGACGGCAAACGCATCCTGTTCGAGGGCGCTCAGGGCGCATTGCTTGATGTCGACCACGGCACTTATCCTTTCGTGACCTCGTCCAACACCACGGCTGGCTATGCCGCGACAGGGTCGGGCCTCGGCCCGCGCGCCATCGGTTATGTGCTTGGCATTGCCAAAGCCTATACCACACGCGTCGGCGGCGGCCCTTTCCCGACTGAGCTTCTCGATGAGACCGGCCGCCTCATTGGCGAGCGCGGACATGAATTCGGCACCGTGACAGGGCGCGCCCGCCGCTGCGGCTGGTTTGATGCCGTGCTCGTGCGCCAGACCGTAAAATCCTCCGGCATCGACGGTATTGCGCTGACCAAGCTCGATATTCTCGACGGCTTCCGGGAAATCAAGGTCTGCACCCATTACAGGCTCGACGGCCAGATCATCGACCGGCTGCCGGCATCGCAGGCCGCACAGGCCCGGGTGGAGCCCATTTACGAAACCATCGAGGGCTGGGAAGGCACGACGGCAAACGCCCGCTCCTGGGCAGACCTGCCGGCGCAGGCCATCAAATATGTCCGGCGCATCGAGGAATTGATCGGCGCGCCGATAGCCCTGTTGTCGACAAGCCCCGAGCGCGAGGATACTATTCTGGTTCACAATCCTTTCCAGGATTGATTCCACCCCATCGCAAGGAACGCGCTGACCGCAGATGGCTGATTATCATCAATTGATCTCGCGCGCTGTCGCCAACCTGCCGCAAAATGCGCCCGAGTCACGCCGCGCCATTTACAACAGGGCGCGTGGCGCGCTGACGAAACAATTGCGCTCGATGCAGCCGCCCGTGCCGGAAGCGGATATCGAGCGCGAGAGTCAGGCGCTTGAGGATGCGATTGCCCGCGTCGAAAGGACGCTGGCGCCTGAAGTCGTTGCCGCGCCTGAAGTCATCTCCCCGCCGCAACCTGCTCCGCCGCCCGAACCAACCGCCGCGCCCGTCCCGCCGCGCGAAATACCGCCTGCCCCGGTCAAGTCGCCACCGCCTCCCGCACCTGCCGCTCCCGAACCGCCGCCAGTACCCGTGACACCAGCGCCGCCATCGGAGCCGGTAACGGAGCCAGAGCGCAAGAGCGAGCCTGCGCCAGCTGGCCGGAAGAGCCGGACGTCCCGCAGCGAACTAGCCAGACCGGAAGCGCCCGGCAAAGAAAAAGCAGCCGAGATCCCCGGGCCGGTGATAAAGCCGCTGCCGGTGGCAGAGCCTGCGCCGTTCTCGCCGCCCAAGCCGATTGTCGTGACGCCGACGCTTGCAGCGCCGGAACCGCCGCCAGCATCAGAACCCGAAGCCCTCGCCCCTTTGCCGGATGTCAACGCCTTCGGATCCGACGAGGAGCAAAAGCCCGAGACGGGCGACATCGCCCCGAAGGATAACATCCGCCCCGTTGCGGCCATTGTGCAGCCGCGCGAGCGCTTCAATACACGCCTTTGGATCATGCTCGGCGCGGCCGTTGTCGTGGTTGGCGGCGTCGCGGGAACCGCTATCTGGCTCAAGCAGAATTCCGACGATCCGGCGCGCAAGCTCAAGATCAGCGGCGGCGCCTCCGATGGTGACACCAGCGGCAAGATCGCGCTGCGCGCCTCCGATGGCGCCGTTCCGCCTGTTACGAACATCACGCCGGCCAAGCCTGCTCAGGACGCGGCCGGCCAGTCTGTTCCCGTTGCGGCGCGGGCAGCGCTGCTCGTGGAAGCGCCGGAAGAGCCGTCCAAGGTCAAGACCTACATCGGCAATGTCATATGGACGACAACCATCAAACCCGGCGCCAGCGGGCCGGTAGCGACCATGCATGGCGAAATGAACGTACCCGACGCCGCCATGACCTTCTCGTTCGATCTGCAATCCAACGATGATGCCAGCCTTCCGGCGGCCTATGTCATGGATTTGCGCTTCAATCTCGGCCAGAACAGCAAGATTCCAGGCATCAAGGCCGTGGCCGTACCGGAAATGCGGCAGGAAGACGGGCCTCCGCCGCAATCGCTTCTTGGCAGCATTGTCGCGATCACGCCAACAGATTATCTGGTCGGCCTGACAAAACCCGAACCGGGTCAGACCAGCAATGTCGAACTGATGAACGAGCGCGGCTGGTTTGACATCCGGTTCATTCTTTCAGACGGGCGCGCAGCCAAGATCACCCTTGAGAAGGGCGTTGCGGGAGACAAGGCCCTCGCCCAGGTAACAAGCACACCCTCGCGCAAGTAATAATCCGGCAAGATCGTCTACGCGGGCTGCGCTTCGGCCACTCATCCTGAGCCACAGCTTCCGCCCCCATCCTGAGCCTGTCGAAGGACGAGGGGAGGAAGCAAAGCCTGTCGACGATGGGGACAGAGCTAATGCGATGCCGTGAGCAGAGGCGGCTGGCGCGGCGCTTCAATGCGCGCAAGGCCGCTTTTTACCGCAGCCTGCACCTTTTCAAAGGCGCGCACCTCAATCTGGCGCACGCGTTCGCGCGAAATGCCGAATTGCTCCGACAATTCTTCCAGCGTCACCGGATCGTCAACAAGGCGGCGCGCCTTGAAAATATGCCGTTCGCGCTCGTTGAGCACCATCAGGGCATCCTTGAGCGCATCGAGCCGGTTATTGCTCTCCTCGCGCTCCACCATCATGTTTTCCTGACTGGCGCTGTCGTCGACCAGCCAGTCCTGCCATTCGCCTTCTCCATCGACCCGTAAGGGCGCGTTGAGCGAGGCATCGCCGCTCAGGCGGCGGTTCATTTCCGTCACTTCCTGCTCGGGCACGCCGAGACGTGTGGAAATGGCCTTCAGTTGCTCGGGGTTGAGATCGCCCTCGTCCAGCGCGGAAATCTGGCTCTTGGCCTTGCGCAGGTTGAAGAACAGCCGCTTCTGATTGGCCGTGGTGCCCATTTTCACCAGCGACCAGGACCGCAGCACATATTCCTGAATAGAGGCTCTGATCCACCACATGGCATAGGTCGCCAGACGAAAGCCTTTCTCCGGCTCGAAGCGCTTCACAGCCTGCATGAGGCCGACATTGCCTTCCGAAATCACTTCGCCGATCGGCAGGCCGTAACCGCGATATCCCATGGCGATCTTGGCGACAAGCCGCAGATGCGAGGTCACAAGCTTCTGCGCTGCATCGCGATCGCCATGCTCGCGCCAGCTTTTGGCCAGCATATATTCTTCCTGCGGCTCCAGCATGGGGAAACGGCGAATTTCCGCCAGATATCTGGATAACCCACTCTCCGCCGAAATGACCGGCAGTGTCGCAGAACTCATCCTAACCTCCAGATGCGCAACGCATTGCGCTTGTATCATCCGCCGCTTTCACCAGGCTTGCCATGACAATTGACAAAATTTACATGGCAAAATGACGGCGCTTAAAATCGGCGGGCGCCTCTTTATGTCTTGCTTATTTGCAAAACAGATGCATATTTAATAGCATTTATCATGCGCAATAACAAACAAAATTGTTAGTTCAACTTATTACGGCCCGGCCAGAGGATCAGAAATGAACCCAACCACGTCCTGGGATGACTTTAGGCTGGTGAAAGCCATCGCCGACCACCAGTCGCTGGGCGGCGCAGCGGAAGCCCTCGGGCTCAACCATTCAACTGTGTTCCGCCGCCTTGGCGCATTGGAATCGATGCTCAAGACCCGCATTTTTGAGCGTTCCCGCAACGGCTACACGCCCACGGCGGCCGGAGAGCGCATGGTTGCTCTGGCGGCGCAGATGGCCGACCAGATCACCGGCTTCGAGTTGAAATGCGCCGGGCGGGACGTACAGCCTTCGGGCGATCTGCGCATCACCACCAACGACACCATGCTGGTGCATCTGCTGACGCCGATCTTTGCGGGCTTCATCCGCGCCTATCCCGAAATCCGCCTTGAGATCGTCGTCTCGAACCAGGCCCTTAATCTGTCCAAGCGCGATGCGGATATTGCCATCCGCGCCACGAAAAACCCGCCGGAAACCCTGATCGGGCGCAATATCACCTCCATTGCCTGGGCCGAATATGCCTCAGTGGAAATGGCCACGCAGGAATCGCCCATCAACCGCGAAACCGCGCGCTGGATCGGCTATGGCGATGCGCTCGCCAATATCTCCGCCATGCGGAGCGTTTATGACAAGATCAGCCCGGAAAGGCTGGTCTACAGGGTCAATACGGTGCTGGGCCTCGCCGAGGCCATAGCCGCCAATATAGGCATCGGCTACCTGCCCTGCTTCATCGGCGACCGCACGCCCGGCATCCGGCGCATCAGCGAACCTGTCCGCGAGATGGACGCCAGTCTCTGGCTGCTCACGCATCCCGATCTGCGCAATTCCGCCCGTATCCGCGCCTTCATGAATTATGCCGGCACCGAACTCAACAAGCAGAAAAAAATGATCGAGGGCAGCGTCGCCCCCGCCTGAAACCCTTGATTGAAATCACATCTCCACCACAAGACGCCCGCGCACCTTGCCGTCGAGGAGCGCCTGCGCCGTCGGAATGACATCTTCGAGCGCAATCGTGCGGGTTATGCTGGCCAGCTTGCCCGGATCGAGATCGCGCACCAGCCGGCCCCAGGCCTCAAGCCGCCGCGGCTTGGGACACATCACCGACTCGACGCCCAGCAGAGCGACATTGCGCAGGATGAACGGCGCAACGGTTGCGGGCAGGTCAAGCCCCTGCGCCAGACCGCAGGCGGCAATGGCCCCGCCATATTTCGTCTGCGCCAGCACATTGGCCAGCGTATGCGAGCCAACGGAATCGACACCCGCGATCCAGCGCTCCTTGCCGAGCGGACGGCCCGGCGCCGACAGTTCCTTGCGCTCGATGATCTCGCTGGCGCCAAGGCCCTTGAGATAATCCGCTTCTTCCGGGCGTCCGGTCACGGCCAGAACCGTCCAGCCGAGCTTGGCGAGCACTGCGACGGATACCGAGCCGACGCCGCCTGCGGCGCCAGTCACCACCACAGGCCCCTGTTCCGGCGCGAGGCCAAAACGCTCCAAGGCCATGACGCAGAGCATGGCGGTGTAACCCGCCGTGCCGATGGCCATGGCCTGCGCTGCCGTCAGGCCCGTGGGCAGGGGCACGAGCCAGTCGCCCTTCACCCGCGCCTTTTGCGCATAGCCGCCGAAATGCACTTCGCCGACGCCCCAGCCGTTGAGAACCACTGCATCGCCGGGCTTGAAATCCGGATTGGCAGAGCTTTCCACCACTCCGGCAAAATCGACCCCCGGGATCATCGGGAAGCGCCGCACCACGGGCGAGCGGCCCGTGATCGCCAATCCGTCCTTGTAATTCATGGTGGAATGGGTCACACGCACCGTCACGTCACCTTCCATCAGGTCAGCCTCGGAAAGGGATACGATCTTCACGTCCTGCCCGGCGTCTGTCTTGCTGATCTGAATGGCCTTGAATGTCATGGCTTGATCTCCCGGAACGGGCCGCGCGGCCCCTTATAAATTGGTTCAGCTATACATTGGTTCAGGCGGTGGCGGCCGCGCTCTGGCGCGGCACCGGCCGCTCGATAATCGGCACGTTGATGAGAGCCGAGGCTACACCAAGGCCAATGGAAAGCCACCATACGATGGTATAAGAGCCTGTCTGCTCGCGCAGTATGCCGCCCAGCAGCACGCCGAGAAAGCCACCCACCTGATGCGAGAAAAAGGCAAAGCCATAAAGCATGGCGATATAGCGGGATCCGAACATCAGGCCGATAAGCCCGGATGTCGGCGGCACGGTGGAGAGCCACAATAATCCGGTCAGAATGCCGAAGGCATAAGCCGAGACATTCGTCACCGGCATCAGCAAAAATACAATCGTGACGAGCGAGCGCGACAGATAGATAAACGAGAGCAGCCAGCGGCGCGGCATGCGCGAACCAAGCCAGCCGGAGGAGAGCGAGCCCATAATGTTGAATATGCCCACCAGACCAAAGGCCCAGTAACCCACGTGCGCATCAAGCCCGGCCTCAACCACGTAGCGCTGGAAATGCACGGTGACAAACGCAAGCTGAAACCCGCACGTGAAAAAGCCCGTGACCAGAAGCACATACGAACGGTGGCTGAAGGCTTCGACCAGCGCCTGACGAACCGTCTGCTGCGGCGCGGCATCGGCATGGCGATGCTGCGCGGGGCTGGCGACAAAGAACGACAGAGGCACGATGAGCAGCATCAGCAGGCCCAGAAAGATTGTCGTGATCTGCCAGCCAAATGCGCCCACCAGCCCGCCGGTAAGCGGCGCAAACAAGAATTGCCCGAGCGAACCCGCGGCTGTGCCCAGACCATAGGCCATGGATCGTCTGTTCTCGGGAATGAGCTTGCCGAACGCGCCCAGAACCAGATTGAACGAACAGCCGGAGAGCCCGAAACCGATCAGCGCCCCGGCACTCAGGTTGAACAGCAGCGGCGTTGCCGAAAACGCCATCAGGACCAGACCTGCGGCATAGAGCAGACCGCCCAGCATCAGAACGCGCATCGTGCCAAAACGGTCGGCCAAGGCCCCTGAAAAAGGCTGGCCAATACCCCAGAGCAGATTTTGCACGGCAATGGCCAGAGAAAATTCTCCGGTGCTCCAATGCGTGTCGCTCAGAATGGGCAATTGAAACTGGCCAATGGTGGAGCGCGGCCCAAACGTGAGCAGGGCGATCAGGCAACCTGCAATCAGCACGATTTCCGTGGGCGCGGCAGCGCCTTTTCTGGATGAAGACAGAGACATATCGACTTTCATACCGGAGTTTTAGAGCAACACGGCAAAACCGAGCGAACCGCAACTTCCCTGTGCTCCGACCTGCAGAGAAAGAACCGGCGCAGCGTCTCAGTCTGCAATGATTTTGTTTTATCTAACGCGGCGCACCAAAAAATCCAAGCCTGCGCCCATTATGCTTTCGGCGCGGCCGCACGGGCAAGACGCTCGTTGATCGCCTCGCCGAGCCCCTCATGCGGGATGGGCGCGACCGCGATTCCCTTCGCGCCCATGGCGTCAAGGGCGCGAAGGTCGGCAAAGAGCCGGGAGGCAGCCTCGCGCAGGTCGCCCTTCGCAGAAAGATCGCGCGTCGCATCTGGCTGGCTCGCGCCAAAATCAAGAAACAGTTCGCCCGCTCTTTTATCTTTCGCGTCAAGGCGCAGCGGCGTGGTTGGCGCATAATGCGAGAGCAGTTGCCCCGGCGCGATCGGACGCTCAGGGTCAGCCTCGGCCTCGGTTGGCGCCGCGCCCAGTACGGCAGCGACATCCGCGCGCGTCACCGCGCCGGGGCGCAGGATATGTACCTTGCCGCCCAAACAGGACAGAATGGTGGATTCAACCCCGATGCCGCTTGCGCCGCCATCGAGCACCATGTCGATACGGCCATTGAGGTCCGCCATCACATGCGCGGCCAGCGTCGGGCTGACATGGCCGGAACGATTGGCCGATGGCGCGGCTATGGGGCGTCCGGCGGCGCGGATAAGCTCAAGCGCCACCGGATGCGCCGGCAGGCGCAGGGCGACGCTGGCGAGCCCGGCGCGTGCAAGATCGCTCACCGAACAGCTTGGCGCCGCAGGTACGACCAGCGTCATCGGCCCGGGCCAGAAGGCGCGCGCCAGCGCCAGCGCCGCACCGGAAAATACGCCTTCGCGCTGCGCCGCAGCGAGATCGGCGACATGGGCAATCAGCGGATTGAACGAAGGCCGGCCCTTGGCCTCGTAAATGCGCGCCACCGCTTCGCCGGATGTCGCATCCGCGCCGAGGCCGTAAACGGTCTCCGTGGGAAAGGCCACAAGCCCGCCCGCGCGCAGGATCGCCGCCGCCTCCGAGAGGCTTTGCGCATTCACCGGCAATAATCTGGTCCGCTCCGTCATCATTCCACCTGCATCATGTGCACCATCAGCGGCATCCGACTTTTCGGGCATAGACGGGACACCACTTTCCGGCGCAAATAAACGCATCGGCTTTCAGCCGCCGCTGCAAGAGGACATGATGACATATCGCGCGCCCGTCAATGATATTTTGAGCACCATGATTCATGTCGCTGGCGCAAAAGCCGACATGGAGGCCGGACTATACGGCGATATCGATCTTGATTTTGTCCGCTCCATTCTTGAGGAAGCCGGCAAATTCGCCATCAGCCAGCTGGAGCCGCTCAACCGCGCGGGCGACAGGCATGGCGCAAGTCTGACGCCGCAGGGCGTTATCGCAGCGCCCGGCTGGCGCGATGCCTATGCACGTTTTGTCGAAGGCGGCTGGAATGCGGTTTCCGGCCCCGTCGCCTATGGCGGCATGGGCCTGCCCGAAATGGTCAATATGGCCTGCGCTGAAATGTGGAATTCAGCCAATACGGCCTTCAGCCTGTGCCCGCTGCTGACCATCGGCGCGGTTCACGCGCTTGAGGCCTATGGGTCCGACACGCTTAAGCGGCTCTATCTGGCAAAACTCGTCTCGGGGGAATGGACCGGCACGATGAACCTCACCGAGCCGCAATCGGGCTCCGATCTCTCGACCCTGCGCACACGCGCCGAAAAACAGCCGGACGGCACCTATCGCATCCGCGGCCAGAAGATATACATCACTTACGGCGACCATGACCTGACCGACAATATCGTGCATCTGGTTCTCGCCCGCCTGCCCGGCGCGCCCGAGGGCACGCGCGGCATCTCGCTCTTTCTCGTGCCAAAATTCATCGTGAACGAAGATGGCGTGCCGGGCGCGCGCAACGACGTGATCTGCCATTCCATCGAGCACAAGCTTGGCATTCACGCCTCGCCCACCTGCACCATGGTGTTCGGGGACGGCGCGGGCGCTGTGGGTTATCTGATCGGCGAGGAAAACCGCGGTCTGGCCTGCATGTTCACCATGATGAACTCCGCCCGCCTTGGCGTGGGTGTTCAGGGCGTGGCCGTGGCCGAGCGGGCGACGCAAAAGGCACTTGCCTTTGCTGGAGAACGCAGGCAGGGCAAGGCCCCGGGCCGGACAGAGACAAGCGCCGCCATCATCCATCATCCGGACGTGCAACGGATGCTGCTGACCATGAAAAGCCTGACACAGGCGGCGCGCGCCATATGCACGCTGACCGCCGCCAGCCTAGACCGGGCGCATTTTGCTGGAGATGCTGCCGCCCGCGACCGCGCCAGCCTGCTCACACCCGTCGCCAAGGCCTTTTCGACCGATATTGCCAATGAAGTGGCCTCGCTCGGCGTGCAGGTGCATGGCGGCATGGGCTTCATCGAGGAGACCGGCGCAGCGCAATATCTGCGCGACGCGCGCATTCTGGCCATATATGAGGGCACCAACGGCATACAGGCCATCGATCTTGTGCAGCGCAAGCTGCCTCTGAACGGCGGCGCCTGCATCGCACAGGAAATTGACCGGATGCGGGCCGACGTCGAAGCGGTTACGGACGAAGACGCGTTCGGCCATGCCAGGCTGCGTCTGGACGAGGCCGTTGAATCCCTCGCCGCAGCCACGCAATTCCTGCATCAGTGCGACCCGCATACGGCGCTGAGCGGCGCTTCGGCCTATCTTCGGCTGTTTGGCCTTGCGCTGGGCGGCACGGCGCTGGCGCGGATGGCTCTGGGCGAGGACGACCCTGCCCGGCGGCCGGCCCGCATCGCCCTTTGCCGATTTTTCGCCGAACAGATCGCAACCGCTGCGCCCGCCCTTGCTGCCAGTATACTGCACGGCGCTGACGCCATATCGCCTGACGGGCTGGCGGAATAGATCGGTGGCGACGCGCGGACGCGGCCGCTACAGCACCTTGCCCGGATTCATGATGCCGAGCGGATCAAGCGCCGCCTTGACCGCCCGCATCACCTCGAGCGCCACCGGGTCCTTCACCTGCCGCAGAAGATCGCGCTTCAGCTGGCCGATGCCATGCTCTGCCGAGATGGACCCGTGCATGTCCAGCACAACGCCGTTGACGATGCCGGTCATCTCATCCCAGCGCGCGAGAAAAGCCGCCTTGTCCATGTCCGTGGGCTGGGAGATATTGCAATGGATATTGCCGTCGCCGACATGGCCGAAGGGCACCATCCGCGCACCGGGCATGGCGGCAACAACGCGCCGCGACACTTCATCGATAAAATCGGCAACCCGCGCCACTGGCACCGAGACATCGTTCTTGATCGACCCGCCCTCGCGGCCCTGAACCTCCGACATCAGTTCACGCAGCCGCCAGAAATCGGACGCCTGCTGCACCGACCGGGCAAGGGCCGCATCTTCGATCAGATCATCCGAATGGGCCACCGCAAGCAGGCTTTCCAGCGTCTCATCAAGGCCGGACTCCTCTTGGGAGGAAAGCTCAAGCAGCACATACCAGTCATGGCGCGCGCCCAGAGGATCGCGCTGCCCGGCATGTCTGGCGACAAAATCCAGTCCGATGCGCGGAATAAGCTCGAATGCCGTGATCTGCCCGCCCGCACGGGCGCGGGCAAGATCAAGCAAGGCCAGCGCCTTGTGGGGGCTGGCAAGGCCGATGAGAGCCACAGCTACGCTCTGCGGGCGGGGAAACAGTTTCAGGGCGGCTGCCGTGATGATGCCAAGTGTGCCTTCCGCCCCGATGAACAGATGCTTGAGATCGTAGCCGGTGTTGTCCTTCCGGAGTTTGGACAAGCCGTTCAGCACCCGTCCGTCTGCCAGCACCACCTCCAGCCCCTGCACGAGATCGCGCATCATGCCATAGGCTATGACGCCGGTGCCGCCCGCATTGGTGGCAAGATTGCCGCCGATGGTGCATGAGCCTTCCGAGGCCAGAGAGAGAGGGAAAAGCCTGCCTGCCGCCTGCGCCGCAGCCTGCGCCGCTGCAAGCGTCATGCCCGCTTCAGCAATCATGATATTGGATGTATGATCGAGTTCGCGCAGCCGGTTGAGCCTCTGAAGGCTCACAATCAGCGCGCCGCCATCGCCCGTCACCTGTCCGCCGACAAGCCCGGTATTACCGCCCTGCGGCACGACCGGCACGCGCGCCGCGCTGCACAGCCTGAGCAGCGCCGAAACTTCCTCCACGGTGCCGGGCCGCGCGACGGCCAGCGCCCTGCCTTCAAACTTGCGGCGCGGCTCAACGAGATATCCCGCCATATCCGCGCCGCGCAGCACATGGACGCTGCCGACGATTTCCTGCAATTGGATAAGAAAATCCTGCATCCCCGGTGCCTGTTGTATCTCAGTTGTATTGCTCCTCTCGCCCTCCAGAAAAGGGGAAGGTGCACTCACATCGTTCCCGCCAGACAGAACTGCTACCCCAGCAATCGGCGTTTCTTCTTTTGCGGCGCGCGGCGAAACACGCCGACAAGCTCAACATGCGGCGAATAGCGAAACTGATCAAACGGCGCAACATGGCTCAGCTCAAAGCCGCCATCGACAAGAATGCGGGCATCCTCGGCAAAGCTCTGCACATTGCAGGAAATGCCCACAACCAGCGGCACCACCGAACGGGCAATCTCGCGGGCCTGCGCCTGCGCCCCGGCGCGGGGAGGATCGAACACCACGGCCTCGCAATTTTTGAGGTCCTCGGCCTGCAGCGGCCGGGTGAACAAATCGCGGCGGATGGTCTCTATCGGCTGCAGGGCGGGATTGCGCGCCGCCAGCGCCAGCGCCTGCAGGGCCTCGGCATCGGTTTCGGCGGCGAGTACACGGCCCTGCTGCGCCAGACGCAGCGCAAACGTGCCGATACCGCAAAAAAGATCGGCGACCTGCCTCGCGCCGTTCACCGCCTCCAGCACGGCGCGGGCCAGCGCCTCCTCTGCAGCCAGCGTCGCCTGCAAAAAAGCTCCTGCGGGCGGAATCACCTGCGCAACGCCCATGCGCAGCACGGGCGGACGCTGCTCCAGCACCACCGTGCCGTGGTTCGAAAGCCGGGCAAGATCAAGCTGCTGCGTGAGGCGGGTGAGCTTCTGCACGTCGGGCGCGCCGAGTGGCCCCAGCCCGCGCAGGTCGACGTCAAGGCCGCCGTCCGTGGCGCTGATGACAATATCCATCGGCTTGCCGCGATGGGCCAGCGCCTGCGCCAGCGCGCGCGCCGCAGCAAGCGCGTTTTCCAGTTCCGGCGCCAGCAGCGGACAGGCCGCGATCTCGACCAGCTCATGCGAGCGCGCCTGCATGAAGCCCACCCGCGCCCTGCCGTTCTCGGCGCGGGCATGGAAGGTTACGCGGCGGCGGCCAGCACCGTGCACATCCTGCATCGGGAGCAGATCCGTCTCGATCTTGTGGAATTTGAGCGCTTCGGCCACGAGCCCCTGTTTCCATGCCGCATAGGCCCCGGGGGCATAGGCCTGAACGGCGCAGCCGCCGCAGACGCCGTAATGCGCACAGACCGACTCAACCCGGTTCTTGCCGGGCTGCAGCACTTTGACCAGCGTGCCGCGCGGACCCCTGACCTCGGCCTCGATCACGTCTCCGGGCAGGGCATAAGGTATATAGACCGGGCCGGGCGCGATGCCCTCGCCCTTTTGTCCGAGTTTTTCAATTGTGATTTTCATGGGTAAGATTTAAGCCCTGTCCGCGCAAATGAGAAATTCAATATTGCCTTCGCCGCCCGCGATCGGCGAAGGAATGAACTCGCGGGCATGCCAGCCTTCGGCTTGCAGAAACTGCACCATATCGTTGCAGACGGCCTGATGCACGCGCGGATCGCGCACAATGCCCTTTTTATTCCCGGCCTTGCCTGCCTCGAACTGCGGCTTGATCAGCGCGATCAGCGTCGCCGGATGCGCCGCCAGCCGCAGCACGGGCGGCAGCAGAACCTTGAGCGAGATGAAACTCGCATCGCAGACAATCAGATCAGGCGGGCGGCCCACCTGCTCGGGCGTCAGCGCCCGCGCATCCTGATGCTCGATATAGGTCAGGCGCGGATGGTCCTTGAGCGAGACATGCAATTGCCCATGGCCAACCTCGACGGCCAGAACATGCGCCGCGTCACGGTCCAGCAGCACATGCAAAAAGCCGCCCGTTGATGCCCCCACGTCCAGACAATATCTGCCCTGCGGATCTATGCCGAAATGCTCCAGCGCACCGGCCAGCTTCACCCCGCCGCGCGATACCCATCGATAAGGCGCGCTGGCCTCCACCTTTGCCCCCTCGCCGATCAGGGCCGAGGGCTTGGTTAGCGCCGCGCCGTTCACCGTCACAAGCCCGGCCTCGATCGCCTCTCTGGCCTTGGCCCGGCTTTCAAACAATCCGCGCGCCACAAGCGCAAGATCGGCGCGCTGGCCGCTCATGCCGTCAGGCCCTTGGCCTCCTCAGCCGTGCCGAGGGCACCGAGCACCTTGGTGACGATGCCCCTGGCATCGAGACCGGCTTTTGCCAGTTGCCGTTCCGGCTTGTCGTGATCGATATAGACATCCGGAAAGACCATAGAACGGAACCTGAGCCCCTTGTCGAACAGGCCCTCGTCGCTCAGAAGCTGCTGCACATGACTGCCAAATCCACCGACAGACCCCTCTTCGATGGTCACGAACACGTCATGCGTGCGGGCGAGCCGCAGCACCAGTTCCCGGTCGAGCGGCTTGGCAAATCGTGCATCGGCGACTGTCGTGGGAAGACCCCGCGCGTCCAGTTCCTCGGCGGCTCTGAGGCTGTCTGCCAGACGCGTGCCGAGCGAAAGAATGGCGACGCGGCTACCCTGCCGCACGATACGTCCCTTGCCGATTTCGAGAACCTCGCCCTGCGCCGGCATTTCAGTGCCTATACCCTCGCCGCGCGGATAGCGGAAGGCAATCGGCCCATCATCATAGGCGGCGGCGGTCGCCACCATGTGCACGAGTTCGGCCTCGTCGCTTGGGGCCATCATCACCATGTTCGGCAGACAGGCAAGATAGGCGATATCGAAGGAGCCGGCATGCGTCGCCCCGTCTGCGCCCACTTGTCCCGCCCGGTCTATGGCAAAGCGCACGGGCAGGTTCTGCAAGGCCACATCATGCATCACCTGATCATAGGCGCGCTGCAGGAAAGTGGAATAAATCGCGCAGAACGGCTTGAAGCCTTCGCTCGCCAGACCGGCGGCGAAGGTCACCGCATGCTGCTCGGCGATGCCGACATCGAAAGTGCGATCGGGAAAGGCCCTGCCGAACAGGTCAAGCCCGGTGCCGCCCGGCATGGCGGCCGTCACGGCCACGATCTTGTCGTCCTTATCGGCCGCCTTGACCAGACTTTCGGCAAAGACGCGCGTGTAGGCGGGCGCATTGGCCTTCGGCTTGGCCTGCGCGCCGGTGATCACGTCAAATGCCGCAACGCCATGATACTTGTCGGCTGAAGCTTCGGCCGGGGCATAGCCCTTGCCTTTCTGCGTGACCACATGCACCAGAATTGGCCCGGTCGGCGCATCGCGCACATTTTTCAGCACCGGCAGCAGATGATCGAGATTATGCCCGTCGATAGGCCCGACATAATAAAAACCGAGCTCTTCGAATAATGTCCCGCCGGTCAGAAAACCACGGGTGAATTCCTCGGCCTGACGGGCCTTGTCATAAAGGAATTTGGGCAGCTTCTTCGCAAGTTGCTTGCCGAATGCCCGCAGCGAACCATACATGCGGCCGGAGGCCAGACGGGCCAGATAAGCGGACATGGCCCCCGTGGGCGGCGCAATCGACATGTCGTTGTCGTTGAGAATGACAATGAGCCGCGAATTCATCGCGCCGGCATTGTTCATGGCCTCATAGGCCATGCCCGCGGACATGGCGCCGTCGCCGATCACGGCCACGACATTATTGCGGCCTTTGGAGAGATCGCGCGCCACCGCCATCCCCAGCCCTGCCGAAATGGAGGTGGAGGAATGCGCCGCGCCGAAGGGATCATATTCGCTTTCCGCACGCCGCGTGAAGCCCGACAGCCCGCCCGCCTGCCGCAAGGTGCGGATGCGGTCGCGCCGTCCCGTGAGAATCTTGTGCGGATAGGCCTGATGGCCGACATCCCAGATCAACCGGTCGCGCGGCGTATCGAACACATAATGCAGCGCAACGGTCAGTTCGACCACACCCAGACCCGCGCCAAGATGACCGCCGGTTACGGAAACCGCGCTGATCATCTCCGCGCGCAATTCATCGGCGACCTGGCGCAGCGCGCTTTCCGGCAGACGGCGCATAAGGTCAGGTGTGGGCAAAGTATCGAGAAGAGGTGTCTGGCTCACGGGATCTGTCTTAATCTGCAATGGCGCACCCAAAAGGCGGCATCTGGTCGTCGTCTCTTCAAATCAGGGGCGGGCCCGGTACGCATCGGGCGCAAACCAGCCTGGCTTCAGAAAGCCGATGCATCGGGATCAAGCGGAGCGACGCCCTTGGGCTTGCCATCTGCGCCAAGCGTAATCTTCTCGATCCGCATTTCGGCATTCTTGAGCAAGGCTTCGCAATGTTTCTTGAGCTGTTCGCCGCGCTCGTAAATGGCGATGGATTCATCAAGGGACACCTGCCCCTTTTCCAGCCTTTCGACAATCGTCTCCAATTCGCGCAAGGCATCCTCGAAAGACAAAGAATTCAGCGATTTTTCGGCTGATGGCGTGCGCTCGCTCACAGTGCAGGTCTCCAAATAAACTCTCCCGCCCTGTCTAATACGTTAACGCGGCGCTGTGAAGCATTTCCGCGCCGGTTCAGATCGGCAAGGCCGTGGTCTTTTTCACGGTGCGCAGAGCAAGCGTGCTCTGCAAGCGCGAAACGCCGGGCAATTGCGTGAGAATTTCGGTGTGAATGCGCTCGAAATCCGCCGAATCCCGGTAAATCACCCGCACCATATAATCGGCGGAGCCGGCCAGCAGGTAAACCTCCAGAATTTCGGGAAAGCGGGCAGCCGCGCTTTCAAAAGCATCCAGCGCAGCCCGGCCCTGCTGATCCAGCGTCACCAGCACGAAGGCAACGCCGCGCAGGCCCGCCAGCATCGGATCAAGCAGCATGACGTAACCTGAGATCAGTCCGGCCTCCTCCATCAGCTTGACGCGGCGCAGACAGGCCGAAGCGGAGAGGTGAACGCGCTCGGCGAGTTCCGCATTGGTGAGGCGTCCGTCGCGCATCAGTTCCCGCAAAATCGCACGATCGATTGTGTCTGGTTCAAATTTTTGCATAATATTTTTATAATTCAAAAATTATTAAAATAAAATGCCAAAAATGTGATGAAACCTCCATGTTTTTGGCGAGATATTTCATCAGAACTGCAACATTCTTGCTCATCAACACGATGGGGGAAAATCATGAAAATCGGCGTACCAAAGGAAATCAAGAACAACGAATTTCGCGTCGGCCTGACGCCGTCCTCGGTGTCCGAACTGGTGCATCATGGCCATGAGGTCGTTGTTGAAACTGGCGCGGGCGAAGGCTCCGGCCTCTCGG
The DNA here is from genome assembly GCF_056032725.1 of Methylocystis sp. sgz306128. Taxonomy (NCBI): domain Bacteria; kingdom Pseudomonadati; phylum Pseudomonadota; class Alphaproteobacteria; order Hyphomicrobiales; family Methylocystaceae; genus Methylocystis; species Methylocystis sp. sgz306128. The sequence goes on from NZ_JBVYWO010000006.1 coordinate 91,680, forward strand.
ATGCCGAATATGTCGCGGCCGGCGCGAAAATCGTCGCCGATGCAGAAACCGTCTATGCGCAGGAGATGGTGGTCAAGGTGAAGGAACCGCTGGCTGTCGAGCGCAAGCGGCTCAAAAAGGGACAGGTGCTGTTCACCTATCTGCACCTTGCCCCCGATGCGGAACAGACCCATGACCTCATCGCCTCGGGCGCGACATGTATCGCCTATGAAACCGTGACCTCGCCGACGGGCGGCCTGCCGCTGCTGACCCCGATGTCGGAAGTAGCCGGGCGCCTTGCCCCGCAGGTGGGCGCGCATGCGCTGGAAAAGGCCGCTGGCGGACGCGGCATTCTGCTCGGCGGCGTGCCGGGTGTTCCCGCGGCGGAAGTTGTCATCCTTGGCGGCGGCGTCTCCGGCACGCATGCCGCAACCATCGCGCTCGGCATGGGTGCGAATGTGACCGTGGTTGACCGTTCCGCCGACGTGCTGCGCCGTCTCTCGGCCCAGTTCGGCACTGGCGTGCGCACCATTTTCTCAACCCGCTCGGCCATTGAGGAACTCGTCAGACGCGCGGACCTGCTGATCGGCACTGTGCTTATTCCGGGCGCAGCAGCGCCCAAGCTGGTGACGCGGGTCATGCTGAAAACCATGAAGCCCGGCTCGGTTATCGTGGATGTTGCCATCGATCAGGGCGGCTGCACCGAAACTTCCTATGCCACAACCCATGCCGAACCAACCTATGTGGTTGATGGCGTTGTGCATTATTGCGTGGCCAATATGCCGGGCGCCGTGGCGCGCACCTCGACCTTCGCGCTCAACAATGCCACCCTGCCCTTCGCGCTCGCCCTTGCCGACAAGGGCTGGAAAAAGGCCCTCAGCGATGACAAACATCTGCGCAACGGCCTCAATGTGCATGAAGGCAAGGTCACCTATGCCGCCGTCGCGGAAGCGCACGGCCTTGGCTACACCAGCGCGGAGAGCGTGCTTGGGCTATAAAAAGCCCGATAATCCAAATAATATTCAAGACAAAGCCCGCCAACCGGCGGGCTTTTCAATATTTTGATCCGAATGACCTGAAATATATTTATCAGGATCGGATTCAATAAAGTGATTTTTAATTTAAACATATGAAATATGGCGTCATATAGGTGAAATTAGCCTGACTTTCGTGTCGTTTCATTGAATTTTACGGGCAAGAGGACTATCATTCAGCCTCAATATATTAAATGAGGCCCTACAATGTCAGGCGGATGGAACGCGATCATATCGTCGCCCAGTCTCGCGGGCGAAAATACCAAGCGCAACTATATTATCGCCATCGCGGAGCGAGATGCTGCCGAACGGGCGCTGCAGCGCAAGATCAGCAGCGCGCAGGAGCGTATAGAAATGGTGAGTCAGGTACCCGCCGACATTCTCGACGAATTCGGCCTGAAAACCGGCACGATCTGGGGCCTGTTCTGATCGTCGCGCCGGCAGCATTGCGCGGTCTCATTTGCCCGCACACGCCCCTCATCCTGAGCCTGTCGAAGGATGAGCCTGCCGAAGGATGAAGAGAGGCAGGCAAAAATCAGAGCAGGTTCATGAAACCTGAGAGGCTCTGCACAAAACAGCCTCACCCCCGTTTGACAAAGCTGTCGAGCACCATCTTGCGCCCGGCCTTGTCAAAATCCACCGTGAGCTTGTTGCCATCGATGGCGGCCACCGAACCGGGGCCGAATTTCAGGTGAAACACCCTGTCACGCACACTGAAGCCGGAAGCCGAAGGCGCGGCGGAACTGGCCACAACCTTGCCCTCCAGCAGGGGCGGTCCGCCGCGCCGCAGGCTGCCGACATCCGAACCGCGTCCTGACGCCATGCCGGTCTTGCGCTCGGCCTCACGCGCCTGCCCGCGCTGCCAGCCCGGCGTTGCATAGCCGGAAGAAAAACCGGGATTGCGGTCGAAGCGCGATTGGCCGTATCCGCCGAAATTCTGTCCGCCCGGCGCTTCCACCACTTCAACATGGGCCTGCGGCAGTTCGTCGAGAAAACGCGAGGGAATAGTGGTCTGCCACAGGCCGTGAATGCGCCGGTTGGTGGCAAAATAGAGCTTGGCGCGGCGCTTGGCACGCGTCAGGCCGACATAGGCCAGCCGGCGTTCTTCCTCGAGCCCGGCCCGGCCAGATTCGTCGAGCGAGCGCTGATGCGGAAACAGCCCCTCTTCCCAGCCCGGCAGGAACACGGTTTCAAATTCCAGCCCCTTGGCGGCATGGAGCGTCATGATCGAGACACGCGGCCCGGCATCGTTCTGCTCAGCGTCCATCACCAGCGAAATATGTTCGAGGAAAGCCCCCATATCAGGAAACTCCTCCATCGAGCGGACAAGTTCCTTCAGGTTTTCCAGCCGCGAGGGGGCATCGGGCGCCTTGTCCTTCTGCCACATGTCGGTGTAGCCCGATTCCTCCAATATGGTCTCGGCCAGCTGGTGGTGCGGCGTGTTTTCCAGCATGTCGGACCAGCGGGTAAAAGCGCTCATCAGGTCGCGCAGCGTGGCGCGCGGGCGCGGCTTCAGTTCTTCGGTCTCGATAAGTATGCGCGTCGCCTGCATCAGGGGAATGCGCGCACCGCGGGCATATTCATGCAGCACCTGCAAGGTGGCATCGCCGAGGCCGCGCTTGGGTACGTTGACGATGCGTTCGAAGGCAAGATCGTCGGCAGGCTGGGCCACACAGCGCAGATAGGCGAGCGCATCGCGGATTTCGGCGCGCTCGTAAAAGCGCGGCCCGCCGATGACCTTGTAGGGCAGGCCGAGCGTGATGAAACGCTCTTCAAATTCACGCATCTGGAATGAGGCGCGCACCAGCACCGCCATTTCATCAAGCGAATGCTGCTTGCGCTGCAATTGCTCGATTTCCTCGCCGATGACACGGGCCTCCTCTTCCGAGTCCCAGACACCGGTGACGGTGGGCTTCTCGCCATTCTCGTCGTCGGTGAACAGCGTCTTGCCAAGTCGTCCCTCGTTGCGGGCAATGAGATGCGCCGCCGCGCCCAATATATGTCCGGTGGAGCGGTAGTTACGCTCCAGCTTGATGACCTTGGCGCCCTTGAACTCGGATTCGAAGCGCAGGATATTGTCCACCTCCGCCCCGCGCCAGCCATAGATCGACTGGTCGTCGTCGCCGACGCAGCAAATATTCTGCCGCCCCTGCGCCAGCAGGCGCAGCCAGAGATATTGCACGACATTGGTGTCCTGATACTCGTCCACCAGCATATACCTGAACCGCTCCTGATAGAGCTTCAGCACATCCGGGTTCTCGCGCAGCAGACGCAGCCCTTCCACCAGCAGGTCGCCAAAATCCGCGGCATTGAGAATCTTGAGGCGCTCCTGATAGAGCTTGTAGAGATAAGCCCCCTTGCCGTTGGCAAAGGCGCCGGCCTCGCCGGCCTGCACCTTATCAGGCGTCAGGCCGCGGTTTTTCCAGCCGTCGATGAGATAGGCGAGCTGGCGCGCCGGCCAGCGCTTGTCGTCGATGTTCTCGGCCTGCAACACCTGCTTGAGCAGCCGGATCTGGTCGTCCGTATCCAGAATCGTGAAATCCGAGCGCAGGCCCACCAGTTCAGCATGGCGGCGCAGGATCTTGGTGCCGATGGCATGGAATGTGCCAAGCCAGGGCATGCCCTCGGCCGAAGGGCCGACAAGATGCACAATACGCTCCTTCATCTCGCGCGCGGCCTTGTTGGTGAAGGTTACAGCCAGAATTTCATGCGCCCGCGCCTTGCCCAAAGCCAGAATATGCGCGATGCGGGTGGTGAGCACCCGCGTTTTGCCGGTGCCTGCCCCCGCGAGAATAAGCAAGGGCCCGTCGATCGTTTCGACCGCCTCGCGCTGCTCCGCGTTCAGGCCCTCGAGATAACGCGCGCTTCCCGTGGCCATGGCCTTGGCCCGTGCGGCGATACCGCCCGCGGCGGGCGTGTAGGAAAGATCGGAATTCGACAAAGGTCCGGCCACAATAAAATCCATTTAACGAATCATCAGACCCTAATGTGGGGCTTCACATGCCAAATGTCGAGAAATGGCGGCCGCCGCGCATAGCCGCCGGAAATGACAGGCTGCAACGCCCGCCTGAGGCCACGCATACGGCACGAGAAACATTGCATCCCGCCCCCTCAGCGCCTACATTCGCGCCAATAATAACCAGTTCAGAGTCCAACATGCCCGCATTATCCGATCCTGGCGCGCCCGCTCCCGATATCCGGGCCGCGACGGATGAGCTTTCCGCCCTTCTCGGAGCGCGTCTCTCGACCGCGCCAGCCGTGCGTGACCAGCACGCCCATACGTTGAGCTGGACAGCGCCGCAGCCGCCCGATGCAGTGGCTTTTCCGGAGACGAGCGCCGAAGCCGCGGCCATTATCGCCATCTGCGCCAGACATGCGGTGCCGGTTATCCCGTTCGGCACCGGCACCTCGCTGGAAGGCCATGTCAACGCGCCGCGCGGCGGCATATCCATCGACATGTCGCGCATGAGCGAAATTCTGGCCGTTCATGCCGAAGATCTCACCTGCACCATCCAACCCGGCGTCACCCGCAAGAAGCTCAATGAATATCTGCGCGATGTCGGGCTGTTCTTTCCTATCGACCCCGGCGCGGATGCAAGCCTCGGCGGCATGGCCGCCACGCGTGCGTCGGGCACCAATGCCGTGCGTTACGGCACGATGAAGGACAATGTGCTCGCGCTCAAAGTGGTGCTGCCCTCCGGCGAGATCATCAAAACCGGTTCGCGGGCAAAAAAATCCTCCGCTGGTTATGATCTGACGCGGCTTTTTGTCGGTTCGGAAGGCACGCTCGGCCTGATCACCGAACTGACACTGAAGCTGCATCCCATCCCCGAATCCATCGCGGCGGGCATCTGCCCCTTTCCCAGCGTGCGTGCCGCCTGCGAAGCCACGATCGCCACAATACAGAGCGGGCTGGCCATCGCCCGCATTGAATTGCTCGATGCGCTGCAGGTGAGTGCCTGCAACCGATATTCGAAACTCGACCTGCCGCAGACGCCGTTGCTCTGCGTGGAGTTTCACGGCACAAAGGCCAGCGTCGCAGAGGATACGGCGCGCTTTGGCGAGATTGCCGCCGAATTTGGCGGCGGTCCGTTTGAATGGGCCACAAAGCCGGAAGACCGCAGCCGTCTCTGGCAGGCGCGGCATGATGTCTATTGGGCCACGCAACTGTTGCGCCCCGGCGCCAAGGTTCTGTCCACCGACGTCTGCGTGCCCATCTCCCGCCTTGCCGATTGCGTGGAGGAGACCCAGACCGACATTGCAGCAAGCGGCCTGATTGCGCCGATTGTCGGCCATGTCGGCGACGGCAATTTTCATCTTGGTGTGCTGGTGGACATGGACAACGCGCAGGAAGTTGCGCGGGTGGACGAATTTCTCGCGCGTCTGGTGGCCCGGGCTCAGGCCATGGATGGCACCTGCACCGGCGAACATGGCGTCGGACAGGGCAAGATGAAATTTCTCGCCGCCGAGCATGGCGAGGGTGCGCTGGCGCTCATGCGGCGCATCAAGAGTTGTTTCGATCCACAGAACATCATGAATCCCGGCAAGATCCTCGGGGCCTGAGCAATTGCAACTCTCCGTCAGACAGCGCATGATCGTCTTCAGTTTTCAGCCTCGATCAAGCAGGACGATGTCTTTTGCGTGAGAGCCTGACCATCATCGCCGCCGCCCTCGTGCTGGCGCTGACAGCCGCGCTGATCGGGCCATATTTTTATGATTGGTCGCACGCGCGCCAGCCCATCGAGGCGCAATTGTCGAAAAGCCTCGGCATGCCGGTGCATATAGCCGGGGCGATCGACGTCAGATTGCTGCCGACCCCCTATCTCGTCGCGAACAACGTGTCCACGCACGCCGTCTCCGACAGGGACATCAGCTTCCATGCCCGCTCAATCCGGCTGGAACTGGCGCCCGTGGCGCTGCTGCGCGGCGATTTCACCTTCACCGACGCCAGACTGGACGAACCTGATTTTGTCCTTCCCGTAAATCCGGCAGCCGCCTTTGCCAGCCACGCGGCAGGTTTCAACCCGCAGGATGTTCATTTTGACCACATCGCCATCAGCAACGGCTCGTTCAGCCTTGTCGATGCCGACCACACCTTCCTGCGCCTGCACGGCGTTTCGGCGACCGCCAGCGCGGTATCGCTGCAGGGGCCGTTCACCGCCGATGGTACATTCCTGACGGGAAGCAGCCGCACGGCCTTTCATCTCAACACGGCCAGCATCGAGCATGACCAGCTTCATCTGCGGCTTGATCTTGTGCCCAAGGGAGAGTCCAGCGGCATGACCTTCGATGGCAGCCTCGCACTTAAAACCCTCGAATTCGATGGCCTGATCAACCGCAGCGGCACGCTGGCTCTTGCCGGGCTGAACCTGCCCTATGCCCTTTCCGGCCCGGTTCACCTCACCATGACTCAGGCGCAGGGCGAGCGTCTCGAACTGCGGCTGGGCAGCGAAACGCATTCGGTCAAGCTGACGGCCAGCGCCAAAATAACGACACAGCCCAGACCACAGCTGGAAGCCAGTCTTGCCGGCGGCACGCTTGATCTGGATGCGATGATGGCCAGCCAGCCACAAAGCCCGTTAAGTCTGGCCGGTGGCAGCGATGCGGTCTTGCGGAGCCTGCTTGAGCAGGCCCGGCAGATTCCCGGCACGATCGGCGTGACGCTGGACAGCGTCATCCTCGGGCAGGACAGCCTGTCCAATATTGAGGCAAGGCTTTCGTCAGGCCCGGAGGCCAGCAAGGTCGAGATTTCGGGCGCGGGTCCCGCCGCCTCAAGCCTTGCGCTGAGCGGTGTGCTCGATGCTTCATCCGAGTTCAACGGCAATATCGATCTCAGGATCGGCAATATGCCGCGTTTCCGGAGCTGGCTCGCGGGCGAAACGAAGCCTGCGAACGGCTGGCTGCATGCCTTCGCCGCCAAGGGGCCATTTCACTTGGGCAAGGAGATTTCCAGCTCCGGCCTGACGCTGACGCTCGACCGTTCTCAGGTGCAGGGCGCCGTGTCCTTCCGGCCCGCCAGTACGGGACAATCGAGCGCCTTCTCCGCCGACCTGACATCCGATGCGCTCGATCTCGACTCGGTTCCCGATTTTGGCGCGCTCGCCGGCCCGCAGGATACCGGCGATTTCAACCTCAGGCTGGATGCGCGCGCCATCAGGCTCGCGCAGTTTGGCGGGGGCGCTGTCGAAGCCGGACATATCCGGGTCGATATGACGCGCAGCGGCAGCGGGCTGAACATCCGCACGCTCAACCTCGACAATATCGGCGGCGCAAATCTCACGGGCAGCGGCACCATCGCGCCGGAGGGCGTGAAATTCTCCGCGCATGTCAATGCCGATCAGACGCGCGATCTCGCAGCCCTGCTCAGAAAGCTCTTCCCCTCGAAACTCACGACAATGCTGGCCGCGCGCGCGCCGGTGCTGGCGCCGCTGCGGCTGGATATGACCGGCGAATTTACCCATCCGGCGGGCGCCGATGGCTGGATCTGGCATCAGCTCGCGCTTGACGGGTCTCTGGCCGCAACCGGAATACACCTCGCCATGCCGGCCAGCCAGCGCGCCGAACTGCGCCTGACATCCCCCCGGCTGGCGGAATTCTTCGCCCAGATCGGCCTGCCGAGTCTGCCTGTCAACCTTGACGGCGGCGCGCAGGTCAGCCTGACCGCCGATCATCTCGATGCCGCCGCTCCGGATATCGAACTGGGCGCAAATCTCGCGGGTAGCACCCTCGCCGCCACCGGAAAGCTGAACGACCACCAGACATTCGCCGGTCAATGGTCGCTTAAAAGCCCGGATGCCGCCCCGATGCTGCAGGCCATGGCCATTCTTCTGCCCGATATCCAGACCAGCCTGCCGGTGGAACTGGCCGGCAAAGCCCGCCTCTCAGCCACGCGGCTGGAAGCGGCGGAACTGAGCGGCCTGTGCGCAGGCACCCATATCGATGGCGGCTTGACGCTGGACTGGAGCGCAGACCCAAGACTCACCGGCGCTCTGAAGCTCGACACCATCAACGCCGCAACTTTGCTCGCACCGTTGTTCGGGCCATCCTCCCCCGTCAAGCCGGGCAGGATCTGGCCGGACAGCGCCTTTGAGACCGCCATGGGCGATCTTCCCGCCACGCAGCTTGATCTGGCCATAGGCAAGCTGGGTATCGGCGCGTTCAGCGCCTCCGAGGCGAAACTGGGCTTCGCCGTCTCTCCGGGGCAGGTGGCGCTTGCGCCTGTAAGCCTGCACATCATGGGCGGCGCTCTGTCCGGCAAGCTGCTACTGCGCCGCTCGGCTGCGACCGGCTCCCTCACTGCCGAAACGCAATTCGACAAAATCGACCTGAATAACGGCCTGCTGCGGGCCAAGGCGAGCGGAAGCCTCAATCTGGCCGGAACCGGCCAGAGCTGGGACGCTCTTATCGGCAGTCTGGCCGGCACAGGTACATTGCGGCTTCAGGACGGCGATATCGGCATGATCAATGTGCCCGCGCTGGCGCGGGTGATCGGCGCCGCCGAGCAGGATCAGCTGCACACCGACGTCGCCAGCCTCAATGCTGCGCTGGAGGCGGAATTCGAGCGCGGCCGCGCAGGCATCGGCGCCGAGCCCGTTCCTGTCAGCATCGCCAGCGGCCAGTTGCGCGCCGGTCCCGGCCAGTTGGACGGCACAGGCGCGGCCCTGCCTTGGACAGCCGCCTTTGACCTCGAACAGGGCACGTTTGATTTTGCCACCAGCCTCGCCTTGCCGGAGCCGCCAAAAGGCTGGAAGGAAACACCCCCCGCCATCGAATTCAGCTGGCATGGCGACTTCAGCCACCCGCAGCGCACTCTCGACGCCTCGGCGCTGGCCAATGCGCTGGCGGCGCGCGCCATTGCGCGCAGTCAGGCAAAAATTGAGGCCATGGACGCCGATATCCGCGAAAGAGCCTTTTTCGTGCGGCGGCTGAAAGCCTCGCGGGCGGCGGACGCACGGCAGAAAGCCGAAGACGAAGCCGCACGCAAACAGGCCGAAGAGCTCCTGCTGGGCCCACCCAAGGTGATCGGCCCCGCTCCCGGCGCAAACTTGCCGCAATATCCGGCGGCACCCGCTCTTGCGCCGCCGCTGAGCATTTCTCCGCAAAATATCGCGCCCGCGCCGGATGCCGCAACACCGCCAGCCAATTAGTCGAAATCAGGGAAGATCACCCGCTGCCATCCCGGGCCTGTCATCCCGCCTTCATCCTGAGCCTGTCGAAGGATGCCTGCGGCACACACGCCTTTTCAGCGCTTCATGGCCTCGCGCAGACAAAAGACGCGGATTGCCGACGACAGATTGGCATTGCGCCTTTTGCCGTCGATTTCCGCGACGAGCCCGGCGACGGACATGTTTCGCGAATCGGCAAAATGCCGCAGCGCCTGCCAGAAATCCTCTTCAAGCGAGATGGAGGTTGAATGTCCCGCAATCACGAGCGAGCGTTTGATCACCCGGCCAGAAGGCAAAATCGAAGGCATGTTCGCGCTGGTCATGCCTCACCTTCGGGCTTTTTCGGCGCGACATCGCGTTGATGCGCCTCCAGCTTGCGCAGATCAGCTTCGATTTTTGTGCGCAAGGCCTGCCGCTCCTGCTGCGACATGCCGAAATCGACGCGGTTCTGGGCGGCCTGCATTTCGGCCTGCTCCCGGGCTTTCCATTTTCGCCGCTGCCGCAGATTGATCACATCACCCATGGGCCCTCATCCGGCGAAAGCGCTTGTCATTTCTTGCGAAATGCGTCGATGGATACGATTTTGGCGTCGCCCTTCGGGTCTTTTTCAGGCATATCGCCCGCATCGCCCGCAGCGGCTTCTGGCTTCACGGCAGGAGCCGCCTTCGGCTCCTCGCGCTTGGTTTTTGCGGCCGGCTTTGCTTTGGGTGTTGCAGGTCGCTCGGGCTGAACCTTGCCTGCGGCCTCAGCTTCCTCCGGCGGAACCAGCTTGGGCCCGGAGCCGGACGGCAATTTGGTGACGCTCGCGGCTTTTTCGTCGTCTTCCTCGATGCGCGGTTCGAATTTGAGGCCGAACTCCGCCGCGGGATCGGAAAAGCCGGTAATGGCGTCATAGGGCACGAGCAGGCGCTCCGGCACGCCGCCAAAGGAGAGCCCCACCTCGAAACTGTGATCGTTCACCACCAGATCCCAGAACTGATGCTGCAGAATGATGGTCATCTCGTCGGGGTAGCGGGTGCGCATGCGCTCTGAAAGACGCAGGCCAGGCGCCTTGGTGCGGAACGTGATGAAGAAATGGTGGTCGCCGCGCAGGCCATCCTTGGCCGTATCCGAGAGAACCTTGCGCACCACCTGCCGCAGCGCATCCTGCACGAGAAGATCATACCGGATTAAATCACTCGCCATTCCGCCCGCCCCAAGCCAAAAGAATCAAGTGGAGGCTTCTGTTGCCAGGTGCCTCCGGACCCCGCCTAGAAGTGCAAACCCCTAGGACTTTGATTTCGGTTTCGGCACTGCATTACGCAGCGACAGCCACCGGAGCATAGTTGTCATTTGCAACTACAAAATGGCCCGATAACGACGGTACCATACCGGGCAAAAGTCCATTCTTTACACCCTCGTCGATCCTGTTTCGCCCCCATCAGAAAAGCTGATCCAGCTTTTGTGGTGGAGGCGCCGGGTACCGCCCCCGGGTCCGAAAGGCTTATTCCAATGAACGTTTATCACCATAGTCGGCTTGCGCCGACATCAGGAATATAGGCAATGTTACGTCCAAGTGAAAGGGGCTTGGCCAGCTATATTCAATTTGTCTCAGTTCGGTTACACTCCCTCACGTCCGGGGAAGGCGCGCGTGTCGATAGACCAGATCATGTTTTTTGCACTTGGGTTGCTGACGGCTCTGCTGTTCACCCTTGCGCTCGTGCCCGCTTTGTCGCGGCGGGCCATGCGGCTGGCCCGCAAGAGAATGGAACTTCTGGTGCCGCTCTCGGAAGCGGAAATCCGCGCCGAGCGCGATCTGATCCGCGCGGCGCACGCCGTGCAGATCCGCCAGCTGGAACAAAAGCTTGACGTCGCCGCCGCCGCACAAGCCAGGCTGGCCGGCGATCTGGGCCGCCGTACCGTTGAGGCTGTCTCGCTGGCTCAGCAGGCTGCCGCCAGCAAGGCCGAGCTTGAGCGCGCCGGGGCAGATCTGGCAGCGGCGGAGCGTGAAATCGCCGAATTGCGCGGCCAGCTTGGCACGGCCCTGATGACCGTCGAGGACGAGGACAGCAGCCTCCAGAAGTTACGGGATGAACTGATCGAGATGAAAAAACGCCTTGCAACGGAAATTGAAGCCAGAAACGACCTCAAGGCCGAACTGGCAGGACTGGACGCGATGAAGGCGGGTGTTGAACTGCAGGTTGCCGAGGATGCACGCCAGATCGAAGAGCTCAAACGCCAGATTGCCCTTCTCTCTCAGGATAACATCACTCTGACGCAGGAACGCGATCTTGAGCGCCATACGGCCGAAAATCTCGCCAAGATCCGGCTGCGTCCGGCGGCGGGTGCCGCGCTGCCCGCGGAAACAGCAACTGACGCCGATCTCGAAATGCTGCGCGAGATGATTCTCGAGGTCGCGGCACAGGTGGTGCGGCAAAATCTGGCCCGCACCCCGGAGGGCTCCCCCCTGCGCCGCCTTGTGGAAATGCCGCAGATGCCGCCTGCGAGCGGACTGGCCGAAAAAAGCCTGATCGAACGGATCAAATCCGCCGGATAGAGCATTGTTGCCCCGGACGGCAAGCGTGCCGGCCGTCTCGTGCCTGATCGTGCTTGGGCAAGGTCACACCGCGCAAAACCAATGACTAATGTCCGCCGCCGCCGCCCGTCAGCATGGCGGGACGGCGCATCATCGGCGCCATGATCACCAGCGCGATGAAGAGAAAAGTCAGCAGCAAAAACACATCGGCCATGGCGCCGACCATGGCTTCGCGATGCGCCAGCAGATAAAGCTGGCGGGTGGCGGCCAAGGGCGCATCGGAGCCGAACCGGGCAAAGGCCTGCGTGAGGCTGGCCAGCATGTCCTCGGCGCGCGGATGCCCCCATGCCACCGCCTCATGCAGGCGCTGGGCATGGAATTCGGTTCGGTCGGTCAGCACCGTATTGATCAGGGCCAGCCCGACGGCGCCGCCCAGATTACGCGTCAGGTTGAACAGGCCGGACGCATTCTTCATCTTGTCCGGCGGCATCGTTCCCAATGCCAGATTGTTGATCGGCACCATCGAGAGCATCAGGCCGAAGCCGCGCAGGATCTGCGGCACGAGCAATTCGCCGAAATCCCAGTCATGATTGATGAGCGAGGCCTGAAATGTGCCGACGGCAAACATAGCAAACCCGGTGGCGATCATCCAGCGCGGATCAACGCGGTTCATCAGACGGCCGGTGATCGGCGCGGCAACGAACATGCAGACGCCCGTGACAAACATCGTCTCGCCGATCTGCAAGGCCGAATAGCCCCGCACCCGCGCCAGAAAGACCGGATAAAGATAGGTCAGCCCGTAAAGACCAATGCCAAGCACGAAGGAAAACAGCGATCCCGTCCAGAAATTGCGGTTGAGGAAACAACTCAGGTCGACAATCGGCTGGGGGGCGGTGAAAGCACGGTAAAAGAAGATCAGCGCGCCAAGGCCGGAGGCCGCAGCCGCATAGATGATCAGTTCGGACTGAAACCATTCCTTTGTCGTGCCCTCTTCCAGCACATATTCCATGGCGCCGAGGAATACCGCCATGGAGATCAGCCCCCACCAGTCGAAATTCTTCAGCAGGGAATAATCCGGCTCGTCAAAATCGATCAGGGTCCAGGCTGCCAGCGAAACAACAATCCCCGGCCCCACATTGACAAGAAACAGCCAGTGCCAGGAGAAAATATCAGTCAGATAACCGCCCACGGTCGGGCCTATCGTCGGCGCGAGCGTGGCCACAAGCCCGATGATGGGCGTGATGATCGACATTTTGGAACGCGGAAAAATCGTATAGGCCGAGGCAAAGACCGTCGGAATCATGCCGCCGCCGATAAAGCCCTGCAACGCGCGCCAGATGATCATCTCGTTGATGGAACTGGAGAACGCGCACATCACGCTCATCAGCGTGAAGCCGACACAGGACAATGTGAACATGACACGCGTGGAGAGCACGCGGCTCAGCAGGCCGGAAAGCGGAATCATGATGACTTCCGCGATCAGGTAAGAGGTCTGCACCCACGAAATCTCATCGGCGCTGGCCGAAACGCCAGCCTGTATTTCCGCCAGCGACGCTGAAACGATCTGAATGTCGAGAATGGCCATGAACATGCCAAAAACCATGGCAATAAAGGCCAATACCCGCATCGGTTCGAGCCGGTCCGCCGCGTGCGGAAGCGGCAATGCGCTCACTCTGGCACTGGTGCTCATTTATCTGGCCACCGGTCTGGCCGCCGCGCCATCCGAAAATCCGAACAGCGAAAGCAGCGAGGGCTTGGGCGCGCCGCTCTCGCGCGTATGCACGGTGGCGACGACGGAAAGCCCGGGACGCAGCAGGCCTTCGCGCGCAAATGCCGGATCAAGCTTAATGCGCACGGGCACGCGCTGAACGATCTTTGTAAAATTGCCCGTGGCGTTTTCCGGCGGCAACAGCGAGAATTCCGCTCCGGACGCCGGGGCGATACCCTGAACCACGCCTTCAACGGACCGGCCCTTCAGCGCATCAACCTCGACATCAACCTTCTGTCCGGCCTTCAGCCCCGCCAATTGCGTCTCCTTGAAATTTGCCTCGATATAGACCTGATCAAGCGGAACCAGCGCCATGAGCCGCGCGCCCGGCTGCACATACTGACCGGGCTGGGCCGCGCGGTTGCCAACAACGCCGTCGAAGGGCGCGAGAACGTCCGTTGAGGCAAGATCGTGCTCTGCCTTGGCAAGCGCGGTTTCCAGTTCCGCCCGCTGTGCGCTGGCTTCGGCGCGCTGCGCCCCGATCACGCCAAGCGCGGCATTGGCGCTGTCCACCGCGGCTCTGGCGCCTGCAACCGCCGCCGCCGCGCGATCACGGTCCGCGCGGGCCTGATCAAGCGCGGCCTGCGAACTGCTGCCGTTCTGCGCCAGTGTGGAGGTGCGCTGGAAGGCGGCAAGCGCCCGATCCTGCTCGGCCTGTGCCGATGCAAGCTGTGCCTGCGCCTGCGCCACGGCGGAATTCTGCGCCTCCATCTGCTTGCCTATGCGCGCGATGGCGGCATCCTGCGTGGCCAGACGGTCCTGCGCTGCCGTAACGGCCAGCTTGTAATCGGTGGGATCGATGCGGACGAGCACGTCGCCCGCCCTGACCCGCATGTTTTCCTCAAAAGGCACCGCCACGACATAGCCGCCCACCTTGGCGGCCATCACCGATGTATCGGCCTTTACATAAGCATCGTCAGTGCTGACCAGAAAGCGCCCGGCGACATAATAATCATAGCCCTTGTAGGCCGCGAAGGCGACGCCGGCGCCGACAATGCCGATGATCAGCATCTTCCTGAAAGCGCCTCTGGCCGAAGACTTTGCGCCGGGTGCAGGAGCAAGCTGTTGCCCGGGCAATTCCGACGGAGTCGATTCTATGCGCACCGGCGCAAGTTCGGTCACATTCGCTGGCTTTATCTTCGCATCCTGCATGGTTCTGGTCTCTTTCTTCCGGGAATGAGGCCCGCCACATGTCCCATATCGGACAATGCCATGCCGCCCCGGCTTGCAATATTGCCCTTGACATAGCCCAACCCCCGGGCCTATTCAAGATCGAACCGAACAGTTCAGTTCAAATATTATTTCAATCCTGTCTATTTCGATAAAACGAGCCTACATTTGATCTGACCAAACAGACCGAGCAGAGAACGGCCGCAATGCACACAAACGACAATGACCCTGTAATTACGCAGGACATTTGCGACTCGATGAAACGCCAGCAGATTTTAGACGGTGCGCGCGAGATATTTCTGCGCGACGGCTTCGACGGCGCCAGCATGAATGACATCACCCGCGCTGCCGGAGTTTCCAAAGGTACCGTCTATGCCTATTTCCGCTCGAAGGAGATGCTTTTCGAGACGCTGATCCGTGAGGACAAGCGCCGCAGCGTCGAAACCATCGTTGCCATGGACTGGAGCAGCACAGATCTGCCGGATGTGCTGTTTCGTCTGGGCATGGAACTGGTCAAATTATTCACCAACCCCGCCGCCACGGCGCAAATGCGCATCGTGATCGGCGCGGCAGCGAAATTCCCACAGATCGGCGCTGCCTTTTTTGAGGCCGGGCCGAAGGCCGGTCAGGCCCGCCTTGCACAATATTTTCAGGAATTGCAGGCGAACGGCGCGCTGGCAATCACCGATTACGCGCTTGCCGCCAGCCAGTTTGTCGGCCTGTGCCGGGGCGATTACATGCTGCGCGGCCTGCTCGACATCAAGCCGGCACCAAGCCCCGAAGAACTGGACTATCATGTCCGCGCCGCTGTCGACATATTCCTGAAACAATATCGCGCGTCCGATTGAACGCAGCCCTCAGACGTTTTCAGTAAAGCGCGCCATTTTCCGGCCTGTGCCTGCGAATAGCAGACCATCTGCCCACCTCCGCCATTTCGCGCCGGATGCAAGAACTGACCACTCAAAAATCACTCGATACCCAGCCCCGGGGACTGGATCTTAAGCTTTTATTTAGATTTCAACTTTAAGTTGTAATTAATAATAATAACTACCTATGTTTGCATTCTCCATGCAGATCAAGTCTTCAATCCTGCTGCGTATCGGGCCGTCAGTGCGCGTCAATTTCCGTTCAACCGAATATTCCGGGGTAAATCATGTGGAATAACTTCAAAATAGCAAAAAAGCTTGGCATCTCTTTCGGCGCCATCATCGCCGTAATCATCATGGTTTCCTCGGCTATTTTCTACTCGATCGGCCAGTTGCAGAGTGCCAACGAATGGAATGAGCACACCTACAAGGTCCTGGCCCATATCGACAAAGTGGTCGCCGGCATGGTCAATCAGGAGACGGGCTTGCGCGGCTATCTGATGGGTGGCAACGAGAACTTCCTCGAGCCTTTTAAGGCCGGTGCGCTTCTGGCCGACACAGCTCTCAACAACGTGCAACAGCTGACTTCAGACAATCCGAACCAGCAAAAGCGCGTCGGGGAGATCCATAACCTGATCGCACAATGGCGCGATGAACATGCAAATCAAGCCATCAAACTGATGGGCGACCCTGCAACCCGCGACAAAGCCCGCGAATTGGAAACAAGCGGCGCCGGCAGGAAATTCATAGGCAAGATCCGCTCCATCGCAAAGGAAATGAGCGACATGGAAAGCGCCCTGCTGGAAACGCGCTCCGCTTATGCTGATAAAATGTATTCAATTTCGCAGTGGGTGCTGCTGATCGGCGGTATTTTTTCCGGCAGCCTCTCGCTGTTCATGGGCTTTCTGTTCTCCCGCACAGTGACCGGACCAGTGGTAAAAATCACAAGCGCCATGAAGCGGATTACCGAAGGCGACGTCAACGCCAGTATCGATCCCACGGACCGCACCGACGAAGTCGGCAATCTGTCGCAGACCGCCATCGCCTTTGCCGCCGCTGCGCGCAAGCTCAAGGCCGAGGCCGAGGCCAGTGTCGACCGCGATACTGTGGAACGTGAGCGCATTGCCCGCGAGGAAGCCAAGGCACGCGAATCCGCCGAGGATCTTCTGGCGATCACCGAACTGGGCAAGGGCCTGAAAGCCTTGTCCGACGGCGACCTGACCTATCGCATCAACTCCGAATTTGCCGCCAAAACCAAGCAGTTGCGCGACGACTTCAACGACTCCATCGCCAAGCTGGAGCAGAGCCTGATGGTTGTGGCCAGTAATGCCGCCACGATCCGGCTTGGCACGGATGAAATCACCTCGGCCTCCGACGACCTCTCCCGCCGTTCGGAAACCCAGGCCGCAAGCCTCGAACAGACAGCGGCGGCGCTCGACGAGATCACGGCCACGGTGCGCAAGACGGCGGAAGGCGCAACCCATGCCCGGCAGGTGGTCGGCGCAGCCAAGGAAGACGCCGCCCATTCCGGCCAGATCGTCCGTCAGGCTATCGATGCGATGAACGGCATCGAACAGGCATCCTCGCAGATCGCGCAGATCATCGGCGTTATCGATGAGATTGCCTTCCAGACCAATCTTCTGGCGCTCAACGCCGGCGTCGAGGCTGCCCGAGCCGGCGATGCGGGCCGGGGTTTCGCCGTGGTGGCCTCGGAAGTGCGCGCACTTGCCCAGCGCTCCGCCGAAGCGGCGCGCGAAATCAAGCAGCTCATTTCCGACTCGACCACCCGCGTCGAACAGGGCGTGGATCTTGTCGGGCAGACGGGCACTGCGCTCGAGCGGATCGTGACGCAGATTGTCGAACTCAACACCATCGTTGCCGATATTGCCAATTCCGCCAAGGAACAATCCACCGGGCTGGAGCAGGTCAACACCACCGTCAATCAGATCGATCAGGTGACCCAGCAGAACGCCTCTATGGTGGAGGAATCCACCGCCGCAAGCCATGCGCTGGCGCAGGAAGCCGAACAGCTGGCCCGTCTCATCGGCAATTTCAAGATCAGCCGCGACAATTCCGGCGCAGGCGCCGCACAGCAGAAGGTGCAGCGTCCCGCCAAGCCCGCGGCGGGGCGCACCGCAGGCACTGCCGCTGCCGCGCAGCACACCGTCACGGCGATGAAAACAACCGGCCGCGGCGGCGCCGCGCGTAAGCCGCAGGCGGCAGAGGAATGGTCGGAATTCTGACCGGTCTCCGGCCTGTTTCAGCCCTTTGGCCGGGCGCACGCGCCCGGCCAATTTTTTGCGCGCGCTTTCTGCCCTACAGCCTGCTTTCCGCTTGCGTTCCGTCTGTGCCCCCGATATAGAACGGCCATGGGCTCCCATCGTCTAGAGGCCCAGGACGTCGCCCTCTCACGGCGAAAACAGGGGTTCGAATCCCCTTGGGAGCGCCAATTTTCTCTTAAAATTGCTGAATGGAGAGCACCCAGTCCGCGCCCGTGCGCCGCGCGTTGAAACCTGCGCGTAATCACACGCCAAATTTCTGGATATGGTGCAGCAGGAACAAAGATGCGGGATAGGCGATGAGAAAGGCGATCAGCGTCCCGCCCAGAACATCGCTGACAAAATGATGCGCCGTCGCCACGCGCGCCCAGGCCATGACAATCCAGAGTAGCGCGCATAAGCCCAGCATTGAGGGAAAAACCAGCAGAATCGGCGTCAGCACGCCGGTCAGCATCATGATATGGCCGCTGGGGAAGGAGTGTTCATCCAGCGTCGGCAGGGCCGATTGCAGATGCGCCGAAATCTGAAACGGGCGGGGACGCGAAATCCAGCGTTTCAACGGCTTGTAGACCGATTGCAGCAGCGCCACATTGCACAGCGCCGTGAAGATGATGGCGAGGCCGCGCAGCCAGTCAAACACCAGCAGGGCGAGCGCGATGGGCAGATAAATCCACAGATTGCCAAGACGGGTGATTGTCCGCGCAAGGCCAAGGCTGGCGGGCCTGCGCGCCGACGCGGTGAACAGGCCCACCAGAGCCAGTTCAAGACGTTGCAGTGTCGGCCTGAATTTCGTCATATGCCTGAGTGCCGCGCAGAAATCGGATTGTCAAATCTTGGCTTACAGTCTTGAGCGTGATCGGTAAAGCATGGCGGATATCGGCCTCCCCAATTATGCGCCAAAGCGCATTACAACGCCTGCAAACTTCTGTATGAGTGGCGCATGCAAATCTTCAGTCTTTTCATTCCTGCTCCAAGATCGATCGGATGAGCCGAATTCACATCGCATTCGTGACGGATACCTGGGTACCGCAGGTTAATGGCGTTGTTATGGCAATCAAGGCGCTGGTCGCCGATGCCGCCGCCAACGATTGCCAGATCACCATTGTCAGCCATCATCAGTTTGCTTCCCTTCCGGTGCCGACATACCCCGAATTGCGTCTGGCGCTGGCGCGCCCCGCCCGGATCGGCAAACTGATCGAAGCCAGCGGCGCCGATCATATTCATATTGCCACCGAGGGCACCCTCGGTCTGGCGGCGCGTCTGTGGTGCAGGAAGGCGGCGCGGCCCTTCACCACCAGCTTTCACACCCGCTTTCCCGAATATATAGAGGCGCGGTTCCCTATTCCGAAAAGCTGGAGCTATGCGGCCTTGCGCTGGTTTCACAATGCCGGAGCGGGGGTTTTCGTCACCACGCCGACGCTGCAGGGGGAACTTGCGGCGCATGGCTTTGCCAATGTGCGCGTCGCGCCGCTCGGCGTCGACCTGAAGAATTTTCAGCCGGGGCCGAGGGATTATCTCGGCCTGCCGGGGCCTGTCTTTCTCTATCTTGGCCGCGTCGCCGTGGAGAAAAATCTCGAGGCATTTCTGGCGCTCGATCTTCCCGGCTCGAAGGTGGTGGTGGGCGACGGCCCGGCGCGCGCAGCATTGCAGGCGCGCTATCCGGAGGTGCATTTCCTCGGCATGAAGCCTCATGCTGAAACGCCGCTCTATTATGCCGCGGCGGATGTGTTCGTCTTTCCCAGCCTCACCGACACATTCGGCACGGTGATGCTGGAGGCCATGGCCTGCGGCCTGCCTGTAGCGGCTTTCCCCGTTCCCGGCCCCAATGATGTGGCGGGTGAGGGCGGCGCGCTCAATACCGATCTGAGACAGGCCTGCCTCGACGCCCTGAAGATTCCGGCCGACGCGGCCCTGCGTCAGGCGCAGAAATTCACGCAATCGGCCAGCAGCCGCAGTTTTTTCGAGCAGATCCGCGCTTTGGTGGGGCGCCCGCCGGTTTAGTCTAGGCGGCCTGCCGCGGCGAGCCGTGATGCTGCGCAATGCGCCAGTTGCCGTCCTGCCTGACAAGCGTCCATGTCACGCGATAGGGCGCGAGAACATCGCCGTCGGCGAAATCCACCCAGGCGGCCGTCACGGCCACATCGGGGCGAACATAGACAATTTCCGGCGCCGGATAATGCCGGACATGCACATTCGGCCCCAGCGCCGAGAAATAGGCGCGGACCGCATCGCGCCCTTTTTTAAGTTCGGGTACCGAGCCGAAAAGCATGGCATCTTCGGTGTACAGGCTGGCATGGGTATCACGATCCCGGCTGTTAAAAACCTCAATCCATTTGCTCAGCAAGGCTTCAACAGTCGGCGTGGGCACATTGATCATCGGCAGAACTCCCCGGTTGGCGCTAGAGCTTGATGCGTTAAAGCGGATACCATAATGAACGTCCGTTCTTCCTTGGGAGAATGAGACGGGTCCATCTGAAGGCAAGGCACGCTAGAACGTCTTGGCGCCGTTGACAAAAAGCCGCACGGAATAAAGCGATGTCGTGCCGCAGATGAAGAGGCGGTCGCGCTTGGGCCCGCCGAAACACACATTGGCGACAACCTCCGGCACAAGCACCTTACCGATCAATGTCCCGTCGGGATCATAAACATGCACGCCGTCGGCGGCCGAGGTCCAGACCCTGCCTTCGTCGTCGAGCCTGAAGCCGTCAAATAGGCCGGCAGTGCAATCGGCAAAAACCTTGCCGCCCGACAGCGCACCCTTGTCCGAGACCTTGAAGACCCGCATATGGGCCGGGTGATGCGCGCCATGCGTGCGTCCGGTATCCACCACATAAAGCAGGCTCTCGTCCGGCGAGAAGGCAAGGCCGTTCGGCTTGATGAAATCGTCGCAGACCACCCTGATCTCGCCATTCTGCGGATCGACACGATAAACATAGGATGCGCCGATTTCGCTCTCGGCCTTGTTGCCCTCATAATCTGAATCAATGCCGTAAGTGGGGTCGGTGAACCAGATCGAACCGTCGGATTTGACCACGACATCGTTGGGGCTGTTCAGCTTCTTGCCTTTGTAATTATCGGCGATCACGGTGATGCTGCCGTCGTGCTCGGTCCGGGTCACGCGGCGCGTGCCATGCTCGCAGGTCACGAGCCTGCCCTGCCGGTCCACCGTATTGCCATTGGAATTATTTGCGGGCTGGCGGAAAACACTGACCGCGCCGTTGGTTTCGTCATAGCGCAACATGCGGTTGTTGGGCGCATCCGACCAGATGAGATAACGTCCGGCGGGAAAATAGGCCGGGCCTTCGGCCCAATGGCATTCGCCATAAAGTTTATGCACCCGGGCATTCATGCAGGGAAGGCGCGCAAAACGCTCATCCATAACCAGATATTCATGCTCTGCCATGTCGTTCTCCCTTTAATGGATTCAGCCGCGGCCGCGCTCACCCTCTCCGGCGGCGACAATCACCGCGATGATAACCAGTCCGGTCACCAGAAGACGGATGCCCGCGCTCACCCCGAACGTGTTCAGCATCGTCAGCAGCAGCACAAGAAACAGCGAACCGCCCCAGATGCCGGGAATATTGGCCTTGCCACCTGCCACCGAAGTGCCGCCGATCACGACGACGGCAATTGAGGTGAGCAGATATTCATCGCCAATTTCAAGCGACGAGCCCCGGAAATAGCCCGCCAGCAACGCGCCGCAGATGCCGCCCAATGCGCCGCACAGGGCATAGGTGAGAAAGCGCACACGTTCCACCGGCACGCCGGCCAGCCAGGCGGCGCGCGAATTCTGGCCGATGGCCAGAACCGAACGGCCAAACAGCGTACGCGTCAGCACGATATACATGGCGAAGCTGAAAGCCACCGTGCACAAGGCCAGAACCGGCAGGCCCGCGATCTTCTGGATCGAGAAATCCGCAAAGCTCTCCGGCGGCTTGATCTGCAATCCGCGCCCATAGGAAATGCCGACGGACTGAATGATGAAGCTGGCTGACAAAGTGGCGATGATGGGCGGAATGCGCAACAGCCGGATCAGCAGATAATTGCCAAGGCCGATGAGAAACCCCGCGCCCAGCGCCGCGGCAAGGCCGAGTGCAATGCGCGAATCCGAACCATCCATGATTTTCATGGCGATGGCGCTGGCCAGTCCGATGTTGGTTGGCAGTGACAGGTCGACATTGCCCGGCCCCAGCGAGATCACAAACATCTGGGCAATGCCGACGATGGCGGTGAAAGCCGCAAGCGACATGGCCGTCACCAGCATGCCGCTGGCGCCCTGCCCTCCTGTGAACAGCGCGGCGGCAATCCATACGCAGACCGCGCCGACAAACGAGCCGATCCAGGGATATCGCGTCAGGCCTGCCTGAAGTGCGGCGATCATTTCTTGCGCTCCTCGGCAGTTTTGATCAGCATCCGCGCCGCCAGCACGATGATCAGGATGCCGCCTTGCGCGCCAACCTGCCAATCCGGCGAAATACGCATGAAATTGAGCAAGGCGCCCGCAAGGGTGAGCGTCAGCGCACCAATGACCGCGCCGATCGGCGAAACGCGCCCGCCGACAAATTCGCCGCCGCCAAGAATGACCCCCGCGATGGATTGCAGCGTATAGCCCTTGCCCAGATTGGCATCGGCCGACGTGGTGAGGCCGATCATCGCAAGGCCCGCCAGCACGCCGAAGAAACCGCAGAGCGAGAACATCGTCACCTTGGCCCGCAGCATCGACCAGCCAGCGCGGGCGACCGCATTGGCATTCCCGCCCGCGCCGCGCAGGATGACGCCATAAGATGTGCGCATCAGGCCAAAATGAATGATCAGTCCCAGCGCGACAGCTATGACAATCGGCCATGGCACGAAGGGCGTATGCAATGTCGCCAGCGAATGCAGCCATTCGGGCGATTTGCCGCCCGGCTTGGGCAGCACTAGAATAGCAAGGCCCTGCCACACGAACAACATGCCCAGAGTAACCACGATCGAGGGCAGATTGCGCAGATAAATGATGGCACCCAGCAGGCCATAAACCGCAACGCTTGCCGCGAGCACCAGCACCCCCATTACCGGATTGTCATGCAGCAGCGTTGCGGCAATGCAGCCCACAAAGCCGATGAACGGCCCGATTGAAAGATCGAGATCATTGGTGGTGATGACGAACATCTGCGCAATCGTGGCAAAGACCACCGGAATCGCCAGATTAAGCATCAGGTTCAGGCCGAAATAGCTCATCGCGCGCGGATTGACCCAGGCAATGGCAAGAACGATCAGCGCGAGAGACAAGGTTGGCAGCAGCGGACGCAATGTCCGCCGCGAGAACAGGCGGCTCCAGCTTTTTGCGGATGTGCCGCCGGCAATGGCAATATCATGTGTCATCAGGCGGCATGATCCTCAAATGATGCAGCGATGATGCGCTCCTCGCTCAGTTCATCGCGGTGAAGTTCGCCGATGATCCGGCCATTGCGAAACACATAGATCCGGTCGCAATGGCTGAGTTCGGCGATTTCTGTCGTATACCAAAGGAATGTGCGCCCGGCGGCGGCTTCCTGAGCCACAAGATTATAGACCTGCTCCTTGGTGGCGACATCGACGCCGCGCATCGGATCGTCCATCAGGATGATCTGTGCATCCGAGCCCAGAGCACGGGCAAACAAGGCTTTCTGCTGATTGCCGCCGGAGAGCGTGAGAATATTGTTGTGCATGTCGGGCGAGCGTATCTCCAGCCGCTTGCGCCATGAATCGGCAAATTCATCTTCCATCTGCGCCGAAATCAGACCGAAACGCCGCAATCGCGCCAGCGAACGGATGCCGACATTCTGGCCGATGGACCAGAGATTGAACACGCCGTCGCTCTGCCTGTCACCGGCGATGAAGGCAACGGGTGCAAAAACCTGCACGGGTCCGCTCCGGCTGCGTTCGTGCGCGAATACCGACACGAGTATGTCGGTCTGGCCATGTCCGGCCAGACCAGCAAGACCGATCACCTCCCCGGCATGAGCGACAAGTTCGCGCCCGTCGGCCTGACGCGCGGGGCGCACCCTGACGCGCATCTCGCCGGCATCCGCCTGCGCGCCGCTGGCCCGCACGGCTGACTGTTCCGCCGCATGGCCGCCCATCAGGGTAATGAGCTTGTCGCGGTCGAATGTGGCGCACAGATCATGCGCCACCACGCGCCCGTCGCGCATGACGATGATCTCATCCGATGCTGCGAGAATTTCGCCGAGCATGTGCGAAATGAGAATGCAGCTCACGCCCTGCTTGGTGATCTTGCCGATGAAATTCAACAGCTGATGGGTGGCGTGGGAATCGAGCGAGGATGTCGGCTCATCCAGGATGACCAGCGACAGCGGCTCCTCGGTTACGGTGAAGGCGCGGGCGATTTCGATCATCTGACGCCGGCCGATGGACAGGTCGCCCACCAATATATCCTCTTCAATGCCGTGACCGGGGAAAATCTCATCGAGCTTGTCGCGGATGAGCTTTCCGGCGCGCCTGCGCCAGCCAAAGCCCCGGATCGCGCCGTGCATGACACGGGTATTTTCCGCCACCGTCAGATTGGGGCAGAGCGAAAGTTCCTGAAATACGCAGCGCACGCCAAGCTGATGCGCGACGCTGACGGAATAGGATGAAACCGGCTTGCCATGAAAGAACAACTCGCCCTTGCTCGGCGCGAGGGTTCCGGCAAGAACATGCATCAATGTCGATTTGCCCGCGCCATTATGGCCGACAAGGCCGAGGCAGATGCCTGCCTTCAGGGCAACGGTTACGCCGTCAAGAGCCCTGACGGCGCCGAAATGCTTTTCGACGCCGTCAAGAACGATCATGGGTTTGATCGCCTCGTTCATGTTTCTCACAGTCTCAGCGACCCCTGAACGTTGAAAATCACGCTTACTTTTTCATATTGGCCGCAATGGCCTTCTGTGCGTCTTCCAGCGTATATTCAGCGCTGGCAACGCCGCCCTTCGGAATGCTCTCCAGAGCCTTTTCGAACGTATCCTGCGTGAATTCGAGATAAGGCACGCTCAGGTCATGCGGAATGTCCTTGTGGCCATCCAGCACCTGCTGGGCGATCCAGAATGCCAGAGTCGAAACGCCGGGCGCGATGGATGCAGACCAGGTCTTATAGCCGTTGGCGGCCTTCTGTTCCTTCCACCATTGCAGTTCGTCCTGACGATTGCCCATGATGATGGTCGGGATCGGCTTGCCGGCGGCCTTGAAAGCCTGCGCTGCACCATAACCGTCGCCACCCTGATCAACGACAGCTACAATTTCCGGCAGCGACGGCAGAACGGTCGAGACGGCCTTCTGCGCGGTTGTCTGGTCCCAGTCGCCCTCAACCGAATTCACAATCTTGAAATTCGGATGCTTGGCCACGCCTGCCGCAATACCGGCATGAATGGCATCGTCGATGGAAGTGCCGGCCACGCCGCGGATTTCCAGCAGATTGCCACCCTTGGGCAACTGGCCGGCAAGGAAGTCCACTTCCTTCTCGCCCATCGACTTGAAGTCGACGGTCACGCGATAGGCGCAAGGCTCGGTAACGATACCGTCAAACGAGACAACGACGATACCGGCATCGCAGGCCTGCTTGATGGCGCCGTTGAGCGCATCCGGCGAAGCCGCATTGATGACGATGGCGTCATAACCCTGCAGGATCAGGTTCTGAATCTGCTGGGCCTGGGTCGCGACTTCCTTGTCGGCGGTTGTGAACACGTCCGCCGCGCCCACCACATGGTCGGCCACCGCTTTCTTGGTGACGATGTCATAGCTCTTCAACATGGCCTGACGCCAGGAATTGCCGGCGTAATTATTTGAAAAAGCGATCTTTTTCTTGCTGGTATCGGCATGGGCCGCCACACCCACGCAGGTCATCAGCGCCGCAACGGCAGTCATGGTCACAAAACGTTTCATATGTACCTCCCTGTATTCCGACCAGCAAACGGGTCGGAAATCTTTTATTGGAAGCTGGGAAATTCCGGCTTCGTTGATCAAGCAGGAAAATGACTTCTCTTCCATCCGGGAAAATACCGAGGCAATTCGCCGGAGAATAGGAATTCAATGCGTCCTGCTAATAGCACTAACATGCTTGTATGTTTCTACTAAGACCTGTTAGCGCTGTCAATTGAGCCAGGTCAAAACACCGAAATTTATCGGTAAATGTCGGCATGGCCCGGCATTGACTTCGAAAAATGCGGGTTTTCGGCGTAAGTTCGCTTAAACCGGCGCCAATTTATCCATAGCCGCCCGGAACAAGGGGATCTGCGCCAGCAACTCATAGGAGCGGCGGCGAGCCTCATGGTCATAAATGGCCGCGGAGACAATCAGTTCATCCACGCCGGTTTGCCGGACAAAGGCTTCCAGCGCGCTATTGACCGTTTCCGGCGAGCCAACGAAGGAACAGGCCAGCATCCGCGAAACCTGCGCCTTCTCCGGAGGACTCCAGTAGGATTCGATATCGTCGATCGGCGGCTGGAGGAAACCGCGCCGCCCGCGAACCATCTCGGTAAAGCGCTGCTGGATCGTGGTGAACAGGCGGCGGGCCTCGCCGTCCGTTTCAGCCACGACCACATTGACTCCCGCAGCAGCATAGGGGGCAGCAATTCTGCCGGAAGGCTCAAATCGCTCCCTGTAAATCTCCAGCGCCGACCCGAGCGCCGCTGGGGCAAAATGCGAGGCAAAGGCATAGGGTAATCCGAGCATGGCGGCCAGTTGCGCGCCATAGTGGCTGGAGCCGAGAATCCAGATCGGCACGTTGAGCCCGCCGCCCGGCACGGCCTGCACCGCCTGCCCCGGCTGCACCGGCCCCAGAAAGGCTTGCAGTTCCAGTACTTCCTGCGGAAAATTCTCCGCAGCCTCCGCGTTGAGGCGCAGCGCCCGGCTGGTCAGCGGATCTGTGCCCGGCGCGCGGCCAAGTCCAAGATCGATGCGCCCCGGAAAAAGCGATTCCAGCGTGCCAAACTGCTCGGCAATCACCAGCGGCGGATGGTTGGGCAGCATGATTCCGCCCGCGCCCACGCGGATTGTGCGCGTACCCGCCGCGATATGGCCAATAACAACCGATGTCGCCGCACCCGCGATGCCAGCCATGTTGTGGTGCTCGGCGATCCAGTAACGGGTATATCCCAGTGCCTCGGCATGCCGCGCCAGATCAAGCGCATTGCGCAAAGCATCTGCCGGCGCACGCCCCTCCGGCACGGGCACCAGATCAAGAACCGAGAAAGCAACCATATCCAATCCCCACGGCGAGGCGAAAGCCTCAGTTCAGGGATATGGCCCACCCGCGCGCGCAGAACAAGGGCAGAAAGCGCATTGCATGGGCGCCCGCCATATCAAGGGCGCACTAAATCCGGATCTAGGCGCCGCCAAGAGTAAGGCTTTGCAGGCTGGCGAGCATTGTATCATTGATCGTTGAACCGCTGGCTGTGCCGTCAAACAAGGTCGAGACGGTGGCATCGCCATTGCTCTGATTAGTGTTGAGGTCATACAGCGCGGTAAAGCGCATGGCCAGTTGATTGACCTTGGCAGGACTCTGCAGGTCCTTCATGCCGTTTAGCCCTTTCCTGATTGCCGAGGCCTGCACATCAACGGCATCCGCTCCGCTCAGGGTCGGCAATCCCAGAGCCGTCTCAATAAAACTGGTCAGTTGCTTATTGCCCAGAAATGTATAGGGATCGGCGATATTCGCCGCGACCCGCCTGAAATAAAGCGCGGTCTGCACGGCGGGGTTCTGCTGTCCTGCCTTGTCCTCAAGCTTCTGCTCTGTATAGGCGCTCGTCGTGGCGGCGACAGCCGCAGAGGCGCTGATCGAGGAAACCCCGCGGCCCGCAAAATCGAAGGCCTTGGCGAAAGCAAGGTAGCGCTTGTCGCTCAATCTATTGGCGAGGCTTTTCGGGTTCGTTACACCACCTTCGAGCACCTTTTTGATCAGGCTTTTGTTCTGAAGCTGATCTTCCATGCCATAGGCCGTCAGGGCATAGGAAAGCAGCTTGTAATTGCTGGTAAAATCACTGATCGACTTAACTTTGCCGATATTGGCCTTATAATAGGCCGTCGCCGAAGCAATCTCCGGCGATTTGGCAGTGGCGGCCTGCATTCTCGGAAGATTACTGACGATATTCAGGTAGGACAATGTCGTGCTGGTCATGACGGGCGCTCAGGAGACACGCCACCAGTCTGAACTGTGAGGCTTGCGCCGGGCTGTCTGCCCGCTGCGGCGCAACACCCGCTTCGTCTCAATCCTTCCCAGTTGCCGGAACAGGGCCGGGCGCGGGCGTCTGTGTCTGCCGTCTCGCGCCGCTCAGCCATTTCGACAGCCGATCGAGATAGAGATAGATCACAGGGGTCGTGAAAAGCGTAAGAAGCTGGCTTACGATCAGCCCGCCGACCATGGCGTAGCCCAGAGGCTGACGAATTTCCGAGCCGGTGCCGGTGCCGAGCATCAGCGGCACGCCGCCGAGCATGGCGGCCATGGTGGTCATCATGATCGGGCGGAACCGCAGCAGGCAGGCGCGGCGGATGGCCTCGAGCGGAGTCATGCCCTGATCGCGTTCGGCGACAATGGCGAAATCCACCATCATGATGCCGTTCTTCTTGACGATGCCGATAAGCAAAATCATGCCGATCAGCGCGATCAGGCTGAAATCGAAGTGAAACAGCATAAGAGCCGCTATGGCGCCGACCCCCGCCGATGGCAAGGTGGAAAGAATCGTGATCGGATGGATGAAGCTCTCATAGAGCACACCCAGAATGAGATAAACCATGATCAGCGCCGCCAGAATCAGCGCCGGAATGGTGGAAAGAGACGCCTGAAAGGCTTGCGCATTGCCCTGGAACATCGTGTCGATCGTGGGCGGCAGGTTCATTTGCGTTTCCGCGCGCGTCACGGCCTCCGTCGCCTGACCAAGAGCCACGCCGGGCGCGAGATTGAAGCTGATCGTCACCGCCGGAAACTGGCTCTGATGATTGACCGAGAGCGGCTGCACCGGCACGGTTGTCCATTTGGCAAAAGCCGACAGCGGCACCTGCGCGCCCGTCGTGGGCGAGCGCAGATAGATCTTGTTCAGCGTATCCACATCGCCCTGCAGTTCGGGCAATATTTCCATGATCACCTCATAGCTCGCCAATTGCGTGAAATATTGCGCAATCTGCCGCTGGCCGAAGGCATCATAGAGCGTGGCGTCGATCACATCCGGAGACAGACCGTAGCGCGCCGCCTGATCGCGGTTGACGGTCAAGGTCAGCGTGGTTCCCTGCGTCTGCTGGTCGCTCGCAACATCCTTGATCTCCGGCAGCGTTTTCATCTTGTCGAGCATGCGCGGCGCCCATTTGTTGAGCTCGTCGATATCGGCGCCCTGCATGGTGAACTGGAACTGCGTCCGCGATGGCCGCCCGCCGACGCGCACGTCCTGCGCCGCCTGCAGGAAGAGCCGCGCGCCCTCCACCTTGGCCAGCTTGGGCTGCAGTCGCGCGATGATCTGGTCTGCCGAAACATCCCGCTCATCCCGTGGCTTCAGACTGATGAACATGCGCCCCGTATTGGTCGTGTAGCCGCTGCCGCCGATCGCCATGGCCACATGCGCCACAGCCGGATCGCTGAGCACGATATCGCCCAGCACCTGCTGGTGCTTCTGCATGTCGGCCACGGAAATATCCTGCGCCGCTTCGGAAATGCCGATGATGAGGCCATTGTCCTGCTGGGGGAAAAACCCCTTGGGTATGATGATGAAGAGATAGACCGAAAGCCCCAGCGTCAGGAAAAACACACAGAGCGTCGCGAAACGATGCCTGAACACCAGATCAAGCCCGCGCTCATAGGCGCTGATCATCGCGTCGAACCCGCGCTCGAACGTCATGAATAGGCGCCCGTGCTTCTGGTCATGCTGGGATTTCATGAAGCGGGACGCCATCATCGGGGTCAGCGTCAGCGAAACGACGGCGGAAACGGCGATGGTCATGGACAAGGTCACCGCAAATTCGCGGAACAAACGTCCGATAATGCCGCCCATCATCAGCAGGGGAATCAGAACCGCGATAAGCGAGATGCTGATGGAGAGAATAGTGAAGCCGATTTCCGACGCGCCGCGCAGGGCCGCATGCATCGGCGTATCGCCCTCCTCGATGTAGCGCGTGATGTTTTCGAGCATGACAATGGCGTCGTCGACGACGAACCCCACCGCAATGGTGAGCGCCATCAGCGAAAGATTGTCGAGCGTATAGCCGACAAACCACATCAGCGCGCAGGCTCCGAGCAAGGCCAGAGGCACGGTGATGCTGGGAATGATCGTCGCCCAGACGCTGCGCAGAAACACAAAGATCACCATCACCACCAGAGCGATGGTGATCAGCAGCGTGAACTGCACATCCTGCACCGAGGCGCGGATTGTCTGCGTGCGGTCGCCCAGCACCGAAATCTTGATCGACGGCGGAATGGCTGCCTCAAGCTGCGGCAGCGTTTTCATGATCTGGTCGACAGTATCGATCACATTGGCGCCGGGCTGCTTGAAGATCACCAGGAATATGCCCGGCTTGCTGTCGGCCCATGCTGACTGGGTGTTATCCTGAGGGGCGTTCACCGCCTGTCCGATATCGCGCACCCGCAGCGGACTGCCGTTGCGATAGGCGATGATGACGTCGTTCCAGTCCTCGGCGCGGGTAAGCTGGTCGTTGGTATAGATCGTAAAGGCGCTGGTTATGCCGTTGATCGTGCCTTTCGGATTGTTGACAGTGGCCACCGACAGCGGCAGGCGCACATCCTCCAGCGAGAGGCCCTTGGCCACCAGCTTGGCAGGGTCAAGCTGCACGCGGATCGCAGGCTTGCGCTGGCCGCCGATAAAGACCTGCGCCACGCCGCTGATCTGACTGACCTTTTGCGCCAGCTTGGTTTCGATATTGTCATCCACCTCGACCAGCGGCAGAGTGTCCGATGTCGCGCTCAGAATGAGAATGGGCGAATCCGCCGGATTGACCTTGCGGTAGGTTGGCGGTGACGGCAGGTTTTTCGGCAATTGCCCGGACGCGGCATTGATGGCCGCCTGCACGTCATTCGCGGCGGCATCGATGTTGCGGTCGAGATCGAACTGGACGGTGATTGACGTATTGCTCAGCGTGCTTGTCGACGTCATCTGCGCAACGCCGGGAATTTGCGAGAAATGCGTCTCCAGCGGCTGCGCGACCGAAGAGGCCATCGTGCTCGGGTCGGCGCCCGGCAGCGAGGCGGTCACCAGAATTGTCGGAAAATCCACCTGCGGCAGCGGCGCCACCGGCAGGCGCGGATAGGCGATGATGCCCAGAAAGGCGATGCCAACCATGATCAGCGTTGTCGCGATGGGCGCGCGGATGAACGGGGTCGAAATTCCGAGCGCCATGGTCAGTCTGCCTCAACGGCAGGCAGTTTCACATCCTCCAGCATGGCGTCGTCCTGCAGGGGCTTGGCGGGCGTCGCCTCGACGGGAGAACCGGGCAGCAGGCGATACTGGCCGGTCACAACCACCTTCTCGCCGGTCTTGAGCCCGCTGGACACCACCGCGCGGCCGTTGCCGCTCACCCGCACGCCGATCTCGCGCACGGACACCTTGTTGTCCTCGCCGATGACATAAGCAAAAAGGCCATAAGGTCCGTGCTGCACGACGCTCTCAGGCACGACAGTCACGTCCTTGAGCAGGTCTATGCGCATCTGCGTGGTCACGGAGAGCCCCGGCCAGAGGTTGTTATCGTCATTGGCGAACACCGCCTTGAGCGCAATGGTGCCGGTGGCCTGATTCACGGCATTGTCCACCAGCACAAGCCGGCCATGCGAGAGCACTTTCGTACCGTCCGAACTCAGCGCATTGACCGGAACCGCGCCCTTGTTCAATGCCGCATTGATTTCCTGCACCTGATCTTCCGGCGCGGAGAAAACCACCGAAATCGGCTGCATCTGCACGATGGTGACAATGCCGTTCTGGTCGCTTGCGTGAACGATATTGCCTGCATCGATCAGCCGGAAACCGGTCTTGCCCGAAAGCGGCGCCGCGATTGTCGTATAACCCAGTTGCGTGCGGGCATTGTTGATGGCGCCCTGATCGCCCTGCACCTGCGCAGTCAGTTGCTCAACCAGAGCCTGCTGCGTGTCGAGCTGCTGGCGCGAGGCAAAATCCTGCCGCGCGAGGCTGTTGTAGCGCTCCAGGTTGAGTTTGGCGTCCTTGAGGCTGGCTTCATCCTGCGCCTTGCGGGCCAGAGCCGAGTCCAGCGTGCCCTGATAGGGACGCTTGTCGATCTCGACCAGAGGATCGCCCTCCTTCACCATCTGGCCCTGCTTGAACAACACCTTGATGATCTGCCCGTCGACACGGCTGCGCACCGTCACCGTGTTGAAGGGCTGCACAGTCCCCAGACCGGAGAGATAAATCGGAAAATCCGCCTGTCTGACCTCGGTAAAGGTAACAGGCACAACCGGCATCCCGCTCCTCTCCGAACCGCCGCTGGCCGCGTCCTTGTGCGCCACAGCGGAGGAATAACCCGGAAGCGCGCCGATCAGGCGGCCAAGCGCAGGCGCATGGCCTTCGAGGTAAGGCAACAGCGCCGCGCGCTGCCACCAGCCGAGCGCATAAACCAGAACCAAAATCGCAATGACAGGACGCAGGCGTTTCATGGTCTCACTTCAAAAATTTAACTTGTCCGGGCGTGCATGCGGATGCGCGAGCAAACCCAAAAAGCGGCCCGGCAGCGGGGATGGAAGACGAGCCTGCCACACCCCCGGGTCTCTTCCCTTGCGCAAAAGTGGCCAGACACTGGTTTTAAGCACGCCGGACGGAGCTTTCACAAACTTGATCGCCATTAGGCACAACCGCCTTTGTGTCACCGGATCAGACAAAAATCCATCCATTTTGCTGACGCATTGGTCAAACCGTGATTACATTTTTGTAATGCTCCCGCACAAGCACCGCGCTGTGCAGGCATCTTGGTGGCAATAAGGCACCTTTCCTGATTGGCATGGGCTCCTCAGCCTTTCACCCGCAGCCGCGAACGCCCGCCGTCAACGCCAATCACCTGCCCGTTGATCCAGCCTGCCTGTTCGGACAGCAGAAACGCGGCGAGGCCCGCGGCATCCTGCGCCTCGCCAAGGCGCGGAATGGGGTGAAGCGCAGCAATGGCCGCAGCCATCGGTTCATTGCCGGTCAGATGCTGCGCCAGCGGCGTGCGTGTCAGCGACGGGGCAATGACATTGACTCTGATTCTGGGCGCAAGCTCCGCCGCCAGCGAGAGCGCGAGTCCTTCAACGGCGCCCTTGGCCATGGCTATGGACGCATGGGCGGCAAATCCCTGCGTCACCGCTATACTGGAAAACAGCACCACGGAGCCTGCGGTCTCGCCCTTGCGCAAATCCGCCAGCGAAGCCTGCACAGCCCTCGCCGCGCCCAACGCATTGATCCGGAAATCCTGCAGAAAATCCTTTTCGGTCAGGCGCGTGAGCGGCTTCAGATTGATCGAACCCACGGCATAAACCAACCCCTGTACGGCGCCATGAACCTGTGCCGCCGCTGCGGCAGCGCGGTCGAACAAGGTTTCGTCCTGCACGTCCCCCGCTGTGATCGTGGCGCCGAGTTCATCCTTCAGCGCGTTCAGACGCGTGAGATCGCGCCCGACAAGATGCACATGCGCGCCCGC
Source organism: Methylocystis sp. sgz306128 (assembly GCF_056032725.1). Lineage (NCBI taxonomy): Bacteria > Pseudomonadati > Pseudomonadota > Alphaproteobacteria > Hyphomicrobiales > Methylocystaceae > Methylocystis > Methylocystis sp. sgz306128. Next base: position 125,089 of record NZ_JBVYWO010000006.1, read on the forward strand.
TTCATGCATCAGGCGCGCGGTTGCCGCACCGATTCCGCTGTTGCCGCCATAAATCAGGATCGTCCGCTTCATCCTCTGCCCTCCCCGACCAGCAGGTTCATTCATCCGGTCGGCAGAAGCTCTTACGGTCGAAACGCGGGCAAGGATCATGTGCGCAGGAGGCTGGCCGATCCGACAGGACCATAAATCGGCATTTCCCGTGTGACAGAGGTTAATTCAGGCAGACAAGCGCTGATGTGGCGTCAAGCCCGCCGGATCTAAAACGCCTGACGCCGGGTGTTGAATCCGTCGCTGACAAGGCGGCGCAATTGTTCGAATTCATCGGCGCTGTCTTCTGCTTCCCCGCTCTCATCGGCATCCTGCATGGACGCGGGTGCGGAATGCACCGGGCGGTGCGACTCGATTTCCTCGCGCACCACGCGGCGCAGCATATGGAGGAAATGCTCGCCTTCGCGCGAAAAGATGAAATTGGCCATATCGCGCATCTTCACCGGTCCGCTTGCCGGAGCGCCTTCATCGGCGGCCTGCCTTTGCTCGGAAGCGGCCTGCGCGCGCGCGCGCCTGAGTTCCTCGGCAACACGCAGCAGTTCGGCCCGTTCGCTTTCGACCAGCTGCAATTCCTGCTCAAGTTTGCGGGCGGCTTCCGCGATCTCGCCAATCAGCCGCAGCATCCGACTGCGTCCGCCAGCCGCATTCTCATCGGTGAACCACGACGGATCAGGCGTGTCCTGCGCTTCACTAAAAGCAAATTCTTCCTGTTCCTGCCGGAGGGACTTCAGATTGTCCGCGAATGATGTGCGATCCTGATTCATACCGAGCTCACAGAACTGAAATTCACAAAAGGCCAGTTTCAGCATTCTCCCAGAAACGTTAATCGACCTTTAAAACAGGCCGCATGCGCGCGCTGCGGCCTTCCGTCACGTCAGGAATTCGTAATTCTTAGTTAAATTGCCCCTTCACAAGGCTGTCATAGCCGATAGACTATGATTGTTGGCAGAAGCGAGTCCCCGCGGCACAACAGGAAGAGGTAGCCATTTGACGGTTCACTTCCAACAGCACATTTCCCCTCAGGCCTGCCCGGCATTGGTCCTGAATGCGGATTTTCGACCCCTGAGCTACTATCCGCTCTCGCTGTGGGGATGGCAGGACACGATCAAGGCTGTGTTTCTCGACCGGGTGAATATTGTCTCCCACTATGAAAAGACCATCCGCAGCCCCAACTGGGAAATGCGCCTGCCCTCGGTGGTTTCGCTCAAAACCTATGTGAAGCCTTCGCGTTTTCCGGCCTTCACGCGGTTTAACGTCTTCCTGCGCGACCGCTTCAGCTGCCAATATTGCGGCGCACGCGACGACCTCACATTCGATCATGTGATTCCGCGCTCAAAAGGCGGCACAACGGTCTGGGAAAATATTGTCGCGGCCTGCGCCTGCTGCAATCTCGCAAAAGGCGACATGCTGCCGCGGCAAGCCAACATGTTCCCGGCACGCAAGCCGTTTCAGCCTACCATCAACGACCTGCACCAGAACGGGAGACTGTTCCCGCCCAATTATCTGCATGAAAGCTGGATGGACTATCTCTACTGGGACAGCGAACTGGAGCCCTGAGACCGGAAGAGGCTCAGCGTGCTGCGCGCGCCATTGAGCGCAACAAGAGCCAGGCTCGCGCTGATCAAGGCATTCCAGCCCGCCAGAGACAGGCCGAAAATGCGGAGCGCCACGACATCGCATCGCACAACCTTGACGGTTTCAAGTTGCTTGAGAAAATCGCCGACCTTGGCCGCCGCCTGCACAGCGCCCGTGCATTCGCTGGGCCCTGCCCAGAAATGCCATTCGACACCGGCGTGATAGACCCCAAAAACGGCATTGGCAGCAAAAATCAGTGCAAGACCGGCGAAACCCGGCCCGACAAGGCTCTGATAACGCGGTTGCCGCGCCAGAAGAAGCACGAGCACGGCCAGCGGTATGCCGTAATAATAGGCAAAACGCTGCTTGAGGCAAAGCTCGCAGGGCAGATAGCCGAACGCCTGAAAAATCCAGGCCCCGGCAATGGCAAGAAAGGCTATGACCGCGATCAGCCCGGCGGATTGGACCGCATCAACATGTCTTAAACGCTGCAACATAACCTGCCTCACAGCAACCGGGCCGCAATCCAGAACCCCAGAATGATGATCGCCAGCAACGACAGCATGAATATGGCAAAATGACGCTCAAGCAAATCCTTGATCGGTTCTCCAAGATGATGCAGCAGCCCGGCCAGAAGAAAAAAGCGCGCCCCGCGGGTCAGCAGCGCAAGAAACACGAAAAGCGGAAAATTATAGCCCAGCAGGCCGCTGACGATTGTCACCAGCTTGAAGGGGATCGGCGTCAGGCCCTTGATGAGAATGACAAGCCAGCCCCAATGCTGGTAGAGCGCCCGCAGCGCCTCGACCCGCGCGCCATATCCATAAAGGTCGATCAGCCACAGCCCCAGCGAGTCATAGAGCATCGCGCCAATGAAATAGCCCAGCATGCCGCCGAGCACTGAGGCGACCGTGCATAAAAAGGCGTAGAAAATCGCCTTCTGAGGCTTGGCAAGCGACATCGGGATCAAAATCACATCCGGCGGGATGGGGAAGAACGAACTCTCGGCAAAGGCGATGGCTGCCAGCGCATAAGAGGCGCGCGGGCTCTCGCTCAGGGCAAGCGTCCAGTGATAGAGCCGTTTGAACATCCAAGTCTCCAGCCGGAAATGATCAGGCAGAGTGCTGATCGAAATCACCGCAAAAGTCCAGCTTCATTTATTTCAGATTTTTGCCAGAACACGGTTGACCCCTCCACACGGGCTTGTATTATCCGCCCGCTTTTGCAGTGCAGGGCCCCTATGGCGGAACTGGTAGACGCGTCCGACTCAAAATCGGATTCCGCAAGGAGTGCTGGTTCGATTCCGGCTAGGGGCACCAAAAGCTTTGCCATGATTTACATAAACCGGGTGCGCTTTGCTGCGATGACAGCCCGAAGCAAGGTTGCGCATGGCATGCTGCGATTATGGATGCCATTGAAACCTATTTCGCCCTCTCAGACGACGTGATGCGCGCCGCCGCCACCAGCAGCGCATTCCGTCAGTCTGTGACCCGATGCGCCGATATCCTGTGCGGATGCCTGCGCAACGGCGGCAAGATTCTGCTCATCGGCAACGGTGGCAGCGCGGGCGACGCGCAGCACATAGCGGGAGAACTGGTCGGCCGGCTGAATTATGACCGGGCGCCTCTCGCCGCGTTGGCCCTGACCACGGACACATCGGTCATGACGGCCATCGCTAATGACTATGGCTATGAGCAGGTGTTTGAGCGCCAGATTCAGGCTCTGGGGCGCGAAGGCGACGTGCTGATTGCAATTTCCACGTCTGGCCGCTCGCCCGGTGTGCTGCGCGCCATGGAGGCAGCCCGCGCGAAATGCCTGACCGTCATCGGCTGGAGCGGCGCCTCGGGCGGCTTGATGCCGGAGCGCGCCCATATCATGCTCCATGCGCCTGCCGAGGCAACACCGCTTATCCAGCAGGTGCATATGGCTGCCGCCCATATGATCTGCGCTTTAGTGGAAGAAGGTCTGTTTCCCCGGCCTCACAAGGATGGCGGCGGCGAAACCATTCGCGGCAGCCATTGAGACAGAGCCGTTACTGGCAAAAACCCCAATTTCCTGTCTTCAATCGCCGGACGGCAGGAGGAAAGGATTCAGGCGTTTCATGATGCCCTCCACCGCCGCTTCGGGAGCGACCTGATCCGTGCGCACATGTATTTCAGGATTTTCCGGCGGTTCGTAGGCACTGTCGATTCCGGTAAAATTCTTGAGTTCGCCGCGCCGCGCCTTTGCATAAAGCCCCTTGGCATCGCGCGCCTCGCATGTCTCGATCGGCGCATCGACATAAACCTCGATAAACTCGCCGGGCTGAAACAAAGCACGCGCCATGTCGCGTTCGGACCGGAACGGCGAGATGAAGGAGACCATCACGATCAGGCCGGCATCGACCATCAGACGCGAGACCTCCGCCACACGGCGGATATTCTCGACACGGTCAGCATCGGTAAAGCCAAGATCGCGATTAAGCCCATGGCGCACATTATCGCCATCAAGAATATAGGTATGCCGTCCTTCGGCATGAAGGCGCTTTTCCAATTGATTGGCGAGCGTCGATTTGCCTGCGCCTGAAAGGCCGGTGAACCAGATGCAGCAGGGCATCTGCGCCTTGAGCGCGGCGCGCGAGGCGCGGGATATATCGAGCGCCTGCCAATGAACATTCTCTGCCCGACGGAGCATATGGTTGATCGTGCCAGCCCCGACGGTTTCGTTCGACTGTCGGTCAATGACAATGAACGCGCCGAGCATCCGGTCCTCGGAATAGGGCGTGAACGGCACGGAGCGATCAAGCGAGAGCGTGACAATGCCCAGTTCATTCTGCTGGAGCGATTTTGCTGCAAGGCGCGCGCCGCTCGTGACGTCGATACGGTGCTTGATTGCAGCAATGGAGAGGCCCGCAAGTTTCCGATGCATCTGAATAAGATAAGACCGCCCCGGCAACAGAGGATTTCGCCCGAACCAGATGATATTGGCGTCAAATAGGTCGGCGTGCGCCACCGGATCAGTGTCGCTGGCAATGACATCGCCGCGGCTGATATCAAATTCATCCGCCAGAACCAGCGTCACGGACTGGCCGGCCACAGCGGCACCGCAATCTCCCCTGCCATCCAGAATACGGCTGACCGCGACGTGCTGGCCACCCGGCGAAAGGCGCACCCCCTCGCCCACCGATATGCTGCCCGAACTCACGCGCCCGCAATAGCCGCGAAAATCCGCATCCGGCCGGTTCACCCATTGTACGGACATGGCAAAGCCGCGTGTGCTTGCCTGCGCGCAAGCGGGCACTTTTTCGAGCCATTCCAGCAGCAAGGGGCCTTCATACCAGAGCGCTTCATCTTCGCTGCGCCGCGCAATATTGACGCCCTGCGTCGCACAGACCGGAATGGCGACAACGGAGTCCAATCCCAGCGATCGGACAAAAGCCGCATATTCCGCCGCGATGGCCTCAAAGCGGGCCCGCGACCAGCCGACCAGATCCATCTTGTTGACGGCCAGCGCGAACTGGCGAACCCCGAACAGATGCGCAATCCGGCTATGGCGAAAGGTTTGTCCGGTGAGTCCCGCGCGCGCGTCCACAAGAACGATGGCGGCTTCAGTCTGCGAGGCGGCTGTCGCCATATTCCTTGTATATTGCTCATGACCGGGGGTATCCGCCACGATAAACCGGCGCGATGAGGTGGAAAAATAACGATAGGCCACATCGATCGTGATTCCCTGCTCGCGCTCGGCTGACAGTCCGTCAACCAGCAGGGCAAAATCAAGATCAGCGCCACGCGTGCCAAATACCCGGGAATCGGCTTTCAGCGCGTCAATCTGATCGGCAAAAACATGCTGCGTATCATGCAGCAGCCGACCCAGAAGCGTTGATTTGCCATCGTCGACGCTGCCGCATGTCATAAAGCACAGGCTGTCCATCAAAAATAGCCTTCCTGCTTTTTGCGCTCCATGGAACCGGCGCCGTCATGATCAATAAGACGCCCCTGCCGTTCTGACATTGTAGCGTCCAGCACTTCGGCAAGAATGCCGTCGAGATCAGCTGCCTCGCTTTCGACAGCCGCGGTAAGAGGGTAGCAGCCAAGCGTGCGAAAGCGCACCATGCGCAATTCTTCGCTTTCGCCGGGAGCAAGCGGCAGCCTTTGGTCGGCACGCATGATCCATTGCCCTTCGCGCCGCACCACCGGGCGGAGCGCAGCAAAATATAATGGCACGACGGGAATGTTGTCCCGTGCGATATAGGCCCAGATGTCCGCCTCGGTCCAGTTCGAGAGCGGAAAGGCGCGGATCGTCTCGCCCGGATTGATCCGCATATTGTAAAGCGTCCACAATTCCGGCCTCTGAGCCTTGGGGTCCCACCGATGGCCCGGCGCGCGAAACGACATCACCCGTTCCTTGGCGCGGGACTTTTCTTCATCGCGGCGCGCGCCGCCAAAAGCAATGTCAAAGCCATAACGATCGAGTGCCTGTCGTAACGCTTCGGTTTTCATGACGTCGGTATAATAGCCGGACGGAGAACCGATCGGATCTATGCCCTCCGCCGCGCCGCGAGGATTCGTATGGACGATCAGATCCAAATCCAGCTCGCGCTGAAGCTTGTCCCGAAAGGCGATCATTTCCGGAAATTTCCAGCCGGTATCGATGTGCAGCAGCGGGAAAGGAATGCGCCCGGGGTAAAACGCCTTTTGCGCGAGGCGCAACAAGACGGATGAATCCTTGCCGATGGAATAGAGCATCACCGGACGAATTGCATTCGCCGCGACCTCACGAAATATTTCTATCGACTCGCTCTCCAACTTGTCCAGATAATCCAAGTTAATCTCCGGCCATGGATGATTTGCCAAATTGAAGCATCTTGCGGCCTGTGTCCAACCGAATAATCGCTGCAAGCGCTTCAATATCTGGCGCAGACCCGCTCTCCAACCAGATGCGCATTGATTATTATCACATAAAAATGACTTGCCGTTTACAGCGCAGAGGCTTTTGCTGGGCTTTTTAAAACCGCCGGAGGCGTTGCTATGCCTTACGCTTCGATAGAAGATCTGCCGCCGTCATTGCGCAGCCATCTGCCGCCGCATGCCCAGGAAATCTACCGGGCGGCGTTCAATGCCGCCTGGATCAATTATGCGGAACACGGCGCGGAACGCGAGACGATCGCCCACCGTGTCGCCTGGGCTGCTGTCAAACGCCGCTATCACAAAGAAAACGGCGGCTGGGTCGCCCGTGTAAACTGAAGGCGCAACTTTTGGGCTGTGCCTCAGCCTGCGCCATCCCGGCCAAAAAGCTTTGCATCGGCGCGGTAAAGCGAGGAGCGCAAGGCTGCCCCAGGCCCTGCCGGAAGCGGAGGCGCACCGGCGGCAATCGCGGGGGCCGCAGCCGCGCCTGCGGCATGGAGCTGAACTGAGCCGGCCTCGTCCTCGGAAGACTTGCTATGATCATCCAGACCGCGCATACGCAGGATGATCTGGCGCATATCCGCTTCGTGATTCAGGAACAATTTTTCCGAACCACGCAATTTGCTTACTTTGGAAGGGTGCTCGACTGTCTCGAAATAAAGCCGCATCGGCATGGCAATGGCCTCGCCAAATGCTATGGCCTCTCGATTTCGCAGCGAGGACAAAAATCCGATCCGGCTCTCGGAGGATTGCGCCAGCGCGGAACGGACAATGGATTTGTCCGCTTCATTGACAAGGCGCATGGCAAAAAGGGTGGAGCATTGCGAAACGATCGTGGCGTCCAGTTCGGACGGGCGCTGCGAGATCACACCAATGGAGGCGTTGAACTTGCGGCCCTCCTTGGCAATGCGCGAAATGGCCTGACGCGTCGGGCCAAAGCCGCGGGTGGGGTCAAGCGGAATATAGCGATGCGCTTCTTCGCAAATGAGCGAGATTTCAAATCCGCCGTGGCTCATGACGGCAAGATCGAGCGCCAGACGGCCAAGCACCGCCACCACCGAATTCACGACATCGGAGGGCAGATCGGCCATTTGCAGCACAGTTATGCGCCGCCCCTTGTGCGGAATGCGGAAAATATTGCCGATGACCTTTTCGATATTGTCCTCGATCATCGTATTGCGGAACATGAACCGATAACGATAATTGTTACAAAGAGCCTCGAGCCGGCTTTTCAGTGCGCGCAGATCGGCCCGGCCATGCCTGGGATCAAGCTTGCCCATGGCATCAAGAATGATCTGAAAGACATCGGCCATCCGGTAGGGCATGGGCGAATCGACATTGATTCCGCCGCCCTCTTCCGTACTGACGCGGCGCGCAAGCCCGCCGCCCAGAGACAGGCGCGCCTGCTGGAACCGTGTCTTGGCAAGGGCAATGACTTCAAGCAGCGCGCTCCGCTCCCCGTCCGGCATGATGCCGTCGCGAAAGACGACAGCGCATAATTCATCGAAATTAAACAGCCAGAACGGCAAATCCAGCGTGTCGGAACCAAGCGAGATGGAGTCGATGCCGAATGCCTGTTCATATTCATTATGCGGATCGAGGATCAGCACGCGCAGATTGGGGCGCGCCGCAATCGCCTTGCGGATGAGCAAGGTCACGGCCGTCGTTTTCCCGACACCGGTTGAACCGACCACCGCGAAATGCTTGTCCAGCATGTCCCCGACATTGACCATGGCCGAAATATTCGGGTCCTGGCTCAGATGGCCAATGCTCACCGCATCGCCATTGGAGACCGTGTAAATGGCTCCAAGATCAGCGGCGCGCACCCGGTGCGCGAGAGCGCCGATTGTCGGATAGGAGGAAATGCCGCGCGTGAACACGGGTTGTCCGTCAGGACGATCACTGACTTCACCAGTCAATTCCACCTTGAAATTAACGATATTATCCTTCCCCTCGCTCCAGAGCGGATCAAGCGTCGTCATTTCCAGCACCACGCCGACGATCCGCTTGCCGGATTGTTCGAGGCTGATGATGCGGCCGATGGACCAGAAATCCGCCGTACTTTTGTCGTTGTTCGACAGGGTCACGGATATAACCGCCGAGGCGCCAGTGCATGAGACCAGACGGCCAATCTGGCGCTTTTCCGGCTGCAACGGACTTCTGTTATCCAGCACCATCACGACTCGCTTTCATCGAACGGTTATTTTGCGTTTGCGCACACGACGCAGCGTAATTCACGCATGCGTCCTAGTTTTGCAGCATATTTACTTAAAAATTTAAGAATAAATGCAGGTAAACTTCTAAAATTTTTGTATAATTTTACAAATCTATAGGTAATCAATAAAATACATTTCTTGTATATATAATATATCCGGATTTTTACCTGAAGAATAAATTTGGGCCGCGCACCGCCAGCAACCGGTTAAAATTTAAGGTTAATTGACCATTAACACTTGCATGTCACGGTTCGTCATCGGCGTTTGATTCGATGAATTTTCACCTGAGTTTATATGATGACGGCATTCCTGAAGGGCAGTTTTGCGAGCCTCCTCCTGATCTGGGCCGCATTGATGCCGGTTTCCTCTGTCGAAGCCGGAACTTTGCCCGACGCACCGCCCCTGCCGCCCGCGCCCGAATTGATCGATTTCTCCGACCCGAGCGGCTGGTATCTGCGCGCAGACGCGGGGCTGGCCTTTTCAGCAAAACCTGACCCGGTTTACGGGCTGCTTGATGCAGGCTCATCTGCACGCGCGCCCGGCAGCTTCATGAATTCAAATCTCGCCAATCAGGGCGTTTTTGACATTGGCGGGGGCTATAATTTCGGAACCTGGCTGCGGACAGATGCAACGCTCGAATATCGCGCAAAAGCCACCTTCACCGGCCATGATCAATATGCCTGCCTGAGCTGCTCCGGCGCCACGGTCGACGGCCAGTGGAGCGGCCGCGTGTCATCCATTGTCGGCCTGGTCAATGTCTATGCTGATGTCGGCACCTGGTCCGGTCTGACGCCATACGTCGGCCTCGGATTTGGCGTCGCCTATAACAAGACCGGTTCCGTTGTTGAAAACGGCACGGTTTCCGGTGCTCCGTTCGACCATCTTACATCGGGCGGCAAGGGCAAGGCCAATTTCGCCTGGGCGCTGATGACCGGTCTTGCCTATGACATCAACAGCACGACAAAACTTGAATTCGGCTATCGCTACATTCATCTTGGCAGCGCGCTCACCGGAGACGAATCGCCGGTCTCCGGCGCGGGCGGCAGCGCAACCGACGATCTGCGCCTCAGGCACCTCGCCGCGCAGGAATTCAGGATAGGCATCCGCTGGATGCTGGACGGCGCCCCCGCAGGCGCGCAGACAGACTAACCATATGCCAGATGTTCCGGCCTGCGGGATGTCCCGCGCGCCCGATCATCCGGCAAGATGAGCAAAATCTGCCACGACTCTCTCATAGACAGACCGCTTGAACGGGATGATCAGATCGACAAGCCTGTGCATTTCCTCCCAGCGATAGGCGTCAAATTCAGGCTTGGCCTGTCCGCCTGCCGGGTTGTCGATATCGATTTCCGACGGATCGCCCGTAAAGCGGAATGCGAACCAGCGCTGGATCTGCCCCCGATAGCGGCCACGCCAGGTCTTGCGCATGGTGTCAGCAGGCAGGTCGTACCGGTACCAGTCCCGCGATTCCGCCAGCAGTTCGACTGAGGAAATATTCGTTTCCTCGTAGAGTTCGCGCAGCGCCGCCTGATAAGGCTCCTCGCCCTCGTCAATGCCGCCCTGCGGCATCTGCCACTCAAAATCAGGCGCGACCTGCTCCGCCTGGCGCTTGTTCTTGCGATGACCGATAAGAACCAGACCCTCTCGATTAAGAACCATCACGCCCACGCAGGGACGGTATTCATGCAACATATTCATTGTTCCGCCACGGATCTTGGTGTTTGTCCAATCAATGCACTCAGCGGCACGAGCAGAATGCCCCTGCCTTCAAGACTTTTGGCCCATTCGGCAATCTGGTCAAGTGTCGCGGGATAGCCTTCGGCCACGCCTATGGCAAGGCCATGAGCGCGCGCCTGCGCCTCCAGCCGGGCCAGAGCAACTTCCACGGCCGCATGATCGGGCCGTGCATCCACGACAATATCCGCGTGCAGAGACGGTGCCGAGAGCCTCCGGGCCACATCGGAGATCAGGCTGCGGGGCGAGGAGCCGTCATCGACCATCAGCAGGCCGCGCGCCGCCACCTCGCGCATGACGGGCGTCAGCGCCCCCGATCCGGCGGTAAAGCGGCCACCCCTGTAATTCATGATGCCGATATAGCCCGTCATCCGTCCCATAAGCGCGCGCAAATGGGCCAGATTGACCTCCTCATCGGCTGAAGTCATCAGCGTGTCAGGCGCAACCTTGGCATTTTCATCGCCGAAAGCTTCCATCGGCACCTGCAGCAGGAGTTCGTGGCCCGCATACCGCGCCTGCCTGACCTGATCGGAAAGATCATGGCCGTATGGCGAAAAACCCAGCGTCACGGCTTCCGGCATTTTTTCGATGGCTGCCTGCGTCTGCGCGGCGGAAAGACCCGCGCCGCCAAAAACCAGCGCCAGTCGCGGCATGCCGATACGCCCGCGCGACAGCGCCGGCAAAGGCCGCGCGTAAAGGCTCATGGGCTTGAGGCCATCTGCGCCAATATGTGGCAGCAACCCGTATTTGCTCTGCTCGACAAGGCGCGGATCGGGCGCATCCACAAGCTGCACCCCGGTGCTGTCCGGAATTTCGATCACCATCGCGCCCGGCGCGGGCGCATCGCCGCCGCGCATCACCCTGACACCGCTTGATGCCTCGATCGCGGCCGCTGTCTGCGCCTTGGGCTGCGATCCGGGCGCCTGCTGTTGTTTCGGCGGGTTTGAAAGCTGCGGCTGATTAAACTCCGCTGCCTGTTCAAGCGGAGGTTCGATCTTTTCAATCGGCGCGAGTGCATAACGTTCCGATACGGGGCGGTCGCCCGTCACAAAAACAAAAGACACGAGCCCGACGACGAGACACAAGCCCAGCCCTGCAACGATCCACCCATGGGCAGAGCGGCGGCCCGTTCTGGAGGGCCTGCGCTCCAGGCCTAAAGGTGCATTCAGGTCATCCAAGCAATATCCCCCTCGCCCAGAAAGACCGGCGGGCCACGCGGGAGGCATCCGCATCGGCATTATGATCATGCGGCCCGGACGACCCCGCTATAAAACGGGGCCGCCGCGCCGGTGCCATTTCATCAGTTCGACTTCGGGGCGGCACCCGTGGCGTCGGCCTTCGGCGGAGTGCCTGCATTGGCCGGCGGCACTGCCGCCTCCGCCTTGTAGGTTCCGTGCAATATATCCACGGCGGCCTGAATCTGCTTGTCGTCCTTCTCTTCCGGCGGCACATAGGCTTGCGAGCCATGTTTCTCATCATTGCCGTTGAGCAGATGCCCCTTGAGCGAGGCCTCGCCCATGATGTCGTCCTTGCCCTTCAGGCTGTCCGGCACATTTTCCATAACCACGATATCGGGCTCGATGCCCTTGGCCTGAATGGAGCGCCCGGACGGCGTGTAATAGCGTGCGGTCGTCATGCGCAGCGCGCCGTTGCTCTGCGGCAGCGGAATGATGGTCTGCACAGACCCCTTGCCGAAGGAACGCGTGCCGACGATCGTGCCGCGCTTGTGATCCTGCAACGCACCGGCCACGATTTCCGAAGCTGAAGCCGAACCGCCGTTCACGAGCACGACGAGGGGCTTATCCGGCGAAAGCGCCGGACGCGTCGCGGTATAGCGCTGTGTTTCGTCGGCGTTACGCCCGCGTGTCGAGACGATCTCGCCATGTGCAATGAACGCATTCGACACCTGCACCGCCTGATCGAGCAAACCACCCGGGTTATTGCGGAGATCGAGGATATAGCCCTTCAGTTTGTCGCCGGGCAGATCGGTCTGGATCTTGTCGATGGCGTCCTTGAGTCCCTGATAGGTGTTTTCGGTGAATTGCGTGATACGGATGACGCCGACATCGCCCAGTTCATGCGAGCGGACGGATTTGACCACGATGACTGCGCGCGTCAGCTTGACCTCGAAGGGGTCCTTCTTGCCGGACCGCACAATCTTCAGGCGGACGGACGTATCGACCTTGCCGCGCATTTTATCCACGGCCTGATTGAGGGTCATGCCGTCGGTGGTTTCGTCATCGATCGCCACGATAAGATCGCCCGATAGAATGCCGGCCTTGGAGGCAGGCGTATCGTCGATCGGGGTCACAACCTTGATGACGCCGTTTTCCTGCGTGACCTCAATGCCGAGGCCGCCGAATTCGCCATGCGTCTGCACCTGCATGTCGCGGAATGCCTTGGCGTCCATATAGCTGGAATGCGGATCGAGCGATGTCAGCATCCCGCTGATTGCCGCCTCGATCAGCTTCTGCTCATCAGGCTTTTCGACATAGTCCGTACGGATCTTCTCGAAAACATCGCCGAAGAGGTTAAGCTCGCGATAGGTGTCGGCCACAGCCGCATGGGCAAGGCCGCCGACGAAAAGATCAGTCCGCGTTGCCAGAGAAACCGTAACCGCACCAAGTGCAACGCCAAACATGAGTGTAGAAATCTTGCGCATTATCCGCGAACCTTTTCCATATCCGACTTGGCCCACCACGGGCCAGGATCGATCGAACTGCCGTCCTTGCGAAACTCTACATATAGAATAGGGCCTGAAGCTCCAAGTGCAACATTTGACGCTGCTTTTGCAGAGCCGTCTCCCATCGTGCCGACGGGCTCGCCCACAAGAACAAACTGGCCGACATGGACGTTAATTTTATCCATTCCCGCCAATAATATATAGTAGCCTCCGCCCGCATTGATGATCAAGAGCTGCCCGTAAGAACGAAACGGGCCCGCAAACGATATCCAGCCATCGGTCGGGCTCGCCACCGTCGCCCCCGCCCGAGTCGCGAGAGAAATTCCCTTTTCCGAACCGCCCATACCGTCCGGCGCGCCGAAGGCGCGAATCACCTCGCCCACGGCAGGGCGCGGCAACATGCCCTTCACCGCTGCGAATGGCATGGCGGGAGCGGTGCGCGATTTATCCCTAAAGGGCGGCGGCAATGAGGCAAAATCGAGATGCTTTGATTCCAGCGCCGCAAGGCGGGCCTGCTGCGCGGCATCGGCCTGACGGGCCTCATCGGCGGCTTTGGCCGCAGCAGCGCTGGCAATTTCCATCTGGCTGATGAGATCTTTCAGGCTTGTGGCCTTCTGCGCCAGTTCCGCCGCATGCGCCTGTTCGGCCGCCAACGCGCCCTGCGCCTGATCCAGCGAGGCCTGGCGCGCGGCGACAAGCTCGGCCAGATGGTCGCGCTCGCCTTTGAGCTGTTCGAGTTGCTGATCAAGGGCAGCCTTCTGGCTGGACATATCGGCCTTGAGGCGCACCAGTTCGCCCAGATCTCCGGCCAGCGCCTCGGTTTCCGCCTTCAGATCCGGCAGGACAGCTCCCAGCATCATGGCGGTGCGCACCGCCCCCAGCATATCTTCCGGCTTGACCAGAATAGCCGGCGGCGGCGAGCGGCCCATGCGCTGGAGCGCGGCCAGCACATCACCGATGAGGCCGCGCCGCTTTTCCAGCGAAAGCCGGATCGCATCCTCGCTGCCCTTCATCGTCTCCAGACGCACTTCCATCGTATGGATGCTTGTCTCATCGGCCTGCACCTTCGCATTGGCGTCGATCAGAGCCGTGTTGAATTTTTCCCTGTCGGTGCGGGCTGTCTCGATATCGGCCTGCAATTTCTGCCGCTGCTCTTCCGAGGCCTTGAGATCGCCTTCAATGCTGCGCAGTTCCATCTGGCGCGTATCCTGCCCGGCCGGCTCCGGCCCGCCCGAACCGCGCAGGACGGTCTCGCCCCGCGAGGGCCCGATGCACAGGCAAAGCAGGCCGAGTGCGATCAGGCTTTGACGCAATGCTCCCATACCCGTTCCATCCACCGCGAATCATCGCGCAAAGGTTAACCTGCTTTGGCCTCAAACGCGATGATACGGATGGCCGGACAAAATGGTGGTGGCGCGGTAAAGCTGTTCCGCCGCCATCACCCGCACCAGTTGATGCGGCCAGGTCAACGCGCCGAAATTCAGCGTGAAAGCCGCCGAACGCCGCACCTGCTCGTCGAGGCCGTCCGGCCCGCCGATAACCAGCACATAGGCCGGCACGCCATGATCGCGCGCTACGGCTATGTCCTCGGCAAATGCGGGGCTTGCAAGATTGCGCCCGCGCTCGTCAAGCGCCACGATGCGGCTGCCTGCCGGAGCAAGCGCCAGCAGGGCGGCGGCTTCCTCGGCCTTGCGGTCCTCGGGGCGGCGGGCGCGGCTTTCGTCCAGTTCGCGCAGTTCGACGCCTGTCAGGCCAACCTGCCGCGCGCCGGCCTCGAGACGCTGCCAATACCGCGCGACAAGATCGCGCTCCGGGCCTGCCTTGAGGCGGCCAACGCACAGGAGGATAAGCCGCACAGGATCAGCTCAGACGGGCTTCTTCCGGACGGTCCGCGCCCCACATTTTTTCAAGATTATAGAAACGGCGCACTTCCGGGCGGAACACATGCACGACGATATCGCCCATATCGACTAGAACCCAGTCATTATGGGGCATACCCTCCACGCGCGGCGTGCCGTGACCGGTTTCCTTGCTCAGCCGGATCAGTTGTTCGGCAATGGCGCCGACATGCGTATTGGAGCGCCCGCTGGCAATGACCATGACGTCGGCAATGGACGTGCGCCCGACGAGATCAATGGCGACAATCTCTTCGGCCTTGGCATCGTCGAGACAATGGATGACTTGATCCCGCAATACAAGCGGGGTGCGGGCATTCGGGGCGGTATCCTGCCCCTTGGTGGAAACGTGCGTAGTCAGTGTGACATCCTCAAAGGTGATAGAAACGTGATCCTACCAAAATTGCAGCCCCGTGCCTATCCGATTTTATACGCAGCTGTTTCAGCCCGTCGGGTGCTGCCCGAATTCGGCCTGCCGCAACTGCGTGGACGAGAGATCGAGCCGCCGCCCATGCAAAAAGACAAAGGCCGGCGCAATGGCTCGGGCAAGCAGCGGCGCACGGTGCTCGGGCCAGCGCACCGACTCCAGAAAATGCGCCGCCGGCGAGGACAGGCTGCGCAGAGTCGAACCGGGGCGGTCGATCACGGCAACGGGCATGGCCGACGCGATATCGCGCCAGTTCTGCCAGCGGTGAAACTGACCAAGGTTGTCCGCGCCCATAATCCAGACAAAATGCACGCCGGGGCAGCGGGTCTTGAGATAACCAACCGTATCAGCCGTATACCGCGCGCCGATATCCGCCTCAAAGCCGGTAATGCATATGCGCGGATCGCGCGCCATATGCCGCGCCGCAGCCATGCGTTCAGCCTGTGCGGGCAGCCCCTGCAGCGATTTGAGCGGGTTGCCGGGGGTCACCAGCCACCAGATACGGTCGAGCCTGAGACGGCGCAGGGCCGTTTCCGCCACCAGTACATGGCCCTGATGCGGCGGGTTGAACGTACCGCCGAACAAGCCGATTTTCATGCCGGGCTGATGCGGCGGAAGTTGCGCAGGTCGCACGGGCCTTGGTCTCACGGCCGCAATTGCCCCGCGCCGTGCACCCGGTATTTGAAAGAGGTAAGCTGCTCGACGCCCACCGGTCCGCGCGCATGCATGCGGCCCGTGGCAATGCCGATTTCTGCGCCGAAGCCAAATTCGCCGCCATCGGCGAACTGGGTCGAGGCATTATGCATGACAATCGCAGAATCAACCTCGTTCATGAAGCGGGCCGCCGCTGTTGCATCCTCCGTCACGATACAATCGGTATGGTGGGAGCCATAAGTCTCGATATGTTCGATTGCGGCATCCAGACCGGCCACCACCCTGCAGGCAATGATCTTGTCGAGATATTCGGCGCGCCAGTCCTCGTCGGTCGCGCCGCGCACGCGCGGATCGACAGCCTGCGTCGCCTTATCGCCGCGGACTTCGCAGCCCGCGTCAAGCAGCGCTTTGACCAGCGGCGCGAGATGGGTTGCCGCGCAGGCCTCGTCCACGAGCAGCGTCTCCGCCGCGCCGCAGATGCCTGTCCGGCGCAGTTTGGAATTGAGCACCAGCGGCAGCGCTTTCGATAAATCGGCGGCGCGATCGATATATAAATGCACGACGCCCTCAAGATGCGCGAAAACCGGTACGCGCGCCTCCGTCTGCACCCGGGCGACAAGGCTTTTACCACCGCGCGGCACGATCACGTCGATATTGCCGCCCAGCCCGGCCAGCATTTCGCCAACCAATGCCCTGTCCGTCGACGGCACGCGAGAGATCGAGGCCTCGGGCAAGCCCGCCTGCCTTAGTCCGGCCACCAGACATTCGTGAATGACGCCGGATGTACGGAAACTCTCGGAACCGCCACGCAGGATGCAGGCATTGCCCGCCATCAGACAGAGCGCCCCCGCATCCGCGGTCACGTTGGGGCGGCTCTCGTAAATAACACCGATGACGCCGAGCGGCGTCGCCACGCGCTCGATCTCAAGACCATTGGGGCGTGAGAATCTGGCCAGCACGCGCCCCACAGGGTCGGCCAGCGCGGCAACATCCTCCAGACCGCGGGCCATCGCTTCGATGCGCGCCGCATCCAGCTTCAGCCGGTCGATGAACGAGCCCGCCGTGCCGCGCCCCTCTGCCTCGGCCACATCCAGAGCATTGGCAGCGAGGATGTCGCCCGCACGCAGGCGCAATTGCGCGGCAGCAGCATGAAGCGCGGCGCGTTTCGTTTCGCCCGAAGCCAGCGCCAGCTTGCGGCTGGCCGCCCGCGCCGCGGCGCCTATGATCATCAGTTCACTCATCGCGTCCGCCCAAAACCATGTCGTCTCTGTGGATCATCTCCGCCCGCCCCTGAACGCCGAGCAATTCAGCAATTTCGCCGGACTTGCGCCCGACCAGCATCTGCGCGTGGTGCGAATCATAAGCAATCAGCCCGCGGCCCAGTTCTGTTTCGTCCTGCGCACGGATGATAACACAATCCCCGCGCGAAAACGTGCCCTCAACCCGGGTCACGCCCGCCGGCAGCAGGCTTTTCCCGCTCAGAATAGCGCGCGCCGCGCCGGCATCGACACTAACACTGCCGCGCGGCTCCAGCGAGCCGGCGATCCACTTTTTCCGCGCCGTGACCGGATTGGACGGCGTGAGAAACCATGTGCACGGCTCCCCCTGCATCAGGCGCTTGATGATGCCCTGCTTGCGTCCGTCGGCAATCACCATGTGCGTGCCGCCGGTGGTGGCGATTTTCGCCGCCTCGATCTTGGTGCGCATGCCGCCGCGCGAAAGCTCCGAGGCCGCGCCGCCTGCCATGGCCTCGATATCCGCCGTAATGCGCGGCACCACGGGAATGAGCGTCGCATCGGGATTATCCTTCGGCGGCGCCGTATAAAGCCCGGCGATATCGGACAGCAGGATCAGCAGGTCGGCGCTGGCCATTGTGGCAACGCGCGCCGCAAGCCTGTCATTGTCGCCATAGCGGATTTCCACGGTCGCGACCGTATCGTTCTCGTTGATCACCGGCACGGCGCGCAAATCCAGCAGGCGCCCGATGGTGGCGCGGGCATTGAGATAGCGGCGGCGCTCTTCGGTATCGCCCCATGTGACGAGAATCTGTCCCGCAGTGATGCCTTCCGCGCTCAGAACCTCGGACCAGATTCGGGCCAGCGCAATCTGCCCCACGGCAGCTGCAGCCTGCGCCTCCTCCAGCTTGAGCGGGCCTTTCGGAAATTTCAGCACATTGCGCCCCAGCGCGATGGAGCCGGATGAAACCACGAGAATATCTGCCCCGCGCCGGTGCAGATCGGCCAGATCCCTGACCAAAGCCTCCAGCCATCCGCGCCGCAGCCCGCCAGCCGGATCAACCAGCAGGGAAGACCCCACCTTGACCACTATGCGTGAAAAATCGGCGAGGGAAGGAACCGGGAGTGAGGACGCGGGCTGCACAGACTTCTCTTCAGGATATGCTTTCAAACAGGTGCATCCGCCTTATACATGAGCCGGCTCAGACCGCAATCACCCGCCGGTAAAGATGCCAGCAGGAATGGCCCAGCACCGGCAGCACCACAAAGAGGCCCAGCAGCGCCGTGAGAATGGCAAAGCCCAGCATCAGGCCCGTCAGCACGGCCCAGGCCAGCATCTGCAGCTTGTTCATCTTGACGGCGCGCACGCTCGTGATCATGGCCGTGATGAAATCGACATCGCGGTCGGCAAGCAGCGGCATCGACACGATCGTGATGGAAAAGACGAAGGCGGCGATCACGGCGCCCGCGCCATTGCCGATCGCGGCAAACAGCATCCCCTGCGGCGTCGAGAGAATCTCGATCAGCATCTGCTGCACATCCGGCACATGCAGGCCGTAGAACATGAGAAACAGGAATATCGCAAAATCAACCCAGATGATGAGGGCAAACAGCGTCACAAGCGCCATCCAGCCCAGATCGCGGCCCGAGCGCCGCCACACGGCGCCGAACACGCCAGGCAGCGTCAGGGCCTCGCCCCGCTCGCGGCGGCGGCTGACC
Organism: Methylocystis sp. sgz306128; assembly: GCF_056032725.1. Taxonomy (NCBI): domain Bacteria; kingdom Pseudomonadati; phylum Pseudomonadota; class Alphaproteobacteria; order Hyphomicrobiales; family Methylocystaceae; genus Methylocystis; species Methylocystis sp. sgz306128. Next base: position 144,155 of record NZ_JBVYWO010000006.1, read on the forward strand.
TCATAGGTTCCCGCCGCCACGAAAGGCACGATCAGCGCAAAACCCATCGTCAGCGGATAGGCTACATAGGGCAGATGCAGCAGCAGGAATGATGCAAGCACCAGCCAGCCGCCGACGGCATAAAAGCCGCCGAAAAACAGGCCATAGAGCGGAGCAGCCATGAAATCGCGCCATCCGGCATGAAGGCAATCGGAAAGATCGCCCTTTTTCAGGCGCAGGATGATCAGATCAGGTTTGCTGGCGGCAACGCCAGCCGGTTTCATCACGTCTGCCTGCTCGCTCATCCCCGCCCTTCCCTTGCCTCAGGGCTGCCAGACCTCTTTGGGCCGGGCCTCTGCGGCTTCCTGTTTTTTTGATTGATCGACACTATCCGCCACATGGCGCAAAACGTCCACAACGCCGTCGCGGGTGGCGGCAGACATTTTCATCGGCGTCTGGCCGCAGGCGCGCTTGAGTTTCTGCATCTGAGATTTCAGCGTGTCCGCATCCACAGTGTCCGTTTTGGAGAGGACGACCAGTTCGGGCTTTTCGGCCAGATCCGCGCCGTAGGCCTCGATTTCGCCGCGCACGATCTTATAGGCCTTGCCCGCATGTTCGCAGCCGACATCGACAAGATGAACGAGAATGCGGCAGCGCTCGACATGGCCAAGAAAACGGTCGCCAAGGCCAAGGCCTTCATGCGCGCCCTCGATCAGCCCCGGAATATCGGCCATGACAAACTCGCGTCCGTCGACATTGACGACGCCGAGGCCGGGATGCAGCGTGGTGAAGGGATAATCGGCAATTTTCGGCCTCGCGGCGGAGACAGAGGCCAGAAAGGTCGATTTGCCGGCATTGGGCAGGCCCACAAGCCCCGCGTCGGCAATCAGCTTCAGGCGCAGGATAATGGTGCGCTCCTCGCCTTCCTGCCCGGGATTGGCGCGGCGCGGCGCCTGATTGGTGGAGGTCTTGAAATGGGCATTGCCGAAACCGCCATTGCCGCCCTTGGCCAGAACCAGCCGCTCGCCAACCCGGGTGAGGTCGGCAAGCAGGGTTTCGCCATCCTCGTCGAATATCTGCGTACCCTCCGGCACTTTGAGCACCGCATCGGCGCCCTTGCCGCCATGCCGGTTCTTGCCCATGCCATGCATGCCTGTTTTGGCCTTGAAATGCTGCTGATACCGGTAATCGATCAGCGTATTGAGCCCTTCGACACATTCAACAACCACATCGCCGCCGCGACCGCCGTCGCCGCCGTCCGGCCCGCCGAACTCGATGAATTTTTCACGGCGGAAGGAGACGCATCCCGCGCCGCCGTTGCCGGACCGAATGTAAATTTTTGCTTCATCTAGAAATTTCATGTCCTGTTCCTAGATCAGAACCACAGAAATTTGAAGTTGTTTGTTGGAATTTGGCCTTTAAAGTCGCAAAACCTGATAACATCAGCCGAAAGTGCTCAGGGGTTCATGATACTCGAAGATATTCTTGCCGCGACTGCCGCCACCGGGCTCGATTTCCGGGGCGGCCTTGCCGTGCAGCCAGATGATGGCCTGCCACTGGCGCAGGGTACCCTGTTATTGTTCGGTTTTGCCGGCGGCGCTGGCTGGCAGGCTTTTGCCGCCGCACCCGAATATACCGACGGCGGCGCTGACCCGCTCGACCGCTGGTCGCGGCGCATCATCGACAAACTGGCCGGGTCATGGGGCGGCCTCGCCTTCTACCCTTTTGGCGGACCGCCCTACAGGCCGTTCCAGCAATGGGCACAGCGCGCAGAACCGGTGTTTCCCTCGCCGCTCGGCCTGCTTATTCATCCTGTTTTCGGCTTATGGCACGCCTACCGCGGCGCGATCCTGCTGGGCGAATCCATAAAGCTGCCCGCACGGGAGGAAGCCGGCCACCCCTGCCTCAGCTGCCCGGACAAGCCGTGCCTTTCGGCCTGTCCGGTGGACGCCTTCGGCCAGAGCTATGATGTGCCGCGCTGCACCGCCCATCTGAAAACAGCAGAGCAGACGTGCCTCGGGAGCGGCTGTCTGGCCCGCCTCGCCTGTCCAATCGGCGCCGCCCACAGGCACGGCGAAGAACAGATGCGCTTTCATATGCGCGCCTTTTACCACAGCCGCAGCTGAGCTCACATGCCCAGAAATCCATACTATACCGGCCCGGTCTCCGACCATTTTGACGGCACGCGCTTTTTCATTCCCGGGCATCCCTTCGCCAAGGGCTTCCGCGAAATCATAAAATGGCGGTTCAGGGGCCAGAGGGAGCGCTGGCCGCGCACAACCGCCCCGCTTCTGCATGACATGCCGCCGGAGCGCAGCCACGGCCCGGACCTGCGCATTTCCTATATCGGCCATGCCAGCTTCCTTATCCAGACGGAAGGCGTCAACATTCTCATTGACCCTGTATGGGCGGAGCGCGCGAGCCCTCTGGCCTTTGCCGGACCAAAGCGCGTCAATCCGCCGGGCGTCGCACTTGAGGCGCTGCCGCCCATCGATCTGGTGCTCATCACCCACAATCACTACGACCACCTTGATCTGACGACGCTGAAAGCGCTGCACGCGCGCTTTGCGCCGCGCATTCTCACACCGCTCGGCAATGACACGATCATGCGCCGCGCTGTGCCGGACATAAGGGTGGAAGCCTATGACTGGGGGGCGCGCGTGCCCGTTGCGGCGCACCTCGCGGTTCATTTCGAGCCAAGCTATCATTGGTCGGCGCGCGGCGTCAGAGACCGCGCCATGGCGCTCTGGAGCGCATTCGTGCTGGAGACACGCGCCGGCCCCGTCTATCATATCGGCGATACCGGTTACCGCGACGGGGAAATTTTCGCCGCTGCGCGCCGCAAACACGGGCCGATGCGGCTCGCCATCCTGCCCATAGGCGCCTACGAGCCGCGCTGGTTCATGAAAGATCAGCATATCAACCCTGAAGAGGCAGTGCGCATTCTGCTGGCGGCGCAGGCCAAGACCGCCATTGCGCATCACTGGGGCACGTTTCAGCTGACCGACGAAGCCATTCAGGCGCCATTGGCGGCGCTCAAAGCGGCGCTGCTGCATCATGAGGTACCGCGGGAGCGGTTTCAGACACCGCGCCCCGGCGAGTTCACTCTGATCAAAGCCTGAGGCTATTTCAGGAAAACGTAGATGTCGACCTGCATGTTATTATCGTCCGAGCCCTTGGACTCATTGAGATATTCTTCGGCAAAAACGTCCTTCGCCTCGAGACCCTTCTCGTCGAGATAGGCCGTGATCGCCTCATAGGTTGAATCTATGCCGTCATAGGCACCGCGATGCTGGAACTTCAGCACCTTGCCGCCCGGCGACATGCCAAACTGAACGCCGCCCGGCAGGCTGGTCTTGCCGTCCGGAGCCTTATCGATGGGCAGCATCACATCGAATTTGAAATCCTGATCGTTAGTCTCGGTGAACACGGCCATCGGCTTTCCCGTTACCGTGATTTTCTCGGCGGCGAGCGCATCGGCGATCGCCTTGAAGTCCTGATGGATGGTCTTGTAGCCATCCTCCCACTTGGCCTGTCCGTGCAATAGCGCAACCGGATGCGGCGCAAGATCAAACGGAGCGGAAGATTCTATCGTCGGCGCTTCATCGGGGATCGGCGTCACGGAGGTATTATCCGAATTGCCGGCAGGGGCTGCGGTTGCCGGTGCAGCATCATTTGCAGGCGCAGCCGGTGCCGGCGCGGCGCTGACAGCGGGCGGGGTGGAGGTCGCGGGATTGGCAGCAGGCGCCGTTTCGGCACTGGCCCCCTGCAGCCCCGCCGCGACAAACAGGCAGGCAAAAGTCATAGCGAAGGACACACGCCTGCCGGGTTTCGATAGCCTGCTCAAATTCATCACTCTCTCCGGAACATTCCGCCAGCCGAATCACATTGTCGCGCAAGGCCCGGCTTTTTGCCAGTGCTGAGCGGCAATATAAAGCCCGGCGATGCACAACACAGTCTAAGGGCCGCTTCCTGCACGCCAGATGAACAGGCGGGACTGGTGAAACGTTTAAAGTTCGATTATGTATCGGCTTTGATCAGGAACTGCCGCCATGAGCCCCCTTGCCAATCACACCTTTGCCAAGATGAACGGAATCGGCAACGAAATCATCACGCTGGATCTGCGCGCATCGGGGCTGGACGTCAGCCCTGCCGAAGCCCGGGCCATTGCCCGCGCGCTGCCCTATGATCAGCTGATGGTGCTGCTGAACCCAAGAACGCCCGGCACCGAAGCCTTTATGAAGATTTTCAACAATGACGGTTCGGAATCAGCGGCCTGCGGCAATGGCACGCGCTGCGTCGCCTGGGGGCTGATGCGCGCAACGCCGCTCCAGAGCCTGCGGCTGGAAACCAGCGCCGGATTGCTGGATTGTGTGCGCATCAACGACCGGACCTTCCAGATCGATATGGGCGTGCCGCGACTGAACTGGAACCAGATTCCGCTGGCGCAGGAATTTACCGACACACGCGCCATCGAACTGCAGATCGGACCAATCGACGCGCCGCTGCTGCATTCACCCGCCGTGGTCAACATGGGCAATCCGCATGCAATCTTCTGGGTTGAAGACGTCGAAGCCTACGATCTGGCCAGCCTTGGGCCGCAGCTGGAGCATCATCCGTTGTTCCCCGAGCGGGCAAATATCTCTCTGGCGCAGATTGTCTCGCGCCATCAGCTCGTGCTCAAGGTATGGGAGCGGGGCGCGGGCCTCACGCGCGCTTGCGGCTCAGCCGCCTGTGCGGCGGCCGTGGCCGCTGTCCGCAAGGGCCTGACCGAACGCAAGGTCCGCGTTTCGCTGCCGGGCGGCGACCTCATCATCGAATGGCGGGAGAGCGATGACCACGTTCTGATGACCGGCCCGGTCGAACTCGAATTCGAAGGCACATTCTCGCCCGATATTTTCAGGACCATGGCCTGATGGGCGTTGAGGTCGTCACGTTCGGCTGCAGGCTGAACATGGTGGAATCGGAAGCCATGCGCCGCAGCGCGCTGGATGCCGGCCATGACGACATTGTCATCGTCAACACCTGCGCCGTTACGGCGGAAGCCTCCCGGCAGGCGCGCCAGGCCATCCGCAGGCTGGGCCGCGAGCATCCGGGACGGCGCATTATCGTCACGGGATGCGGGGCCCAGACCCAGCCTGAAGCCTTCGCCAACATGAGCGAGGTGACGCGCGTCATCGGCAATGCCGAAAAGACCAGCCTTGGGACATGGCAAAGCCTTGCCCGTATGCTGGAGCCGCGCGCCAACGACACGCGCCGCAACGCCGTTGAGGACATCAGCAACTGGCGCAGTATCGAGACAGGCTCCGCCAGCGCCGTCGAACATCATACCCGCGGTTTTCTCGCCGTGCAGAACGGCTGCGATCACCGCTGCACGTTCTGCATCATTCCCTTCGGGCGGGGTCCGAGCCGCTCTGTGCCGATGGGCGCGGTGGTGGAACAGGTGAAGCAGCTGGTCAGCATCGGCCAGAAAGAGATTGTGCTCACCGGCGTCGATCTGACCTCCTATGGCGGCGACCTGCCCGGCACCCCCGGACTTGGCACTCTCGTTCAGATGATCCTGCGGCATGTGCCGGATCTGCCGCGTCTGCGCCTTTCCAGCATCGATTCCATCGAGGCGGATGACGCGCTCGTCGACGCCATGGCCTCGGAACAGCGGCTCATGCCCTATCTTCACCTCTCCCTGCAATCGGGCGACGACATGATCCTCAAGCGGATGAAACGCCGCCATTCCCGCGCTGAGTCCATCAATTTCTGCCAGAAAATGCGGGCGCTTCGCCCCGATATTGCCTTCGGCGCCGATCTTATCGCCGGTTTCCCGACCGAGACCGAGGATATGTTCGAAAACAGCCTTTCGCTGATCGCCGCCTGCGCGCTCACGCATGTCCATGTTTTCCCGTATTCGCCGCGCACCGGCACGCCCGCTGCCAAAATGCCGCAAGTGCCGCGCGACATTGTCAAGGCGCGCGCCAACCGCCTGCGTGAAGCTGCGCAAGAGGCCTTCCGTGCGCATCTGTCGGCTCAGAGCGGCAAGACATTTGAAGTGCTGTCCGAGCGCGGCGGCATGGGGCGCCTGCCCGATTTCACGCCCGTGCGCCTTGGCGCCGCCGAGGCCAATCAATTACTGGCCGTCACCATCGGCGGACATAACGGGCGCGAGCTCATCGCCGGATCCATCCGTCCAGCCGCAGGCGGCTAGGGCTGCCAGCATATGGCCGGGCGGCGGGGCTTCGACAAAGACCGGCGGCTTATTTTTCGAGAGCGGAATGGCAATGCTGCGGGCATGAAGGTGCAGCGCGCCGCCCCTCTCCGGCCCGTAGATCGGATCGCCGAGAATGGGCCAGCCCATCGCCGCGCAATGCACCCGCAACTGATGCGTGCGTCCGGTGAGCGGCGTCAGTTCCAGCCAGACGAGGCCGGAACCGCGCCCGAGCACGCGCCATTTGGTCACGGAAGGCGCTCCGGCCGGATCAACCTTCATCCACCAGCCGCGATCCGGATTTTGCGGCGCGAGCGGCAGGTCGATCGTGCCCTGATCCTCCTGCGGGCCACCGGCCACGATTGCCCAGTAGGATTTGCCGATATCGCCGCGCTTGAACAATTGCATCAGCTTTTCCAGCGCCTTACGATGCCGCCCCAGCACAAGGCAACCCGACGTGTCCTTATCGAGGCGGTGCGCCAGCGCCGGGTTGCGCGGCAGGCCGAAGGTCAGATGATGAAAATGCGCCTCCAGATAATCCCCGCCCTTGGGGCCGCGATGCACCGGCACGCCCGCAGGCTTGTTCAGCACGAGAATGAGGCCGTCGCGGTAAAGCAGGCGCGCGTTGATTTCGTCTTCGGTCATGTCTTTCAGGCGGGTTGATGTTTTTTACTTGCGCTCAAACCGGCGCTGCGTCAATTCAGGTGCAGGCAAGAATGAGAGATGAGATGAGCGATACGGAAAAACCCGGCCTGCTGGGCAGGCTTTTCGGCAGGACGCCCGCACCAAAGCCGGAACCCGAGGCGGCTGCGCGCCTCTCCTGGTGGCAGCGCCTGCGTCAGGGCCTTTCGCGCTCCTCCGGCCAGCTTGCGCAGGGCATCGCCGATATTTTCACCAAGCGCAAGCTCGACACAACGACGCTTGAAGAGCTGGAGGATCTGCTCATACAGTCCGATCTCGGCCTGCCCATGGCCGCGCGCATCTGCGCCGTCGTCGGCAAGGGTCGCTATGAGAAGACCATTGAGCCGGAAGATGTGAAAGCCATTCTGGCGCAGGAAATAGAGTCCGTGCTGGAGCCGGTCGCCCTTCCGCTCACGCTCTCGGGAGCAAGGCCGCATGTGATCCTCATTGTCGGCGTCAACGGATCGGGCAAGACCACCACCATCGGCAAGCTCGGCTCGAAATTCATCGCCGAAGGCCACAAGGTGATGCTGGCGGCTGGCGACACGTTCCGCGCCGCCGCCATCGAACAGCTTAAAATCTGGGGCGCGCGTATGGGCGCTGAAGTGATCGCGCGCGATCAGGGCTCGGATGCCGCAAGTCTCGCCTTCGAGGCCTATCAGGCCGCGCGGGAGGGCGGCGCCGACGTGTTGCTCATGGATACGGCGGGGCGCCTGCAGAACCGCAAGGAGCTGATGGACGAACTGGAAAAGATCGTGCGCGTCCTGCGCAAGATCGATCCCGGCGCGCCGCACAGTGTCTTGCTGGTGCTGGATGCCACGGTCGGCCAGAATGCGCTCAGTCAGGTCGAAATATTCGGCCGTACGGCAGGCGTCACCGGCCTTGTCATGACCAAGCTGGACGGCACGGCGCGCGGCGGCATTCTTGTCGCCATTGCTGAGAAATTCAGATTGCCGGTGCATTTCATTGGTGTCGGAGAGAGCGCCGACGATCTGGAGCCCTTCGCGCCGAGGGATTTTGCCCGCGCCATCGCCGGTCTTGATCAGGATTGATCAGCGCGGCGCAAGGTTGAGCAGGCCAAGGTCGTGCACCACCCGTTCGCCCGGCTTGAGGCCGCGCTTGTGGCCTTTGATCATCCAGCCGCTGCCTGATGGGGAAATTTCATAAATATGATAGGCCGCAAGATGGTGCGGCGAGCCCGGCACAGCCGAGGCCGAGGCGACGCCGACAACCGGCACCTTGCCCGCAGGCCCACGCAGAAAATGCACATTCTCGCGGTGATTATGGCCATGCAGGATCAGATCGGCGCCGTGGCGGGCGATCACCTGTTCAAAGGCGGGCGCATCCATAAGGCCGCGGCCGAAACGCGCGCCCTGCAGATAGGGCGGATGATGGATCATCACGACGCGCGCCATCTTACGGATGTCCGGCGCGCCGAGCAGTTCGTCGAAGGCAGCCATCTGCAGCTTGCCCATGCGCCCGGAGGCAAGAAACGGCAAGGTCGGAACGCCGGACGTCAGCCCGATCAGCGCCACCGGGCCGCGTTTGCGCAAATAGGGAAACACATGGTCGGTGGGCTCGTCCGGCGTGAGCCAGGGTCCGAAGAATTGCGAGATCGCCTTCACATTTCCCGGCACATAGACATCATGGTTGCCGGGAACGAAACTCACCCTGTCCGGCGGGCCCAGCGTCTCCAGCCAGCGTTTCGCCGGCCCGAATTCAGCCCACAGGCCGATATTGAGAATATCGCCGGTCATGGCGCAATGATCGGCTTTCTGGGCGTGGATATCCTCGACCAGACTTGCCAGCACCATCATGTCGTGAACCCGGTAGCGCCCCTGATGCCAGTTGAGAAAGCCAGTCAGGCGCTTGCCGAACAATTCGCTGACCCTTGGCCGCGGCAGCGGGCCGATATGCGCATCGGAAAGGTGGGCAAGACGAAAGACCATGGGCCTTTTTGACCAGCCGCGCCGCTCCCGTCAAGCGGAACCGATAAGAATACCGACCAGAAACACCGCCACCCCGCCCAGAACCACCTGAAAGGCAGCCTGAAGAAAAGGCGTATCCATGAAGCGGGCGCGCACATAGGCAATCACCCACAATTCAAAGAACACAATGACGGCGGCAATGGCCGTCGCGATCTGGAACGCATCGAAGGCTCTGCCGCCCAGCGTCACGGCCCAGCTGTTGGGCACGAGATATGGCAGAGTGTGGCCGATACCGCCGACAGTCGTCATCAGGCCGGTGACGAATCCGCGCATCCAGGGCGCGCCGCGCCCGGTCAGCGACCCATCGTCCGAGAGCGCCTCGGCAAAAGCCATGCTGATGCCCGCGCCGATAGAGGCCGCAACACCGACAAGAAACGTATCCCAGTTGTTCTGCGTGGCAAAGGCGGCAGCGAAGATCGGCGCCAATGTGGACACCGATCCGTCCATGAGGCCGGCAAGACCGGGCTGGATATAGCGCAGCACGAAGGCGCGCCGCGCGGTAGCGGCCTCTTCGGCCTGCGCATCGCCGCCAACATGCGCCTCGACAAGCTCATTGGCCTTTGTTTCATGGCCGCGCTCAATTTCCGCGAGTTCGTTGAGCAGCTTGCGCACCGAGACATCGCGGCTTTGCAGGGCCGCCTTTTCGTAGAATTGCGCCGCCTGATATTCCATCAGCGCGGCTTCCTTGCGCATCCGTTCGATGCCCAGATTCTTGGTCAGCCAGAAGGGGCGGCGCTTGAGAAAGCCCTTCACGTCCTCGCGGCGGATGGGCGGCAGGTTCTCGCCGAATTTCTGCCGGTAAAGGTCGAACAGCATGGATCGATGGCCGCGCTCCTCATCCGCCATATCCTTGAATATGGCCGCCGAATGCGGATAGCTCTCGAGCAGGTCATCGGCAAACAACTGGTAGATGCGCGAATCCTCTTCCTCATTGGCTATGGCCAGCGCCAAAACTTCGCGCTCGGTGAGTTCCGCAAATGCCTTCATCATCTGTCCTTCAGGTCGTGTCTAATTTAGAATATTTCTAAGATACTCGTGCCGTTTTGTCCAGTGCGTTTCATCCGGCTGGCGGGTCACAAAACGCCGCGCCAGTGCGAAAAGGGCCGCAGTATGATGCGGACAAGACACGAAATGGTCTGGCGGATGCGCGCGCAAGCGAATAAAACCCGTTCATGTCCGCTCACATATTCAGGCCCCACCCGCATCTTGGCTCGCGCATCAGAGCGCGGCTTTTTCACACTTATTTCCGGTTCTCGCGCGGCCTGACTTTCGGCGCGCAAGGCTGCATTCTCGATCAGGAAAACCGCGTGTTTCTGATCCGCCACACCTATATTCCTGGGTGGCATTTTCCCGGAGGCGGCGTGGAGACGGGAGAATCCTCGCTTGAGGCGCTGGAGCGCGAATTGCGCGAGGAGGGCAACATCCATCTCACAGCGCGGCCACGGCTGTTCAGTCTTTATTTCAACCGGAACATGTCGGTGCGCGACCATATCGCGCTCTATGTGGTGCGCGATTTTCAGCAAACGGCGCCGCGCAGGCCGGACAGAGAAATTGCGGACGCAGCTTTTTTCCCGCTCGACAACCTACCAGCGCAGATCAATACCTCGACTCGGCGCAGGCTTGACGAAATCCTCAATAATCTTCCGCCAGACCCGATCTGGTGAAAGTGACAAGTTGAAAATTTGTGCTATAGGCGCAGATGAACAAGGACATTTCCCGACCATGACCGAACTGCGCCTGACCCTGTCGCCCGAAAGCCCCGACGATGCCGAAGCGGTGGAAAAGCTGAATGAGCGCGCCTTCGGCCCGGGGCGTTTTGCCCGCTCGGCATACAGGCTGCGCGAGCACAATCCGCCGGACCTGAGCCTGTCCTTCGTGGCTTATGTCGGCACCCTGCTTGTGGGTTCAAATTGCATGACGCCCATCCGCTGCGGCGAAACGCCCGCCCTGCTGCTCGGACCGCTGACCGTCGATCCCGCGTTCCGCCAGCGCGGCATCGGCGCCGCGCTGATCAATGCCTCGCTGCAGGCCGCGAAGGACAAGGGCCACAAGCTGGTGCTGCTCGTGGGGGATGAGCCCTATTACAAGCGCTTTGGCTTCAAGCCGGTGCCGCGTGGGCGTCTTTCCATGCCGGGGCCGGTCGATCCGCGCCGACTGCTCTATTGCGAGCTAGCCGAAAATGCCTTCGACGAGGTCAAGGGTCCGGTTCTGGCCGCCTGACCCAAAGGGCACGCCTGTTCACATATCGTCGGATCGCCACCTCAACCGCGTCAATGCCTGCCGCAGCCCATTGGGAAATGCCTCGCGCAGCCAGATCAGCAGGAAAAGCCCGGCCAGAACGATCAGAGCCGGAAAGCCAAGCCCGACTGGCTGGCTGGTCAGGCCGCTGAGCGTGCTCAGATCGTTGCGCTTGATGCCGATATAATCGCGTCCCGCATAATGGCCGCTGGCGCTCATCCGCACGAGATAGGGCAGATCGATGGCCGCGCCGGAACCGCCGGACAAACGCCGGACGCTGCCGCCGCTCGCCTCTGCCAATGGCGCGAGCCGTTTGGGCGTCGAGACAACATCGGCAAATTCGCGCGGGTTCATCAGCCCGACATTGACGAAGGTCTGAAATGTTCCGTCGGAAAGCTGATAAAGCCCCTGCTCGTCCACGCCAACCTGTGCCTGCCAGAGGCCGGGCTTTTCCTCGGCAAGTTTGACATCGCGCGCCTTGCCGGAGGGCGCTGTCAGATGCACATCGGCCACTTTATCGGCCAGCGTCTGCCGCTCGATACGCAGTTCCAAGCCCTTGGCGGAGGCGCGCAAGGCCTCTTCCTCAAGGGCTGGCTCTTTCAGGAGCCAGTGCGTCATGCGGCGCAGCAGGTCGATATGCGGCCCGCCGCCGCCAACGCCGCGCGCCCAGAGCCAGAGCTGGTCGGTCAGGATCATGGCAACACGCCCCTTGTCGGCATGGGAGACCACGAGCAACGGCTGATCCTGCGCGCCCTGCATCAGCGTCATGCCCTGCGCCTCGCCGGCGATCTGGCGGTAGAACATTCCCCAGTGCGCCGGATCGGGCAGATCCCGTGTCAGCGGATGCTTAAATCCAAGCGGCGCGAGCGTCGGTCTGAACGGCTGCACCAAAGCCTGCTCCCGGGCGCGGAACGGCAGAATGTCGGCAAGCGGCGATTGCGCCAGCCCGTCGGCATCGGCAAAATCAGGCCCGACAGAGACGAGCAGAGCCCCGCCCCGGCGCACGTAATTGGTGATATTGTCGAAATAATAGTCCGGCAAGGGCGCCTGATTGGCATACCTGTCGAAAATGATCAGATCGAATTTCTCGATATCCTGCGAGAATAATTGCTCCATCGGAAAGCTGATCAGCGCCAGTTCGGAAACGGGCGTATCATCGCGCCGGTTGGGATAGCGCAGGATGGTGTAGTGAATGAGATCGATGTTCGGATCAGATTTCAGAACATTGCGCCAGCTGCGCTCGCCCGGATTCGGCGCGCCGGAAACAAGCAGCACACGCACCCTGTCACGCACCCCCTCGATAGAAATGACGAGATGATTATTGGCCAGCGTCAGTTCACCCGGAACAGGCGTAAGCTGCACTTCGAATATATTGGCGCCCGGATGATCGATATGCACCGGCACATCGATCGTGCGCCCGACGGGGGCAGAGAACGCACCCAGATCGTGCTCTTCACGCCTGATCTGAAGCTGCCCCGGCTCGCCATTGAACATGGTGTCGTCGACGCGCAGCTTCAGCGTCACATCCTTGCCGACAATGCCGAATTTGGGCAACTCAACGCCTTCGATCCGCCTGTCGCGCTCGTTCTCCCGCCCGGTGAGGAGCACATGAACGGGCGCGTTCAGGCCAAAAGCGGCAAGATCGGGCGTATCCTCAACTTCGCCATCGGTGAGCAGGATCACCCCGCCCATGCGCTCGGGCGCGACATCCTTCAGGCCCTGCCGGAGCGCCTTGAACAGATAGGTGCCATCGTCGCCCTGGCCGTCATAGGTGATGACGCGGGTCTCCACATCCGGCAGCGCCTTCAGCTTTTCCTGCAAGGCGGCGCGGGCTGCGGCCATCTGCGCCGGGCGGACATCGACGGACTGGCTGGCGCTCTCGTCCAGCACCAGCGCGACGACATCCTTGATCGGACTGCGCTGTTCCAGATCGAGCAGCGGATTGAGCAGCGCGACAAGCAGCATCAGCAGGCCCAGAGCCCGCCAGGCCCAGAACGCCCGCCTTTGCACGAGGCTCCAGCCAAGCAATCCGGCGGCGGCAAGGGCGAGGACGCCAAGCATCCAGAGCGGCAGAAAGGGCGCGGTGTGAAGATGCAGGCTCATCGGTTGCGCATCCGCTCCAGCAACGCCTTCACATGCACCTGATCGGCCTTGTAGGAACCGGTGAGCGTATACATGACGATATTGACACCGCCGCGCAGGGCCAGTTCGCGCTGGCGCGGACTGCCCGGCAACAGCGGAAACAAAGGCTGGCCATTGTCGTCCATTGCCCAGGCCGCAGCCAGATCATTCGAGGTGATGATGATGGGCGAGACGGAATCGCCCGCCCGCACCGGCCGGGCCGCCCCAGCCTCCGCTGGCGGCAGCGCCTCGACATAGGTCTCGCCCATGGTGGTGCGGCCATAAAATCCATCGAGCAGATAAAAGGTCTTGGTCATGACATGATCAGGCGGCACCGGCTCCAGCGGCGGAATATCGAGCCCCTGCAGGGCGCGGCGCAGCCAGAGCTGTTCGGGCGTCGGCGTCCCGTCCGCCCGCTGCATCAGGGCATCGCGCGTATCGACAAGCAAAGTGCCGCCCCGGTTCATATAAGCTGCAAGCCGCTGCATGGCCTGCGCCGGCGGCTGAGGCGCGCTCGCCACTATGGGCCAGTAGATCAGCGGATAAAGATCAAGCACATCCTTGCCCGGATCGACGCCGACGGGCGCGCCCGGCGCAACGGATGTGCGGCGCGCCAGCACCCGCGAAAGCCCCTCCAGCCCGGCGCGACTCTCCTCGTCAGCCCTGCTATCGCCGGTCAGAACATAGGCCAGATGCACATTGAGCGTGGCCTCGATGTCGCGCGGCGCGAGTGCGCTCTCCTCGGCTTTCGCACGTCCTGCAAGCGGCGCGACAAAAGCCAGAACAAGCAGCACGGCGAAAGCCTGCCGCGCCTGCAGACGAAACATGACAGCGCAATCGGCCAGAAACAGCAGCAAGGCCAGAACCAGCAGCGGCAGGCGCAGGTCAAGGGCCGTCCGCTCCCCGGCAGACAAAGTCCGCACCGCAAAGCCGGATGCATCCAGCGCCGTGAAATCGGACAGGTGAGTCATCGCGTTAAGTGCAAAATCCTGTTCCGGCGCGCCGTATAATCCGGGCGGATGTTCCAGGCTCGCCATGTCGGCAAAGCCCGCAGGAAGCGGCTTGGCCAGCGGCGAAGGCGCACCCAGCGCGCCAAAGCCATCCAGCGTGAGGCGCGGCGCCAGCACACCCTCCGCCGGCCTTCTGGCCAGCGCGCCGCCAAGCCGTGCCCTTTCGCTGATGCGATGCAGCATGTCAACAAACAGGCCGGAAAGCGCCAGATTGGACCAGCTCGTATCGGCGTTGATATGAAACAGCATGATCAGCCCCTTGCCGCGCGCAGCCGCAGTGACCAGCGGCGTGCCATCCGCAAGACTTGCCCAGACCCTGCGCGGCAGGTCGGCATCCGGCTCGGCAAGCACCTGCTTCGAGACGGTGACGTCCTCCGGCACATTCAGCCCCGCAAAGGGCGAGGACGGCTCGAATGCCGCCAGCTTCTTCGGCTTGTCCCATGAGAGGGCTGCGCCGAAAGCGCGCTCTCCGTGCCGCAGCGTCACCGGCAGGAACGGATCGTTTTCGCCGGTCACGCGCGGGCCGGTGAAGCGGACCAGAACGCCGCCGCGCGTCAGAAAATCATTGAGCTTGCCAACCTGCTCGGGCGTGAACCTGCCCACATCAGCCAGAATCAATTCCGTCGGCGAAGCGTCCAGCACATTGGCGATGGGATCGGCGGCGCCTTCACGCGGCAGCACAATCTCCGCATGGGGAGAAAGCGCCTTTTTCAGATAATACAGTCCATTGAGCAGCGGCTGCTCGGCCACATCCGCCGCCACATCGCCGACAAGGCCGACATGCACACGCCGGTTGGATGCATCCAGCAGAAAACGCGCGCCAGCACTGTCCAAACCCGCTATCGCGACATGATCGATCTGGTTCAGCAGATCCATCGGCAATTGCAGCGAAACATCGAGATCCATGCCTGAGGCAAAGGAGAACTGCTGCGCCAGAATAAGCCGGTCGCGCGCATCGAACGCGCGCAATTCGCCCGGTTGCAGGCCTTGATCCGCGCTCCGGCGCATATGAACTTGCGCCCCGGCGGACAGGGGGCTGAATGCGGTGAGAGCCAGCACGGGCTTGTCATTCAGCCAGATGCGCAGACGGCCAAGCTTCTGCAAAGCCGTGCCAAATTCACGCGCCCCGCCAAAAGAGAGACCATCGCTGAACCATTCGATGTCCATGTCCGGCAGGGCCGCGGCGCGGATAGGCGCCACAAGCGGGCTGTGCGCAAACAACACCGGAGCCGGCCTCGCCGCTGCAAGCTGGCGCAGCACGGCATCGGCAGACTGAAAGCTGATGTCCCGCGCGCCGAGCGAAAGCAGAGCGAGCGCAACAAGGCGGCCATCGTTCTGCGCCGCCTCGATCTCGCCGCGCGCCAGTTGCACCCTGCGGTCCCAGTCCGGCGCCGCCGGCCAGCTGTCATCCAGCACGAGCAGCAACGGCCCGTGCCGCATGGCGCTGCCGCCGCGCCAGACCGGACCGGAAACCGCGAGAATCACGGCGGCAAGCAGGGCAAGGCGCAGAAGCAGCAGCCACCAGGGCGTCCGGAAAGCGGTGACCTCATCGCGCGCCGCGGTCAGAAACAGCCGCATTGGCGGAAAAATAATACGCTTTGGCGAAGGCGGCACGATGCGCAGCAGATAATAGAGCGCCGGCAGCGCCAGCAGCGCACCCAGAACCCACGGCGCGGCAAAGCTCAGGCCCATCATGGCTGCAAACCCAGACTGAGGCCAAGGCCCAGCAGGCTGGCCGCCATCGGCCGGTCGGTCCGATGCTGGGTCAGCGTCCAGCCGCACCGCCGGGCGAGCGCGGCCAGCCCCTCGATATGCGCGGCGCGTCGGGCCAGATAGGCCTCGCGCGTCAGTTCGGCCCGCCCGAAGCGAAGCCTGTGCTTCGCCGCGCGCCCGGCTTCTTCCTGCGCCATAAACTCGATATGGCCGGCGAAGGGAAACAGTTCCTCCTGCGCATCGGCAATAAGAAGCAGAACGCCCTTTGCGCCCGACTGGCTCATGATGCGGAGCTGCGTTTCAATTTCAGACAGCGGCTCCAGAAAATCCGAGATCCAGACGGCCTGCGCCCGCCCATCCAGCGGCTGTGCCGGCGGCATTCTGACACGAGGCGCATGGATCAGGATTTCGGCAAATTGCGCGATCACACTGCGACTGGCCAGCGCGCGGGAAAGCCCGATAAGCCCCACCCGCTCGCCGCCGCGCACCAGCATATCCGCCAGAGCGAGCCCCATGACCAGCGCGCAATCGCTCTTGCTCAGAATTTCAGCCCGGGAAGAAAACTGCATCGAAGCGGAGCGGTCGATCCAGAGCCAGACCTTCTGCGCTGCCTGCCATTCGCGCTGGCGCACCAGCATCTGCATCGAGCGGGCCGAACGCCGCCAGTCGATCAGGCTGCTGGAATCGCCGCTCATCAGCGGCCGGTATTGCCAGAACGCGTCACCCGCGCCCGGCCGCCTGCGGCCATGCACACCCTGCATCACGGAAGCCGCCACCTGCCGCGCCTTGAGGATCAGTTCCGGCAAGGCCCGGCTGAGGGCCAGCGCCCGAGCCTGCAGCGTTGCGGCATCGGCTGCGCTCATTCCATCGCCCTTGCCACCAGCCGCGCGATGATGGCCTCGACGCTCTCGCCCTCGGCCCGCGCACTATAGGTGAGTTCCATACGGTGCTTGAGCACGGGTTCGGCAAGGGCGGCGACATCCTGCAGCGATGGCGAGAAGCGGCCCTGCAGCAAGGCGCGCGCCCGCGCCGCCAGAATCAGTGCCTGTGCCGCGCGCGGTCCGGGGCTCCACGAGAGACGTGCGGCCATTTCGCTCTCGCCGGGACGCGCGCCGCGCACGATATCGAGACAGGCTTCGACCACCGCCTCGCCCAAAGGCACCTGCCGGACCAGATTTTGACAGGACATCAGCTCCTGAGCCGAAATCACCTGCCGTGGCCGCACCTCGGCAAGGCCCGTCGTCTCCAGAATGATGCGGCGCTCGGCGTCCCTGTCGGGATAGGTCACGTCGATCTGCATCAGAAAACGGTCAAGCTGTGCCTCGGGCAAGGGATAGGTGCCCTCCTGCTCCAGCGGATTCTGGGTTGCCAGCACGTGAAACGGCTTTGGCAGTTCGTGCCTGTGCCCGGCAACAGAAATATGCCCTTCCTGCATCGCCTGAAGCAGCGCCGATTGCGTGCGCGGGCTGGCGCGGTTGATCTCATCCGCCATCACCATCTGCGCGAAAACCGGCCCCGGAATGAACCGGAACGACTTCGCGCCCTGCGTTTCGTCGAGAATCTCGGAACCCAGAATATCGGCAGGCATCAGATCGGGCGTGAACTGCACCCGGCGCGTATCAAGCCCCAGAACGATGCCCAGCGTCTCGACCAGCTTGGTTTTCGCCAGCCCCGGCAATCCCACCAGCAGGCCATGTCCTCCGGCCAGAAGCGTGACAAGCGTCTGCTCGATCACCTTGTCCTGTCCGATAACGATGCCTGCGATCTCGGCGCTGGCGCGGGCCAGCTGCGCCGCGGCCTGCTCGAACTGCGCGACAATGACATTGGCCGGTTTCTCGTTCATTCCATCTCCTCGTCGGGCCTGCCGCGCAAGGCACCTGTCAATTTTCGGTTTTCAAACTTACATTATGCGTTGATACATCAAAGTCGATGTTTCAGGCGAGAGGTTTTGCAAGATCATGTCCGCTTCACCATCCCAGCCGTCCGGATTTGGCAGCCTTGATCAGCTTGCCGGCACGATCAACACCCAGACCACAAACCGTCGCGGCCCCGCGCCGGTGCATCTGTGGAACCCGCCCTTCTGTGGCCGGATCGACATGCGCATCGCCCGCGACGGCACCTGGTATTATAATAAATCGCCGATCGGCCGCCTTGCGCTGGTGCAACTATTTTCCAGCATATTGCGGCGCGACGGCGAAGATTATGTGCTCGTCACTCCGGTGGAAAAAGTCGGCATCGAGGTCGAGGACGCCCCGTTTCTCGCCATACGCATGGCCGTCGACAAAGCACAAGGGCAGATTATTACCTTCACAACGCAGGTCGAGGACGAAATTGTCGCAGGTCCCGATCATCCGCTGCGTTTCGAGCGCGATGAGAAAGACGGCCTCAAGCCCTATGTTCTGGTGCGCGACAATCTCTGGGCGCTCGTCAAGCGCGCTCTGTTCTATGACCTTGTCGCGCTGGGCGAGCGGCGTGTCGTCGATGGCGTGGACATGTTCGGCGTTGTGTCGCAGGGCAGCTTTTTTGCCATGGCGCCGGCCGCTGATCTGGACGAGGACGCATGACCTCGTTCCTTGCGGATTTCCTTGACCGTGCCAGCACCCGCCTGCCGGGCGAGGGTTTGTCGCCGGCGGGGGATCACCACCTGAACGAACCGGCCGATCATCCCGTCAATCCGGGGCAGGCCAAGCCTGCCGCCGTGCTCATTCCCATTCTGACGCAGGGTCCGCAGGCGCGGGTGCTGCTCACGCAGCGCGCGCCGCACCTGCGCGCCCATTCCGGCCAGATCGCCTTTCCGGGCGGGCGGATGGAACCGGGCGAAAGCGCGCTTGAGGCCGCCATCCGCGAATCCGAGGAAGAAATCGGCCTTGACCGGCGGCAGATCATGCCGCTCCGCAGCATGAACCCCTATCTGTCCGGCACGGGCTATCTCATCCACCCCGTCCTTGCGACCATTGCCGGAGACCCCGGCCTGCACCCGAATCCGCAGGAAGTCAGCGAAATCTTCGATGTGCCGCTCGATTTTCTCATGCGCGGCGAAAATCATCAGGTACACAACCGCATATGGAACGGCCACACACGATATTTCTATGCAATTCCTTATGGCGAGCGCTATATCTGGGGCGTGACGGCCGGCATTATCCGCGCCCTTTATGAGAGGCTCTACCTTCAGCCATGATCCGCGTCGCCCTTGAGCTGCTTGGCGCTTTCGCCCTTCCCTTTCTGGGCTTTGCGATCCTGCTCAGGTTGCGGCGCGCGCTGGCGCTGTCCGAGCCGCAATGGACCCGCGATATCGCGATCACACTCAGCCTCATTGGCTTTTTTGCCTGCGCGGCCCTGATTCTGGCCATCTTCCTGTTTTCGGAACGCGGCATGGGCCCCTACCAACCGGCACATGTCGAAAATGGCCGCGTCATCCCGGGTCATATCCAGCAATGATGACGCCGCTCGCCGATCCCGCGCTCCGGACCATCATGCAGGCCTTCGAGGCAGATGGCGAAGAAATCCGCCTCATCGGCGGCGCGGTGCGCAATATGCTGATGGGACTGCCGCTCTCCGATCACGATCTCGCCACAACAGCCCTGCCGCTCAAAATTCTGGACATTGCCGGAAAACATCACTGGCGCGCCATCCCCACCGGCATCGAGCATGGCACGGTCACGATCCTGCTGGACGGCAAGACCTTCGAGATCACCACCTTGCGCGAGGATGTGGAAACGCATGGCCGTCACGCCACGGTAAAATTCGGCCATGACTTCAGAACCGACGCGCTGCGGCGGGATTTCACCATCAACGCCCTGTCGCTCTCGCTGGACGGCACGATTCACGATTACACCGAAGGCCGCGCCGACATCGCCCGCCGCCGGGTGCGGTTCATCGGCAAGGCGCGCGAACGCATTGCCGAGGATTATCTGCGCATCCTGCGTTTCTTCCGCTTTTCGGCCCGCTATGCCGATGGATTTGACGCCGAAGCGCTGCACGCCATCATCGTAGCGCGCTCCGGCCTGCTGACGCTGTCAAAAGAGCGCATTCTCAGCGAAATGCTGAAAATTCTGGAAGCGCCCAGAGCCGCATCCGCCGCGCGGCTGATGAGCGATATGAATATCCTGCCGCTGATTCTCGGCGGCATCGGCAACCCTATGCGCCTTGACCGGCTTGTCCGGCTTGACCAGCTCGGCACTCAACCATCCGACGCGGTGCTGCGCCTCGCCGCTCTGGCTTTGTTCTGCCCCGATGATGCGCTCCGGCTGCGCGAATATCTTCGGTTGTCCAACGAACAATTGCACCGCCTGCGCCATATGGCGGCCATTGGCGCGTCGCTGCACGGCACCCAGACGCCGCCGTCAAAATCGGCGCTGCGCGAGGGCTTGTTCGTCCATGGCCGAACCGGCTGGCACGATGCCCTGACGCTCGCCTTCTGCGAAAGCCGGGCTGAGCCGGACGATCCGCAGTGGCAAGCGGCCCTGCGTTTCGTGCGCGACACGCCGCTGCCGCAACTGCCCTTTACCGGAGCGGAACTTGTGGCGCGCGGTCTTGCGCCGGGGCCGTCGGTCGGCGCGGCGCTCAAAAAACTGCAGGCCCTGTGGATCAGGGCCGGATTTCCGCGTGAACCGCACGAACTTGCACAATTGCTCGATCAGGCTATCGAACAGAAAAACCCCTGATTATTCGGCAAGGCCGCTGACATCCGGCGTGCGCCAGACAAGATGTTGCCCGCCGTCCACGGCAATCATCTGCCCGGTTACAAAGCGCGCCCGCGCCAGATACAGCACCGCCTCCGCGATATCCTGCGGGTCTATCGCCTCGCCCAGAAGCGTCGCATTGGCCTGCTGCGCAAAATCGGTGGCGCTCTGGCGCGGATTGGCCAGAGTTGGTCCCGGCCCGACGGCGTTCACGCGGATACGCGGCGCCAGCGCCTGCGCCATGGTGCGGGTTGCGGTCCAGAGCGCCGATTTTGTCAGCGTGTAGGAAAAGAATTGCGGAGTCAGCTTCCAGACCCGCTGATCGATGATATTGACGATGGATGCCCCGTCCGGCGCCTGCTCCGCGAAAGCCTGCGCGAGAAATATCGGCGCATGCAGATTGACGGCAAAATGCGCATCCCAAAGGTCCGGATCCAGCGTGCCGAATTCATCCTGCTCGAACAGGGAGGCCGAATTGACCAGCAAGGTCAGCGGCCCTAGAGCCTCGACTGCCTGATCGACCAGTGCCCGCGCCGCGCCCCGCCCCGCGAGATCTGCCTGAACCACGGCCGCACGGCCGCCCGCCGCACGCAACTCACCGGCCAGGGCATCGGCCTCCTGCCGGGAATGACGGTAATGAACCGCCACGCCATAACCCGCAGCGCCCAGATGCAGAGCGATGGCGCGCCCGATACGCCGCCCTGCGCCCGTGATCAGGACATTGGCCGGCAGCATTTTCCCATCCATTGGCCTCATATTCTCTCCCTGCCCGGACCCGGATAATTGGTTGTAGCGATAAATCAGGCGTCCGGGCACTGCATGCCGGAACGCCGCGCCCCTCCGATTTATCGTCTTACATAGAATATCTAAGGCAGAAAACCGGTTTGGCCAGAATATTGTGCAGAGCAAAATAATTTAATTTAAATGCAAGTGTGAAAATTTAAAAAATATTAACTATAAAAAAATCAAGTTATTCTGAAATATTATAACGTATTAAAATTTATTTCTTAAGTTATATTGAAATATTAACCATAATATTCTGCTAAATACTTTAGCCTTATTCTATTCAAATACTTGTCTAATTCCAGCCACATTTCACGAATGTTATGTGATCACTCGGCAACAGACTTTGGCAACCATTCGGCGTATATGTCACGACATCCGGTGAGCACCAAAACTTACCGAACGCGTTTAATCAGGAGTAAAAAAATGAAGAAGATTCTTTCCGTCGGCGTGGCTCTGGCTGCCCTCAGCGCAGCAGTGAGCGCACAGGCCGCCGACCTTCCGAACCGCAAGCAGGCCCCCGTCATGGCCGCTTACACCCCGCCGCCGGTGTTCACCTGGACGGGCTTCTATGTCGGCGCCAATGCCGGCTTCGGCACCGGCAAGTTCACCAAGGACGGCAAGGGCGCATTCGGCTCGCCAAACGGCGGCCTCCTCGGCCTGACCGCCGGCTACAATTACCAGATGGGCCAGGTCGTGGCTGGTATTGAAACCGACCTCGACAAGGCATGGCTCAAGTCGACCAGCACCGACGGCACCGGTCATCTGACCTCGGCCGGTTCTGTCCGCGGCCGTTTGGGCTATGCGGTTGACCGCGCGCTGGTTTACGGCACCGGCGGCTTTGCTTATGGCAACATCAAGGGCAGCACCGCACTCGGCACGAAGAACAAGCTGGCCCCCGGCTATGATCTTGGCGCAGGTATCGAATATGCCTTCACCAACAACATCTCGGCAAAGGCTGAATATCTCTACACGGCTCTCAGCGCCCGCGACATGGATGTGATCGCCCCCGGCGCCAAGACCGGCATTGATTATTCAACCGTCCGCGCTGGCATCAACTATCACTTCTAGTCGCCAAGTCCCGCCCCTGCGGGAAAGAACCGGCCGGGGACATGCCCCGGCCGGTTTTTTTATGGATTGACCCGCGTGGCCGCAAAGGCAGGAACGCGCGCCTCAAACCGCGCAAGCCATGCCGCGAGCTTGGGATGGCCCGAGCGCCAGCGCCCCTCAAACCGCAGATCCAGATAGCCCAGCGCGCACGCAACGGCCACGGCGCCCAGCCTGTTGTCATCCGCAGGCATATTGTTCTCCAGATAATCTAGGCCCCGCGCCACCTTGCCGGCCTGATGCTCGACCCACCGTGCGCTGCGCTCGGCTTCCGCACGAAAACGCTGCTCATAAATCTGCAGGAGCGCGGCATCCTGAATGCCATCGGCCAGCGCTTCAAGGCCCAGTTCGGCGAATCGGGCTTCATGCTCACGCGGAATCAGCGCCTCGCCGCCCGCCAGTTCCTGCATATATTGCACGATGACACGGCTATCATATATGGCCCGACCATCCTGCAAGACGAGAACCGGAATTTTACCCAGCGGATTTTGTTGACGCAGGCTGTCTTCGGGATTGGTTGTATCGGCATCAACCGGCGTGATCTGGTCCCACAGGCCCAGCAGTTTGGCCGCAATCTTGACCTTTCTGCCGAAGGGCGAAGCGGGGCTCGAGCGCAAAATCAGCATCATTTTCTCCATTCATTATCTCAGGCGGCGCGGACCGCGTAGACGCACTGTTTTGCCGCGGGCGCGCCGAGTCAAGCGCGTTGCGGGCCAACGTGACATTTTGACCGCGCCTGACGGAAATGCACAAGAATTTCAAGCCAGCCGCCTATTTGATTCGAGCTTGCATCTTGTGCTTTGGCCGGAGCCGTGCTAACTGCCCGATCGACCAGATGAACAGCGCAAGCCTGATCGTCGGACCCGGAGAGGTGGCAGAGTGGTCGAATGCACCGCACTCGAAATGCGGCATAGGTGCAAGCCTATCGGGAGTTCGAATCTCCCCCTCTCCGCCATTAAGTCTTTGATATAAAACAATATTCCATCCTACCGAGAGTTTTTCTGCGCAATTTCGGCGCTTTGCGCACGCTTGTCTCCACGGTTGGATCAACTCGTTTTCGGATGATTCTCCGGTTCATTTGTCTCTGCGCGGAGGATTGCGAGGATTTTTGCCCGATATTTGCGCACTTTGGCCGCTTATAACCAACCGCTGGTTCCCGGGACGGCTTGCGGGGCAAGGCACGCGTAATAAATGCCTTGGCGCCGAACAAGGTGACCAATTTTGCCGATAGCGCGCCAGTTCCTTTGACCCACCCGAACCGGAGATGCCTGCTCGTCTTCGCTGATTCGCGCCGCCGGAGGCGAATATCTCTGAGCGCATTTGTGCCGGTTCGCTTCAATTCTTGTGGGTCATGTTGAAGGATCTGCGCGAATTTGGCGCCAGATCTCAGGGCGCGGCAAAGCCAAGACGGTGGCGCTGATCGTTCCAGCTTAATGGTATCTCGGTCTGTTTGATCAGACGCTCGGAGGTCAGTTCGGGGGGCTGCCGGCCAGCGGCAATGGCCTCGACGATATCGGGGGCCAGAAAGGCCAGCGGCAGGAGGTTGCCCACATATCGATCACTGATATGTTCGCGCCGCGCGATCTCAACCAGTGAGGCCACACGGCCGCTGGTCAGATCCTCGACCCAGCTTCTCGCCCGGGCAATGGCTTTCATCAGAGCCGGATCGGCCTTTGTTGCGGCAAGGTCATTGCCGATGACCAAGCGCATCTCGATGCCACGACGGCGGATTTTGAGGGGAATATGATGAATGAGGCGCAAAGGTTCACCGACGAGGGTGTCCAACACGAGTGTGATCTTGAGCTCATGCTGACCAAGATCGACCCGTTCGATCAGATCAAGCGGATTGATCGCCGGCAAAGCCGCGGCTTCAAGCAAAGCAGGGATTTTTTCCGGCTCCAGCCCCTCGGCCCGCGCGACCGAATTCAGATCGCCGGCCTGCTTCATGAACGCCGTGACCGCATGGGCCAATAATCGTTCAATCTCATGCGCGGGCAGCCGCCAGCCGCATTGATTTCCGCCGCTCTGATCCAGACCTCTCTTGCCGGCCAGATCATGGATCAACGTCTTTGAGACATAATAGCGGTAGCGCCGCCCTTGCTTGTTGGCGTGGCTTGGCGAGAGACCATCACCTGTTTCATCATAGAGCTTGCCCATCAGTGGACTGGCCTCGACCTTGCGGCTTTGACGCTGTTTGACGCCATTGCCCGCCAGCCGCGCCTGGACCGCATCCCACAAGGTTCGCGTGATGATCGCCTCATGCTGCCCTTGATAGATTTTGCCCTTGTGGCGCACTTCGCCAAGATAGATCGGATTGTTCAAAAGGGCATAAAGACCGCCACGCGAGAACGATCCGCCGGATTTTGACGTGAGGCCTCTTTGATCCAGTATTGTCTTGAGCCGTCGCACGCAGCCCAGTTCCAGATAGGTGTTGAAGATTTCTTCAACCTTGGCGGCATCGGCATTGTGAATGAGGAGTTTGCGGTCCTTGACCTCATAGCCAAGCGGCACATTGCCGCCCATCCACATGCCCTTGGCCTTGGACGCCGCAATCTTGTCGCGAATGCGTTCACCGGTCACCTCGCGCTCGAACTGGGCAAAAGACAGCAGAATATTGAGGGTCAACCGGCCCATTGAGCTGGTGGTATTGAACTGCTGGGTCACGGCGACGAAAGAAACATTATGTGCGTCGAACACTTCGACCATTTTGGTAAAATCGGCCAATGAGCGGGTCAGCCGATCGACTTTGTAGACAACGATCACATCGATCTTGCCGAGCGCGATATCGGCCAGCAGTTTTTGCAAAGCCGGGCGCTCCATCGAGCCGCCCGAGAGCCCACCATCATCATAGGCCGTCTCGACCAGACGCCAGCCCTCACCCTTCTGGCTACGAACATAGGCCTCGCAGGATTCGCGCTGGGCATGGAGCGAGTTGAAGTCCTGCTCGAGCCCTTCCTCGGAGGATTTGCGGGTATAAATGGCACAGCGCTTCACGGGAAGTTTAACCGACATGGGATGCCCGCCTTTTTAAGCCGAAGAACAGGGGGCCGGAGCGATGCGAGCCGGTGATATGACCGGCCACTTCCGAGAGCGAGCGCCAGACACGGTCTCGATAGCACACGCCCTCCTCAAGCACGATCACTTCATGCAGAGCGCCCTGCCATTGGCGCAGCAACCGCGTACCCGGTTTGATCGCTGAAGCGGGTACCGGAAGAGCGCCCGCCGCCACAGCCACGGCATGACGCGCGAACACGCGCTGCAGCTTCGGCTTCAATCCTCCCGCGTGCTGGAGCTGCAGATGATGGGCAAGAACGCGCAACAACAGGATGCGGCTGATGCGCCGAGGGGCTGCGTGGCCGAACACCCTCTGCCAGCGCTGTTTCAGATCCTCAATCGGCAAGTTGACGAGATCGGCCAGTTCATCTTCGATTTGCCCTGATGATTGATCCGCGACGCGGCCCATGCGCGCCGAAGTTTGCACGGAGCGAGACGGAGATTTGGTCGGCCGCGCCATCGTCAGATCTGCTCCGAATTGGCATCAATTTGGTAGGTTGTCGCGCCCCGTCCATCACGACCCTTGACGATGATTTTGCCGCTTTTGCGCAGGCGGCTTAAGGCCGCACGGATCGTATGCGCCTGCCAGCCGGCCTCTGCGCCAAGATCGGCCAGCGAGCACGGGGCTGCGCGCAGCCGATCGATCAGACGGGAGAGTTTCGTGGCTCCCGCGCGTGCAACTTCACGTGATACGTCACGCGCCTCTCTCGGACTGGTCATCTGCTCCAGCGAAGCGATATCTGCGAGCTGGTCTTGCAGGTAAGGCGCATCGCCACAGGCGCAGCACGCGGCATCATCCGCCTCGCAGCCCGATCGACGCGTATCTGACGGGCGATGACCGCCCGCAATCGCCGCGGCGTGATGGCATTCCTTATCGGAACGGTCAGGCGCCTGCGCGTCGAAAGGCCAGATTTGCGGCGGTTCTGGCCCCTCATCCAGCCCAAGTGCCGCAAGGCCTTTCTCAGTAATGGCGAAATTCGGAAGGTTGGATCCGCGAGATTGATCCGGTGCAAACCGCGCGTCGAATGCAGCGTCTGCAGAAATTCGATCGGCTGGTGCTTCAATCGTAAAGACATCTGAATCATCAGCGAGATCGAGATCCTCGCAGTCAGCCCCCTCATGTGAATCTCCGTCAACATCCGGGATCTTGATCGGATCAATCAATCCTCGAGCCGTCAATCCGGCCAGAACGGCCATGGCCGCGGCACCTCTGAGTTGATCGGGCAGGATAATGTGACCATCCGGGTGCTGGCTGGCTCTCGATAAAATGATGAGCTGCGTGTCCGTGAGAGGCAGGTCGTTTTGACATAACATCCTGGCGTTTGGCTTGGGCGTCATTTTGGAGGGTATTTTGCGGTTTAATTGCTGCGGGCTCATTTGATGCTCCATGTACCGGCGACATGGCGCCGGTACGGGCACAAGCCCCATTGCGGGGCAGCGCGCGATAAGGCCCAGCGCGGATCGGACCAAGCGCGGGTTAAACCAGCCGGCGCAATCGGCAGCCGCAAACCCAAGTGCACCGATCGAGGGCCTGTTCAGGAGCCTGAAGGCCTCGGCCGATCGCGGCTAGTCTCACCCGATCACGCCCAATTTCTGGCATCCGCCTGCTCTCGATCGCACCCACAGCAATGCTTGCGCTTGGCACAAAGTCCAGTCCGAAGATGGTCTTTGCATTAAGCGCCCAGGCGTTCCCATAGGATCACACCGTTTTTCGTACGCAGGTAATCAAGCGCCTGCGTCGTCGAATCGACCTGGTCGTCATGGCGCGTGCCGGGAAAGCCGGTGAGCTCGCGGACATAATCATCGAGCCACGGCGCCGCCCGCGGCAGCAACACATCGCCTTGCTCGAATACGGTGGTCTGGGCGTGCAGGCGCATGATCTTGTCAAAACCCGAGCGCGGCTCATAGGCCTCGATGCCATAAAGGCCCTCGGATTGCAGGTCCTGGAGCAGCTGCGTGCCAGATGCGCGATCTTCGATCAGCACCCGATCGACATCATGATCTTGGACCAATTGCAGCACGGCGCGTTTCAGATCGGGATAGTTCAGCTGCTTTCGCAAGACGTGCAGCAGATAAAATTTGTGGTCGCGATAGCCCCAGATCGTGC
Source organism: Methylocystis sp. sgz306128 (assembly GCF_056032725.1). Classification (NCBI taxonomy): domain Bacteria; kingdom Pseudomonadati; phylum Pseudomonadota; class Alphaproteobacteria; order Hyphomicrobiales; family Methylocystaceae; genus Methylocystis; species Methylocystis sp. sgz306128. The sequence continues at coordinate 171,817 of NZ_JBVYWO010000006.1, forward strand.
CGACGCTAAAATCGTTGAGCTCACCGGCTTTGTTGGCTGTATCTAGACTCAGCAATCGGAATAAGAATCCATCCGGCACCTCGTCGTAATATCGTAGCCAGTCGCTCCGAACGATATTGCCGCCCATTGGGATGGGATTTTGCTGGTATTGCGCGGCAAAATTGTAGGTTCCCAATGTTCGGCGCAAATTGGCCAAGGTGCTTTGCGACTCGCGCGCATCATGCAAAACATCGCCGGCCTTGCGATGATGGAGCCGCATGCCAAAGGGCGTCTCGATCAAAAAACTCTCATCCTCTTCGGCAATGGCCGGGAAAGAAACGATCTCCCAATCCTCCTGCTCAAGGACATGGCCAACAAGATCGTCCTGGTGCAGGCGCTGCATGACAATGATGATGCACCCCTTGGTTTTGTCATTCAGACGGCTGAGCAACGTGTTATCGAACCAGTCATTGACCGCCTTGCGGCCGGCTTCCGACAGGGCTTCATCCGGCTTTTGCGGATCGTCGATGATGATAAAATCCGCGCCGCGCCCGGTCAGCACCCCGCCCACCGAGGTGGCCATGCGCAGGCCCTTGGCCTGTGTTGCAAAATCATGAACCGCCTGACGCTCGGACAGGCGGGTGGCAAACAGGCTCCGATAGAAGGCACTGCTCATCAGGGTGCGCGTATCGCGCGCCAATTTGTCGGCCAGATCCTGACCATAGGAAGCACAAATGATTTGCAGGGCCGGATCATGGCCGAGCAGCCAGGCCGGAAAGGCAATAGACGCGCAATGGGATTTCAAATGCCGCGGCGGCAGATTGATGATGAGCCGCTTGATCCGACCCTGCCGACAGGCCTCGAGCTTGCTGGCCATGATTTCGATATAGGGGGCGAGCTGCAGTTTGGTCTGGGGATTGAGCTCATAGAACGCACGTTCGATGAAGCTGACCAGGTCCCGCCGCAGCACGGCGCGATATTCGCTCAGCGTGATCATGATGGCGCGCCTGTTGCTGCATTGGGAACTTCTGTGGGCGCGTCATGCATAACCGCTTCCGTCTCCGGTACCTGCAGCGCGCGCATCCGCTGCAAGAAATGCGCGATGACCATCTGGTCCTGCTCCGGCAGGGATTCAGGCGCATCCGGTGCGGGTTGTGTTGGCGCCGTGTCGCTTAGCCGTTCCTGCTGCAACAGCAGCCCGATGGCTTTTGGATCGCCCTGCGCGCCCTTGTTGACGAGCTGTTTCGCGATCAGGGTTCGTTTTGCCACTTTGCGCGTCTTGCCATTTTCGCTCACCGTAACGCGTGATTTAAGCTCGGCCTCGATCTCGGTGGCAAAATTACGCGAGCCCTTCGGCCGGCCTTTCGGATTGCCGCTTTGTCCGGCCTTGAACCGGCTGGCAAGCGGCGGCGCGCCATAGCCCACCGCCGGGTTCGGATCCTTTTGATCTTTGTCAGCCCCGCTCATACCACATCCTCCAAATTCGAAGTTTCGGGGTTGGCCACAACAGCGACACGCCTCTCGGCCTTCACCTCATCAAAACTGCGCCCGTCGCCCTCGAGCACCGCCTCCAATTTGGTCTGGCCCTGCCAGCGACGAATGATCACGTCGACATATTTCGGCTCATACTCAAGGCCGTAGCAGCGCCGCCCGACCTTCTCGGCGGCAATCAGCGTCGAGCCCGAGCCCAGAAAGCCATCCAAAACAATGTCGTGTTTGAGCGAGCAATCGCGGATGGCATCGGCAACCAGCGCGACGGGTTTGACGGTTGGGTGCCACGCCAATTCTGCCGTGCGGTTGGCGCGAAAGCTGTTCGCGCCCGGATAGGTCCAGACGTTCGAGCGGGTACGGCCATAGGAGCCCAGACCAAAGCTGTTGATATGTTCACCGGTCCCGACCTTGTAAGCGAGGATCAACTCGTGCTGGCTGCGGTAGAAACTGCCCTGCCCCGGCGAGGTTTTATTCCAGACAATCAGGTTCTTGAGCTCTTTAAACACCGCATCGCCCGCCTGCTGCAAGTCCCGCAAATGCCGCCAGTCCATGCAGACAAAACTGATGGCGCCATCGCGGCAGGCGCGGGCCAGATTGCCGAGTGTCGTGGTCAGGAAGGACGTAAATTCCACAGAGGACATTTCGCCACTGGCAAAGGCGAATTCCTCATGCTGTACCTTTCCCCGCCCCTGGACATGGCCGCCGATGCGTACATTATACGGCGGGTCGGTGAACATCAGGCGCGCCGTCTCGCCCTGCATCAGACGTTGGACATCCGCGAGAGACCGGGTATCGCCGCAGAGCACACGGTGCGAACCGAGCAACCAGAGATCGCCGCGGCGGCTCACCAATTCGCGCGGCAAGTCCGGCAATTGATCCTCGACTTTGACCAATGTGCCGTCATGATCGGCGTTGATCTGGTCGAGTTCTCCAGCCTCGAACCCGGTCAGGGTCAGATCGAACTCGAGCCCCGGCAAGAGAACCGCCAATTCACCAAGTTCGATCGCCAATGTGGCGCGATCCCAACCAGCCTTCTCGGCAAGCTTATTGTCTGCCAGCACATAGGCGCGCTTTTGCGTCTCGTTCAAATGGCGGATCTCAACGGCCGGCACCTGGCCGAAACCGAGCAATTTGGCCGCCGCCAATCGGCCATGTCCGGCCAGCACCATGCCCGTTTCATCGATAATGATCGGATTGTCGAACCCGAAAGCGGCAATACTGTCGGCAATCTGTTTGATCTGGCGCTTCGAATGTTTCCGGGCGTTACGCGGATTGGGCGTCAGGCTGTCAGTCGGGTGGTAGGTCACTGCCAGTTGTGGCAGATTCTCAAATTTCGTCATTCCAGTCTCCTAGGAATCAGAGCCTGGACTCGGTCGTACACCTCAAAAATCGCGCTAGCTGGCTAGCGCGAGCCAAGAACCTTTCGGGCACGGGAGAGGCGGTCCTTTAGGCCGGCAAGCGCCGCTTGCTGGCCATGCCCCTTGCGATCGACAAAATAAATTTTTGTCCGATCAATATCCTCGACAATCCCGTTTCCAAGTTCCCGCTGCAATTCGTCCTGCAATTGCGGCGCGCGGATATCCGGTTTGCTTTCGACAATTCGCAAGATCAATTCCTGCAACCGGTCGACGCGTGGCACCTTTGCGACTTCTGCTGACCGCGCCCGCAGAACAATCGCCATCAATTGTTCCGCCTTCTCCAGATACCCTTCGGGTGAGAACTGTTGACCCATCTCGACGCCACGAACCCGATCAAATCTCTGTAATTGCTCAGCCAATTTCCGCACTGTCTCCCGCTGCGCGCGTTGCGCTGTCAGAGCCGTCTGCCGCACCCAGAATTGCTGATGAAGAGCGTTAAGTTCAGCAGGCGTGATCGCGGGTTTCGACACCATAGGCAAATCCATTTTGTTCTGCTGCGCCGTCATCTTGTCTGATCATCAGTTTCAGAATTCAGGGTAAAACCGGAACACATCAGGATCATAGATAAAATCCAGCAAATAGCATAGGAACAGCCAAAGGCATTCCCCAAATAATTCGCCGACTCATTCAGCGCAGGCTTTGAACTGTTCACGCGACGGTCGGTTGCAGAAGAGTAGTTCTTTATCCTGCGAGTCCCGGCTTGGAGGCTTCCGCCCCTCTAACCCTCGGCCATACGTCAAGGGTCAATCCGAGCCTAACTCCCAATATCAACCTGAGTCTCACTCGACCGCAGCCAAGCGGACAAAATTTCAACCGCAGCGTCAACCTGATGCGGCTTACGCAGGGCGCACTCCCATATTGTCGCTACTCGCCATCCGCCTTCAAGAAGTATCCTGATAACAGCGCTGTTCCGCGAGACATTCCCCTCGAATTTCGCTTGCCAGAACTCCGAGCGGGTTGAAGGATTGGTGGTGTAGCGACAGTCCTTGTGGCGATGCCAGAAGCAGCCATGCACGAAGACCACGGCGCGATGTTTAAGAAGAACAAGGTCCGGTCGACCATAAACCTTGCTGGAATGAAGCCGGAAGCGAAAGCCGCGCGCATGTAACGCCCGCCGTAGCGCCAATTCCGGTTTCGTGTTTTTTCCCTTGATCCCTGCCATCATCCGTGACCGGGTGGACCTATCAACAATGTCCATCACATGCGCCCTGGTTTTCGTATCTAAACCTAGTATACAACTGCTGAACCAAATTCGTTAGGAGCGTGATTTGCCTTCCACTTTCGGCATTGTCGATCTGTTTGCAGGTCCTGGAGGACTTGGTGAGGGCTTCGCCTCACTCGTCGAGGATGGACTTACGCCGTTTCGGATCGGAATTTCGGTTGAGAAGGAGGCATCGGCCCATCGGACCCTGACGCTGCGCGCGTTCCTGCGTGAGTACCGTGCGCGCCATGACGTCTTGCCCGAACAGTTCGTCGATTTCCACGCGGGACTTGCCGCCCAACCAGACTGGTCAGCCGTTGACAATGAAGCGTGGCAGCATGCCGTCAACGAAACGCGCGCGCTCGAGCTCGGCACAGTGGCTGCAGCAACAGCCATCGACGGTGCCATCGTGAAGCTGAAGCGAAAGTACGACGACACTATCCTGATTGGCGGACCGCCATGTCAGGCCTACTCACTAGTCGGGCGAGCTAGGGCCAAGGGTAAGATCGGTTATGTTCCAGAAAAGGATGAACGGCACTTCCTATTTCGCGAGTACATCCGGGTGCTCGACAAACTGCGCCCCGCCGCCTTCGTTATGGAGAACGTCAAGGGTATGTTGTCATCAACAATTGAGAGCAGACTTGTCTTCGAGATACTGATGGAGGACTTGTCCTCTTTGGGAACGGGTCACGGCCATCACTACGAACTGCGCGCCATCAGCGTCGAAAATGGAAAGGCCAACTTGCATGAGGCAGTCCAGCCTTCCGACTTCATCGTTCGTGCCGAGACATTCGGAGTGCCGCAGCGACGTCACCGGGTGATTATCATCGGAATCCGGTCTGACCTTGCAAGCAAGGCCGCCAACGCCGAGATCGCCATCTCCGAAAAGGCGCGGACAGTCAGCGAAGTCATCGGAACGATGCCCGCCCTGCGCAGCGGCCTTAGCCGAAACCTAGATGGCGCGGCCGTGTGGCGAAAGGAGGTCATCGACTCCGCGAAAACGCTCGAGGACATATACAGAGAAAAGGGCGACGACCAACTTCGCGAAGCTTTCTTGGCCGTTTCAAGGAGGCTTACATATGAGGCGCCGACCCTTCGGGTCGCATCGTGCCTGCCGGAGAGCTACGGCGCTTCGGACGATGAATTGCAACGCTGGCTTGAGCGACCGAACATGCGCGCCATCGCTCAGCATGAAACCCGCAGGCACATGGCATCCGACCTAGGGCGCTACATGTTTGCAGCGGTGTTCGGAGCGACACGCGGATACAGCCCCAAAGCTTGCGACTTCCCTATCGCGCTCAGCCCTGATCACCGCAATTGGCACAGCGGTATCTTCAACGACCGCTTCCGGGTTCAGCTGGCCAACGAGGCTTCAACCACGGTCACTAGTCATATCTCCAAGGACGGACATTACTTTATCCATCCCGATCCGATGCAATGTCGCAGCCTCACAGTTCGCGAAGCCGCCCGACTTCAAACCTTTCCCGACGACTATCTGTTTCTCGGCAATCGAACTCAGCAGTATGTCCAAATCGGAAACGCAGTGCCTCCGTTCCTTGCAAGACAGATAGCGAAGCTACTACGGATTTCCTTGGAATAATTCTGTTTATTCGCGCGGCTTGATCTAGCCCGTGAGTAGTTTCCGTAAAATTTCCACGTCGGCCTTCAACTCAGAAACGTTTGAACAACGACCCAACAAGTATTTCAAAGCATTAGCCTCTGGCTGCGCCAAAATGACTTTCGCGTTTCCCAGTTTGGCAAGGGCACCACTTGACTTGGGTGACAACCAGTATCGTTTTCCAGCAACCTCGCGCACCCGATTAACAGAAGAGCTAATCTTTTTCTGGGTGGTCAATTTTGCTTCGGCATCGATCTTCCTGTTTAGGGCTTTCTTAATAACGATTTCCGTGGCGCTGTGTTTCATGCGACAGGGGATTAGATGCATCACTTCAGCATCGTCGCCCGGCTTCTGCGTCTTATACAAGACACTTCGAAGGGTCTCCGAATCGGCCCGGGTTCGAGTAAAGGTGCCGGCGATTTTAATTACATGCTCGATCGCAGCTAGCTCACGCTCAGAGACGGTGGTAGGCGCCTGCAATGCCTTGTCAAGCGCGGCAGCCGCAGCCAACCAGCGCCGTTCCAAAGCAAACTCTCGCATCCGCTTAACTGCGCCGCGTTGTCGAGAGTGAACTTGAGCTTTAGCTTTTTCTGGTTGTTGCTTACTTTGTGAGCGGGGCTTTGCCGGATTTGGAGCAGCCGGATTGGCTGGTAGCTCAAAGTCCAAATCCTCGATGGTCCAATTAGTCTCGTCGTGATCCCACCGTATGAAATCAACCTTTTGAAATTTCCCTCGAGCCTGTTTCCCTTGGTTGGCGCTGAAATAGCTCTCTCCACTCATCTCAACCTCGAAATCGAGTGCTAAAACATCTCTTAGAATAGAATCTTCGGGCTGGTCGATGTCTATTTCATTTGATGATTCTGGCTCAGAGGACACGCGTCGAATTCGATCGTGGTTGACGGGTTGTGACGCAATCCGCATACCATTATCTTCAATCGAAACCGCATGGTGAATTTCCTGATCGGTATGAGATGCCCAGTACTGTCCGATCGACTGAATGAATGATCGTGCCTTATCGAACAAAATCACTTGGCTTTCCTTTCGCCGTTTTCATCAGCCTGTTCTATGTAGCGAGCTCACCCAATATCGAAAACCAGCGTTATGCCTGTCGCAATTCTTGAATATCTCCCTGAGGCGCAGGAAATTCAGCGGATCGCACCGTTGTCCATGTATCCGCGCGTTTTGCCACCTCCGAAATCTGCTGACCTGGAGCTATCCTGTTGAACTCGGCGTTCACAACCACGGCCCAGTCCCAAAGCAAGTCGTGCAGACCACCGGAAACCCCCTGCCGCATCCAGATCTGCTCTAGGTCGAGCCTGTCGCCAAGCCTATCAGCGACGACCGAGACGACATAGGTTGCGATGTTGACCCACCCCTGGCGGAAGACGTCCTTCACCTCCTTCGTCTTGATCATGCTTTCGATCGTCTTAAATAGAATTACCTTGGCGATCATTGCTCGATACCAGCGTGCGTCGAGCGGATTAGGGACAATGGCCGGATCATCATCGAGTGCCGCCATGAAGGCTGCGAAGTTCTTCTCGCCGGCCATTGCGACTTGATTCGGTTTGCCGCGCCAAGCTTCATGATACTTTGCAATGTCGTTCTTGGAGAGCTTGCGCTTTGGAAGGATAATCTCCTGCAATTTCCGGCGCTTCGCCGGAGTGTTTCCGTCTCTTAGCAACATGACGCTATAGGCCCCAGCCGCGCGCTCGTAGAACCACCGTGTTGCACCGTCGGGGCACCACGTCTCGTTTGCTAGCTTCTCCAACTGAACATGGAACGGCCGATTTGCTGACAGGTCTGACATCTTCACTGCATTCTGGCTATTTGCATAGCGGGAAACATTGCTAATCAGTCGCTCGCGGGCTTCGTCCTGCGATACCTTGAGAATGATGATCTTCGCAGGGACCATTACGTGGCTGAGATCGATGGTCCTATCGTCGCGAGACGCGAAGTAGATTGACGAAGTGGTCTGGCCGCCATTTACGATTTGCAGACCCTTCAAGAATGAAATCCCCAAGTTTCCATCGTCAGCTCGTTCGAATACCGCTTCGTCACAGACCAGCACCAAACCATTGTTGAACGCGAGGAAATGCTCTGGTTCCCTTCGCAATGTGTCGACGATGCCTTTGTTTACAGCTTTCTTGGCACCGAGAAATGTCCGCACGTTTGCCTCCAGCAGCCGCGTCCCGAATCGCAGGTAGAGGTCTCGAATGATCTGCCCTGGAATCGCAGTCAGCGCAAATTCGTAGTCGGCATCCGGATCTGGGACATGGACGCAAGGAAGTGGTCTGCCAATCGTCTGTTTGAAACTGAGAGCGAGTTCGTCTCGAGGCTTGCCGTCAGTGTGGCGGAACAACCTCTCCATGTCCATGGCCTCGGCAGCCACCATCTTTCCATGAACCTCATGATTTGAGAACCTCTTGGTTTTCGTTCGACCATCAGTAATTACAAATACTCGTAATCGGTCGATATTGCTCCACCGAGATCGGATTGTCGCCACGAGGTCACGAACTGGATGTGTAGGATCAATTTTCGCGTCTAGTTTGCCGCTCGCTGCGCCAAGGAGAAATCGTACGCCTTCTTTGGCGGTGGTCGAGGCATCCAAGTCCGTCAACTCTTGCAGGTGGTCAGAGCCAAAGTAGTGGGTCACGAACAGGTCGAGTTCAGTTTGATCGGAGCTGAGGACATAGCCCGTGATGCGAAGCCTCGCGTTTCCGACTTTGCCGTTCCAGTGGCAGATCGTCGGCTCTTCACAAATTCCGTTATCAGCGACGTGCTCCATTACCTTCTCTGCAAAAACGAGTTCCTCTGAAGGAAACGGTCCCTCGTTTGCCTCCACGCGGTCGGAAATGGCGGTTTGCAGATCAGAGCGAAAGTTACGGTGAAATTCTTCCAAGCTCATGTCAATTCTAGTCCAAATTTGTTGATGAGCTCCGAGAGCCCGATGGCGGGGACTTCGAGAGCATCAAGGTCGAGCACATAGGCAGCTGAACGAATAGCAGCTGGCAGGGAGGCGCGCGTGAGACGCGGCATTTCACCTTCTGCGTGAAGTACTCTAGAGTCCTTTAATATCAGTGTACGCCCGTAGAACGGTGCATGCTCGTCAAAGTACCCAATCACCAGAAGCAACGCCTCGAATCCGCGCTTAACTCCGCCAATCGCAAACCTCTCTCGAAGTTCAGACACGAGATCGACTAGCGATATCCCGTCCATGCTTTCTTCGAAGCGGAATGCGCAGAGGAAGATGGGAGCTCTATCACCATCCAGTTGATCGATACTGTTGATGCTTGCTAGAAATCTTCCGGTCTGAACCGTGCTCTTCACTTCTATGGCGCCGCCAAATACGTGGAAATCCTGCGCGGCGTGCAACGGACCCCGCCAGCATTCAAGGGCACCAGTCCCGAGGGATGAGCCTACAAGCAATCGAAGCATCCACAGTTCGCCGAGCAGTCCGATCTGCGCATCGGATGAAAGTGGGCGGCGCGTCCGTGCCATGAAGGATTGCCACTCCCTGACCCGCTCTAGAAACGTCTCCATAACGTCACGGGTCGCAGTGTCTGCTGTGACTTGGAGCATCCTCAAGATATCGACGACCATGATAGTGAAAATATCCAGAGACCCCTCTTGCCGTCTTATCAAGGCAACGGCGGTCTTTCCTTCAAAGACTGGTTGGTTTTCGATACAGTCTACGTCAAAGCCCTTGCCTTCAGGTAACCGAGCCGGATCTACTGGAGTGGATCCGGGGAAAGAAACGATCAATGCCTCCCGCCCAAGGGGGAATTGACAACCTGCCTCGACCGAGACGGCACCCACCCCGGTGAGGTGAATGAAACGCCAGTTCTCTCCAACTTCCTGGCGCGCGAGCGCCCGCCACGCCCGTACGAGACCGTCTTCAGTCCAATCCCTCATTGAGACCTCCCCACAGTACGCTGTTGGCGATGTACCGCGAGTTGGATACCCTTCTCTCGGAAGTGCTTGATGGAAAACTGATTGCCCAAGCGACGATCGGATCAGCATTCTTTAACTCATCGATACCAGCTTCCTCGGGATCGAGAAGATAGAGCATCAGCAGGCCGCGTTCCCGGCGAGCTGGAATGCCCGCTTCGACAACACCGTCTCCGAGAACATGACGGATCTGGGGACCTCTAGGCTCTGACGGAGGCTCCTTGCCATCGTTTCGATCGGTGTCATTGCGCCAAGTCTTCCGGCTAAGATCCAGCGCAGCCTTCCATTCCGCTTCGGTCAGATCGATGGCCTGATCTCGAGGCGAGATCAGGGTCTTGATGGAATATCGATCCGCATGTTCCGTCGTTCGCCTCCTCTGGAGCATGTTGACTGAACAGCCACCAACCTTCCGAAGCTTGTCGTCGGCGCCACTGTCCTTTCCGATCAGCGCAACCGTCCAGCTCGTGAGCTCAAAATCCTTGTTCATCTCCTCTATGAAGTCAGCTATCAGCGGACTCATGATCCTGAAGCTGGCCGGGTGGGTCCTGTAGTCCCGGAGGAACGAAATTACACTGAGCGCTGGTACGTCTCGCCAAAGGTGGCCGTTCCACTTCTGACCTGCTGGCAAGAAGAACTGGTCGTTCAGATCCCTTGATTTGCCAAGTAGTCCTATGAAGCGATCCATAGCTTTGAAGTTTGCCGTGATGTGGTCCTTTCGGTTAGGAAAAACGATGGTCTGCAAAAGATCGCCTGAATAGGTAAGCTGCATTGCGCGAGCATTTCTCATCTTGGCCCGCGAAGTCACGGTTAGGACAGAATGCGATTTCACGCGCAGTCCAAACTGTTTGGGTGTGGCGCCGGCCGCAACCATATTGTCGAACTCTTGGCGCAATTCTTCGGCAGCATCAGCGATATGGCCGAACCACTCCACCATTTCCTGAGACGTATAGAGGCGACAGACATCGAGGTAGCCATCGCGATAGCCGAACCAGCGCCCCATCTGCATGAGCGTGTCGTACATACGTGCGGTGCGCAGAAAATAGCTCGTACAGAGACCTTCAAGCGTTAGACCACGCGCTAGCTTGTCTCCGCCGACGGCAATCACTTTTAGACCTGTGCCATCATTCTCGGCATAGTCGAGTGCGTCCTTCGCCGTACCGTTAATCTCACGAACACGAATGTCGGACAGGACGTCAGGGAGGACTGCACGAACGTCAGCCCATGAAAAATCCTCCAGCATTTCCCCTTCAACGAGGGCAAAGCGGATATCCTGCATCCCTTTCCGGAAGACTTCCTCATACTCTGTGCGCATTAAGGCCTCGACATCCGCAAGTTCAATGCCGCGGGTGTATCGGCCCTTCAAATCACGGACATATTCGGCCACCTGATTTACGACTTCGCTTTGAACTGACGTGAAGCGCGTTACATGAATAAGCATTGATGAGTGCTTGCTGCCCTGTCCGCGCAGCTTCCGCACTACGCAAGCGTACACGAACGATCGGATCGCTTCCGCGAGCGAATCCGGCACACGGTTGTCTCCGTTCCAACGAGGCCGATGTCCGTTCTTGTGCGGTTTAATCTCCGGCGATGTCGTTGTTTTGCTAGGCATCCAGAGCTGGAATTCGTCGTCCGAGAGCGGGCGCACCAAAGGCAGGTCATTTGGCATGCTGGACGCAGATCCGAAGACCCGACCCGGTCCAACATAGTTTGATGGCGCCGCAAGACTGGTGATGAAGGCCGCTGGAAAAAGATCCGGTCCGTACTCCTGTGTCTCGCCGCGATCGTGAATAAAGATGTTTGCGAAGGGTGTCGCCGTGTAGCCTACGTAAGCCTTTCGCGAAAAGTGGTGGAGGATCGACCTGATCAGCCTGTTGATGGTCTTGGGTTGATGTTCGAGATCTGGATTGCCGAACTCATCCACGACGTTTTCACCCGTGTCGACGGACCCATGATCTGACTCGTCGTCGATCACGAGAAGCGGGAGATTGGTGACGAGCTTGCGATTTGTCTCAGGATCGACGTTGTTGGCGACTCGGTTGCGGATCCAGTGCAGCAGTCGCTCGAGGACCGTCTTGTTCTTCTTGACTACGAATAGCCACGGTCGCTGCTCCGGGCTGATATTCATCTTGGCCGCAACAGCTGTGTTGAAGTCGCCCTTGTCACTTCGATTGGTTGCCGCGTTCGGACGAACAGAAACGTCCTTGTCTATCAGACCCACCCCGACTGCCGGGAGCTCGTCAACATCAGCTATAGTGGCAAAACCGAGGAACCCTTCGTCAAGGCGGATCTGCGTCTGGGTTCTAAGGTTATTGTGTAGGCCGGCCAGCACGATTATGATCTTGTAACCAGCGTCAGCGGCCTTGCAAATAAGGCCCGTGTAGTTGCCGGTTTTTCCCGACTGAACGTGGCCAACGACTAGTCCGCGACGATCCCATGCGCCTTCTCGGGTCGGATCCTCGAGTTGTGACAGCACCTCGTCTGTGGCGACATCAAGGGCATCGAGCGCCGTCCAAGGGATACGCGCTTCCATGTACTCGGAGTAACGCAACCAATAGGTCCAGCCTTTTTTCCTTTCCGCATCCAGCCACGCAATATGATCATCTCCGCTAGAAAGAGTTGCGTTATCGCCCACCGTACGGCTTGATCGGCGGATGAGTTCGTCAACGAGCGCGTCCCGATCAACGAGGGCAAAGTCGTCCTCCATCATGATCGCAAGTTTGGTCAACTCCTTTTCGATCATTTCTGGCGTGACAGGGCTCTGAGCGCGCTCCGCGGCGAGGCGAAGCATGTTCTGTGCCATGGAAAGAATTGAATCGAAAGCTTTCTGATTCGAAATCGTCATTGCACGTCTTTCACTTTAAGGGATGCAACCAGATTACGGTGCTGGTCGAATGGAGGCGTGCGACCGAGGCGTTCGCGCGCCTCGGTCGGGCTAAATCCGCGAAACCTCACTAGTGCTTCAAACATCGAGGCCAGCGTCTCCATCACTTCGTTGTCCGGTGCCCCGGCAAAACCTGTCCTCGGCGTCTCCTTGTCTTCCGCGGTATCCAGCCAGATGCGCTGCACAGGAACTGTCTCCTCGACGAGCCTGAGAAGAGCGAGGATATCGGGTTTCAGCGAACCTGCGCGATCCAGAATTGAGGCGACAAGATCATGATCGCGGGCAATCCGATAGGATGTCCCTTGTGCCGAGCGTCGCACCTGCCAAGCTTCTGCCACAGCGTTCGCGCGCATTCCCGCAACCGGCGTGATATGACCACGATGAGCGAAAACCAGCTTCGCTTTTTTGCGTGTGTCCGATGCCAGACGGTAAAGCTGAGTTCGCAATCGGACTGGATAACTGGCCGTCGACTTCAGGACATTGATTTTCCAATCGGAGTCCGCGCTGTTCGGTATGTCGAGCCGGATACGAGCAAGTCTGTGAGCTTCATCGCGCGGCCATAGCTTGCGGTCATCGCCGAGGCCCAGCCAACCTCCGGCAAGGATGAGACGCTTGTTGCGGTAAACGTAGAAACCTTCCTGCTGCGTCCATCCTCCGGGTCCCGCTGCGGCTTCTTGTTCTTCTGTCTTGAGCATATCGCGATGCGGAAGGACATGGCATTGAACCGTCACACCTGTTGCGTGTTGGATGCGGTACTCGGTGCTTTCGAGCGCCTTACCCGGATGTCCCATTAAGTATGGATCCCATGGCTTCACTCCTCTATTGTTGAGAAGGAGGCTAAGCTTGGGATGCTGGACATCAAGAAATCGATGAAAGGTCATCGCAAGATGCGCCTCGACACGATCGACGAGCTCATTCATGTCGTTGGCGGCGAAGCCATCGGTTACAATGCGGTCGAGCTTTTCCCAGACGACGACAGTTCCGTGATCCAGCTGGTCGAGCGGCGCAATCAGATTCTCTGATCCCGGCGCTGGACCCTCAAACAGTGGCCACTCGGTGCCCTGCTCCTGACCAATTAGGTCGAGATCCCAGCGTAGACACACGACAGATCCGCCGTTCTGCCGACTTGCGACAGTCAGTCTTCGCGCTTGCGAGAAACTGGCTGTCTTCAGCCCCAATCCAAAACGCCCAAGGTCACTGGTGGCGCGTTCAGCCCTCGGATCGCGTGCGCCGAGTCGCATTCCGGCCTCCAGAGCCGCATCATCCATGCCGTCGCCGTCATCAATGATCCTTACCCAGCTCTCTGGACCGGCCCATTCAAAATGAATGTCGACCTTGCTCGAATTTGCCGCTATGGAATTGTCTACAAGATCGGCAAGTGCGGTAGGACACGCGTAGCCCAGCCCGCGAAGGGACTCAAGCATCGATCCGGCATGAGGAGGAGCATTTCTTACACCCATGCCGTCATTTCTCCAACAAGAAGGCAAATCGGCCTAGTCTGCTAGGATGCTTTAGAATTTGCAGCGCCTTTGCTTCAATTTGTCGAATTCGTTCGCGCGTTAGTCCATAAATCTGTCCAATTTCCTCAAGAGTCATCTCTTTGTTCCCTCCGAGTCCAAAGCGCTTCCGGATCACATCTGCCTGACGCTGCGGCAGTTGAGCCAATGCATCCGTGACGATCCTTTCGGTCTTTGCCTGATCAAAGATATCCGTGTTCTCCTGCTCCGTGAGCAGTTCGTCCCACGCGTCATTGCTTTCTGGGTATTCGGCCTTGCGGGGTATTCTCCGGAAGGCTCTCACCTCGTCAATTGTACATTCCAGATTGGCGGCGAGTTCATAGTCGGAAACAACGCCGTCAGCCCGGACGTCGAGCATGTCCTGGGCACGATCAAGCTTCGCGATTTTCTCTTTTCGATGTACCGGGATGCGGATCGCTGCGCCTTCATCAGCGCGCCAACGCGTGACGGCCTGCCGCATCCAGTAGGTGGCATAGATCAGGAATCGATAACCGCGCTCGGGATCAAAGCGCCATGTGGACCGCTGCAGCCCCATGAAGGCTACCTGGAACACGTCCTCCGGCTCTTCATCTTCCGCCACGTTCCGCGCCGCAAAGCGCCGCACGTAAGGCAAGTGCTCCTTAATCAGGTGCGCCGCAGCAACTTCGAAGAGCAGAAGCTGTGTATCCAAATGAACGGCGCGCTCTCGGCAAGCTGGGTTCTGTTCCAGTGTGCGGACAAGTTCCTTGTGGAACGCAAGAGAGAAATCGAGCGCTTCGAGCGCCGCGAGCGCTTCCCTTCGCTGTTTGCCATCCATCACACGACCATTGGCATACCAAGACTTCAGAGTTTCCGCAGCGGCCATAACTTCGGTCGTATCGGGATGGCCCGGACGCGAGGGCATGATGGTTCTCAGCGAAACCGAACTAGGGTCCCGCGAACCTTCGCGGATACGGTCGACGACATCAAGGATTTTTTCAACCGCAGCTTCGGACGCAAGAATCCCAAGTTGGAGCTCTTGCTTCGCCCGTATCATGGGTTCCAACACTTTTAGCTCGTCTGACTTATACATAACAAAGCGCTGTGTCCCGGGCAACCGCGTTGCACGCGTTAGGGCTGCCTCGACCGCTTCAACTAAATCATCGGACGATAGGTCCGGTCCGGCGTCCCAGAGCCCGGAATTATACCCGTTCGCCTGATCGAGGTAGAGGCCCGCAACTTCGAGGTTAAGCTGGAGATTGGTTCGCAGTTCCTCGAGATCACCATTCCCTTCGCAATTGGCAACGAGACGGTCGACGTCATCGAAAGAGCACCACCCCTTCGCCAACGTTTCCTCTACCCAGACGATGCAGATTTCTGGATCAATCGACAGCCGTGTGCCGGTCTGAACGACAGCGCGCTTGACAGATTGCCGACCGCGGTTACGCACCTTCAGGAAGTCATTCTCTGCATTTTTATCGACGGCTACTAGGTCGCTGGAGCCGATGCCCTCTCCTGCTATCTGTGCAGGTGAAGGGTCTAGATCCCAATTTCTGTCCTCGCAATCCGAAACTGCAGGTGCTGAACTGCCGAACGCGACGAATGTCCCCGACGCTGTTTTGCCCACATACTGGGCGATAAATTCTTCGGGCTCTGCCTCGGGCTCGAAAATAAAGAGATCATCCAAATCATTGAATATATTATCTTTTTTAGCCCCATGAACCTCAGCAACACGATACTCCGAAACTGCATTAGTTAATGCCGGCACGGGGTCGCACTCCAATATATCTTCTTGCTCGTCGCCCGCCTCCGACAACGTTGCAGCAAGCGAATACAGCAGCTGCGCGACGACGTTATGGCCTTCGGCAAATGCCACATCAGCGGGCGTCCGTCGGTCATGGTTCAGTCGCCCGGGGTCGGCGCCCTGCCGAATGAAGAGATCGCAAACAGCAAGATTTCCCATGCGCGCCGCAAGGTGAAGTGGTGTGTCTCCCTTTGGATCGACCGCGTGCAGGCGAGGAGATGAAGCGAAATCGGCAAGTTTCTCGATCTTGCCTTCAACAATCCGTCGGATCTCAACAGGGTCAAGAACTTGACTTATCGATTCGCTAACCGGCATGGCGCGACTACCTAAGATATGGGACACTCTATCCATGTTCTTCATGGACAATCACCCGGTTGGGAAGCACTTTCTGCTGGTCTTGCAGCTTCCTTACGCCGAGATCAGCATCGAACCACATACGCCCGAGCGTATCGTACGGCAGCGCTCGTGGGACGTTGATCTTCGCCATGCCTCCTCGCATCCCATAATCCACGCTCTGATCCCTTAAAACTGGATACTTTTTGATTGGGACTTTCTCTTTACGTCCTCCAGAAAATGCAGGCAATTCGGAGGTCAGGTCAAGGTGAACCACAACAAAAAAGTGGCAGCTTATCGCATCAAAAAGGAACAGTCAGTCGTCCAAGGGCTCAAAGCGCCGACCATCGACGCGAAATTCCAGCAAATCTTCATCGCGGAACACCGCAACCACCAAAGTAAGTGGTTCCTGAAAATATTGACTGCCGGAAAAGTCTTCACTGGGATCGAAGATCGGAGCAGATAAAACGGAGGTCACAATGGCCGGTTCTCCGTACTCGGGATATTTCCGATTCTTGAGCCCGGGCTTCCAAACAACAAATTGGCCCTTGGTAAAAACATTATGACGATCAAGTCGCTCCGTCAGCTCCGCGAGCATGGATTTATGCGCAGCGGTTGGATCTTTGCTCCCTGGTGCCTGCGCAATATGTAGGGGGCGAAATTTATGATCAATTTTTTCCTTGCGCATCCGACACCCCAATAACAATTTCACATGAAAAGAGAATAATCAGCAGGTATGACAAAAACAGACACGTCATTAAAAAGCTTAACGAAACAGTGGGCGAGAAAGCCATGGCAATTGCCGGACCGTAATGATCTGCTTGCCAATTGCTGGCAAATTCGACCCGAAGTCCAAACAAATATCTTGCCTGTGACCCGCGTTTAAGCTGCCGCCAACACACCCCGCGATTTCAGCCAGGCCTCAAACGTTTCGGTCGTTCGTGATGCCAACCAAAGAGTACGATAAGAGACGCAGCGATATTCCTGCTTGTTTGCGAACAGATATTTGTCGGCCCGACGATGCCCAAGAGCCGCGCTGATGCATTTCACACCTGAATTATTTGCATTCCGCCTGACAGAACCTGACATGGTGAGTGTCTCCCTGTGCAATGGGTGGAGACATAACAATAGCAATTGAGACAGAGAGAATATTTTGAGCTGGAAACTCTGTTTCTGCAAAATGCTGTGTTTGTCTCCCACTAACAGCACCACAGAAAGCGAACGATCAAGATGCATGAGATAACAATATGAAAAATATTGCTAAATTATAATTTTTATGTAAGTTTGATTGCCTATATTACAGATTTTAGGTTTGACATGAAAGCAGTTGGTTATTGCTGGGCAGAGGTGGACGATACAGATGGCGAAGATAAATCGGCCCTGCCCCGCTTTCTGATCGAAACCCACATAAAAAGGAATCAATGGCCACGGCGCGGTATATTTTTTGAGGACCGCACTGACTCTATCCTGCCCTTTGATCAGCGCCCTGTCGGCGGGGGTTTGATGGAATTATTAAGCCGAGGGGACGTCCTGATCATTCCGGCGCAGGATTGCCTGTTCCGCTCAGCAACTGATGGCGTCGCCATAATTCAGAAATTTCGTAAACGAGGCATTGGCGCCCATAGTCTCGACCTGAATACGGATATCGTGAACGGATCGCTGGCTGACACCGTTCTGGCTGTTCTAGGACCTTTGGCGCTTTCAGAAGCCCGCCTCCTCCGTGACCGCGTCAAAAAGATGAAACACGTTCATCGAACTGAAGGGCGTTACCTTGGGGGCAAAGTTCCGTTTGGCTTCAGGATTGACGAAGCCGGAAAACTGGTTCCAGACCGACACCAGCAAGCGTCGATCAAGAAAATGCGCGCCATGCGCGCGGAAGGATTTTCGCTCCGTGCCATTGCCAGCGAAATGAACCGACGAGGAATTACAATCAGTCACGTTGGCGTTAAAGCCGTTTTGAACAGCCAATCTTTTACTGCGACGCTTGACTGACCTCGGATCATTATGTGATCGGCCGATATGAGCTGGCGGGCGGCCGTTGCAAAAATACCAGCAGTGTTGATTTGCACGCCATTGCGACCCGGTTTGCATAAATTGCGGTGTAGCGTTTACAGTCTGAGCACAGTGTCGTCTGCGGTGCCAGCGAGATTAAATGCGGGGCAACCCATCTGAAATACCGGTTGGATTGGGGTCGAATTCAGCAAATCCCCTCATTTTCGCACTCGACTTAGTTTCGACCAATCACAACAAAAATTTTGTCAAGTTTTCCTTGACAGCCGGAAAAACGTGACATAATCATTGTCATGTTCAGAGGCGCATATGACACTTGCCGAATTTGCCGACGCTGTTGGCGTCCCGCCCCGCCAGATCCGCTACATGATTGCGGAGGGCTGCATACCTGCGGCACATGCAACAGGTCGTGGCGCCGACGCATATGGCGAAGCGCATCTCATCAAGGCGCGGCGTTATATCGCGCTTCACAAATTGGGCATGAAGTCTGCGGCAATCAAAGTGCTGATGGCCTTCGACGAAGCTTTGCCGGTGTACCAATCGGCGGGCGTGGAATTGCGGATCGATCCTTCGGTAAAGCCGCAGGAGATTGATGTTGAACAGGCTTTGCGCGGAATCGAACAGGCTCTGCGCGCATATGTGACCAAAATTACGCATAGCGGCTCTTAACCGGCTCTTGAATTCAAGGAGTTCACATGGAATTCGACCATATCGGCATGCACCGAGCAGATCCGCTCGCACAAATTTCCAATTCCATTGGTCGCGACGCGCCTGCAAAAAAGCCCGCGCCGCTGGTCGGGCTGCATCTCGAGATCGACGTGACGCTTGGCCTCGCCCGAATTGTCATGAACCGCCGGTACCGCAACACTGAAGCGGTGCCTATCGAAGCTGTCGCCACCTTTCCCATACCGAGCGAGGCCATTGTCACCGGCCTGACCGCAACCATCGGCGAGCGCCAGTTATACGCCATTGCCAAATCGCGCAAAGCCGCGCGCGCCGATTATGAAGATGCCATCGACCGCGGTAAACTGGCCGTGCTGCACGAAGAAAAGATGCGCGGCATTCACACCCTGTCGGTCGCCCAGCTCGCACCCGGCCAGGAGGTCGCGATCGATATCGAATGGATGATGCCGCTGGCCCTGATCGGACAGATCCCGATGCTGCGTATCCCGATGACGGTGGGCGAACTCTATGGCCCGTCGCCCTTCCTGCCCGTGGATGATTTTGCCACCACGACCGACAAGACGTTCCCGGCCATTCTGTCAATCCGGTCTGACAGCGGCACGCCGCGTTTCATGGATCAACGCATCATCGGCGAAAAGCCCGTGAATTTCCCGCGCAACCAGTCGCTCGAGATCCAGATCCCGGGTGCGCAATTCGGGACGATGACGGGGCGCAATGCCGCCGGTCAGCAGCTTGAATTGAGCCTGAAGCCGCTGCCGACAGGTGCCGGTCAGATCGATGTGGCGATCCTGTTCGATCGGTCGGGTTCGACGGGCGCGCAGGTTTCGAACGGCGGAATCTTGTGGACCAACATGCGCGACGGCCTGAGGCATGCGCTCAACGAAATGCGCATCGACGATCGCATTGCCCTCTGGCAATTTGACGATACGGTCGAATGTCTGGGTCGTGCCAACGGTCCGAAATCGCACCAACTCACCGATAAAATTGGTCAACCGGCCGGCGGCACGGAACTGGGCAACGCGGTGAGCACCCTGCTCGAAAGCGACGTGCGGGACATCCTGATCATTACGGATGGAAAGACCCATGCAACGGAAGTGCATCGGCTCGCCGCCACGGGCGCGCGCATCTCGGCCGTTCTGGTTGGACGAGACAGCATTGATGCCATGATCAGCTATATGGTGGCGCAAACCGGCGGACAACTCTTCATCGCCCCCGAAACTCACGAAGCAAAGGCCATCATCTCGGCGTTGCACAGCCTTCGCATGCCCAACATCGCCGAAGGCAAGAATTCGGGGAAGGCAAACGCGTTCAGTCTCGCCCACTCAGGTGTATCGATGCACATTCATTGGCGCGAAGCCGCGGCAGAAGGTGCGATGGATGCCATTGGCCGCTATGCGACGGCCCTGACACTGGCGAAGTTTGACACGTCCACAGCAGAGCAGATGGCTCTGGCCAACAATTTATGCACGCACCTCACCAGTCTTATTCTGGTCGATGAGGCCGGCGCCAGCGTCAACGGCCTGCCCGAGATGCGTCAGGATCTTTTGGACGCTCCGGCCTTTTTGCGCAGATCAGATTCCCCGCCCGTGCGACAAAGCCATGCCTATATGAGCGATTCAAAGCCAAGCCATAGCAATCGAGACGATGTCCGGATGAGTATGATGAATCGGCTCATCCAATTCAGTTCCAAAGATCACAGTGCTCAGATTGACGGCATCGACATCCAGGCCTCGCTGTCAACCCACTCCTTTGACGAGCCTGTCGATGCGCTTGGCGAATTCGGATCAGAGATCAACGAATTTCCCGCAAACAAAGCAGGCGAACTCCCCCTCCCCGTCGAGCTTGCCCGATCGATCGACTGGGTCACGCATGGCCCGTCCCTTGGCCGCGCCGATGTCAGCGCATTGCCGTTCTGGCTCAAGACACGGCTGGCCCTCTTCATGCACACGCGCCTTGTGCGCCAATTGGCGCGGCGGTTCCATCGGTCAAAGCGCGAGGTCGCGATTTACCTGCTCGCACGAAGCGTCGCTGCGCAGAACAATTATGCCGCCCGGGTGATGCGGCAAATCGGTATTGCTATGGAGGAATAAGCGCTCGCGATCCTTTGCCCCAGAAAATGGAGGGACCTCGGGTCTAAGGTAACCGCAAATCAATCTATTCTCCCAATAATCTCGCAAATATCTTCAAGATAGAGCCATTTCTCATTGGGCTCTGTTCCCTTGCGAAGATATTGTGGAACACTAACGAACTGGAGTTCCCCATGAAGTGATCCATCTTTTGGGATAATTCTGTCCCGCGATACGGAGCACCAACCTATAACAGGCAAACGGGAAATGGCCGAAGATATAGTCATGAAGCTTCGGCAGGCTGAGATTTTACACGGACAAGGCAAGTCGGGTTCCGACGATGTTCGGCACATTAGCGTAACGGTTCAGACTTATTACAGGTGGTGCCGGGAATACGGCAGCTTTAGCCAAGATCAGGCAAAGCTATTAAAGGAGCTTGCAGCAGAAAATGCTCGGTTTTACAGAGCGGTCTCCGATTTCAGCCTCAACAAATTGATTTTGAAAGAGCCTGCAAGAGGAAATTTCTAAGCCCTTCGCGTCGCCTCCAATGCATTGACCACGTCTGCCAGGCTCTCGGCATGGCGCAAGCCCTCGCCGATCTGATCCATACGTCTCCTCTATCGTAATAAAGTAATTACGTCCAAATGAACCTCGCCATTGTCAATCGCCCGATTGGAGTGCGAAATCCAGCCGAATATTCTGCAAATTCATGGACTATTAGTGCAAGGTAGACATTTTAACCCATGCGATTTATCGTTTCCAAAAAAAGATGTTGTATTGATCGCTCAGTTCAATAACATGATTTTGATGATAAATAACGGCGTGACAATTTGCCTATTGCTGAAAAGACTTGCCCCATTTGCAATTCGAGCATGGTACTTCGTACTGCTCGCCGAGGTATAAACGCGGGTGGCCAGTTTTGGGGATGTTCCAAATATCCCACTTGCAGAGGCATCGTTACAGCTGACAAAATTAATACCAAGGGATCGAATGAAACAAGAAACTCTTCATTTGCAAATTTTACTGAAGAGCTTGCTATTGAACCCGTTCATTGGCGGGATGCAATCCCGCGAGATCAATACTATAGCGAGTACGTATCAATTGGCGCTGCCCCCAGCTTCGCTGTCGAACATCGGGCGCTGCAGGAACCTAGCATTCAACGGATTGCTTCTCAGACACTTTTGTTAAGCCGAAAAGTTAAAGTTCAAGATGTATCAGAAGAACAAAAGACGATATCGAGTATTATCCAGAAACTTCTCACACGTGGCACAATGCCTCTTTGTACACTGCGTGTAGAAGAAGCTTTGGTTCATTTACCTGGCATTGCTGAAAATATCGCCAAACTTGGTGATAAAAATATTGAAGTCGGTTGGCGATGGATTGCTAAACATCCGAAAGGCCTGTCACGTGAAATCGCAGATGCCTATGCCTACAGATCTTCGATCTCCGAAGATGATGTTTCCGTATTGACCAATAATATTCTGGGTGAAGTTCTAAACGGAGACAATGAAAAATATTTCTTTTCAAAATGGCTTACACGGACACTGGGCCGAACTGCATTGCACTGGATTACTCCACAAGCTGAACTTGATCTAATCTTAGCTTCTGCTGGCATTGAACAATCGGGACAGCGGAAAATAGATTTCTTGTTTTGCCACCCAACTGGAGGAACAATCGCTATCGAACTGGATGGTGAAGACCATGCATTAAAAGTTAAATCAGACGAATTACGAAATATTCAACTAGCAGATGCCGGGATCAAGACTTTCCGCATTCCAAACAGTGAGATAAAGGTGGGCAATGGTCCAAACCTAAGTCAACTTGAGCGGATTCTTAGATCTGCACTAACACCAACGTCTGAAAACATTCTAGCTACTGGAATACCGCTCGCAATAAACGCATCTTGTATGGCGGCGCGATTTCAATTTGCTCTAGCACGAGCACTAAGTTCCGGACAGCTTGAAATACGAACAGACAAGTGGAACCTTGCCGTTCGCTCTGACCTTGTTGACTTGGAGATTTTCCAAGCAGCCGCAAATGACTTCGCCGACATGTTAGAGGCACTAACATCCTTGTACCTCGGCTCGCCACGAAAAATTACAATCAAGTGTATAGCCGATATCAAAACCACTGAATCAATCAACCTCAGTATAGCAGCCTTCGCGACAGAAAGCCCCATTACGATAAGCCTTCTAAAACTGAACGAGGACTTCGCTTTCTGCCCTGCTTTAGCTCCAGTCGAATTCGCTACGGATAAAAATCAAGTTTCTAGCCGAATATCGTTAACATGCAGAGATGACGCTCTCATCTCATCAGCTCTTCTGTTTTTCCTACAAAATCTTTTTCGCAAACGTGCCTTCAGGGAACTGCAAGCAGAAGCCATTCGCAATGTACTCGCTAGACAAGATACAGTCACGCTGCTTCCGACCGGAGCAGGTAAGAGTATAATTTATCAGCTCGCGGGTTTGTTACAGGGTGGTATCACGCTCGTAGTCGACCCAATCGTTGCATTGATTGAAGACCAAATACTTGGCTTGGCTCGCGTTGGAATAAATAAGGCCGGCGCACCGCCTTCAGGCTTAAATAAAGCTGAAGACCGCAAAAAGTGGTTGCGGGCTGTTGAAAGAGGTGATTATCAATTCATTTTGATGTCGCCTGAAAGGTTACAGATGGCAGATACGCGAGAGGCGCTTCGTTCCTTAGCAGAAATTACATTCATAAACCTTGCCGTTATCGACGAAGCTCACTGCGTCTCAGAGTGGGGACATAACTTTCGATTTTCATACCTTAATCTAGCTGACAACCTGAGAAATTACTGTCGTAACCTCCACGGGGAAAGCCCGACCTTGCTAGCTCTGACGGGAACTGCATCAAGGTCTGTGCTTCGCGAACTTCTTACTGAGCTTAAGATTGGTAAAGACAATAGCGATGCTTTGATCCGTCCACTTAACTTCGATCGGACCGAACTCAAATTCCATATAACGAAGGTTGGCTCCGGCGGAGATAGTTCGGCATTGTTGCGAGGTATTCTTAACAGTCTCCCCGCCAAATTTAATGTGCCGACTGGTGAATTTTTTCAGCCCGCAGGAACAGCAACAAACTCCGGTATCGTATTTACGCCGTTCGTCAACGGCCGGACGCACGGGCTAATTGCGGTAAAGTCAGCAATCGAGACAGCGGTTAAAGCGCCGATAACAATTTACGCTGGGTCGGCTCCAAACGGCATTAATCTTGCTGCATGGGAAAAAGAAAAACGAGTGAATGCACAGAGATTCAAGGACAATGAAGCTTCCATTCTCGTAGCGACCAAAGCCTTTGGTATGGGCATCGATAAACCGAATATTCGTTGGACAATCCATATGGGAGTCCCCTCCTCAATGGAAGCTTTTTATCAAGAGGCAGGCAGAGCAGGTCGAGACAAGAACCTGGCCTACTGCAGCTTAATTTTTTCTGAGGTTGATGCTGACTCGACCGATAAGGTACTTGCTAGCCAAGGTACATTGGACGATCTGCGTAAGGCGTCCGCTTCATTCAAAAATAATAATGATGATATAAGCCGCGCATTATTTTTTCACTTAAACGCCTATTCTGGCGTCGACGAAGAGATTAAAGAAGTTTTGAAAGTGCTTCAGATAATTGGAAGCAGGAACGAACGTAAAAATGTCGAAGTTCCATTTACAAATGACTCCAAAGCGTCCGTCGAGAGAGCTATCCTAAGGTTAATAAAAACCGGCATCGTTGATGATTTGGAAGTCAATTACGGCAGCGGTTATTTCACTCTGAGGGTGCCCGTTTTTGATTTTGATCGTGCTCGCAAACAGATTGAGCAATATATCAATGACTCCCAACCTGCCCGTTTGAAAAAAATTGTCCAAGAGATTGACCAAATTAAAGAATATGATCGGGACACGCAACCTCTAGAGCTTTGTCGTTTAATAATTAACTTTGCCTATGACGTCATCGAGCGTTCGCGCAGGAGAATGCTTTACGAAGCGATACTACTTGGTCGTAATTATTCCACTGATAACGAAATACGTCAATATCTGCTGGATTACCTTCAAGAGGGACTGGGCGCCGAGCAAATTGCAGCCTTGGCCGAGCAGAAAGAGATAGACTTTGGTGCATGGATCGATCTGTTTGAGAAAATCTCAACGCCTTTGGATGCGGGTGAACTACGCGGTATGATAATCCGTCTGCTTGAAACCTTTCCAGACCACCCTGGCATGTTGGTGGCTCGTGGGCTCTCTGAATCGCTGGTTGCCATGCCTGACCAAACGCTAATCCGCGATAGCCTGCTCTCAGCACTAGATAGCGGAAAAAATAGATATTCGATCATCACCGACAAGCTCTATGAACTGCTTGAAAATTTAGTAAACTTGGCAAGTTCAAAATCAGTACACTTGCGAATACCACTATTAGACGTAATCCAAAAATTTTCGACAATCAGCGAAGACAAAAAGGCAAGGCTCTGGGACCAAATCAGAGATTATTCGGCAGGATGGGACCAGACGTCGAAATTTTGCGTCTCCGCTATCACAGCTGACGAACTTATTAAGCCTTCACTGCGCAGGGCCACTACAGCAGTAAAGCACTTTGCAGATATCAAACGTAAATTAAACTGAGGGCATAATGTCGGACATTATTGAAGAGCTTCTGGAGTCGTTTCGCAGATCAAGTGAAAAGCTCGCTGAGCTCAGCGAGGGACTCGAAGAACTCCAAAGCGCTCAAGATCTTATTGAACAACTTTCATCAAATTTGAGCGCGGCCGCGCGGTCTCTTCAGGGCACAGCAACGTCGCACAGCGAATTTATCAAATCAGCGCAATCTACCAACGCCCAACTAGCTAAGGTCGTCAAAGTTCTTAAAGACTTAGACACAATTTCGATAAATGGTTCGTTATCTATGATTGTTAACGTCGTAAACGAAAATAGGTTAAAGCTCTCGAATGTAACCACAGCGTTAAGTGATGCAGAGCGCAAGGCTACGCTTTCGGAGGCCAAGCTAGCCCAACTTTCAAAGCAACTTGAAACAACCCTCTCAGCAAATGCTTCACTCTCGACACAGCTTGCAGAGGTTCATAAGGCGATCACTAATCGGACCAATAAATTTGAACTCTCGGCAGGAGCTCGCCACAAAACGGTGATGTTTTTATTGCTAATTTCCTTAGCTACGTCTGCCGCTTTAGTCGCAAAGTTATTCCATTTTCTGCCAATTTGATTGATTTTCTGGGCCGCGCCCAGTTGAGACAACGAACCGCACTTTGGCGGCCACGGTCGTGGGGGCCAGTTTGTGGGCCTGCAGCACATACGCCACCACTGAACTTTCATCCAGCGGCGACTAGAGCCTCGGCGTGTTTTACGCCTGTTGGCGCGGGTTGAGCAATCTGAGATCGACCGAACAGGTCAGGAAGGTTGATCACAGATTGCGGAGGGCGTGGCGGCATGGACCGCCGGCGGAATATAGCCCAGTGCCGAATGAGGCCGCCGGGTATTGTAGTCTTCGGCCCATCTGGCGAGGAGCAGGCGCGCGTGATCGAGGCCCTTGAACAGGCTCTCGTTCAGCAATTCGTCCCGCATGCGACCATTGAAACTTTCACAAAACCCGTTCTGCATCGGTTTGCCCGGAGCGACAAAATGCTAGGTGATTTTGGTTTCCTGCGCCGAGGCCAGCACGGCATTTGAAGTGAATTCGGTGCCATTGTCGGAAACAATCCTGCCCGGCTTGCCGCGTCTTTCAACCAAAGCCGTCAGTTCCCGCGCCAAGCGGCGTCCTGAAATTGATGTATCTGGGATGGCCGCCAAACATTCGCGGGTAACATCATCAACGATGTTCAGGATGCGGAAGCGCTGGCCATTAGCGAACTGGTCTGGACAAAGTCCAGAAACCAGCGTGCATTTGCTCTGGCTTCAACCAGTGTTGGTGCCCTTGTGCCCACAGCGCGGCGGTTCCAGCGGTCAAAGCGCGAGGTCGCGATTTACCTGCTCGCACGAAGCGTCGCCACACAGAACAACTATGCCGCCCGGGTTATGCGACAAATCGGTATCGTTATGGAGGAATAAGCGCTCGCGATCCTTTACCCCCAGTTCAGCACCCCGCTGTCGAACATAGTACATTTTCAGGGCCGCCCTTGCCTCAAAGGCGGCCCTGAGATGATCGTGAGCCGGACTGATTTCACAAAAAATTTCAAGGCGGATTCTGCTGATGTTCCTGCGCAACTCGGCTTTTCGGCCATTAAAAAGTGGAATCACCGGAACGAAAATCAGTGCGAATGCGCTGCCCACACAGCAAGGGCGTAGACATGCAAGGACAGAATCTGACACCCCGTTGCGTTATCAACCAACAGACAGCGACAGGAACCTATCCCGGCAATAAGCAGCACGGAGTTGCGGCATGACAAAGATCGTTCGGATCGAAATTCAGGACCAGTTCGGCGCCTGGCAGACATACACGCGTGTCTCGTCCATACCATCCAGCATCAAACAAGCGCTGCAAACTGCGCTGAAGCAGCAATTGGCATTGAAGTCGAAAAAGGTTCGCGCTGTCGACGACAAAACCGGACAGCTGATGGACATTCTGCAAGGCTGAAGCCTTCCCAGGATCAATCTCTGCAAAAAATTCAGGACCGACTTAACCCCCGGTCATTCGACGACTGGATAATAAGGTGCGCCCCAATCCTCATGCGGGTGATCCATCATCAGATCGATAAAAATTGGCAGCAGAAAATTCAATATTGCACGACCATCGCGCACCTGCTCCCGATTGACCGAGCTGTTCCAAGTCGCGCCGCCATGGATGATCTGGTTGCGCAAAACATATAGCCGATCAAACAAGGTCACCAGAATGGTGCGCGTATCGAATGAGGAGAGCGCCTTGTGCAGCCGTTTGCGGCTTTTCTGAAAACGCTCCTCCCAGTCCTCGTGGCCGGGCTGTTTATTGTGAAAGCACCAGAACGACTGAAAGACATATTTGTTGTCGATCAGGAGGCGGATCGGCCCCGGAAACTTCAACCACAAGGCGTCATAAATCACCTGCTTGCGGTCAAGTACGATCAGCTTGGCAAAATAATCGTCAAACTGGTTCCGCTCGCCACCGGCTGGATTCTGTTTGATCTCTTCACTGTAGGCCGCATTGAACGCGATCCACAAAAATATGAAGCACGCATCATCATCGTTTTGCGCCAGCTCGGCGCGATGCAACCAGCTGAGCGCGCGATGAACCCTCAGCCCGAGTCCAACAGGAAATTCATGCCGCAAGGCGCGCTGTTTTTCTTTCAAGGCCAGATGGTTCATGTTTCGGCATCCTCGACAATTGGGTCGACACAAAGCTGTAGCTACAAATTCATCTGTGAAACTTGAACAAATTAAGCCGAATTCGACGCAAGCACCTTGAGTGAATTTATTCGTAAATTGGCCAATTGGAAGACCGGAGTTTATCGGGAACGCCTGGGACCAGCGGCGAGCCGTCAGGGCTTGCACAGGCACGATTTCCTTCATCCAACCGACATCGCCGGCGTCGAAAGCACCCAAAATGAATTTTTAAGGCATCACGTGACATATTTTGTCACCCAAACTCGTCATTTTAAAAAATAATAATTAGGGGATCCCCCGCATGTCCTTTGCCAAAGCCGAACAATTGCTTGATCTGGCGACCATGGTGTCCGCGCGCCATCAGGGCGTGATGCTTGATGAAGTCATGGAGCGATACGAGATCTCCTTGCGCACAGCCCAGCGCATGATGCGGGCGCTGGAGCTGCGCTTTCCCGACGTCGAGAGCTGGCAGGACGGCGATGGCCGCAAGCGCTGGAAAATGATCGGCGGACATCTGCGCGAATTGCTGTCCGTCAGCGCCGACGAACTCGCCGCGCTTGATCTTGGCCTCAACCACCTCGTGCGCTCGGGTCTCGCGCTCGAAGCCAAGGCGCTTGCCTCGCTGCGCGAGAAAGTCCTCTCGATGATCCCGCGCCAGAAATTCAACCGGATCGGGCCCGATTATGATGCCATCCTTGAAGCCCAGGGCTTTGTCGCCCGGCCAGGGCCGCGTCCCCGCGTCGATGAACAGATTGCAGCGACGATTGCCGAAGCCATCAAGGCCTGCAAGTTCATCGACATTACCTACCGCTCGCATTTCGACGAAGAACCCAAGATCCGGCGGGTTGCACCTTATGGGCTTCTCTCCGGCCCGCGTCGCTATCTGGTCGCACATGATCCGGGCAGCCGGCGCGATGGTGCCATCAAGACCTACCGGGTGGAAGCCATCAGTGCTGCGAGTCTGACCGACCGGTTTTTCATCCGGCCGGATGATTTCGACCTGCAGGCCTTTGCCGCCAAGGGCTTTGGGCTTTATCAGCGCGAAGAAGAATATGGCGAGGTGGAATGGCGTTTTACCCCCGAGGCGGTCGAACAGGCCCGCGGCACGCTGTTTCATCCGTCCCAGACTGAGGAACTCCAGCCCGATGGTTCCCTGAAGATCCGGTTCAGGGCGGCAGGCCATCTGGAAATGGCCTGGTATCTCTATCAATGGGGCGACAAGGTCGAGGTCATCCGGCCACAAAGCCTGCGTGACATGGTTGAAGGCTACATGCGTTCAGATTTTCCGGCGCTGCCCTAGGCCAAACGCCGCAATCGAGCCGGCTTCCTGAAGCCCGCAGCAAACAACCGGAGCCCGCAAGGCGGCCGGAGGGAGAGATCTGCCGTGCATTTCATCATCATTGGCATACTCATCTGGATCGGCCTCGCCATTGCGCCCTTAGTGGTCAGCTGGATCATTCTGCTGATCCCCTTCGTACTTGGTGCCTTTATCGGCGGACTTGTCATCGGCGGCTTGACGGGCAGACCGGGCGGGTTCCTCTTCGGGGCCATCATTTGCGGGTTTCTGCCCTATATCTGGCGGAGCCGAAAATAAGGACGAATGACCGAATCTGTCATCCCTGCCACCTAGCCTGTTCAGGCATCGAAATCGTCGATCGCCAATGAACGGGGCAACTCAATGAACTGCCAAACTCACTTTTCCGCCAAGACCATTTCGCTCAAGGCCGCGACCCTGTTGTGCGTTACGAGCTTGGCTCTTGCAGGCTGCGCCACCAATCCGGACAATATTTCCGCGTCCTATGTCTCGCCAATTCAATATGAATCCTATTCCTGCCCGCAATTGCGCGAAGAGGCTTCGCGTGTTTCCAGCAAGGCCGCGGAAATCAGCGGTGTGCAGAGCAGCAAAGCGACCGGCGATGCCGTTGCCATGGGGGTTGGTCTGGTGCTGTTCTGGCCCAGCCTGTTTTTCATCAAGGGCGATGGCACCACGGCCGCTGAAGTCGGGCGTCTGAAGGGTGAAATGGATGCAATCGAACAGGCAAGCATCAAGAAAAAATGCGGCATCGAATTCAAGAAGGACACTCAGCCCGCCGCCATGCCGGCAAAGTGAAAATCCAGCTCGGACCAACATGATCAGGCTCTGATTGGTCCCCTATTGCAGAGCATGGCGACGAATTCAAATCATTCGTCGCCGTGCGTACATGCCTTTACTGCGTACCGGGCAAATTAGCCCGCTTTTTCATTTTTTAACCCGCACTTACGGTCTCACAGCAGAGTGGCAGGCTTTCACGAACACGCCTGTCGAAATCAGAGGGAATTTCGGAGCAGATCTGCACGAAATTCAATTTTCACATCATCACTCAGTTTAGGCTTTGCGAATGACGTGGTTCGTCGGGAAATTTGTCTGGCGCATCAGACATGAGCCTTGTTTCCTGAAATAATGGCTGCCAAGCTTGCGCCAGTTCCTGGGCGCGGACAAAATCTTCGCTCCCTAACCTATCCTTCAAGGATGCCAGACAATTCTGGGCAGCCGCCTTGTTTTTTCCGTCAGGAAGACCCGCAATAGCAAGAATGGCAAATTTCGCGGCGTCGATAAGCATTGCGCTATCGACGGCTGTAGATTCAAAAAGCGTTGCAAGACTGAGGTAGGCTGTCGGCTCGCCTCGCTCTGCAGATCGAGCATACCAATAGCTGGCATAAACTTCAGACTTTGCGACATGCGCCCCGACTTCGTATTGATCACCGAGGTTGTTCTGAGATCCGGCGAATCCGCCTTGCGCGGCTTCCCGATAGAGGCGAATGGCAGCTTGCGGGTTCGGTTCGGCACCCCAAAGATGACGGATAGCTGCTGAATGACGTCCAGCGAAGTCATCACCCTGGAACGCGCCGCTTTCTAGCACTTTTTCGACAAAGGCATTCAAGGCATAAATGAAGAAACCAGCCTTATAGGCAAAATCGGCCTCCCAATCGACCTCCACATTGAAATCCATTCGGAGGCATACGAATTTCTTGGAATTCCCCCCGACAGAAAATTTTGCAAAGCGAAATTCATTGTTGAAATGGTTACAGACTTCCAGAAGGCGGGAGAGATTGGATGACGGCTTGAGGTAGATACCGGCCTCAAACTGGAAAGCTGCAAAACCACGTCCCTCGTCTTCGTCCATTTCAAAAAAGAAGACCCGAAAATTCAGCCCGAGTGCGGCGCTCTCGATGAAACTTGGATTTTCCACATCACTCAATTTGCCGCGATAACCCATATCCTGCAGGATCGCAGCTGCATCTTCCGGGCGGATGTAATGTTTTCTATGATCGCTCATTTGATTTCTCTCACATAGACGGACTCGCGCTTCGTCAGCCCGCATTCAAAGAAAAAGTGGAGCCCGCTTCATTCGAAACCGTACCCACAGCTTCCTTGGCTGCGACCCATCTCGTCATTCCCGCATCAATCCGCCACTGCTTCTTCTGACGATCCACGCATTGCGGGGCGAATTCACCAAACTGGACCATTTCCAATATCCAAACCTCGCTCCACCAGCCGAAGCACTATGGGCGGCATCGTAATTTGCGACAAAATCATAAACCATCGAAACGACAGTATTTGTCATCAAGCCGATGATCGGGAGATTACATTTTGAAAATTTTATGATCATCGAACCGC
The DNA here is from genome assembly GCF_056032725.1 of Methylocystis sp. sgz306128. Taxonomy (NCBI): domain Bacteria; kingdom Pseudomonadati; phylum Pseudomonadota; class Alphaproteobacteria; order Hyphomicrobiales; family Methylocystaceae; genus Methylocystis; species Methylocystis sp. sgz306128. The sequence goes on from NZ_JBVYWO010000006.1 coordinate 203,690, forward strand.
CTCCCAGGGAAGTGCGAGATCATTTCGTCCAAAATGTCCATATACTGCGGTCGGATAGTAAATCGCACGTTTTAGATCCAAAGTTTCGATGATACCCATTGGGCGTAAGTCGAATTCACCAGCGAGTCGTGCTGCAAAATCTTGATTTCCACCCGTTTCAGTTCCGAATGTCTCGACTGCAAAACTCACCGGCTCGGCAACGCCTATCGCATAAGCAAGTTGAACAAGCGCACGGCGCGCCCAGCCTCGGGCAACAACTTGCTTTGCAAGAAAACGGGCCATGTATGCTGCGGAGCGATCAACCTTCGAGGGGTCTTTTCCAGAAAACGCACCACCTCCGTGCGGCGCGGTGCCTCCATAAGTGTCCACGATGATTTTGCGTCCCGTGACGCCGACATCACCCTTTGGTCCGCCCGTGACAAAACGGCCTGTTGGATTGATGAGGGTACGAAATGTTGACGAGCGCAGCTCAACCGGAATCACTGGGTCAATAATGTGCTGTTGAACCGCAAAACGCAGATCGTCCAGCGCGACCGTTGCATCATGCTGTGTCGAGAGCACAACGGCTTCAATCTCCATTGGCCTGCCATCGATATATCGGAAGGTTACTTGCGATTTGGCGTCCGGTTGGAGCCAAGGCAGTAATCCGCTTTTTCGTACTTCCGCTTGTCTGCGAACAAGTTCGTGCGCATAGATGATCGGAGCGGGCATCAATTGGTCTGTCTCGTCGCAGGCGTAGCCAAACATCAGGCCTTGATCGCCGGCGCCAAGGACACCATCCGCGCGATCAACGCCTCGGCCAATATCCAGCGACTGGCCGTTGAACCGGATTTGTACCTCACAACCATCGGGATCAATTCCGGTTTCAGCGCTATGATAGCCCGTCTCATGCAAGACCTGGCGAACCAAGTCGGTGGCTCGCTCGCGCACCGTCTGAAAATCTTCAAAACGTTTGGTCTTGAACTCGCCGGCAACTATCACGCATTGGTCGGCGATCAAGGTCTCGCAAGCCACACGGGCGTCTGCATCGAGCGCAAGAAAAGCGTCGAGAATCTTGTCTGATATCCGATCTGCCAATTTATCTGGATGACCTTCGGATACGGATTCAGACGAGAAAAGTCCATTAAGAATAGACATTCCGTTTTCCTTTTAGCCATTTTGACCCGATGTCAGGGCTGCAATTTGGATCAAATCGCCAACTTAAAAATGGTTGCAGCCATTGATCAGCGAAGCAGCATGAGCTGGGGAACAGCATCTCGGCCTATCCAAATCACGGCATCCTGTTGATACTGAATTCCGATAGAGCGTGCGGCCATTTCATCAAGGCCGAGTGCAAGATAGCTAGGTTCAGCTGGCCATCGCCCGTCTGGATCTGCTCCAGCGCCTTCAACCACTGGTGAGGTTAAGGCAGCAAGATGTTCACCTAGCCGCCGATTGGCGGCCTGATTGGTCAAATTGTCCCGGATTTCACCGAACGGATTATAGGCGGTGATAAAAACACCACACCATCTATTGGCAGACCGGTAGAGCGCATTTAACTGCGGCGAGTATTCACCAATCCTTAGTGTGAAGGCGTCGGGGCCAAGACCCACACGATAATGGGTTCCCATGTAAGCAGCGATTTTATTGCTCGATATTTCAGTCTGCGTCATACACCGTCTCCGCTCGGGAGGGTCGACGCCATCCCGCTTGTTTGCTCTTTCTGAGCCTCATCCCCTTTCGGGAGGCCACCTTGCCCGGGAAGGCAGGTTGGCTTGGGTCTCTACCCAATCCTAATGATGCTCGTACTTTATATCAGTACATTCGTTTGTCAAGACGAACGAAAGCAAGCTCTCCCGTCCTTTTCTCGTCGGCGGGAAATATTTGAAATGTAGAACAATAACATACCATTAAATCTGGCACCGACCTGAGCCCCTGGCGCCAAGCGAGCCCAGGTTTTCGAACCACTTCAAAATGATCGGAGCCGCCAGGGCTGCCGCAGGAGAGATTTGCCGTATATTTCCTCATCATTGGCATACTTATCTCGATCGGCCTCATCATCGCGCCCCCTGTCGTCAGCTGGATAATAATGCTTATCCCGTTCGTGCTAGGCGCGCTCGTCGGCGCCCTCGTCTTCGGCGGTTTGACAGGCCAAGTCTCCGACCTCGCGTTTGGCGCCATTATCTGCAGCTTCCGGCTCTATGTCTGGCGGAGCCGTAAATGATGAGACATGACCGAATCTGACACCTGACTTCACTAGTTTCGCCTTCAACAAATCTAGGGGCAAACATGAAAAGACTATTCGGGTTCGTATGTGTCAGCGCACTGGCCTTGGCCGGCTGCATGCCGACGGAAAAAATCGAGTTCCATGCGGCAAGTAATCAGACAGCCATCGTGCGCGACGGCATGCCGGCCATCGTCTCGCGACTCAGGAATTCAATTGTGATGGTCAGTCCGGCGGCCCGCGATCCCCATGCCGGCAATCGTCAGGTCTTTGTCATTGCCGCAACCAACCTCACAAGAGCCCCGCTCGATCTCAGGATTGCCGATATTTCCGCAACTCAGACCCTTAAAGACGGCGGCTCGATTGATCTGCCGGTTATTCCTTATGAGCAGCTGGTAAGCGAAGAGCGCTCGCGTCAGGTGATCAGCGCCTTGGCGACCGGTCTTGCAGCCGGAGCCAACAGCTACTCAGCTTCGCGCGCCGGCTATGGCACGGCGAATGCGACAATCTATGGGCCTTATGGCACACGGACGATCTCGGCGTCCTATTATGACCCCGCAGCTGCGGCCATTGCCCAGAGCAACGCCAGTTTCCAGAACGAAGCCATGATTGCCGGTACGATCGAAACCGGACGCCGCAACATGGCCGCCCTTGAAGCTACTGTTCTCAAGGACAATACCCTGATGCCCGGCGAATGGATCGGCGGGCGCGTTTATTTCTGGCCCTTGTCCACTCAAACCAATGCCGAAAAAGTTTTCACCATCACCGTGCACCTCGCAGGAGAAACCCATGTCATTCATGTGTCGCAGAGCGAAGCAGGCGCTCCTCGCTGAGGGCAGTTTATCTCAACAAAACTCGCAATATCCGCGGGCTTTTGCCAATACCTCAGCAACTGGAACAATATTTGCCAAGCCGGATTTTTAGCATATCAATAATGGAATAATCTGGCCTCCAACCAGACGGCGGATATCATGACATCACAGCCCGAGAAAAATCCTCCGCTCAACGATCGCGCTGCGCTGGAAGCTTTAGCGAGCTTTCTCCCAAGATTCATGGAGAAAAATGCTGACTTCGGACATTTCGCCGAAACTCGGGGCAGCGGCACGGCGGATGATCCGATTCAGATGCCGGCATTTCTGTCGACGCCCCTTTTGGATGATTTCCTTCGAAGCATATATGAATGGGGCTGGATCGAGAAAGACAAGGACTGGATAGCCTGGTCGAAGACAAGCGAAGCCAATCGCTTGCTTTCGGACAATAAAGCCATAGCCACGGCGGATGTTGACCAAATTTCGCTCGTTCTGACAACTTTGGCACGCGCAGATCGTTTTGCAGAGGGCACTTTGGAGGCCCGTTTCAAATCGGGCACATTAACCGCCATTGCTCAAAGAGCTCACGATATTTTGAATAATAACGAACCTGTATCTGGTATTTTGAGGCGCATGCCTTGGTAAGATATTTTATAATTTATAATATAAATTAATATATAATTATAAAAATATAATTTTATTTATAAAAATTATTAATTTTTTTGGTTAAATTTATTTCTAATTAAAATTATACATAAATCCAGGAGGTACTATGCCTTACATTCCTCGCCTACATATACCAATGCGGCAGCCTGAAGATGTAATTCCATTTCTTGCATCTCCAGAAAATTGGAAATGCGGGTATTCAGCAAAATCGACTGCCAAATCCTGGTTCCGCGCAAATTTGCATGAAAACGGGTTACCAGATCTCGTGAGTGTAACATTGGCAGGTAACAGCCGCTTCGCAGAGGCAGAACTGGTGGACGCGTTCCTGGAACAGCAAGTTGAATTGCGTGATGCATTTCGGCCGTCGCAGGTTGATGTGCTGGCGATTGTCGGATTGCCCGATGAAATTGCCGTGATGGCGGTTGAAGGCAAGGTGAAAGAGAGTTTTGGTCCTTTGGTGTCTGACTGGCTCAAGGATGCCTCAAATGGCAAAACTGAACGGTTGAACAGCCTTGCACGGACATTGGGCCTCGACCCCTCGCAATGTCACCCGCTCAGATATCAATTGCTGCACAGAACGGCGTCTGCAATCTATGAAGCGCAGCGTTACCGCGCCAAAGTGGCAATCATGATGGTTCATTCATTTGATCCAGAGGACCAGGGCGTGGACGACTTCAAACGATTTGCAACACAAATGAAACTTCCGGATGCTGCCGCCACACGCATAGTTGGCCCTGTCGTATGCGAAGGCGTGGAGCTCTATCTGGGTTGGACGGCAGATCGTGAAGCGAACGACGGTTATTATATCGAAAACGGCCGCAAACGAGATGCTGGCCTCTATGAGTAAAATCTAAACATAATGCATCGTAGAAAGCGTCGCGCCTTATCCCAAAGTTTTAAACTACAGAAGCATCAATAACCTCCGTGAAGTTTAAGTCCAATTTGCAGAAACATCATGAGCCGTCCTCAAGGTCATACAATCAATATCTTCCGAACGAACGAAATCGAGACGAATTGACACCAAGGCATCAGACTTGTTCCGCAGACGATAAGCGGCAAATTTCCGATTATCAAATCGGCCAAACATGCTTCAATGAGTAAAAAAAATTGGTTCTCAAAAATAAATTTCGAATTCAGTCGAAATTTCAGAAGCTTATGCGACATTTTTCGTTGGCGGCCATACTGACAAAAATGAGGTCATGCCATGCAAGATCTGGTCAGCAAATTTGAAATGGCAATGTTTTCCATTTACCAGCGCGCAAAATCGGAGGCAGGATATAATGCGACCATATTTCTCCGAATGCTCCATGAAAAAGGCGGGCTTGCGACAGCCAAATATCTCGTCAATTCGTCACATCCCTCGGAAGGTTACACACATCTTTTCGAGCGTGGTCGCCTTGATCTGACTCTTGAAGCGTTGATCGTCGAGAACCCACGATGGCATGCGTTGTTCGACGAGCAAGAACTCGTCAAGGCGCGCAATCGTTTGCAACAATATGGCTATAAAGTGCGCTCAGCCGGTACGGATCCAAAAACTGGCATGTAGCCAGATGCCGCAAAATATCATTCCATAGGTGGCTTATGACGATCTATCACTTGCCGACGAAGGCGCTGTTGCGTGAATGGGCCGAGCGACATCTTGGAAAAGATCAAATTTTCTCGGTAGATGCCCCGATTGATTGGTTCGCAAAGCATTATCCCGACACAAGAAGTACGACTGTGCGGGCTCATGTTGAAATGATGAGCGTCAACAGCCGTAACCGCCAACATCACTCAAATGTGAATCCTCATAGCGATCACAATTTATTCTTTAAGGTTGGACCTAATAGATACCGACTGTGGAATAAAGAAACGGATCCTTCGCCCATTTATAAATCGACAATTGCGAAAACAAAAATCGTGCCGAGAACGCAAAGCGAAATTTATCCTGTTAAAGCTCCAGCATTCCGGGACGTCATAAATATCGCGACTAAATTTTTTAAAAGCAAATTCGAAGCAATATCTCATAGTCACGATGGCGGCGTCAGTGCCCCTCATAATGAGCTCACCTCAACAAACAACAAAGATTTGGATTTCCGGCAGGCTCTCGTGCTGATTTCCTGCGTAAAATCCAAGAAACCTCAAGCAGCTCCTGCACGAGATTTATATACATCGCCATGGTTCAAGGGGGTACGGGATTACGTTGAACATCATGGCGGCGATTGGCTTTTGCTTTCATCCAGATATGGACTTGTGCGTCCCGATCAAAAAATTGAACCCTATGATTATACGCTTAATGCGGTTGATGTTGCGACCCGGCGAGCCTGGGCGAATGAGGTGCTCAATAAATTATTGCCTGAACTGAAAGGAAGGACGCGCATCATCTTTTTTGCCGGCGAGAGATACCGGGAATTCCTCATTCCACCATTGCAGGCGCGCGGATACGAAATCATCATTCCGATGAACCATCTGCAACGAGGTAGGCAACTCGCGTGGTTGGCGAAGAACCGATGAATCGTCTGGACTGGGTTTCCCATTTCTATGCTCTGATTGATCAACTGGCGGTTGCTTCAAACGGGCCCGTCGCGTTCATTGAATCTCAAAAATCAGAAAGCATGGTCCGAAGCGGGGTTTATTTTTTCTTCGAACCAGCTGAAATGCGGAGCGATAGCGGTCATGGGCCGCGAATTGTTCGTGTTGGTACGCACGGATTAAGGCGAGGATCTAAGTCGACCTTGGCTCGGCGCCTCGCGCAACATCGCGGAACCAGACAAGGCTCGGGCAATCATCGAGGATCCGTCTTCCGGTCGCTTGTTGGACAAGCGCTGCTCAATCGAGGAGATCTTGAACCGTGCCCTTCCTGGGGGGAAGGAACCAACGTCGGCGCCGCAAGCCTGAAATTGAGCATTCCAAGAAGTTACATCATAAGCAATGAAGCACCCATCGAGCAGAACGTAAGCAGCTTTATGGCTTCACTGTCCTGTCTTTGGCCCAAAATTGATGACGCGCCCGGACCTGACAGTTTGCGCGGTTATATCGAACGAAATGTCATTGGCTTGCTGAGCAATTGCAGACGGCCTCCCCTGGATCCTCCATCGTCAAATTGGCTTGGGCAATACTCCAATAAAATTTTGGTTCGTGAGGCAGGGCTCTGGAACCAACAACATGTCGATTAAAACTTTGAACCTCAATTCTTGCGGATATGAATAGCCCCTAGAATTGTAGACACCTTGTCCCTTAAAAATGAGGCAAGGAGATCGTCATGGGTAATGCCAATTTCACAGAAGAATTCAAACAGGACGCGGTTAAA
>NZ_JBVYWO010000007.1:0-143252 GCF_056032725.1 Methylocystis sp. sgz306128
CCCAATGAGTTTGCAATGAAAATCACTATGGAAAAAAGGGCCGCTTGAGGTCAAAATGCAAATCTAAGACTCTCCCCAAAACTGGAGGGAAGTCGGGGCTCAGGTCAGGCGGAATGCCCGGTCGGCGGATGAGCACCCATAAAGGCGTTACACACCCGCTCCGTTCAGCTTGTCCAAAACCAAACCCATTCGGTATGCGTCAGGTGCAGTTGGAACTCCGTAGTTAAATGCTTCAAATAACATAGCGCGCAGCTCGATCTTGTCGGCCTCATCGATTTCATATTGGGCTTGATGAATTTCACCATGGGCAGGATTATGCTTCTCAGCTGTATCGTAAATACAGAAAGCTCTACAGTGTGATTCCGGCATCGTGATTCTACGTAATACTTTGTTATCGGCGGTCAATACACCATGCCAAGATCGATCAGCTTTTCCAGAGATAAAATCTTTAACAAAATCTATAAGCTCTTGATTAGAAACAATAGATTCGCGCTGAATAGAACATCCGACAGTGAAAGTGTGAGAAAAAACTGCAGGCAAAATTCCCTTTCGGCCAACATGGATTGGCGAAAAAACAAATCGGGAGAGCTTTTCATCGTCGCTTAAACGCCCAGGGGAATACCTGCTGGTTAAAAACTTCTCGCAAATACAATCCGGACAACTTCCGTTGAACTTCCGTACCCGATCCTTATAATTTTCATTTGTGTCTGCATTAATATGCAGACATTTTCTTCCATATCTTGTTATCTTAGTTCTAAGCCAATCAAGCGTTAAGAATAGCTTGGAACACAACCGGCAGGTTCTTTGAGTCAAAAGAAATAACTCCTTTATGTTTATCGGAATTCCTTTTAACAAAATAAGCGATCCTTTGATCACCGAGAAACTCGATATCCGCATAAAGATCACTGGTGTGCCAGAACAGAGACGCGCGACCAGAAGCGGTGAGCATAGGTTCTGGTTCCTCAATCTTGCTGCTAGAAATAAGCCGAACGAATGCAATGGCCTCACGAAGAGAACCAACATTTGGCTTAACCGAACCTTCTCCATCCCAATCATGATCAAGAAGTGACCAATTTCTAAGAGTACCGATCAACCTCTCTTGAGAGGTAGTTTCCCGCGACGTAGCATCGACGAGCCCATCGTTAGCAACGGTCGCCGTGACGGATTCCGGATTAACTTGATAGGTTCTTAATGGCGGACATTTTACAAACACTTCAGTGACTGTTGGCACAGCGCTTACCGTCGGCGCCTGCGCCAAACTAACCGCCAGAAATAAGTTTGCCGCTGCTGCGGTGCCTAAATTCGTAGCCATAGTCAACCCACAAGACCAATTTTCTGTGCCATCGAATCGACAAGGATTTCAGTCAAAATCACTTTGTCGTAACTGTGTAACGCCTGCAAATGCGAGGCAACAAAATCCATACCGCCATTGTTCGATAGAGACGTCGTTTCGTAATTTGGCTGGTTAAACATGTCAGTGAGAACAGTCGTAACTAGTATGGAACGCCGCGGAGCAAATCCAACAATCTCTTCCAAACAATCTATATTCACATTTATAAGCCGTTTTGTTTGATTGTCGGGTCTCTCAAACGCACCAGTATGAACATGCCATAAGTCTTCTCGGGAGAAAATATGAGAAGGCACATATTTCGAAACATTCTTAATCAGCAGACGAGGATCACAATCCTTCATCTCGCCATCCCACACAAATTTATCCACAAAGTTAAGGCTAACGTTTAATAAATTGGCACCGGTGTCGAGATAAATTCCTATCACGGAAGAGAAATACCTTTGTGCCGAATCCCAAACAGTCGACCAATTGGAATACACATTAGTTCGAAAAGACATTAAAGTTTGTTCGACACGGAGCTCGCTCTCAATCGAGCCGTTGGACGCATTTCGATGCAACAGAACCCCCGTGATTGGAGCATGTTGCTGATGATTAATAGGAACCTGCATACCAGCTGGAAATCCAATCATCAACGGAAACACGCCTTGGATCGGCCCTCCTCCCGGCAGCTCTTCTTTGAACTGCTTGGTTATTTCATTTACGGCCGCCAATTGATCATAGTTAAGTTGCCGATCGAAGTTCACCATAATGACCGCTTGCTCGATAGAGTGCGCCGCATGAACCGGCCTGAATGAACCCTTGCAGGGTTGGATGCTTGGCATGGGTCTTCTTCCTTGGCAATTTGATTAGACTTTAAACAATAAATAGACGCGGTGATCCGAAGCCGCCATAGCTCGCCTGCAGTATCTTCTAAAATCCACGAACAACTTTTCCCGCATCGCAAACTTCTAAGCGCTAGACATCCAATTTTATTGAAGCAACATCGGAGTCCACCACCACCTCCTCCCCGCCCGAAGATCGTATTTTTTGCGCTAGATCGTTTATATGAGTCTGGAAGGCACCTTCTAGCTTACTAACGTATTCCGAGAGCCAGGCAATAATGGCAGGCCAATTGTCTTGATTATAACCGTCGAATTTTTTAGAGTAGACAATCCGACTTTGCTTTTTTTCATTCATGCGTCTCCATTCGAGTTTCTCGCCGAATGACTCTTCAATACTGGCACGTCTTTCATAAAGCTTATCAAATATCCATTTATTTTCACTGTTTGACGACCGATTCATCGATAATTCCACACGAGCTTCTTCTTTGCCAAAGATCATGGTGTACGGGCAGGCACCTAGTCCCGAACCCGCATTCAGCCAATGGTCTCGCGATGGGCTAACATTTGCAAAGATACCGACATTATCCCTGCGCAACTGATCCAGCACCTTAGTCCAAAACAACCGACGCAAGTCGTTGCGCTTTTTTTGAACGCCCTGAACCACACTTTCATCAACCTCTTTTGACGAAATCCCAATCATATAATCGGCGGCTTCTGGAGGAGGTATGATTTGTTGAAGGTCGACAAATAGCTCCTCTCCAAACCCGTAGGGCACAACTCGGAAACATTGCGCTCGTATACCGCGGCTTAGCAGCCAGAGCACCGTTGCGGTGACTTCCTTCCGGAATTTCGCGGCGATGAAGATCATTCTCTGTCCGTTTCCAGGATTCAGAACGGCCTCATCAACCTCCTCAACCTCCATAAACTCGCAAATGCGGGAAACTGCAGAGCCGCCCCCTGCAAATTTATCTAGATATTGTTGATATATTTCAATTATTTGCGTTTTATTTAAACCTGAAACATAGGCCGTATATTTTAATGCTTGCCAAGTAACATCGCGGCCTGAGTCGTCTAACTTATTTTCAACTACGACAAGGTTTCCTTGTTTATCCAAAGCGAGAAGATCCAACCTTTCGCGAGTCTCATCAAAACCGTCGAATTCCTTCTGGATAATCAACAAATCCTCTCCCAACGCATCCGGCTGATGAACGATCCACTCTTGCAGGTTGTCCCTTTCCCGCAATCCGAGATCGCCAAAATTCTTTTGCGATAGTCGTGAAATTCGATTCTGATTCCGATCAACTCGATACATTCATCTACCTATTCTGCCTGAGCCGCAGTAACATCCGCATCGCAGCCTCCCTACTTCGTGGTGAACCTGCCGATGTACCGTCCGATTAGATTGACCTCATCGAGCAGCACCTCATATGGTTCATATTTCCGGTTGTCTGAAATGATCCGGATACGCTGCGGTTCGCTGTCGCGCACCAGCTGCACACTTTTCACGACGACGCCGTTACCGTCATGAAGCACAAAAATGCCTTCCGGATGCGGGTGCTGGTAACGCATATCGACGAAGACGCGATCGCCCTCGTAGAGCCGCGGCTCCATGCTGTCGCCAACCACTTCGAAGGCACGGATATTCGGGGCCGATGAATGCAACAATTCCGACACGACCCTACCCGGCAGAATCCACTCGTCACGCACGCCTTCGGTAAGATATGTGTTGCCGTTACCGTCACTGACATAATGCTCAACCGGCAATCCGCCACCGCCAGCTCCGGCGCGCACGTCGATCTCAAGGATCATTTCCTTTGATGTGCCAATTTCCGACTGAATTGGCTTGTCAGGGCCGTCAGACGATTCTTCGTAATTTGGCGGCGCCGAACCTTGGCCAGTAAGCAGCCACGTAAAATCGACCCGATAAGCCTTCGAAATCTTTTTTACTTCATCCTGACTGGGAATGCCTCGAATGCCGTTTTCGCGACTCTTATAAGTGTTCGGGTTCCATCCAAATTTTTCGGCTGCAGCAGCAGGGCTTTTAAAGCCCGCCTTTATCCTGGCGAACCGCAGTCGTTCGGCAAATTTTTGATTTTCATTCATAGACCAAACGTACCAAAAATATTGGTACATTGTGTCTTGCATTTTTCCGGTACTTATCGTACCAATAAGAAATGACAAGCATACATTCCGTACCTGACTTGATTGACGCCTGGCCGTCTCTTGCTGTGTTCGCTTCAGACGCCGGTGTAAGTTATGAGGCCGCTAAGCAAATGCGAAGGCGTGGTTCCATTCGCGTTGAATATTGGCCAGCGCTGGTTCAATCGGTTACCGGCAATCTGCACTCAGTCTCCTATGAAATGTTAGTTCGGCTTCATGCGGGCGAACGAACGCAAAGCCACGATATCGTCGCAACAGGCGCAAAGCCCTCTCGCAAGAAGCCGGAGGCCGCATGATCCCTCAACGGCGCCCCTTCCCCACGCTCAGATATTCCTCGCTCGGGCCTCATGGCCGGTCTGTCTTCTCCCGTCTCCGGCGGCTGGGTGCGAGAAACCGCAGGATTTTTCCCGACACCAGGAGGCTGGATTGAGCGCCCCCCTTAACCCCGCCACGAACAGCCCTGTGCGCTGTTCCTGCACATGTTGTTACCGCGTTCGTTTTAGAACGAAGAGTGCAGGCCCAGAAGTTTGGGCACGTTTTGCTGAGGGGATCATCACGAAATCCCGCCTGGGACCGACGTTCGATAAAATTGAAGCATCTCAATCACGGCCGAATGAGAATTTATCTTTCGAGATGCACGCTCAAATCCCGTCAGGCCATCAACCAGATGTTCCTCAAACTCGGGATCTTGCGCCATGATTTTCATCACAACGAACAATGATTGTCTGAGTCCTTCGATTTGGCCTTTCAGGGTTTCAATTTCATCGACTTGCATGTCTTTCCTCATGGGTTTGGTTGGCCCCTCCCATGATGAAGAGGGCCGGGAGATTCGCAAGGGTCTCCCGGCCCGTTTTGTTGCCTCGACAGCGAGGCTTTCACCTAAACATGGAGGCCAATTTGAAAAAGCATGAATTGATCGACGCGCTGGCGGAAGCCACGGGCGAACCAAAAATCGCCTGCGAAAAGATGCTCGGCGCACTGGCGGATGTCATCCACAAAAATCTGAAGGGCCATGCGAAGCTCGTATTGCACGGCATCGGCACGTTCCAGCTCTCGAAGACCGCCGCGCGCCGCGGCCGCAATCCGCACACCGGCGAAGCCATCCATATTCCTGCCGGCGTCCGGATTTCCTTCAAGGCGGCAAGCGCCCTCAAGGAAGCCGTTCACTAGGCTTTAGGCTCCGGTCGCTTGGCGTCCGGGGCTTTTTTGCCATCGAAAGCGGGCGAAGCCGTCTCGTCAAAGACGGCCTCGCTCCTTCCCGGAAAACAGGTCGCCATGAGGTCCCGCACAAAGGCCTCGAGCGGCTTAAAGTCTTCAGCGTTTTCAGCAGGTTCAGGTTCTTTCTTCAAGTCAATCGCCCTCCAGAGCTCAGTCACATTGACACAGGAGCTTTTGCATGGGGCGCAAACGGAATTTGTTTTCGGATCAAAAAATGAACATGGCGGTGCAAAAAGCAAGCATGTGGATTTCCTCGATGGTCGAGCGCGAAATGCGTGGTCCGCATGACCTCAAGCCTGCCATGGAGCGGCTGGCGCGACGTTATCGCCTGCCCAAAAACCTGTTTTGGACGCTGCGCTATCGTCCGCCCAAGGACATCTTCGCCTCCGTCTACCTCAAGCTCGAAGCCGCGTATCAGGCAGAAATTACCCGTCAAGAGAGGCTTTTGGCCCATGAAATCGCTTTGTCGAACGCCAAGGGCGCGACTGCCGAGGCTCTGGTTCGCACGGCTTCTCGTTTGGCTGGCGAAACAGATATCTCGCCCCAGAAGGAAATCAAACCATGAATGATTCTGTCTCTGAAAAAATCGTCAATGCCAAGCAACTCGTCGCGCTGATCAAGGAAGCCGACCAGAAGAAAGCCAGGATGCAGAGCATTTCCGGCGAATTGGGCGAGCGCATCAAGGCCGCGATCGACAACGGCCATCTGCATCGCGGCGTTTTTGCCCTGATGGTGAAACTCTATCGTCAGGATGAACTCAAGCGCGAAGATTTCATCCGCCAGTTCAATCTCTATGTCGACATGTGCCGCGAGCATGAGCTGTTCGGGACCGAGCACGTCGACGATCTCGCCGATATGGCCGAGCGCAAGACCGATGAATCCGAGTCCGAACCCGATGCGGATGAACAGGCCGCAGCGGCCAATACCAAAGCCCTCGAGGGCGGCATCAAACCGCTCGAGGACGAAGCTACCGGCAGCTACAAACTGATCAACTGAGGCAAGCCGTGCGGATCCTCGCTCTCGACATTGCGACTGTCACCGGATTTGCGTGTGGCGAGGCCGGAACGATTCCGCGTTCCGGCAGCGTCCGCCTCAAGAAGCCCGATGAAAGCCCAGACATTGCGGCCTTCAATATGTGGGCCTTCCTGCGCGATCAGTTCGTCCTCGACAAGCCGGACCTGGTGGTAATTGAAGATTTCATCAATCCGGTTGGCCATAAGAGCGCTGCGGCCATCATTCTCGTGATCCAATGCTTTGGCGCGGCCGTTGCCTATTGCCGGGCGCAGAACGTGCCCCACCAGGCCGTGAACATGCAGACGGTGCGCAAGCACTTCATCGGCCAGGCCCGCGCCAAGAAGGAAGAAAACATCAAGCAGCTCGTGGTCAATCGCGCGCGCCTGCTTGGCTATATTTCGCGCGACTGCCGCGATCACAACCGCGCCGATGCCTGCGCCGTCTACGATTACGCCAGCGCCACCTTCGCCCGCAAAACCCCAAAATCCCTCGTCTTGTTTGGGGAGACATCCCATGCGTAAAAAGAAGAGAAAACAGGCTTACATCCCGACGATCTATCACTTCGAGCGCGACCAGCGCGTGCCTGTGCCGCCCAATCCGCTGCACCAGATCCCGCTCGAGCCCGACGACCGCAGCATGATCCTGCCGGGCACGAATGCCCGCCTGATCGCTCCGATCCTGCCACCCAGATATGTCGACCTAGGCCTGCCGCCGCCCGGCCGCTCCGCCCTCGACAAACGCAGGACGGGCATTATCGAGGAAGACGAGCCGCCCGCGAGCCGCGATTTTGACGGCCGCAGGACGCCGCGCGTCACTCTGCCTAGCCTCAAATTTCTGGAGCGGGCCTGATGCCCTACGTCTGCGCCGAAAAGATCGCGCTGGCCGTTGTGACGGCCGCTCGTTTGACGGGCGAAAATCCGCTCGAGATCGACGATCAGGATCTTTGCCGGCGCACCCGCGCGCTTGCCTGCGTCGCTTTGCAGGACGTTTATCCGCATTGTGATTTTCGGGCTCTGGCGCGCAGCGTCGGCTATTTCGGCGACGGCTATCACGGCTCGCGCAATTGCCATCTGTCGAAGAAGACAAAATGGTGGCGCGAGGACTGGCTCGATGAAGTCATCGGCGCGCTGGTCGGAGAGGACAAAGATCCCGGCCGCACCGTGGTCAAAAATCCCGGCCCTCCCTCAAAGTCGTCGCTCGATATAGTCAACGAGGCCGTTCATCGCGTTGGCCGCGGCCCTTCCTTCACGCGCGACATATCTGTTGCCCCGATATCCAGATCCGGCGGAACGATTGAGCGGCGATGCCGCACACCGCTTAAGCCGGCGCCGATCGAGACAAAAGCCCCCAGCCGCAAAATCATCGATTGGACCAACCAGGCCGAGGCCGAAGCTGCAATTCTGGCCGGCCATGTGCCGCCCGGCCGCGCCCTGCCTGTGATCCTGCCTGATCCGACGCTGCCGCCGGAAGGCTTGTCCGCGCTAGACCAACGGAGGGCGCAATCATGAGCGTGCGCTCGCGTGCCAAAGCCCTTTACGCCAGCCTCTTTGACAAGGCTGAATGCGCGTGCGTCGACGATTATGACGCCATGATCAACGGCAATCTTGATGCGGTCGCGGAATCGCTCCTGCGCCGGCGCGGCTCGCAGGTTACGGCCGCGGTCTTCTATGCCTATGCCGATTTCATCGTGACTTTGTGCCCCGGCACCAACTGGCAACCGGATCCCGTCAAGGTCTCATATCTCACCGCCAAGCCTGGCTTTGCCGAAAAATGCCGCCGCACCTGGGCGATATGGAGGCGCGCATGACAAGATCGGCCCCAGTTCCCCTTGCCGAACAGATTGCGGCTCTCGAATGCACGATCCTCGAGAAGCTCGATCATATCGAAACTCTCGAAGATCTCGTGGCGCGCAAAAAACGCGCCGAGCACGAAATTCCGCCAAAACGCCGCCGCGTCGAAGAGTTGCAGGCCGCGTTGGCGACCCTGAAAACCGCGAAAGAAAGACGATCATCATGAGCCTCGCAGTGACAAAAAAGCCCAAGGCCTCCCACGTCTTCGAGCGGGATCCGCATGAATTCTACATCGAGCCGCGCTGGTGCAGCGAACGCCTGTTCGATGTCGAACCCTTTTCCGGCCTTATCTACGATCCGGCCTGCGGCACAGGGCGCATTGTAGAGGCGGCCCTCAAAAAGGGATTGAAGGCTGCCGGATCCGATCTGATTGATCGCAGAGGCCTTGGCGAGACACAGGATTATCTGTCCCAGCCGGTTATGACGGCCAATATCGTCTCGAATCCGCCCTACAGGATCGGCGACGCCTTTGTGGCCAAGGCCTTGCGTGACGCCGGTCGCAAGGTCGCCCTGCTCCTGCCCGCAACCTGGCACATTGCAGATGAGCGCGCCCGCTGGTTGGAAACAACGCCGCTGCGCCGGATCCTCTATCTGACCCCGCGGCCGTCGATGCCGCCAGGACAGGTCATTCTCGATGGCGGCAAGGCCGGCAATGGCACCAAGGATTTCGTCTGGCTCATCTGGCACCAAAATTATCATGGCAAGCCAGAGGTCGGCTGGCTGCATCGTGACGCCTCGACGTTCAAGACCCTTGGCGCCGCCGCCAATGATGTCGTGCGCAAACTGCAACGGGGGCGCGCATGAACGCCGTTACCATTCCCGAGCCCAAACCCATCCCGCACAATCTCGAGGCCGAACAGGCGTTGCTGGGAGCGATCCTTACCAACAATGAGGCGTTCAATCGCATTTCGGATGTGATCAAGGCCGAAGATTTCTTCGAGGATCTGCATCGGCAAATCTTCGAGGTGATTGTGACGACGATCGCCGCCGGCAAGATCGCGGCCGCCGGCACGATCAAGACCATGTTGCCCGAGGCCAAGGCCGGCGACATGAGCCTGGGCAAATATCTTGCGCTCATCGTCGGTGAGTCGACGACCTTGCTCAACGTGCGCGACTATGCCCTCAACATCGTCGAAATGGCGCGCCGGCGGGCCTTGATCAAGCTGCATGAGCAAGGGCGCGATGAAGCCTACAACACCGCGTCCGGCAAGGCTCAGGATCTTGCTGGGGCGGCAATGACCGGCCTGCATGAACTGGCCCTGGGAAGCAGCACCCAGACCTCGCGCGGCATGATCGGCGATTGCGTCGGCGAGCTGCTCGAGCGGGCACAAAAGATCCTGAACAAGGAAATTCAGGACGAAGGCATCAAGACTGGCATTGAGGAACTTGACCGGGATACCGGCGGCTTTCGCCCCGGCACGCTCTGGGTGATTGCTGGTCGACCGGGCATGGGAAAGACCGTTCTCGCCGCCTCGCTCGCCCTCAAGGCCGCGCGCCGCGGTTGCGGCACCATGTTTTTCTCGCTCGAAGTGCCGAAAGAGCAGCTCAACGCGCGAATGCTCTCGGATTACACGTACATCCACAATCGTCCGATTTATTTTGGCCGCATCATGCGGGCCGAGGATCTCAGCGAGGAAGAGTTTTGGAGGCTCAAGGACGCCCACAAGCGCCTCAGGCAGGTACCGCTTGCCATGGACTTTTCCTCCCGCCTGTCGGTCGCGGAAATCGCAATGCGCGTGCGTGCCGAAAAGCAGCGCATGTCCAAGCGCGGGGTTCGGCTCGGCGTCATCTTCATCGACTATCTGAAATATATCAAGGCGTCGGACAGATACCGCGGCAACCGGGTATACGAGGTCGGCGAGATCACCAGCGGGCTCAAGCAGCTCGCCAAGGACGAAAATCTTTGCGTTGTGCTGCTTTGCCAGCTCAACCGCAACGTCGAAAACCGCGACCGCAAGGAACGCCGCCCCGGCCTCGCTGATCTTCGCGATTCTGGCGACATCGAGGCCGATGCCGATGTGGTCGGCTTCATTCATAGGGAAGCCTATTACGTCAAGTACTCGCCCGAGTTTCTCTCCGGCGATCCGGACGCCCGCTTTCAATATGAAGCGATCCAATATGACGCCGAATTGATCATCGGCAAGAACCGCGCCGGCCAGACGCGCACCATCGATCTTTGGTGCGACATCGGCGCTTCAATCATGACCGCAAGATCGAAGGGGTAAGTCGATGAGCAACCAGCCTTGGTTTAAATTCTATCCGACAGCTTGGCGATCGGAGCCGTCGCTTCGCATGTGCTCAATTGCAGCCCGCGGCCTTTGGATGGAAATGATCTGTCTGATGCATGAAGCCGATCCGAGAGGCTCGCTTCTGGTCAATGGGCAGCCAGTTACGGTCAGGCAATTGGCCAGCCTATGCGGACTGTCACTGAAAGAATGTACCGCACTGCTTGAAGAACTGGAAGAGGCAGGAGTTTTCAGCCGGGATAACCAGTCTATCTATAGCAGGCGTATGCGCCGCGATGAAGAGAAGCTCCAAAGGGATAAGGCCAATGGTAAGGGTGGTGGCAACCCGCAGCTTAAGGCTCAGGATAACCAAAAAAGCAAAAAGGGGATAAGCAGGGGGTTAACCCCCCCGTTAAGCATAGAAGAAGAAGCAGAAGAAGAAGCAGATAAGAATACCGAGGATAATAGCTCTTCATCCCTGAGCCCGGCCAAACTAATTCCCCGGCGATCAAAGCTTCAATCCGAATGTTTGCAGATCGTCGGCATGGAGCCGGTCGCCCTTGCAACGGACTGGCACGAGATCGAAGCCCTGTTGAGCGAAGGGATCACCGAAGACGACATCAAGGCAGGAATTCAGGCCGCCATGGGCGCGCCAAACTTCCGTCCGAGGTCCTGGGCAAAACTGGCCTCATGGTGCCGCAGGGCGGCCAAGGATCGTCTTGCCGGCCAGCCAAAGCGAGCCGTGCAGTTTGTCGCAAAACCCGTCAACACTGAACCGAAAATCGAATTTGGTGGCGGCTTCATCTGGCCGGAAAGCTCGGTGATTGCAGCGGTGCGCCGCTACGACGAAACCGGCTTCTGGCCCTACGAAATTGGCGAGCCGCCCGGCCATGCCCGCTGCAAGGTCCCGCAGCGCCTCATCGACATAGCCCGCAGCACGGGAGCCGCCGCATGACGCGCGGAACTTCGCATATGGCCGTCAAAACCCGATCCGGGCCAAAGGTCATCCGCGTCGAACGGCGCGACCTTTCGGTCAAGGCTGCGCCCGTCCTTGTCGTAGTCGACGACGAGCAGGCGACACGGGAGATCAGCGTCAGGCCGATCGCCAGAGAGATCCACGAGCTGTTGCGCAATGAGCCCCAGCAATTCCCGAAAATTCTCCACGGAGGCATGTAGATGACCCGCACGATTTGGCATCCGCTCGAGGGCGAAAAGATCGTCCGGGCCCCGACGCGCTGGGAACCGGAAATGGTCGCCGCCCGCCTTGTCGAATCGGTCAAGATCATCGAGGACACGATACGCATCACCCGCTCGAAAACCGGCTTCTGGCCCGAGATCGTGCGTGAATTCGAGGATTTTACCGGATTGAGCAACGAAGAACACGTCGAGCGCCGGAAGGACATCTGGAAATTGTGGGAACTTACGAGCCAACGTTACACTGCTGAGCAAATGAGCCGGTCTGACGAGGCATTCTACTGGCCGATCCAACATCTCGCCCATTACGAAGGCGCCAGACGTGTCGTCAATCTCTGGGCAACGTGTCGCGCCCGCAATAGGCCATTCTCGACAGCGTGTCGCCGCAAAGGCTGGGCGGAAACCACTGTTAAGCGTCGACTCGCGCAAGGACTGTCGACCATTACCGAGCACCTTAGGGCTGGCAACGTCGAAATCCGCGAAGCTCGTCTGGACTTGATCGAAAAAATTCGCTGAGACGAATTTAGAACCCAAAAAAAAATCTTGACGGGGTGGCCCAAATGGCCCAAATTTTTACTATCGAATCAGTCAGGCTCGGAGTATTTCGCTCTGGGCCTTTTTTGTTGGCTGAACAGAGCGTTATTTCGGGGCAAAAGATGTGAATTTGCTCGTCATTTCAAGATTATAGCAGAGTAGAGCATCGGTAGCTCGCCAGGCTCATAACCTGGAGGCAGGCGGTTCAATTCCGCCCTCTGCAACCAATCACCAGATCAAGCGCCGAGTGAGCCTGGACGCGGGCTCGAAGTGCAGGAAATCCCCGGATTGCCCAGGCAAAGCCCTGCCCGCTTGAGTCCAACCACGCATTTGAAACCAGTTCCGGGTCGCAGGCGGTTCCTTGCCGGACTCCCCCCAAAGCCTGCGATCCGGAAGCCCGGCAGACAAATGCCACAAACCAGCTAGAGGTGATTTCCAACGCTCGACTCCTGAGTGCAGGACATCAGATTTGCTCAAATGCCAGTCCTTTCAAATCCGAAGTGGGAGATATTTGCTCAAGAGGTCGCGAAAGGCGTTTCGGCCGCGCAGGCCTACGTGACCGCCGGCTATGCTGAAAGCGATAGCAATGCTTCCCGACTGAGAAGCAATGAGAAGGTCAAGGCCCGCGTCCAGGAACTTCTCGAGGATGCCGCAGCAAAGTCCGGCGTTACCGTCGAGCGCATCGTCGCTGAACTGGCCAAGATCGCCTTCGCCAACGCCTCCGATTATTTCGAGTGGAATGGAGGCGGTGTGAACATCCGTCCGTCGAGCGAACTGACACCAGATCAGCTTGCCGTCGTCGCCGAGGTGCAAGAGACCAAGGCCAAGGGGCACGGCGAGACAACGATCAAGATCAAGCTATCCGACAAACAAGCTGCGCTCGAAAAGCTGGGGCGGCATCTCGGCATGTTCAAGGATCGCGTCGAGGCTGACGGTTCCTTCCAGGTCATCATCCAGGGCAACGATGCGAAGCTGTGACATCACCGGCCTTCCAACTGACGGAGAAACAATCGGCTCTGCGTGACGCTGCGGCGTCAAGCGCCAGACATGTTTTAGCCTATGGCGGTTCACGCTCCGGCAAAACATTCGGCTTTTGCTATTGCGTCGCGGTTCGCGGATTGCTGGCGCCGACCAGCCGTCACCTGATCGCGCGCCGACAGAACATTGACGCGCGCCAGTCAGTCATGATGGACACCTGGCCGAAGATGATGCGAATGGCCTTTCCGCAGGTACCTTTTAAGCTCAACAAGGTTGACCAGTTGGCAATTTTTCCGAACGGCTCGGAAATCTGGTTCGGCGGTCTCGACGACAAAGATCGCGTCGAGAAGATTCTCGGCAAGGAATATGCGACGATTTACGCCAATGAAACGTCGCAGATTGCCTATGACACGATCACGACGCTGCGCACACGTCTGGCACAAAACTGTCTGCGAAGCGACGGAACGCCGCTTGCGCTCAAAATGTATTACGATCTGAACCCCACAGGACGCGGGCACTACACCTTTCAGGAATTTGTTCTTGGCTTGCAGCCTGCAACCGGGTTACCGCTGGCATCTTCGTCGCATACACATGTAACTCTGAACCCAGTCGATAATCCCTACCTGCCTGCCGAGTATATCGACGAGCTGCGTAATCTGCCGGAGCGTCAAAGGCAGCGCTTCCTTGATGGCAAGTATCTGTCTGAGGTCCCCGGTACACTCTGGCCACTCTCACGCATCGAAGCACTCCGTCGCCAAGAGCCTGCAACATTCAAACGGGTTGTTATCGGCGTGGACCCTTCCGGCTCGGACGGATCGGGCGGCGACTGCCAGGGCATCGTGGTGGCGGGCCTCGGCGACGATGGAGAGGCCTATGTGCTTGCCGATCTTTCGGATCGGCTTTCACCCGACGGCTGGGCACAGAAAGTCGCCAAGGCGGCCAGCGATTTTTACGCAGACCGGGTCGTTGCCGAACGCAACTTCGGAGGTGCGATGGTTGAAGCCGTCCTCCGTTCGGCTGCGCCGAACTTGCCAATTACGTTGGTGACGGCGTCGCGGGGCAAGGTTGTACGGGCCGAGCCGATTGCCGCACTTTACGAACAGGGCAAGGTTCATCATGTCGACGTCTTTCCCGAACTCGAGGAACAGATGGGCATGATGACAACGGCAGGTTACCAGGGCAGCGGCTCGCCCGACCGCGTCGATGCTCTGGTCTGGGCCATGGACGACTTGATGCTCAAGCCCGGCCGGGCGCAACTCTTGTATGGATGAATAGATGGGTCTGCTTGACTATTTCAAGGGCAAGCGCCCTGGACGCATGCGCCGGCAACCGCAGCGCGAAACAATTCAATTTCCAAACCTGATCCAGCAGACGCAGGTTGGACTAACCCGTCGGCTGGCCTACAAACCGACGCCTCGCAATCTGCGCTATTTCGCCACCACGCCTTACGCCCGCCGCGCCATTAACGCTATTAAGAACCCGATTGGACTGCTTGATTGGGAGATCGTCCCGATCAAAGGCGTTGAACTGAACACGGAAATCGAACGACAGATCGAGATCGCCAGCTACTGCATCGAGCACCCCAACGGCGACGACAGTGCCCGTACTCTGATCGAGCAGGTCATTGAGGACATGTGCCTTGGCGCCGGCGCCATTGAGACACAGCTTTCCGGAGACCCGCTGCGCCCCTTGTGGATGTGGCCGGTTGACGGTCTCACAGTGCAGCTTTATCCGCTCTGGTCAGGCGATCGATCAGAACCACGCTATGTCCAGATCATAGGCTATGGCAATTTTGCCGGATCAGGCGGTGGCCAACAGATCACTCTGCGCAATGACGAACTGATCTACATCCGCCCAAATCCAACCAGCGCATCGCCGTTCGGCATGGGCCCCTTGGAGATCGCTTTCAACTCGGTCTCGCGCCTACTTGGAGTCGGCGAGTTTGCCGGAAACGTCGCAACAAATGCACGGCCCTCGATCGGACTCGATCTGGGCGGCGGGATATCTCCCGAGATGCTCGGGGCATTTCGACAATACTGGCGCAATGATGTCGAGGGACAAGGCAACATGCCGATCTTCGGAATGGCCGAGGAAGGCAAGGACGGCAAGGTTCGCGGCCCCAATGTTCTACGCTTTTATCCTGAAGGCGATGATGGCCTCTATCTGAAATATCAGGAATTCCTGAAATCCGAAATTGCCATTGCTTTCGACTTGTCACCCCAAAATCTTGGCGTTGAACGCGACGTCAACCGATCGACCGCGGAGGTCGCTGAAGAACGTGATCGTCAACAAGCGATCAAGCCGATGGCGCATCTGTTGCAATCGCACCTGACGCGTGAGGCGCTGCATGGCCGGCTCGGATTTTCAAACCTACGTTTCCAGTTCAAAGGCATCGACCAGGAAGACGAACTCAACCTCGCCAACGTGTTCGAACGCGAATACCGCTCGAATGCGGTGACTCCAAACGAATATCGCGAACGTCGCGGCATGTCCCGCTCCGAGAATCCATTTGCCGATATGACTTTCGCCGACGTCGAAATCGCGAAGGAAGCCGCCCGGGGCGCGAAGGTTGTTGATGACCCAAATTTGCAGCCAACTGCCAAAGGCGCGAAGGCCAAAATGCCAGACCGCAAAGGAGAATAGCTATGTCACTTGATAAACGCGTCACGCAGGTGCTGGACGGATCTTCCGGCGCCTATACCGATCGTGAAATCGTCGGCATCCAGATCGGTGTCGCAAATGCCGCCGGCGGCAGCGCTGGCGCAGCTGTCACGACGGCGGTGACATTCGCCGAACCACTCCCGACAAGCTACATGGTTCTTGTCGCGGCTAATCAGGACGCAACCGCCTATGTGTCCGGCAAGACGTCGTCCGGATTCAACGTGACGCTAACGCCTCGCCTTGCCACAAACACGCTCGCCGCGGGGACGTTCGACGTCCTTCTCGTTGCATAAGGACACGCGCCATGACCGTTATGACCGATCTCAAAGCGATCACGCTGACATCCAATGCCAAAACAGTTGCGCAGGCTAAGGGAACGGACCTTAATGCGCTGGTCCTGCAGGCCGAACGCGCGACCGCCGAACTGCAAGCGATCCTCAAACAGATCATCGCCTACCACCCAACGGGCGGCGCGGACGCCACAGTTCTGACGGCGCTCAACGCCGTCGTCTCGGAACTTGCCTGATGTCGACCCCGAGGCAAAGTTCGGCCCAAACCGGAGCGTCAACCGCGAGCAAATTTCCAAAGCGCGGCTTCCCGATCGAAGAATTTACTATTTCGAGAGAAAGCCCCCGGCTGCTGGAGCTTCTGGCCGGATCCGGTGGCGACCTCCATGCCGTCGAAACCCGCCTTGCTGAAATCTCGAATATCCTGCCGAAGGCCATCGGGCAAGCAGCTCCTGACGTCAGATCCGCGTTGGAGAGCCTTGCTGCTCTCATTTAGAGGCTAAACCATGGCGAATCTGAAGAAGTCCGAGCGCGATGCACTGCCGGACAGCGATTTTGCTGTACCTGATCTCCGGAAGCTGCCCATTCATGATGAGCACCACGTAAGGCTCGCCCATGACATGCTGGAACGCACGCAGGGTTTGAGTGAGGAGCAGAGGGCCGAGGCGCGGCGCCGCATCCTACGCAAGGCAAAGGAGCTAGGCGTTGATACCGACGACTGGCGCAAGGTCAAGGCCATGCGTCTCGACGCCATGGCGCTCAACATCGCCAACGACGACGATCACCCGAACAAGATGCCATTTTCCGGCATTCTAACCCGGGTCGACGAACCAAGCGACATGCCGCCCGGCGGATCCAACGGCCGCCGCATTATCGTTTCCAGACTCGCAGCAGAGCAAGCGCTCAATTCATTGCTCGGCATGGCAGTCGATTTTACGCCGTCTTTCGACGGACACGACACGCAAGCCAAGATCGGACTTATCACGTCAGCCGAAATCGTCGGCAACGCGATCATGATCTCCGGCTTCGTTTACGCAGCCGATTTCCCTGAGATCGCCGCGCATATCAAGGCCAACAGATCCACTCTAGGTTTCTCCTTCGAAGCACAGCGGATCATGGTCGAAGATCCAGGCGCGGACATTCTCAGCATATCGGAACTGGTATTCACGGGCGCAGCCATTCTCCGCAAGGACAAGGCGGCCTACCAAACCACCTCCCTAGCCGCCTCGGCGGAAGACAAGGATATTAATATGACCCCTGAAGAACTGAAGGCTTTGCTAGGCGAAGCAATCGCACCGCTCACTGCCCGCCTCGACAAGATCGAGTCTGCATCCACTACCAAGATCGAAGCCAACCAGAACGTAATGAACGCCGTTGAGCCGCATGTCAAGGCTCTGGAAAGCTGCGCCGCTGCAATGGAAGCTTCGGGCATCGGCGCCGACCCCACCCGCGGCCATAGCGCGTTCCTGCGCCGTATGGCCGGTTCGATGCGCGCAGAGGCTGCTGTCGGCAAAATGCCGCATATTTTCCGCGACCACGACTATCCCTATTATGCCTCGGTCGACTCCCGTTCGACTGATGACGTGAAGAGAATTGTCGAAGAGGCCACAAAGCCGCTGCTCGACAAACTTTCGGCGTCTGAAACCCAGATTGCCGATCTTAAAGCTGCCGCGAGATCCGCTTTGCCCGGTCCAGAACGCAAGACTCTGCCCGCTTCAGTGTCCGCCATTCTGGCCAAAGCCGGCATAACTGAACCGGAAGGCAGCGAAAAACTGTCCGTTGCAAAGGTCGACAAAGCCCTCGCCGACGTCAACCTGCCCGTAGCCAAGCGACTGGAAGTCAAGACGGGCCTCGCCCGCGCCGGCCTTCTCTGAGCGGTAGAAAGGATATTTCAACATGAGCAAGACTGCTGCCGCATTCAAGGATCTGCAGGCCGCCGCCGACTATCTCGGCAACGGCGCCATCGAAGTGAACCGTTATGAGACCGAGATCTACGATATCATCCGTCGAAATTCGGTTTTTCTGCAGCGCGTCGACCGCAAGCCCGCGACTGGTCACCCGCATCGTTATTTCGAGCAGACCGCAATTGCCTCTGCCGCGTTTACCGATCCGCGCAACATCAGCCCGACTCCGACCGGCCCGACCCGCGTCGAGCGTTCGGCCTATATCAAGGCCATCACCAACCAGACCAACCTGTCTCTGTTTGACGTCGACGTAACTCGTCAGCAGGGCCAATTCGCCTATGTCGAGGCCAAGGACATCGAGGATGTCGTCAACTCCGTCGTTGTCTCGTCGGCTTCGGCAGTCTGGACTGGGACAGACACGTCCCTAACGACGCCGACCACGACGCAGTATGTTTCGGCGCTGACCCAGATCACCACGCAGGGCACGGTCGCCCAAGGCGCGTCGATCATAGATGGACTCAAGGCACAGATCGCTAAACTGGTGGCCAACACCACCTATGCTGTGCGTCCGACCGCGATCTACATCGATCCGATTCTTGGCGATTACATCGACCGCGAGGCAAAGGCTTCGCAGATCACGATGGACAAGGTGGAGGTGACAGCCGGCGTGTGGGTGCGCACTCTCCAGACGCAGGCCGGCCCCCTGCCGCTTATCGCTGATCCGTTCCTGGCAGGCGCCATCACCGCCGCCGGTGTTGCCGCATACGGCTTTTCGGCAGTTCCGACCGGCAACAAGGGCTATTATGCAGTGATTGTCACCGAGAATGATATTGAAATGCCGGTGATCCACGGTGGCGACGGCAATCTCAATCCGCGGCTTTTCCAACTCGGTCTGCTCTCCGGCTTGCAAGGCCAGTATGTCAGCGTCGTCTTCGACGCGCTGATCGTCAAAGGCGCCGGCTATGCGCATGCCGTTGTCCAGGTGATCCGTCCGTAAACTGAAAAGTTTACTTGAAATCTCTGGCCCCGCGGCTTTGTCGCGGGGCTTCTAAATTTGGGAATTCCATGAAAATCTATCTTTCCGGCGCAAGGGCACGGACGTCGCCCTCGCATATCGTGATGATTTGCCCAGCCGGCCATCTCGAAGGACAGGAAATGCCCCGAGAATGGGTCACCGAGACCAACGAGCCGATCAATATACCGATCGAATTTCGCTATGGCGTAGCTGAAGTGCCGTCCAATGTCGGTCAATACATGATCGCACACGGCCTTGCAGCTCGCTCGCCGCTCATCATCCCGATCGGCGCCAAAGTCGCTTAAGGACGCACCATGCCGCAGGTTTCGAACGAATTGAACACCCAATACTGGGAACCAGTCGCTGCTGGACCGGTCGCGCAGGCCGACCTTTCAACATGGGCCGGCGTCGGCTCCGTGCCGGCAACAATTCCGGCCTCGGGCAATTTCACGTCGAATGTCATCGTCGCTGATGGGTTCAAATACGTCGCCGCGGCCGTCAATTCGAGCCAGAACGGCACGATTCAGATCCAGCGCTATATCGACAAGGCGGGTACGATCGCTCAGGGCGCAGCGATTTCGACATCGATCACTGGCGGCACCCCGGCTGTCGTCAACGCCGGATCGGACAATTTCCCGTTCCAGTCGTTCACGGTTAAAATCACCAATTCAGGCGCGTCCGCGGCCAATATCTCCAATTTCGCACTTCTGCTGAACGCGGCTTGAAATGGGATCAAATTATCTTATCAACGTTACCGGCGGCTTCAACCAACCTGCTCCTTCGATCGCTGGCTTGTCACAACAAGCCTCGGCCGTGATCGACGCCTATCTCAAACGCCCCGAAGGCCTTGTCTACAATGTCGACGCCAGCGGTTCGCCTTGCTCCATGGCGGCCGCAGTTCCAAGTCTGACTTTTCAGATTGCAACAGGTATCTCGCCAGGTACAAATGTCGCAGCGACGGTAACTCCTGCTCTTCTCAAACAGGATTACGTCGGACGCATCCTCGTACTCGACAACGCCAGCAACACGCTGCGCGAAGCCGTCACTATTGCTTCGGTGATCGGCAATAACCAGTTGACCCTCTCGAAAGTTCAATTTTCCCATGCAAGCAACTCGACAGCACAATTCGGGCTGACGATATCCGAAGATCGATCGCTACCATCGAAACGCGCTATCGGTCGTCTGGCCAAATGGCCGATTGCCAATGTACTATCGATCCTCGGAAGATATGCCTATGGCCGGAGATCCGACCAGGTCGGCGGCCTGTATCAGGAGATGAATCTTCTGGCCTCGGTCCAGACCTTTGGCGGGCCCCCGATGTGGATCCCAGTCGACCCGTCGCAATGCTCCTGGTCCGATGCCACCGGCGAGATTTGGGTGCCGGCCGGCATGCTCATGGCCTATTATTCAGACATCCGCGTCGAATATATCGCCGGCTATCCAGCGGGCGGCGTACCAGATCCCATCGTCCAGGCAACACTCCAGGTCGCCAATTCCCTTAATTCCGGGATGGATGCGACGACACGGGTTATGAAAGCTGGCGATACATCGATCGAGCGTTTCGTTTCCAGCGTGATCAGCGACGACGTGCGCATGGCGCTCTCACCCTTTAAAGCCCGGTCTATGTTCTAATGAGTTTTCTCTACCCACGTTCAATCTCGGTTTATCGCTTGACGGGTCAACCGGTCGGCAATGCCGGATTTGGCGCGCAGACCTATCAGGAACCTCAGGCCGTCAATTCAGCCAGCGTCTGGTCGCAGACGCCGCTATTCTCCGCAATTGCCTGCTCGATCCAGTTTGAGCGCAACGGACCTCGGCCTGGGCCCGATCTGCCCGGCGACGCACAATATGATCCAACGTGGCGGATTTTTGTTCCCGCAAGTGGCCTTGCCAAAGGCGCATTGCAGATCCGTGACTTCGTCCTCGACGACCTCGGCGTCAGATACCAAGTCTATGCACCCTATTGGAACTCGCTCGGATACAGGCTGCACTGCCTGATGTTGGAGGTTTGAGTTGGCCGACATTTCGGACGTTGAAAACGCACTGGTCAACCTGATCACGACAACGATCTATCCCAACGGCACGGCAGCGGCATCCAATATCGTGCTGCCTGGCGGTCAAATATTGAATGCGCGCATTTTTCCGGGCTGGCCGATTCCGGCTGACCTCGAGGCCGATCTCGGCGCAAATCCGCCGGTCATCAATGTTTCGGTCTTTGCGCAGCCCGGCATGGAGCGCATTACCACAAGGTATATGCGTGAATGGAAGGACGCTGTCGTCACGAAGCCATCCCTGACGGCTACCGTCTCGAACAACACAGTGACCATCGGCGGAACAGTCACTGCTGGCAATTATGTGACGATTGTCGTCAAAGCCAAGGGCTATTCCTACGCAGCCCTCTCGACCGATACGACGGCCACGATTGCCACGGCGCTAGCCGGATTGATCAATGCGGATATTCCCGCTTCAGCCTCCGGCTCTATCGTTAACGTTCCAGCCAACTATTCTGGTTCGCTGGCGGCTCTAACCGGCGCGCCAGGCACAGCGGTTCGCGAACTCACGCGAAGCATGCAGCGTTTCCTTATCACCGTCTGGGCGCCGACCAATGCCGCGCGGGTTGCCACTGCATCTCTGATCCGACCAGCGCTGGATGCGACAGACAACCTCGTTCTGCCCGATACCTCGGCAGCCTGGCTGAAATACGAAAATTCAAACGATGTCGACCGGTCTGCGAAATTGGGCATGCTCTGCCGCGATCTATTCTACTGGGTCGAATATCCGACCACCCAAACGATGACCAGCTACCCGATCACAGCGTTCACCATCACGATCCAGCCACAGACGGTCGATGAAACGCTGCAACCTTCCGTTCCGGTGACGAACTAAGGACTGACCCATGTATGACCTCGTTGTGACCCATCCCTTCGCCTCCTACCAGATCGGGGACAGAATTACCGATCCGGCCAAGGTTGAAGAGGTTCTCGCCTCTCATCCCACGCATGTCGTGAAGGTTGACGCGAACCCGCCCACCCCTTCCGCGTAACCCGTCCACCCCTTCGCTCATAGCCCGCTTCTAGCGGGCTTTTTTATTGGAGAAATGCCTTGCCTATCGCTCAACTTGGCACCGTCAACATCAGCGCTCTGAGCGTTCCGCAGGCGCTTGTCCAGATCGTTCCGCCCCAATATCTCTTTGGCGGCGTATCGACCAACCTTGGCGGCTTTGTCGGCACCGCCTCATGGGGGCCGGTTGGCGTTCCCGTCACTATCGGGAACTACCAGCAATACGCCTCGACCTTCGGCCCGACGATCAACCGCAAATACGACATGGGCGCGCATGTCATCCTCGCCTCGATGCAGGGTGCCAGCTATTTCGCCTGCGTTCGCGCCACGGACGGCACCGACACGGCAGCCACCGGCACCGTCGGCTCAACCGGCCTGACCCTGACGGCCAAATACACCGGCTCGCTCGGCTCGAAAGTCAGCATCACCGTGGCAGCAGGCACTCAGGCCAGCAGCTACAAGCTGATTGTCTCCTGTCCCGGTCTGGCCACGGAAGTCTTTGACAACCTCGCCGCCGGATTGACCGCGAATGCCGTTTGGGTGGCTTTGGCCGCAGCAATCAACAGCGGCTCGTCCAGCACCCGCCCGCCCTCGAATATCCTCGTGGCTGCGGCGGGCGCATCTGTCGCGGCTCCGGCCAATGGCACGACGACCCTGACGGGCGGCACCGATGGCGTGACCACGATCAACGCGGCCAAGCTGCTCGGCGTCGATACCTCGCCCCGCACCGGCATGTATGCCCTGCGCGGCACCGGCATTGCCCGCTTCGATCTGTGCGACCTCGACGATGTGACCAGCATTGCGACGCAGATCACCTTCGCGCAGGATGTGGGCGCTGAGGCCATCTGTGTGACACCGGCCAGCGATACGCTGACCAGCGCAGCGACCGAGCTTTCCACGAATGGCATTGATACCTATTCCGCAACGGTGATTTTTGGCGACTGGGTCTATTACCTCGATACGGTCAACAATATCCCGCTGCGCATGGTCTCGCCGCAGGCGGTCAAGATGGGCATCCGCGGCAATCTCTCGCCGCAGAACTCGGCGCTCAACAAGCCCATTCAGGGCATTATCGGGACGCAATCGACGATCCTCGGCAAGACCTATTCCTACGCGGATTTTCAGGCTTTGGCTGCGGCGCGGCTGGATCTGGTTTCGGTGCAGTCGCCGGGCGGGAATTACTTCTCGTTCCGCTTCGGCGTCAACACCTCGTCCAATCCGGTCTTACAGGACGATGCCTATACGGACGTCACCAATTTTCTCGCCAAGTCTGTTCTCCAGATCGCGGGCCAATATGTCGGCCTGACGCAGACGGCGGACGAGCGGCGCAGGGCCAAGACCAGCCTGCAGACCTTCCTCGCCTTTGCCCAGAACAACGGGATCATCGGCACGGCGGACGGATCGCAGGCCTATCAGGTGGTGCTGGATAACACGAACAACACCGCGTCCTCGGTTGCCCTTGGCTACCAGTTCGCCTACGTCAAGGCGGTCTATCTGGGCATCGTGCGCTACTTCATCGTCAACCTCGAGGGCGGCGCATCTGTCACCGTCTCGAACACGCCTCCGGGCCTTTAATTTCCCCTTTTTGCGAACTTTGGAGGCTTGAATGCCGCTTAATAATTTCAGTGTCGGCCATGACCTGGCCGTTGACATTGTCGATCCTGTGACGGGAGCCGTGGTGACATGGCCCTCGCCCACCGGCTTCGATGCCGAGCCGAACACCAAGCAGATCATGTCCGAACCGCTCTCCGGGCCGCCGCTCTATGCGGAATTGCCCGCAGGCTGGAAAGGCTCGATTGAATTTGACCGCTCGGACAATACGATTGACGCGTTTTTTGCCCGCAACGAAGCGCTGTATTTTGCCGGCCAGAACCTGCTTTACGGCACGATCACCGAAACGATTCAGGAGAAAAACGGCAACGTTTCCCAGTATCGCTTCGTCAATGTCGCGTTCAAATACGCGCAGGCCGGCAAATGGAAGGCTCAGGACAAGGTGCCGATCCGCATTGATTGGGTTGCATCGACCCGCATTCAGGTGATTTAACCAAGGCTGACACATGACCAAAGTCTCTAACGTCAAGGTCGCGGAAACCGAAAGCAAGCGCATCATTGCCGATGCCAATGCCACGGTGACAATAACCGACGGCCTCGGTCGCAAGATCGAGATCCGCAAGCCGAGCCATATTACCCGTCGAAACGCCAACAAGGCAATTTCAGCGGAATCGCAGGCCAAGCCGAACCTGTATTATGAATATATGATTGTCTTTCTGATCGTGGCGATTGACGGCGAGCCGGTGGCGGTTCCCAAGAACGAACTGCAGGCCGAAGCCTTGCAGGATCGCCTCGGTGACGAAGGTCTGGCCTCTGTCGCCAAGGCAGTCGCGGAAAATTGGAGCGCGGCAGCGGATGACGGGGACGACGACGCAAAAAACTAGCCGGGGACGCTGAATTGCGCGGGAATCTCTTCCTCGTGAAAAACGGCGTCCCTTTCGATGTGGCTTTCGCGCTCAACAGCACTGAGCGCTTTGCCTATTGCGTGATTTTGGGTGAATTGAACGGCGGCGAGTTCGACTGGGAACGCCGCAGATGGGTTGAGCCGAAATGAGCGACCTGACCCTCGACGAGATGGGCAAGATGCTGTTCGTGATGGCCGCAGCCATGCCGATGGCCGAGCAGGCGGCGCTTGAACACGCGGCGAAGATTGTCCAGGCCGAAGCCAAGGCCGAGATCGGCACCTATCAGGATGCGGCGGGGCCGTTTGCCGCATGGGCGCCTCTGGCGCAAAGCACGCTCGATGACAAGGAACGTCAGGGCTATTCAACGCCCTCGCCCCTGATGCGCACCGGCGAAATGCGGGATTCGATTGAATATAACGTGCAGAAGCGCGTGGCTTATGTCGGCTCAAATGAGGATAAAGCCGTCTGGCAGGAATTGGGAACGGACAAGATACCGCCCCGTTCATTCCTTGGCGGCGCAGCCGTGCGCAAAGAGAAAGACATTCACGAACTGACGGGCCGGATTGTCCATTCGGTTCTGACCAGCGGCGGCAGAAGCATTACGGTTTCAGAATAGCCAAGATGATCGCGCTCACGAACATGGTGGCAACGATGCCAACCAGTCCGACGAACAGCAAGAGCGTGATATAAAGCAGCATGATGCAAATCTTATAAATCAGCGGCTGCGGGCCGCGCATTTGCTTCATGACCCATTGATGCAGGTTTTTTACCGGCTTTTCCGGCGGCGGCAACACACCATTGCCGTCCATGTCGAGGATGGTCACATCGCACCGCATCAGTTGCATACCAAGGTCTGTGGCGGCCCGCTCGATGGCCTGAATGGCATGAGAGGCGGAGACGGCGAACCATTCGCCATTCTGCCGGTGGTGATGCAGCAGTTCATGGGCGCGGCTCTCGATGGAGCGGGCGTTGCCGTTCGTCGCGCCAAGGTATTCGGCTTTGAGACGGATGGGCGACGCGGTGTTAAGGCTCGACACCCTCGCATCCGGCGAGGTCGATATGCCTATCTTCGAATAGCCGTGATCACCGGACACGACATAGATAAAGCCTAATTTATTCATGCGGGAAGCATAGCACATGGCTGACGTTTATAAAATAGGCATGGAGATTGCACTGACCGGCAATGCGCTGGCGGGCTTGCAGGCTCTGGGCGCACGTCTGACCGGATTGCACAAGCAGGCCGACGAGGTGAACGGCAAGTTTTCGCGCATGGGTGTGCTGCTGGCGGGTGCGGGCGCAGTCATGGCAGGCTCTGGCATTCTCGCAAGCCTCAAGGGCATTGCCGATCATGGCGACAAGCTGCTCAACCAGCAAGACCAGATGGTGCGCTCTGGCCTCAAATTGAATGAGGTTTTGAAGGTTCAGGCGGACTATTATAACAAGGTTTCAAAAGCCATTCCGACTTCGACCGGCGCGGAATATCTCAAGCAGGTCAATGAATTGCGTTCCGTTACCGGTTCAACAGATGCCGCTGAGGCCTTGGCGCCGCGTGCAATGAAAGTCGACGCCCTGCTCGGCAACACGTTCGGCAAGGATATGTCCGGCGAATATTACAAACTGCTTCGCTCGGCTGAAATGAAAGGCATTTCGACCAATCCCGAAAAGCTGCAAGATTTTACCGATAAGACGTTTTCCTACATCACGGCTTTCGGCGGCAAGCTGACAGCCAATGATTTTCAGGTGATGGCGCGGCGCGGTGGCGCGGCCTATATGAACGCCGATATCGACAAGGCTTTGGGGCCGATGGCGGTTCTCGCGGCTGACGTGGGCGGCGCAGCGGCAGGCACGGCGGCCATGTCGCTTTATCAGTTGCAGATGGGCGCGACGACACTTTCCAAGCAACAGGGCGAAGTGCTGCGCAGTCTCGGCCTGATTGATATGCGGAAGGTCAAAGCCACGGGCTTCGGGGGCGGTCGGCTGCAGATGGAGCCGGGTGCGATGATTGGCTCGCTGGAATATGGCAATGATACACCCGGCTGGATTAAAAACGTGGTCTACCCGGCAATTCTGAAAAGAACACACGGCGACGAGGCTTTGACACAGGCCTTGATTTCCAAGATCGCGCCAAACCGCAATCAAAACAAATTGATTGAAATGTTCGGAAATGAACACTTCCTCGACCAGCAAATGAAAGATTTGGGCCTTTCGAGCAAGGTTCTGTCGATTGACGAATCCTACGCCAATTATATTTCAAAAAATCCGATGGGCGCGAAAAAAGGCTTCAACGATCAATATGAAAGCATGATGCAAGCCATTGGCGCACCGTTGATGCAGGCCGCTTTGCCCGTGATGCAGCAAGTGACCGAAATGTTCAATAAAATCGGCGAGTTTGCGAACAAGAATCCGCAAACGATCAAGATCATTGGCGAGGGGCTGGCGGCTCTTGGCGTGGCTCTGGTCGGTGCTGGCGCGGTGGCGATCATGGCGGCGCTTGGGCCTGCGGGCTGGATCACCTTGGGCATTCTCGCACTTGGCTCGGCTGCGGCCATTGCCTATGCCAACTTCCCGAAATTCGCCAACATGTTCGATGCTGTCATTCAAAAGCTGGAATCCGCATTGAAGTCGATCACAGACGCGCTGCAATCTTTCGTCGATTGGCTGCAAGCCCTGCCCTCTAAAATCTACGGCGCCCTTGCGGCATTCGGCGCCGGCGCATCGGGAACGGGCGGCGCATCGCTCGGCGGGGCTGCGGGCGCTGCGGTCGGCCACATGTTCGCGGCCCCTCCGGTTCCTCCGGCCAATTCGAACAAGCTGGAGCATCATTCGTCCATCTATCTCGACGGCCAGCGGGTCGGCACGATGATTGAAAAGCGGATCGTGGCAGACAATCGCACCGTGCGCGGCGCGGCGGGGCATGACGGACGTGCAGACTGGCAAATGCCTGACTACGTGGTGGCTTGAACATGGCAGATACACGCGTCATCCTCGGCGGCTTCGTTTTCCAAGACTGGGAAATCCCGAACGAGATCAACATTGGCGGCAAGCAGCAGGCGGTCGTCCACAAGATGATCGGCGGGCAGCGGGTCGTCGATGCAATGGGCTGGGATCCAGACGACAAATCGTGGTCGGGCATGTTTCGCGGCCCGAACGCGCTGGATCGCGCCCGCGAACTGGAAGGCATGGCGCAGGCCGGTGCCGCGCTGAATCTCTCATGGTTCGGCATTTATTACACGGTTCTGATCTCGTCCTTCTCGGCGCATACGCATAAATATTACGAAGTTCCCTATTCGATCTCGTGCATTGTGGTCGTTGATCCGAGCGCGTCCGCAGGCTCGTTTCTGTCCAGTCTTGACTCTCTTGTGTCCAACGACCTCACGGCGGCCCTTGCGACGGGCGTGGGCGTCATCTCCTCGGTGCAGAGCGCTCTTGCCTCCGCTGGCACCTTGCAGGGCGCGAGCGGGGCTGTGCTGTCGTCTCTGGCCAATACGGTCGGGACAAGTTCAGTCTCGCTCGAAGCCTCTGTCGCAAGCACGGATCTGTTGATCTCGACTGCCTCGCCGGATGGGTCTGACCCCGCCGTCATTTCGTCCTGGCTCTCCGGCGTATCGGGCAATCTGATCACCCAGACCAATCAGGTGACGGCGCTCAACTATCTGAACCGCATCGGCACCAACCTCGCTCTGAATGTGGACTGAGATGACCACCATTCTCGCACCCGTGACAGCCAAGATCGTGACGGTTGCTTATGGCAATCTGTTTCAGCTTGCGGCGCAATATCTCGGTGACGCCACCCAATGGAACCGGATCGCGGCCCTCAATGACATGACCGACCCGTTCTTCACCGGCGTCGTGACGCTGAAAATCCCGCCGGTCAATGCCAATGCCGGAAACGGCGGAATCCTTGGCGAATGACCGGAATTTTACGCAATCCCACGGCATTTTTGATTATCAACGGGGAAAATATCCCTGTGGCGCAGGCCGAAGTGCATCAGAGTAAGACCAAGCGCGGGGACAGCTTTCGCGCCTCAGTGCCGTTCGAGGCCTTGCCGTCCGGCATGGATGAATATTGGTTTTCGACCGCGCCCGACATTGCCGCACAGATGAGCATCAATGGCGTGCAGATGTTCGACGGCAAGATTGATCACACAGACTATGACTTCAATTCCCGTCTGTTGCAGATATCGGGACGGGACAAGGGCGCGGCTCTGATCGACACGCTGTCATCCGAGAAGTTTCAGAACATGAATCCGGGCGATATTGTCCAGGCTCTGGCCTCGCGGCATGGGCTGCAGGCCGATATTGACGCGGTGACGGACAAGGCGGGCAAAAATTACCAGATCGACTGGGCGAAAATCTCGCACCGCTGCTCAGAATGGACATTGATCAACGATCTGGCCGACCATTACGGCATGAATGCCTATATCACGGGCGGCAAGGTCTATTTCAAAAAGGCGGACGAAAGCCTGCCCTCATATGCGATCAATTATCAGCGACCGACACCGGAAAGCTACGCGAGCGGCAATTTCATGCGCCTCACCTGCTCGCGCAACCACATTCTGGGCCGTCCGGTCAAGACCACTGTGCATTCGCATAATCACAAGCGTAAATCCGTCATTTCAGCCAAGGAAAGCCGCGACGGCGTGGGCATTCCGCTCGATTATCATTATGTCATCCCCGGTCTGGCGCAGGATCAGGCGCAGCGCATTGCCACAAAAAAACACAATGAGCATCTGGCCCATGAGCTGACGCTGACAGGGCTGGAAATCCCCGGCGACGAGAATTTGACCCCGCTGTATCTGATCACTCTGAGCGGGACGAACACGGCGTTTGACCAAGACTATGAAATCACCGGCCTCGATCATCGGATCGGGTTTTCGGAAGGCTATCGCACCACCATCGGCTGCAAGAACAAGTCCAAGAAGGGCGGCAAATGAGCCTCGACAATCTCATGCGCCGCGAGATGGGGCGCGGATCGACCCGCAAATCTGAAACCATCACCGGCTTGGTCGATAGCTATGACCCGACCAATCACGCGGTCAAAGTCAAGGTTCTGACCGATCTAGACAGCAATGGCCAGCCAAGAATTACCGGCTGGATTCCAATCCGCACCATGTCGGCAGGGGCGAAGGCCTCGATTGTCTTTGGCCCGACCATTGGCGATCAGGTGACGATCGAACATCTTGAGGGCGATTCCGAAACACCCGTTGCCACCGGATTCATGCACAATGACATCGACCGGCCTCCGACTGTGCAATCGGGCGAGATGGCTATTCAGTTTGCAGCAGGCACCACCATCAAGGTCGATGCGTCAGGCAATGTCACCATCACGGCAGCAAGCGGCAATGCCACGGTGACGGCACCAAACATCACCTTGCACGGGAATGTCTCGGTCAATGGCAATTTTGCCGCGACAAACGGCACGTTCACGCACAATAGCCATGATGTCGGCTCGACCCATCTGCACACCGGCGTCACACCGGGCGCAAGCGATACCGGCCCGCCAGTCTAAGGATAAACCATGCCGGACATTAACCACACATGGGGCGGGGACATTGTTCTCGGCCCGACAGGCGACCTCGGCCTTGTCGATGGCCGTGAACTGACCATCCAGCGCATTCTGCGCCGCCTGATGACCAACGAGGGCGAATATATCTGGCATACGACCTATGGCGCTTCGGTTCCGCGCCGGGTGGGCGACGTTCTCGACGCCAGCCTGATCAAATCGGTGATCAACGCGCAGATTTTGAAAGAAAGTGCCGTGGCGCGAAATCCGGCCCCGGTGATCACCGTCACGCCGGGGATCAACTCGGTTCTGGTCGATATTGTCTATACGGACGCCGTGACGGGCCAGCAAATCAGTCTTTCCTTTGACGCGAAAAACTAGGGCGCACAATGGCAACCTTAAACATCAAGTCCATTGCCACGATCATTTCGGATCAGGTCGCGGCAATTCAGACCAAGGCCTCGTCGCTCATCGACTTTTCGACCGGCTCAATCCTGCGCTCCATCGTCGAAGCCAACGCGGCGGTCGGCGTCTGGCTGCAAGCGCTCGTCCTGCAAGTTTTGGCCGTCTCGCGCCTTTCGACCTCGACCGGCTCGGACGTCGACACGTTCGTCAACGATTGGGGGCTGTATCGCCTGAGCGCGTCAGCCTCTGCCGGATCCGTGACCTTCGCCCGCTTCACCGCCACCAGTTCGGCAGTGATTCCGATTGGCGCAAAAGTCCAGACGGCGGATGGCTCGCAAAGTTTCGCCGTGATCGTCGATGCGACCAACACGGCCTATTCCGCGACCGCAGGCGGCTATCTCCTGCCGGTGGGCGTGACCTCGGTTATTGTTCCGGTGCAATCGACCAATACCGGCACACAGACCAATGTCGCGGCAGGCGCGATCAATGCGATTGTCTCGAATATCTCCGGCGTCGATACGGTGACAAACGCTCTGGCTTTTGCCGGCGGGGCGAATGCCGAGACAGACCTTGCCCTGCAAACGCGATTCATCGCTTACATCGGCTCACTGTCCAAGGCGACGGTCGCGGCGATTGAATATGCCGTGACATCGTTGCAGTTGAATGTTCAGGCCACGATCATCGAAAACACCAATCTCGACGGGTCAAACAATCCCGGCTTTATCCTTGTGACGATTGATGATGGCACCGGCTACCCCTCTTCAACACTGATTGCCAATGCGCAGGCGGCGGTCAATGCGACGCGGGCCGCCTCAATCAATTTCGCGGTGGTAGCGCCGGTGGTGGTCAGCGTCAATGTCTCGTGCGCCCTGACCACGGCGAGCGGCTACGATCACAATACGCTGGTCGCCGGGGCGGCTTCTGCGATCACAGCCTATCTGAATGCGCTTCCACTTGGTTCTGGCCTGCCCTACACGCGGGCGGCGCAGATCATCTACGACTCGTCTCCTGGCATCACCAATGTCGGCTCGCTCTTGATTAACAATTCAACGCAGGACATTGCCGCCAATCCGCGCAATGCGCTCCTGCCCGGAACGGTGAGTGTGGTCTGATGGCGACAGGCGACTCAAACGACCTCTTTAACCGGCTGAAAGCGCTTCTCCCGGCCTCGTGGTTCCCCGACAGTTCGCCGGTTCTTTCCGGCGTTCTGACCGGCTTTGCCACGGTCGGCACGTGGGCTTATGGCCTGATCTCTTTTGCCAAGTTGCAGACCCGCGTCGCCACCGCGTCGGGAATTTTTCTCGATCTGATGGCCTTCGACTTTTTCGGGCGGCGTCTCAAGCGCAAGACCGCTCAGCCAGATGCCTCGTTTCGCAACACGATTCAAACCGAAGTGCTGCGCGAGCGCGCCACGCGCAAGGGCGTATTGAAGGCGGTGTCCGATCTGACACAAACGCCGGTTTCCGCGATTGAACCGTGGAATGCCAACGATACGGGCGGCCTGAATGTCAATTTCTTCCTGAGCGAGAACTCGTCCAGCATCGGTTCAAACAAATATCCGTATTCGATCTTCATCAATGCTATTGAGCCAATCGGCACCGGGATCGCAAGCCTCGCGGGCCTTGGCACGGCCTACGGCGGGTTAGGCGCTGGCGCGTTCGCTCTGGCCGACAAGTCGCTCATTCAAGGCAATGTAACCAACAGCGACATTTACAACGCGATTGAAGCCTCGCGCGCTGCAGGTGTGACGGCATGGGTCAATATTGGGCCGCCCTCGATCAATGCCGGACGGCTGAACACCTCGTTCATTCTGGACACGTCTCTACTCGGCTGAATTTTCGCACATCATTCTTTCCCCAAGGCTCGCGTTCTGCGGGCTTTTTTATTGAGGACGCCTTATGGATCGCTTTCTTGTCTATCCCTCCGAGCAGCTTACCGACACAACTCTCCTGACCTCGGAACGCGCCAAGATGATTGCGCTCGGCTATCTGGCGCAGGGCGTTCTCGGCACCTCGACCATCGTTGACGGGTTTCCTGCCGCGCCCACCTCGCCCGCGACAATGGCGGTGCAGATCGGCGCAGGGTCGATCTATACCTTGACCTCGGTTGATACCACGGCTTACGGCTCGCTCGGCGTCGATGCCGTTGACCAGATCGTCAAACAGGGCGTCATATTGTCCACGACCTCGCTGACGCTGGTTCCGCCCTCGACCGGCGGCTATGCGATCAACTATCTGATTCAGGCGCAGCTTTCCGAGACAGACA
Source organism: Methylocystis sp. sgz306128 (assembly GCF_056032725.1). Taxonomy (NCBI): domain Bacteria; kingdom Pseudomonadati; phylum Pseudomonadota; class Alphaproteobacteria; order Hyphomicrobiales; family Methylocystaceae; genus Methylocystis; species Methylocystis sp. sgz306128. The sequence continues at coordinate 32,902 of NZ_JBVYWO010000007.1, forward strand.
CCGGCTCGACGGTGCTCTCCTATTTCAACTCGGCCAATCCGCTTGTCCCGCTGACAGGGCCAGCAGGCTCCGGCACGGCGCAGCCGACCATCCGGCAGTCAAGTGTCGCCCTTGTCGCCAAGGCAGGCACTGCCGCCACCGCAGGCACACAGGTCACGCCAAGCCCTGACGCCGGTTATGTCGGTCTGTGGGTGGTCACGGTCGCCAATGGCGCGACCTCGATCACCTCGGCCAACATCAGCCAATATACCTCAGCCCCGTTTGTTTCGGTGAAACTGCCGCAGCTTCCGGCATGGGTGCAGTCCGGCTCCTATCGCTGGGCGACGGACACCGGCACGGCCAATGCCATTGCCATTGCGCTGAATCCGGCACCGGCCTCGATCAGTGCGGGCTTTGAAGTGGCATTCAAAAAGCTGGTCACATCGACCGGCGCGGTGACGATTGCGGTCAATGGTGCGTCTCCGGTGGCCGTGGTCAACGATGACGGCTCGGCGCTTTCAGGCTCAACGCCGATGAATGCCAATATCCTTGTGAAGTTGACCTTTGACGGCACGTCCTGGCGCTGGACAAACTCGGCGGTTTCGACCTCGGTCGGCTCGCTGACTGCGGCAAGCGGCGAAGGTATTAACGTCGCGGGCGGCGCGGTGGTCAATCTGAATTACCCGGCGCTTACGGTCAATTCGACCTTGGCGGCAACGGATCTGATCTCGTTCTATTCGCAGGCCGACACGCATCACCGCGTCCAATCGGCCTCGCAGTTGGCGAATAACCTGATTCCGCTCATGGCGAGTCAGACACCGGGCCGCCTGCTGCGCAAACGCTATCTGACCTCCGGTTCGGCCTCAAACTTTTCGAGCGATACGACGCACGTTCTGGTTCGCATCGTCGGTGCAGGCGGTTCGGGCGGCGGCGGCCAGACCAATACCGGCTCGGCAGGTTCGGGCGGCGGCGGCGCGGGTGGCTATGCGGAGAAATATCTCGCGGTCACGGCGGGCGCAGCCTTCACCTACTTCCTCGGCGCCGGCGGCTCGTCGGTGTCGGGCGTTACAGACGGCAACACCGGCGGTTCAACGACTTTCTCCTACTCGACCACGACCCTGACGGCCAATGGCGGCACGGGCGGCAAAAACTCGAACACCTACGGCTTCGGTGGTCTGGGCGGCACGGCCACGGGCGGCGATCTGAATTGGCAGGGCGACGCAGGACAGGGCGGCACACCTCCGGGCTTCCCTACAGCCTCAGGCAAGGGCGGGTTTTCTCCGTTCGGTGGCGGCGGTCAGGGTGCATGTGATTATTACACCCCGACCGGTCAGGCGGGCAGCGGCTACGGCTCAGGCGGCGGCGGCGCATCGGGGACGGGCCTTTCGGGCGCGGGCGCTCCGGGCTTTATCGAAATCTGGGAATTTGCATAAGGGACTGACCTATGACTTCATTCGTCGCTGGGCAGGCTCTTACGGCTGCCGCACTCAATGCCGCTTTCGCGCAATATCAGCCCGTAGGCACGATATCTTCCTTCTCTGCCACCTTGCTCACCCAGACCGCGCTTGCGGGCTGGATGACCAATTTGAGCCTGCCGACAGCCTCGGTGGGAACAGCCAACGGCCTTGCACAGTTGGATGCAACGGGCAAACTGCCGCTTGCGCAGCTTCCGACTGCCGTTGCCAACGGCATGACCTATCAAGGCACATGGAACGCCTCGACCAACTCGCCGGTGCTGGCGAGCGGGACGGGAACAAAGGGCTATATCTACAAAGTTACCGTTGCAGGCTCGACCAATCTGGACGGCATCACGCAATGGAATGTTGGCGATCAGGCCGTATTCAACGGTACGACATGGGACAAGTGGGACGGCATTTCCTCCGAGGTGCTGTCTGTGGCGGGTCGCACCGGCGCGGTGGTGCTGTCCTCGGCTGATCTCTCGGACGTGTCCACGCTGGCCCCTCTCGCCTCGCCCGCTCTGACCGGCACACCCACGGCTCCGACAGCCACGGCGGGGACGAATACGACGCAAGTTGCAACTACGGCATTTGTCACAACGGCTGTCGCTGCTTCGGTCACGCCGGTTTCATCCGTGCGTCAGACGGTGCAGCAAGGGCCGATATCTGCCGGTGCGCCGTCATTCCTGCCCGCAACCTCGGCCAGCTTGTCGATCACCTCGCAGAATATCTCAACTGGTGCGAATGCCTTGGTGGTGTCATCTGCCAATGGGTTCAATGCAACGGGCGGCACAAACGACAGCTACGGCGTTTCGACCGCGAACCTGACGTGGAGCGGCTTGCAAGCATCAAGCACGAATTACCTGATTGTGTTTGTGTCTGGTGGCGGCCTGACTACAGCCGTATCGGTGAACGCCCCGATTTACCAATTTGGCGGAACAATCTCGACGGTCAACGGCCAGTTAACGTTCGACATTTCGCAGATGAAAATGTTTCTCGGCAATGGTTCAGTGGCAAATCAGACCAATGCTGTTGTTGTAGGTGAGGCCGTCACAGGCGCGTCCTCGGTCACAAGTACGGTGGCTTATCAGTATAACGGGTATTATGTCGGAGCGTGGCAGTCTCAATCATCGACCGGACTTGTTTCGTTTACGCACAATCTTGGGCTTGGAAATTATGGCGCGGTTCTTGCCCGAATAGAAATGAAAAACATTACGGCGGAACAAGGGTATTCTGTCGGCGATATTATTGCAAATCCAATGAATTACGGCGGCAGCAACCCAATTATTATGCTGAATCTTCGGCGCAATACAGCATCTTATTATCAATTTACGACAAGCCTTGGAATTATGTCCAATTCAACGGGCGGGTTGGTTCAATCGACCGCCGCTGATTGGCAAATTCGCCCTGTCGTTTCAAGGGGGTGGTAATGACCTATTGGATAAATTCACAAAGCCAGATTTATCAAGGCGATTGCGTCCCCGGCGATACTGCCGCGACCGCTGCCCAGATTGCCGCATGGCAGGCCGCACACCCCGCGCCGGTCAACTCGGTGCAGGTTAATTCAACTTCGACCCCGGCCGTCAATGGCACTTATTCAATCCTGCCTGCCGCGATCCAGAACGTCGAAGCAGTTTCGCTCTACATCCAGGTCAACGCCAAGTTTCCGGATGGTTACACGTCAATGCCCTGGTATGACACATCCGGCACGGTGCATCTGTTTCCTAGCACCTCGCTATTCCAGGCTTTTGCCACTGCCCTTGCCGATTATATGACCGCGCTCAATACCGGCCAGAACCCCGCAACTCCATTGGCGATTCCGTGAGGGTGCCATGCACGCATCGTTTATTTTAGCCGGATTGATTTTTCTTGGCACACTTGTGATGACGTTTGTCGTCGGTTTTGCCGCAGCCATGTCAGACGCTCCGCAGGACAATTCAGCGACAGCGCCGCTCACGATCCTCATATCCGGAACGCTTATCTCAATCGCCGTGGCTGCAAGTCATTGGCTGCAACTCTCTTGGTGAGGCCCTGACATGCCCGACGCTGCACCTATTCTGCCCGGATTTATCGGACTGGCCCTGATCATCATGCTTGGTGTTTTGTTCATTCTCCGGCCGCGCGAGTAAATCTCGCCAATCAACCCGTTTCGCGCCGCCCTTCCGGGCGGTTTTTTTATGACCTCACGCGAGGATCCCATGAGCAATTACGATGCAATCGGCGCAGGCGACGTGTTCGCGGTGCGCGGCACAACCCCGCTTTCGGAAATCGTCGAACACGTTGAAGGCGGCGCGTATTCGCATGTCGCCATCGCCTATCCAATGGATGACGGCCTTTACGTCCTCGAGGCGCGCGAAGGTTACGGCGTGCGCCAGATCGCCGCCGCCGGCTATCTCGATCAATATACCGTCGATCTGATCAAGACCAATGTGCATTGGACGCCGGATCTCGAGGCTTTCGCGCTCTCGAAAGTCGGCCAGCCCTATTCCTATGTTGCCGCCGTCGAAGTCGGCCTCGATCTGACGCCGCCGGACCATGCCGAAATCTGCTCGCTCTACGTCCGGGACATCCTGGTGCAGGCCGGCTTCACCCTTCCCCGCAAGGGGGAAACACCGCAGGCGCTCGTCAATGATCTCATTGACGCCGGCTGCATTCTCCATGGCCTTATTCACCCAGAGAAAGCATGAAAATCCGATGTAGTCTTTATGTCCTTGTCGCAAGCATGTGCATGTGGCCGGGCATGGTTCTCGCCGGCAATCACGGCCCCAGCCTCGATTCTCCGGCTTACACCAAACCCCAGGCAAACGAGCCTTCCGATCTGATCGGAATTGCCCTCAAATACGTCAATCTCGGCAATGTCACCGGCTTTCACGGTCCATGGTGCCGGGCTTTCATCAATATGGTCATGCGTCAAGCCGGGCATCCGCTCGCTGACACATCGCTGCGCGCACGCGATGCCGTCCACCTTGGACGCAGAATCGCCGCGCCCCGTCCGGGCGCTCTGTTCGTGCAACCCCATCATGTCGGTTTCGTCATCCGGCCGCTTTCAACAGGCGCGTTTCTGGCGATCTCCGGCAATCACCGTCATCACGTCATGGTTTCGGTCTATTCGACACATGGCGTCACATTCGTTCTGCCCGATTAACGGATCCCGCCATGAACTACGAAATCATCAAGGACGTTTTCGCCGCTATCGGCATTTTCTGCGCGGCCGGCGTCGCGCTGGTTTTCGGCGTGCTGATCATCTGCGGCGAGAACATTGTCGGTGACATTTTCGATTGGAGGAAAGGGTGAAACAGAACCGCATAGCCATTATCAACCGCGTGCTCGTCTCCGAGGGCGGCTACGTCGACAATCCCTCGGATCCCGGCGGCGCCACCAACATGGGCATCACGTTGCGCACATTGTCGGCCTGGCGGCACAAGATCGTCTCCAAGTTGGATGTGCGCAATCTGACGCGTGCCGAGGCCATCGACATTGATACGGCCGATTACTGGAATGTCGTCTGCGGCGACTTCCTGCCCAGCGGCGTCGATTATGAAGTGATGGATGCCGCGATCAACTCCGGCCCTGTGCGCGGGATCCAATGGCTGCAACAGGTCTTGCATGTGCCCGTCACCGGCCATGTCGACCTGGTGACAAAGGACGCGCTCTTAAAGGTCAAGGATCCGGTAGCCCTGGTCAAGGCCTATGGCGCGGCGCGCCTGTCCTTCCTCGAACGTCTGACGATCTGGCGCGTCTTTGGGCGCGGCTGGTCATCCCGCGTCGCCTCCGTCAACAAGATCTCGATCGTCATGGCGACGGCCGTTCCTGCCGTGCCTTTGGCGGCGGCGGCATAACCCGCACACTCGATTTAACCCGCCACCCCAAAAGGATCATTCTCATGAAAACCGCTCTTTTGGCGGCGCTTGCGCTCGCCCTGATCGCCGGCCCCGCTCATGCCGTCGACCTCAACCCAACGGCGGATCTCGCCGGCACGTTCATCAATACGGCGCTCGGCCCGACGATCATCGCTCTCTTGCTGGCCATAGCGCACCGCTTTCCGATCTTGCAGGTCGTCATCAATCTCATTGGCAAGCAGGCCATTGAGGATGCGATCAACAAGGCCATTGCCTATGGCGTCGCCTCGGTGCTCAATTCGCTCGAGGCGCCGCTCGCGGAAGTGGATTTCAAGAATATGGTGGCCAATATCGCCGCCGTCTGGATCCAGGATCATGAAGGCCGGATGCTGGCCCGCGCCGGCATTACGCCGGACAAGGTGCGCGATCGCCTTGTTGCCTATGTCGACTCGCACCAGGCCGTGATTGACGCCGTGGGCTCGATGAAGGGACCGGCCGCGCTTGTGCTGGCCACCCCGACGCCAAACCCCGTTTCCCCTCCTGCTCCTGCGCAGCCGCTCAATCTGCATCCTGCATCGGCAGCCGTTCCCCAGGATGCACCGGCGACCACGATGGCCGCTCCTGCCGCTCCGATGGATGGCCCCGGACTGGCGTCTCTTGCCTTATCGGCCATGTCTGCCGGCTAAAGGCTTTCCTCTTATAAAAGGATACTTCCCATGAAAAAGTTTTCTCTCGTGGGCGCGCTTATTGTGTGCGCCCTGGCCCTGGCTGGCTGCTCCCAGGACAAGTTCAACCAGTTCATGACCAACCTGACCACGGCCACCAACCAGGTGAACCAACTCAATACCCAGATCGTGCAGGTCAATCTCAACCTCATCAAAACCAATGAGGAACTGGCGCAGGCCGTGGCAACGGTCGTCTGCCCGATCGTCAATGCCTCCGTCAACCTCGGCAAGGCGATTGAAGCGGATCCGGCCGTAGGCGCCAAGGTCAAGGCCAAGATCGCCAAGGCTGGCCCGGCGGGCGCGATTGCCGAGGATCTGTGCATCGCGGCAGGTTTCGGCCCGACCGTGGCGGCACCGGCCACCGGCGGCTAATATGGCTGCGCCGCTTATCGTCGGCATTGTCAGTCTGATCACCGGCATCGGAGCAGGGGCTTACGTCCCTGCCCTGACCGGCGCGGTGAAGGTCGAGGCTGTGATTGCCGACATCTACGCCAAGATCCCGGTCCTTTGCGAAGCCACCGGCCCGCTCGTGATCAAACTGCAAGAGCGTCACCCCAAATCCAGGGAACTTTATAAATTGCGCGCGGCAGGCGCGGCGATCTGCGCTGCGGCTGGGCGATCCGACAATCCGATTAACCAGGCGCGGCTCTTTGCCGACGCGCTGATTGCCATCGACCAGGCCGAGAAAAAACTCGGGGGAGCCAAATGAGTGATGTCCACGCTCGCAGTCTGAATGGGACCAAACCGCGAAAGAAGAAAGTTATGCCCCCTGCCCCTCATGGCGAAAGACTAGCCATACTCGAAAAGACTTTTGAATTTTTCCAGCACGTCACGAAACAAGGCTACGAGGACACAAGGAACTCAATCGCCACCTTGGTTGATAAATTCGATTCCCTCGACTCTAAGGTTGAAGGGCGCATCGAAGTTATCAAGAATCAGGTCGCGGCTCAGATCGCCGCGGCAGACGAGCGCAATGACGGCAAGCTCGAGAAGATCGAAGAGCGGCTCAAGGGCTTCGAAGAAAAGCTCGATCGCGTGCTTGCCAACCACGAGCAGAACGCCGGCAGTCGCGTTGCCTGGAAGACGCTCGCCGGCTGGATCCTTGCGCTCTCGGGCGCAGGCGCGACCCTGCTTGCGGCCTTCTATTCGCGCAAGTGACTGGCCCCCTTCCGAAGGGTTTTCCGATAAAAGCTCTTGTTCTGGCGGCTTCACTTGCGGCCGCTCTTTCTTCTTTCGCGCGCGCCGATCAATGCGCGCCAAACGCCATGCTGATCGGTGAGGCCTCGAGCCTTGGCTCACTGCTTGTCTTTAAAGGCGAGGATGCCGCCCAGCTTCGCGAAATCGTCAATATGTTGCCGCGGGCAACGAATTATTAGGCCGATAAGATCTTTGTCGCGCTCTATAGCGACCACGCTAACGTCTTCGTCAGATTTTCCATCGAGGCGCGGACCCACGATTATCTGATTTTCAATCGCACCATTTGTGATGAGCTTTATCGCCTATGGAACGGCGATCCGACATAAGCAAGCAAATCCATACTGCCATTACACGAAACAGTTTAGCCATCCGGCTCCTTAGCCTGGGCGCATTGCGCTGATGAGCATCGCCGGCATCGGAATGTGCCATTGTCCGTTATCGGCGAACCGCTGAACCTCGCCAATGAGAGCATTTTGAATTGCGCGCTGATTGGCCAGTGGTTGCGCCGCAAGCATGCCGGCTGCGCGCGCGGTGGCCTTCGCAAATACCTCCCAGAATTGCTCGGGAGCGCTGAGCCGCAAACTGCATTCAACGCGCCGGAACGCTATGCGCTCGAACCGGATGCTTTTCAGCACATCGCGGGCAAAATCCTCATTGGCAAACTGATGAAAATCCGGAGCCGGAGGCAAGACGACGTCCGGGCTGCCGCATTGACGTATCGCGGCATATAAAATTCCCATGCAGGGCGAGTCTTGAGGGCCGAACCACGCGGTCATCGCCAAACGGCCGCCCGGACGCAGCACGCGATAGGCTTCCCTGAGCGCCAACTCTTGTTCAGGCACATGCGGAATACCAACATTTGAGAGCACGATGTCGAAGTGCTGGTCTGCAAAAGGCAGCTGCTGTGCATCCCCTTCAATAAAGGTGGCATCGGGGACATTAGCCCGCGCCAGTTCCAGCATAGCGGGAGAAAAATCAAGGCCCGTTACTTTGCAGCCGGCGGCGACCAAAGCCTTCGCCACAGAACCGTGACCGCAGCAAAGGTCTAATGCTTCGTCGCCCGCATGAACATCAACCGCAGCGAGCAGATCCGGTATTGCCTGTTGGGGAACGCCAGCGAAAAGCTGCACATAATCGGCAGCCCGGGTATTTTCCTTCCAGGCCGAACTTTCCATATGCTCAAAGGTGCTGAAGTCGCTCATGTCGCCTCAAGGGATGACGCCAGCCAGAGTATCTGCGAATGATATCGAACAAGAATTTAGCGAGCAATAAGCCGCAGACCGATTTTAGTTTTGTCCCACAGACAGGAAACAACAGGACGGAGCAGTACCAGTTTGCGCAGATCCTGACCCGATAATACTATCTATTTTTTACCCAATGGCAGCGGGGCGGTTGGCCTCGCTGCGCAAAGATCTGGCGGGTTCGCAATGCGGCTATTCAATAAACTGTCAAACTTTTTCGAACGTCGCCTAACCGTGACCGACGGCTTTCAGTCCCTTCTTGAGATCGTCAGCCGTCATGACCGGCGTATAGTGCACCTCTGCTCCGAGCTCCATGAAGAAACCCTCAGCCGTAGACGGCATCGTGCTCGAATCCTGCATGTCAAAGACAAAGAATGCTGTTCTTTTTCCACAATCCACCGTGAAATAAGCCGCTTCAGGTTTGTGCTTTTCGATAAATCCCATCATAACCTTCGGTAGTGTTCCGCTTCTGATCCCTTCATTTCCATGCGCAGCGTCTACGCGAACACGAAGCATCATACGCATTTGTGCCTCCCTTGAATTGCCTGAACCTGTCGTTGCAAGCAGGACAATTGTAGACCTATCGGGGGACACCCACAATGCGGGTCTGATTTGCCGGGCAGCTTTTGACCAGCTGACCTATTTTTGCGATTGAATAGTCTTTCGCAGATCCCTGACATCGGCCGACAGATTGTCAATGGATTGTGCCAGCTTGTTACAACGCGTTTCCTCGTGCGCCGAATGTTCAATAATTCGGTTCATGTGCACGTCAGCGTGCTTTTCAATATAGAGCGCAACCAGAACAAAACCGCCGAAGGTAAATGCCATCGACGTAAGCGCAATCACAACGATTGGCCAAAGCCGTCGAAGATTTGATGTTCTTTTTGGCGATAACTCGCTCATTATTTGGTTCTCGGACGACGAACAACATATCTTTGCTATAAGAAAAACAGCTAAAAAGCAGTTAAATTATTGAAAAAGTTATCGATATCACGCCAAAGCAGGCATGTTTTTTAATTTGTGTAGGCAATGTAGGAATTTCAATCGCCAAACGAGGAACAGTCAGGCTGCGCTTCTGACTTGATCGACAAATCGTCCAACAGACCCACGACCGTCCTATAGCCGTAAATATAGGGGCCAAGTGTTCAAGCGCGCCCGCTCAAATTGATCCCGAAACGCATAGATCGCGCTCGGTTGTGCGCGATTGGCTCAAATTCTATTATTTGACTATGGATCCCGACAAAACCGGCGGCGCGAAACAGTTCTTCCCAGGCTTTTGCCTCTCGGAGGTGGAAACCATATGTCGTTTGTGCAAAATCTGGCGCCCCTCTCGGGGACAAGCAACTCATCAGCACCAAACCGCCGGGGCGCAGCACCCGGCGCACTTCCGTCAGAGACTTTGCCGGATCAGCCCAAAAATGCATGGCGCCAATCGAGAAGACCCGATCAAAATAATTGTCGTCAAATGGCATTTGCTCGGTTGAACCAATGTAAAAGCTGGCATTGCCAGCGGAGACCAAATCAGCGTTCAGCGCAGAAGCCAATTCAACCATTCCGGACGATCTATCGATGCCAAAGTAGCGAACGTCCTCCGCTTGACTGATCACATCCCGCACGGCCCTGCCGTTGCCAAAGCCAATTTCGAGGACGCGGTTGCCAGACTGCACCTTCAGCAGCGCGGCAGTGACCGCGTTCACCTTCTTGCTGTTCGCGTCGAGCCAGTCGGCCAAAGCGACGTCAAAAGCGCCCTCTGATTTGCCGAGTTGTCGAGCGCGCTCTGCTGCGCTCAGGATTTCAAAGATGGCCATCGGATAGCTCCAATGCGCGAAAATGTGACCAACGCGCAACGGCGATGTTCAGCTTTTCAAGTGATTTAAGATGGCAAAACATTTTCTATTCCAAAATCTGCGGGAAAATCGGATCTCGGAACGGTTTTTAAAGCTATTGCGCGATGGTTCTATCATTGCATTGACATTTGTCAGGAGCGCCAACGCGTGGTCGACACTGCAATTAGCACGCACTCGCCAAATTTGGCTCGATTCGTTTCCCTCTCCCTCTCTCAAATTTTAGAAGTGGTTAACCCCGGCATGTTTACATGCCCGCGTGATATCAAATAGGGAGAACGTCCGATGTCTAGCCTAGAGATACGCCCCTACCCCATTGTACGAGAAGAGGATGCACGAATTACAACGCTGCGCGCTCTGGAAGTTCTTGACACGGACTTTGATCCCGCATTCGAACATATAGTTGAACTGGCTCGCAAGATATTTAATGTTCCCATAGCGGTGATTTCACTTGTTGATGAAAAGCGGCAATGGTTCAAAGCCAAGCGCGGTATAGATGTGCGCGAAACCGACCGCAAAGTCGCATTTTGTAATTACACGATATTATCGGATGAACTTTTTATTGTTGAAAATGCTTCACAGGATGATCGCTTCAAGAATAACGATCTCGTGACTGACGGTCCCAGAATACGCTTTTACGCCGGCTGCCCGCTTGAAATGGACGAAGGGTTGATGGCAGGCAGCCTCTGTTTGATCGATCAGAAGCCGCGGCGGCTTGGTCCGAAACAAAAAGAAGCGCTTAAGTCGCTGGGCACGATCGCTGCTTCACTGATCTTGCAGTATCGAGCTGCCGCAAAAAACGCTGAACTTTCCCAAGAATTACTTACGAAAAATGAGAAAATTGAATCTCAATCCAATGATTTGCAAACGCAAAAGCGAATTCTTCAATGTGCATCGGACCTGGCAAAGATCGGCGCTTGGGAGAAAGACTGCCGCACCGGCAAGCTCACCTGGAGCGAAGGTATGTATCGCATTCACGAGGTGAGCGAAGATTTCATTCCTTCGTTTGAAAAATTGGACCTGTTTTATCCGCCCGACGAATATCAGCGTGTGCGGCAAATTGTGAGCGAGTCTGAGGCGAACAATCAACCCTACACCTATGAAGGCCGGATGTTTACGGCAAAGGGTAAGCTTCGTTGGGTCAGAGTATTGGGAAATATCGAATTCAAGGACGGCGTGCCTGTCCGTAGATATGGAATGAAGCAGGACATAACCGAAGAAAAGACTGCGATCGAACAAATCAAGCGGCTTGCCGAAGTCGATATGCTCACAGGTTTATTCAATCGGTCGCAATTGGTGAAGCATATCGGTAGACTGAGTGAAAGCAAGGCAGGCTTTTCATTGTTTCTTCTCGACCTGGATGGGTTTAAGGAAATAAATGATATTTATGGCCACGCAGCAGGCGATCTTTGCCTAAAAGTCGTCAGCGACCGCATCAACAGCGTTTTTGTAGAGAACAAGTTCGTTTCCCGGGTTGGGGGCGACGAATTCGCGATTGTGATCGAAGATCTCGTTACAAGATCAGATATCACCCCAATCGCCGAAAGGATCTTAAACGTAGCCGCCCAACCCATCATTTGGCAAGGCAGCACACTTCAGTTCACGATTTCGATCGGCATAGCGATACATCAGCGCAACGATGAAATGGCGCAAGCTGAATTGATGAGCGAGGCGGATCTTGCGCTTTACGAGGCCAAGGCCAGCGGGCGTGATTGCTTTATGTTCTTTGAACCCCGAATGCGGGAACTTACCGAAAAAAAGTCCAAAATTCTAACTGCTATCCGAAATGCTTTGTGTCGGGACGAATTAGAACTTTATTATCAGGCAAAGGTTGATCTTTCGACCAGGCGCACGGTCGGTTATGAGGCCTTGTTGCGATGGAATAGCGAGGATGGCGTACAGACGCCCGGAGATTTCAGATCTGCGCTTGAGGATCCGCGGCTTTCCACTGATATCGGCAATTTCGTACTTCGAAATGCTCTGGATCAGGCTGCCTTGTGGATGCGACAAGGCTTCGAGTTTGGATCGATTGCCATCAATATCGGGCCGAGCCATTTCAAGGACGAGCGATTTGCTGAAATGGTTATTACGGAAATCAAAAAGCGCAACCTAGACCCCTCTTCTATTGAAATTGAAGTCACCGAGGATGTTTTCATGTCTCGCGGTCCCAATATTGTTCAGAAAAATTGCGATCGCCTTCGGGCGAGCGGCGTTCGAATTGGTCTCGATGATTTCGGCACGGGCTTTGCGTCCCTCACCCATCTGTTGGAATATTCTGTTTCCACGGTCAAAATAGATCGGTCTTTTGTCTCGGGACTGACCAAACGGGCAGGATCCGCAGTCGTTGTAAAAGCCATAGTGGATATTGGCGTAAGCCTCGGCATCGATGTCGTTGCCGAAGGTGTCGAGACTGAAGAGCAAGCAGCCTTTTTACGCAATGTCGGCTGCACCATAGCTCAAGGCTACCTGTTTCATGTTCCGTCGCCAGCCAGCGACCTTAAGACAGAGATTTGCGCAAATCCGATCATGTCAAAACTGCGAGTCGCGCCGTTCGGCCTGACGCGCTAACTCGACACATTGAATGTCGCGATAGCTACATCGCAAATCGAACAAAAATTGCCAAACGAAAGCCCGATAATCCACACGTAAGGATTATCGGGCCGGCCAAAGTAGCAATGACCTTTCTCCCCAAAATGAAGCTTTGAATACGTTCAATCGCAATCAGCTTGCACGTACGAAAAATTCCACACGAAATGTCTACAGTCTTGCGAGATCATTGTTGATCTAAAGCCCCGCGCTCGCGACACAATTTACATTTCAGGCTTTTGTGAACTTCTCGGCGAATTCGTCACAGAATTTTCTTACATTCTCGCCAACACTATAGACAAGACGCTGATCGTGCCAGAATTCATTAAAAATCCCCGCATCCTTCAACCAGCCGATCCTGCGATAGACCGAAGCGCGAGATAATTTCGACAATGGGATAAGATCCTCCGCTGTTGTCAAAACGCCAGCTTCCTCCCGCTTAATCAATTCGTCCAGCAGTTCTCGGGAGCCATGATCCAAATGAAACAGGCCATGGCGACGTTGCATGGAATTCAATATACCGAAAAAATTTGACACGCCCGACACTGTAATCCTCGTTTATTTAACCGGTTTAAAGATCAAATAATCCCTATCGAGATCAACCTCTCACATCAGCCTAACCGGCTCTGCCTCGCACCGGCACCATCCAATCGGACAATGATGATCGCCAGGAAAGCCGATTTTAGGAGGAGCTGAATATCGAAAACGCCGGCCGTTGAACTTCGCGCATTCATCACAAACATCTCCGTCATCGGCGGTCCGCCAGATGAAATACTTGCAGCCAATCGCAACGGCATGCTCGCGATTAATTCTTGAGATAGATCGAAACCGCTCCGCCATTTCATTTTCAAACCGGATACGGTCGGCGGTAACTTCGTCGGCCGAATATTGGCCGCTCTTTGTTATCGGTCTCTGAACAAATGGCCACGGATCCGGGCTCGTCCTTGACGACGCCGCAGACATCAGCGAATGCGCGGTGCCGCTTCGCCAACCGTATAAATAGGCAATGAACTGCCAAATGCGCATGGCCGACCCAACATTGATATCGTATGACGATTAAATTCCAGTCACTCACAAATGTCCAGACCGTAAGTTAAAAGTTTGACCAACCATATCTTGTCCGCCCTCTGACGGAGTTAAATTTTCGTTGGTGGGTGACACAAAAATCCCCTCCTCACGACAGGAGACGTAATTCGGTGTCAAGAGAGTTGGACAAATGTCGCACCAGCACAGGTCAGTCGTAGATCCCGCAATTGAGATTACGAGTAGTAACAGTCACAGACCCATCTTTACTAAAATGGCCGAGGTCATATTTTTTTGAAGCAACCTCCTCAATTTTATTTCGCAACTGCAAAAAAACCTCGATGTAGTTCAACGCTGGGTCTTCAGAACCGTGCTGAACCGCATCTTCCAACGCTGCTCTATCGACCCAACACACCACCAATTGATTCTCGTTCCTCATAGAGAATCCGACACGCTCCGAATGCACCCAGGGCTTTTCACTTCCTGAAGTCAAAGGCATTTCGCGCTCCTTTTCCGACGGGGACAGAAAAATGTCGACGACGTCCCGACAAGCTGAAAAAATTTACCCCAGCCAAATATAATATTCGAGCTGGCCGCTCCGAAATGCACAAAATCGCGCGTCACGATTCGCACCTTTTTGGCATCCTAACAAGGTGGTTGCAAACGGAAACTGTGCGGAAACTGTGCGGAAAAGAAGAAGCGCTAAGGAAATTATTTTTATAACATATTGATTTTATTTATAAATTCTGGTGGGCGGTAACGGGCTCGAACCGCTGACCCTCTCGGTGTAAACGAGATGCTCTACCAACTGAGCTAACCGCCCCCGGCAAATCTCTACCTTGGAGCCACGGGAAATTGCAAGCCCCAAAACGCATCAGGGCGTCATATCAGCCATATGCGGAGGGCAATCGATTCTCGGAGCTGATGGGCCTAATGTTCAGCCGTAATGTAGGCGATGACATCCTCGATGTCCTTTTTGCTGTGAAGGCCGGGAAATGTCATCGCCGTTTTCGGATTATATTTGCGAGGATTGGCAAGAAAAGCGGGCAGGTTTTCAACTCCCACCCGCTCGGTATAGGGCAAAGCCATGTGGCAGGTATGACAATTGGTCTCGAAGACGCGCTTGCCAGCAACGGGGTCGCCTCCCGCCAAAGCGCCGCCGGGCACCATCAGACCAAGCAAAGCAAGCAGACCCAATGCCCGCAAGGTCTGAACGGCTATTTTCATACACTTACCCCATCATGCAACTGCTGTTCGGGCGTCCTATTTCGTCCGCACGACCTGACCGCGTATTTCACCGGCGGGATTTTTAGCAGTGTGGATATTGAAATACCAACGGCCGTCCCGCAGTTCCTTGGCCTGCTTGGCTGTGATCTTGGACGAACCCTTGAACGGACTGACCTGCGGATCAGGAGCGCCGACCTGAATAGGTGCATTCTGCTCCGAGGTCTTGCCGATATAAGACACCGGACCGTGGAAATGCGCCCCCGTGACGGGGCCGCTCAGCCCCGTATAGGTGACGGTCCAGCTCAGCGTGTCGGTGGCCGTGTCGAGAACGGCGTCAAGATGGCCGGTGCCGGGCACATCCAACGGCGGAACCTCGCCGCCGCCTGTCAGATCCGCCTTGAAAGGAAGGCTCGCCGCCAGAACCGCAGAAGAGACGGAAACGCTCAATGCCAGAGCGAGCGGAAGGAATGCCAGCCTGACTGCACGTGAAAGGACAGCCCCGCGCCCTGCGCCAGACAGCGCCGCAGTGGCCAGGCCGCATGCCTGAAGGGCAGCAGACGAAGATGCAATTTCCTCAGTTTTAAGACTCATGTTGTTCTCCCAGGCTAGCAAATATCAAAACGGCATTCCTCAAAACGGTCCGGACGCAGGCCGATGATTCAGTTCCTCATTTCGGGTATTCATATCAAACTGATAAAATTAGCTGTTTTAAATAATTTAGCCTACCGGCTCATGCTCTGAACCGAAAAACCTGCCGCCTCACTGCCATCGAAAGGCGCTAGCGCCATAAAATCAATGATTCAAATCAAAAAGCTTGGCTTGTCCCCACCAATCGGCCTCAAATCCGCGAAAACACCGGATTGAAACACCCGGGTTAAGCACCTAAAGTTGCAGCCACCGAGTCCGGCAATAGAACACAGGAAACGCATGTTGCACACTATCATCGGCATAGGCGAGGCCATGGTTGAAATGGCCCCTGTGGGCGGCCAGCTTTTCCGGCGCAGTTTTGCCGGAGACACACTCAATACCAGCTGGTATCTGCGCCACCTTCTCGAAGACGTGCTTGCCGTCGAATATGTCACCCGCATTGGCACAGATCAGATTTCATTGGAAATGCTGCGTTTTTTTGAGGAAAGCGGTATCGGAACCCGGCATATTTCGCGCGATCCGACGCGGACGCTGGGCCTTTATATGATCGACCTCGATGGGGCGGAACGGCGATTTTCATATTGGCGCGACACATCCGCGGCCAAACGCCTCGCTGATGAACCGGCTTCCCTCGAAGCGGCGTTCAAGGAAGCCCGCCTTGTGCACGTGTCGGGCATCACGCTCGCCATCATCGGGGAAGACGGGCGTCGCAACCTATTGGACGCTTTGGCGAAGGCACGTCGGCAAGGCACGCTGGTTTCGTTCGACCCCAACATCCGCCGCCGCCTCTGGCAAAGCGAGGATGAGATTCGCACATCTGTCGAAGACATGTGGGCTCTTGCCGATATCGGCCTTCCGAGCTTTGACGACGAAACCCAATATTGGAGCGACTCCGACCCGCAGGCCACAGCGAAGCGTCTGGCTGGGTATGGCGTAAAGGAAATTGTCGTCAAGAACGGCATGAGCCCGGCCTTTTTAATGCATGACGGGCTCTCGGTCAGCGTTCCGGCCAAAAATGTGAGCGACGCGCGCGACACCACTGGCGCGGGAGACTCTTTCAATGCCGGCTATCTTGCCGCAAGGCTTCTGAACCTCCCCGCCCCCGAAGCCTGCCGCTATGCACATGAACTGGCTGGCGAGGTCGTGCGGCACCCCGGCGCCCTCATACCAGTTACGGCGCTTGAGGCACTTGTCAGACTGCTGCGCCGGGGCTGAGACAGCAAAAGCCCGCGCCTGAGACAAGCGCGGGCTTTTCAACAGTGGTTTCCGATAATCTCAGGCCTTCATGCGTTCCGCGACCATGGCGCGCAGGCTGCGCAGATCCTTTGTGAACACGCGGATCCCCTCGGAAAGCTTTTCGGTCGCCATGGCATCTTCATTGAGCAGGAACCGGAAGGTCTTTTCGTCAATGTGGAGTCTTGCCGGGGCGTTGGCGGCCGCGCTGGCCGGATCGAGACGGCGCGCAAGCGTGCCCTCGTCCTTCTGCAAGGCGTCCAGCAGCTGCGGCGAAATGGTCAGACGGTCGCAACCGGCCAGCGCCTCGATCTCGCCCGTATTGCGGAACGACGCACCCATCACCACCGTGTTGATGCCGTAAGCGCGGTAATAGGCGTAGATCGACCGCACTGAAAGCACGCCCGGATCTTCTTCTGCGGTGTAGGTTTTGCCTTCATTCTTGACGTACCAGTCGAAAATCCGGCCAACGAAAGGCGAAATCAGGAATACGCCGGCATCGCCGCAGGCCACGGCCTGCGCCAGAGAGAAAAGCAGCGTCAGGTTGCAGTCGGTGCCTTCCTTCTGCAGAATTTCGGCCGCGCGGATGCCCTCCCATGTGGAGGCGATCTTGATCAGCACACGCTCGCGGCCAATGCCGCGCGACGCATATTCGGCTATGATGGCACGCGCGGCGGCAACAGTGGCCTGCGTATCGAAAGACAGGTCCGCATCGACCTCAGTCGATACGCGTCCGGGTACGATCTTGGCCAGTTCGGCACCAAAATTCACCGCAAGGCGCTGTGTCACCGCGTGAACATCGGCACCCTTGGCCTTGCCCCATCTCACAGCCTCATCCACCAGCCCCGAATAGGCAGGCATCTGCGCCGCCTTGAGAATCAGAGACGGATTAGTGGTTGCATCAGTGGGATGAAAGGCGCGGATCGCGTCCATATCGCCCGTATCGGCAACGACGACGGTCATGGCCTTGAGTTGATCAAGCTTATTCATCATATCCTCTCATGAATCCCCGGAGTGAATGTTTTACGCCAATGTGGCAATAACACGATCCACAATATCGATATAGCCCTCAGCTTCCCATGCGGAACGGCCGATGAACAGCCCGTCGATATGCGGCTGGCTGACGAGTTCGCAACAATTACCCGGATTGACGCTGCCGCCATAGACGACTTCGAGCGGAGCTCCGAGCAGATCCGCGCACAGCGATTTGATCAATTCGTGCTGGAGATTGGCAAAGGACGGCTCTGCCGGGGTGCCGCCCTCGCCGATCGACCAGACCGGCTCATAGGCCAGCACAACCTTGCCAAGACCATGCCTGCCCACAAGGCTGAGCGCCGCGCGCACCTGTCTGGCCAGAGCGTCAGCCGTCCGGCCCGATTCAAATTCGGCGCGGGTATCGCCGATACAGACAAGCGCAAGCAGATCGTGATCGAGCGCCGCCCTGACCTTCAACGCC
Source organism: Methylocystis sp. sgz306128 (assembly GCF_056032725.1). NCBI lineage: Bacteria > Pseudomonadati > Pseudomonadota > Alphaproteobacteria > Hyphomicrobiales > Methylocystaceae > Methylocystis > Methylocystis sp. sgz306128. The sequence continues at coordinate 51,357 of NZ_JBVYWO010000007.1, forward strand.
ACAGTCTCGTCGGTCTCGCCAAAATGCTCGCGCCGCTCGCTATGGCCAAGCTCGATTATCGTGGCTCCGCAATCCTTGACCATGAGGGGTGAAATCTCTCCAGTCCATGCACCATGATCTTTCCAGTGCATGTTCTGCGCGCCGATCCTGACACGCGAGCCGGCCAGCACTTCGGCGACATCCGCAATATAAGGAAAAGGCGGGATGAGAAATGGGCGGATTTTCTCCGTACCGGCGACATGCGAAGCGGCAATTCCGGCAGCATAACTGCGCGCCTGCGCCCGTACCTTGTTCATTTTCCAGCTTGTGCCGATCCAGGGCCGAGATGTCATCTTCATACTCCTATTTCGGCTGGCCGACATCGATATATGGCTTCCAGAACGCAACAGATTCCCTGATCATCGGTATGACATTGCGGTCTGCCGGCTCGCGTTCGCGGAAGGCGAATTCCATGCAAAGCTCGTTATCCACACCGCCGCCTGCGCGGATCGTCTCGAGAAGCTTAACCGGTTCAATCCGGCCATTTCTGTTATATTCGGCTGCGAAAGGCCAGTGTCCACCCTTGTTCGGAGAGCTTTGCTTGATGTGGATAATGGGCGAACGGGCGGCAAAATTGCGCGCCCATGCATAAGGATCTGTATCATCCGGATTGGGCGAACTGACGTCGCCGTGGTCGATATCGATCATCACCTTCAGCGGAACCGCCAGATCAGCCGCATCGAGCCAGTCCTGCAGGCTGGCGGTATCGGCGATGGTGTGGCCCAGTTCCCTGCCGACCGACATCGGCTCCCAGAAGAGATAGGACAGGCCCCGCCGTGCGGCATGTTCAGCCACGCGCTGCCAGCACTCCAGCGCCTGCCCGAGGCGCTCCTTGCGCCGCGCCGCGTCGTCGTAATCCTCGTAGGTCAGAATGGCATATTGCGAACCTGCGGTATCGCTGCCCAGATCGGCGGCGATATCGACAAGCCCCTTGAACCAGCCGACATAATATTCCCGCACGCCGGCGTCGGGATGGCCGAAATGGTTAAGCCGGCCATATGGCCCCGTCATCACCGAGGTCACGCGGACATTATGGCGGGCGCATTGCGCCGCCATCTCGTCGGTCATGCGGCGCACAACGTCGGCAGGCCAGGCCGGATTGATGAATTCATTGGTGAGCTGGACATAGCCGATGCCCAGTTCTGTTGCCATCATTTCGATCAGTGCGCTAGGCTCGACCACGCGGTTGAGAAATGGATTCGTGGCGAGCGAAAGTCGGAACGACATTCAGAAGATCTCCATCCCGGTTGGACAGGCGGCCGGTTCAGGCCTTCTTGCCATACTTTTGCTCGACCTGTCCGATAGCATCGACATTGCCCGCGGATGGCCCCGCGGGATCGAAAAACGACTGGAGAAAGGTATCGACAATCGACTTGGCCAGTTCAGGGCCGATAACGCGGGCTCCCATTGTGATGATCTGGGCATTGTTCGATTTTGCGGCGCGTTCCGCCGAATAGGTATCGTGAGTCTGGGCGGCGCGGATGCCCGGCACCTTGTTCGCTGAAATACAAACGCCGATCCCTGTGCCGCAAAACAGGATGGCGCGGTCCGCCGCGCCCTGAATCACTGCCGAAGCCACCTCATCGGCGACATTGGCGTAATAACCAGGCTTGCTCAGGTCGGTGACTTCAAATTCGGGTTTGCCGGCCAGATGAGCTGCAATCACATCAAGCAGGGGCTTGCCTGCACTGTCCGCACCAAGAGCAATCTTCATCCTGTCCCTCCCCGAGAAAACGTTCCGTTCCGATATGAATTTACGGATGTCAGTTTCGAATATCACACGTCCCGGCACCGGTCGTTCGAATTCAATAATGGGCCTGACCAACACCGCTTGACAATAAGACATGAAAATGAAACAAATTTCAATATAAGAAAAATTTTTCGGAAACGCCATGCTGACGAAACCGCCAAAAGCCCCGAATGCCGAGGATTACGATCTGTGCGTGCGTGCAGCCTGGCTGCATTTCGGCGGCGGCCTCACGCAGGGCGAGGTGGCCAAACGTCTGGGCATTCCCAGCCTGAAGGCACACCGGCTCATCGCCAAGGCTAAGGAAGACGGCCTTGTGCGTTTCTCGATCGATGGCGAAATTTCGGAATGCCTTGATCTCGAAGACAAGCTCCGGGCGCGTTACGGATTGAAATTCTGTGAGGTCTGCCCAGATCTCGACGACGAGCCGCTGCCCCTTCAGGCGCTTGGCATTGCCGGAGCGCGCTTCCTCAAAACAGCTTTTGAAAGCGGCGAAGACAAGGTCATCGGCTTTGGCCATGGCCGCACGCTGGCGGCGGCGGTGCGGCTTCTGCCCAAGCTGAATGTGCGCGACGTCAAGCTGGTGTCCCTCATGGGCGGCCTGACCCAACGTTTTGCAGCTACGCCTTTCGATGTCATCCACCGCCTTGCCGAGCGCACCGGCGCGGAAACCTATGTTCTGCCCCTGCCCTTCTACGCCAATACAGTGGAAGACCGGGCCGTATTTCTCAATCAACGCGGTGTGCCAAACGTCATGTCGATGGGCATTTCGGCCACACTGCGCGTCGTGGGCATCGGCACCATGGAAGCGGATGCCTCCACCCTCTCCACCGGCATGATCGCACGTCAGGAATTTGACGACGCCCGCAAGGCCGGCGGGGTCGGCGAAGTCCTTGGTCATATTTTTGGTGTCACCGGAAAAGTCATTGAGACCGATATTTCCGCGCGCACGCTGACAATGGATGTCGAGGACATCGGCAGGCAAAAGACCATCGCACTGGCCGGTGGTCGGTCAAAAATCGATGCCATCAAGGCCGTTCTCGCAAGCGGGCTGCTCTACGGCATCATCATCGACGAGCGGTCGGCGCGTTCGCTGACAGCTTAAAATCCGGGCAACAGAATCCGGACCCAATAAAAAGAATACTAACAAGAAGCACTCCAAGGAGAACATCATGTCAGATAAAGCAAAAGGCTTTTTCGAGCAGTTCAAGGCGGGCAATATCAGCCGCCGCGAACTCATGCACGGTGCCGGCAAGCTCGGCATCACGGCGGCAACCGCCAATTTCATGCTCAACGCCGCAGGCACCAGCGCCCTCGCCGCCGATTTCGACTGGAAAAAGTTCAACGGCAACAAAATCCATCTGCTGCTGAACAAGCATCCCTATGCCGACGCCATGATCGCCGACCTCGCCAATTTCAAGGCGCTGACCGGCATTGAGGTCACCTACGACATTTTCCCCGAAGACGTCTATTTCGACAAGGTGACCGCCGCCCTGTCCTCGAAATCGAGCCAGTACGACGCCTTCATGACCGGCGCCTACATGACCTGGACCTATGGCCCGGCCGGCTGGGTGGAAGACCTCAAGCCCTATATCAACGACCCGACCAAGACCAATCCCAAATATAACTGGGAAGATTTCCTGCCGGGTCTGCGCGCTTCCACCGCATGGAACGGCGTCCCGGGCGGCGCTCTGGGCTCGGCGGACGCCAAGCAATGGTGCATTCCGTGGGGTTATGAGCTGAATTCCATCACCTACAACCGCACCATGTATGACAAGGTCAAGCTTGAGCCGCCGAAGAACATGCCCGACCTTATCGAGAAGGCAGCCAAGCTGACCAAGGATCTCGGCGGTCCGTATGGCATCGGCGTGCGCGGTTCACGGTCCTGGGCAACCATCCATCCCGGCTTCCTTTCGGGCTATGCCAACTATGGCCAGAAGGACCTCACGGTCGGCGCCGACGGCAAGCTCAAGGCTGCAATGAACACGGCCCAGTCGAAGGCCTACCACAAGATGTTCGTGGAAATGGTGCAGAATTCCGGCCCGAAGAACTGGTCAACCTATACCTGGTATCAGGTTGGCACGGATCTGGGTGCGGGCGCTTCGGCCACCATCTTCGACGCCGACATTCTCGGCTATTTCATGAATGGCGGCAGCAACAAGGAAGCCGGCCATCTCGGGTTCCACGCCTTTGCTCCGAACCCGGAAGCCAAGGCACCGACCCCGAACGTCTGGATCTGGTCGCTGGCCATGAACGCTTTCGGCAAGCAAAAGGACGCCGCATGGTATTTCATGCAGTGGGCAAGCTCCACCGAGCACGACATGTTCGGCGCAACCAAGATGGATTTCGTCAATCCTGTGCGCGCTTCGGTTGCCGGGGACGACACGTTCAAAACCCGCCTGAACAAGTCCTATCCGGGCTATATCGATCAGCTCGCCGCATCTTCACCCGGCGCGAAGATCTATTTCACCCCGCAACCCCTGTTCTTCGACGTCACGACCGAATGGGCCGAGACATTGCAGAAGATGGTGGCCAAGGAAGTGCCGGTTGACGAGGCTCTCGACAAGCTCGCCGCCTCGATCGACAAGCAGCTCAAGGATGCCGGTCTCGGCTAGTCGCTGGCCAGACTGACAAAGTCGGCGCGCGCGTTCAATCTCCTGCGCGCGCCGCACCTTCCTGAAATTTAAAGACGTCCGGCCTGCTCGCGAGTAGAATGCCGCAGCTTTTATATTGCTTGAACCGCCCCTGTTTTGCGCATTGTCTGACAGTCACAGAGTTCAGAGCCCGTTCTGAGAGCCCGAAACCCATGACCCATCTTGCCTCGCAACCCGCTATATCCGGCCCGCCGGTGCAACGCCGCCGCAAGACGAAAATTCTGCCCTATATCTTGAGCTTGCCGGCGCTGCTGGTCTGTATCGGGATCTTGGTGCCATTCGTCACCGCCGTCTATTATTCGTTGCTGCGCTACAGGCTCAACCTGCCTTTCATGAAGGGGTTTATCTGGTTCGATAATTACAAGAGTCTGATTTACGACCCCGAATTCTGGAATACGGTGCGCGTTTCGCTGCTCTACACCGGCCTCAGCGTCGGCGTGGAAGTGGTTCTTGGTCTGATCATCGCCCTACTTCTGCAGAAGCAGGGGCGGATCAACAATATGCTGTCGATCCTGCTGCTGCTGCCGCTGATGACTGCGCCAGCACTCGCGGCCCTCATGTGGAAGCTGATGACGAACCCCAATTTCGGCATCTTGTCCTATCTGCTGCAATCCATGGGCGTGCATGATTTCAAATGGGCTTCGGCGCCAAGCTCGGCGCTGTTCACCGTCATTCTTGTCGATGTCTGGGTTTACACGCCCTTCATCATGATCCTGCTGCTCGCTGGCCTGCGCTCTCTGCCCAAGCAACCGTTCGAGGCTGCGGCGCTGGACGGCGTGCCGCGCCATTTCGTTTTCTTCCGCATCACGCTGCCGATGCTGCTGCCCTATCTGATGACGGCGACGTTGTTTCGCCTGCTGGACGCCATTCAGCAGTTCGACATCATCTATTCGATGACGCAGGGTGGCCCGGGCAATACATTGCTGGTGTTCCAGGTGCGCTCCTATCTCGAATTCTACCAATATACCAATGTGGCGAAATCCGCGGCGCTGCTCGTGATCCTGTGGGCGATCACCTACGCTTTGTCGAATGTCTTCGTGAAACAACATCTCAAGCTGCGCGAGCGCGCACGCGGTCAGGCCTGAGGATCGCCCGATGGAACATACATCCCGCTTCGAGAGACTTATCCGTGGGCTGCTGCTCACCGCTATCATGGTGTTTTTTCTGTTCCCGATATTCTGGATTTTCCTGATGTCGTTTCAGACGAACGAGGATATTCTGCGCATCCCGCCGAGCCTCTTCTTCACGCCGACGCTGTCCAATTATCAGGCCCTCATTACCGGCAAGCTGGTTTCCAACGCCGGCACGCTGGACATAGCCTTCATGCACAATCTCTGGAACAGCGTTCTGCTCTCCAGCGTTTCGGTGATCGTGGCCCTGATCCTCGGCGTACCGGCGGCCTATGCCTTCGCCCGGTTCAAATTCCCGCTGAGCGAGGACATTGCCTTCACGCTGCTCTCATTCCGCTTTGCGCCGCCATTGCTCGTGCTGCTGCCGCTGACGCTCTATTATCAGCAGATCGGCCTCACCGACACCTATGTCGGCCTGATCTGGGTTTATCAGCTCATTGCCCTGCCCCTGATCCTCTGGATCGTGCGCGGCTATTTCGAGGATATTTCGCCCGATATCGAATCCGCCTACCGCATCGCCGGACATAGCTGGTGGCGCACGTTCACGCGCATCGCCGTGCCGCTTGCCGGCCCCGGCATTGCTGCGGCGGGTCTGCTCGCCTTCATCTTCTGCTGGAACAATTTCGTCTTCGCACTGGTTCTGGCTTCGGCCGAAAAGCAGCCGGTAACGGTGGGTGCGCTCGCCTTCGTCACAGCCTCCGGCATCCAGTACGGGCAGATTGCGGCGGCAATCGTGCTGTCTATCACACCGACACTCGCCATCGCTCTTTATGCCCAGCGCTATCTGGTCGAAGGGCTGTCTCTTGGCGCAGTCAAAGGCTAAGATCATGTCCCAGATTTCCATCGAACAGATTCATAAGACATTTAAAAACGACGCCGTGCTGAAGGGCGTCTCGCTCGAAGCCGAGACCGGCGAGATCGTCGTTATTTTCGGTCCGTCCGGCACCGGCAAGACCGTTCTGCTGCGCATCATCGTCGGCATGGAAGAACCGGAGGCCGGAACGGTGCGCCTCATGGGCAAGGACGTCACCGAGGCTGCGCCCGAGACGCGCGGCATCGGCATGGCGTTCCAGAATTTCGCCCTGTTTCCGCATATGAGCGCCTATGACAACATCGCCAGCGCTCTCACCGCCAAGACCTTCACGGCGGATCAGATCAAGGAACGGGTGGAACGCACCGCCAAGCTTCTCAAGATCAGCCATGTGCTGCAACAAGCGCCGCGCGAGCTCTCCAACGGCCAGAAACAGCGTACGGCGCTGGCCCGCGCCCTTGTGGGCGACCCGCGCATTCTGCTTCTCGACGACCCGCTGCGCAATGTCGACGCCAAGCTGCGCTATGAGATGCGCCTCGAGCTGCCGACACTGCTCAAGGCCGCTGGCTCGACCGTGCTCTATGTGACGCAGGACTACAAGGAAGCCATGGCTCTGGGAGACAGGATCGCCGTTCTGCTCGACGGACAATTCGTTCAGACAGCGACACCGGCGCAGATCTATCTCGAACCGGCGACTCTCGGCGTCGCGCGCCTTTTCGGCGATCCAACGCTGAACGTGGTCGAGGCCACGCCACAGTTGCAGAATGGCAGGCTCGTCTTTGCCTTCGGCGGCGGCCATATTCCGCTGCCAGCGGGTTACAGCCATATTGCCGGACAGAAATGCTCGATCGGCATCCGCCCTGAGGCCATAACGGTTGAGGATCATCCCACCGATGGCGGATTTCCGGTTGAGATCGTCGCCGTGACGCCGCTCAACGAAAAGGCGGTGCTGTTGCTGCGCACGCAAGATGGCAAGGAATTGCTGGCCGCGGAGCCGGGCAACGAGGAAGGAACGCGCCGTCACGGCCCGGCCCATGCCCGCTTTGAGCCCAATGCCCTGCTGCTCTTCGAGGCCGACAACGGCCGCCGCATCGTCGCACACCAATCCTGAGGCCGCCATGTCAGATTCCGCGCTTATTCTAGACTCCGTCGACAAGATCTATCTGCGACGTACCAAATCGCCGGTTTATGCGGTCAAGGCTTTGAATATGCATGTCCAGAAGGGTGAGATTATCGCGCTTCTCGGATCTTCGGGCTGCGGCAAGACTTCGACCCTGCGCATGATCGCCGGTTTTGAGGAAGTCACCAATGGCTCGATATCGCTTGCCGGGCGGCGTATTGAACATCTGCCGCCGGCCAGACGCAATGTCGCCATGGCCTTCGAGGGCTATTCGCTTTATCCTCCGCTGACAGTGCGCGACAACATCGCTTTTGCCCTGAAAAGTTCGAGCATGCAGACAGGCGAAATCGATCGCGCGGTCAACGAGGTCGCCGCCATGGTGGAAATTGAATCGATCCTCGATCGCTATCCCTCGTCGATATCCGGCGGCCAGCAGCAGCGGGCGAGCCTTGCCCGCGCGCTTGTGCGCCGCGCCGACCTCTATCTTCTCGACGAACCGATGGGCCAGCTTGAGCCGCAATTGCGCGCCGTGCTGCGCGGACGTCTCAAGAACATGCTCGTGGAACGGCAGATGACCTCGATCTTCGTCACGCATGATCAGACCGAGGCCAATGCTCTGGCGGATCGCATCGCCGTGATGGAAGGCGGCGTTCTGCAGCAATTCGCCAGCCAGAAGGAACTGAAAGACCGGCCCGCCAACCTGTTTGTGGCGACATTCATCGGCGAACCGCCCATGAACGTCTTTGATGCGGAAGTCAGCATGAGCGAGGGCGTCACCTTCCAGTTCGTAAATGGCCCGGCGCTTCGATTTGGCGCCAATGAAATTTCCAATTCGGTCAGGCAGGCCATCGGAACGCGCAAGAAAGTGGTTGTTGGCGTGCGCCCGCATTCGGTGAAGCTCGGAGCAGATATGCTTGCGGCCAATGTCGTTTCCAATCAATGGCTCGGCGATCAGAGCCATATTGCCCTCAGCGTTGCCGGTAAGCTGCTGGTTGCCGTCTCCCATGCGCCTATCGCTGCGCGGGCGGGCGACAAGATCGGCTATTCGATCAACGCGTCCAATCTGCATGTTTTTGATGCGGACAGCGGCAAGGCGCTATCGCATGGGCCGGAGGCCGCCTGAGGCATGAACCGGGATGTCATATACAACGGGAGCAGAAGAGAGACATGAGCCGTGATCTTCTCATCGGAATCGATGCCGGAACATCGGTCATCAAAGCCGTGGTTTTCACCGCGCAGGGCGAACAGATCGCCATTGCGGCGCGACCTAATACCTATGACACACCCGGCCCCGGCCAGGTCGAGCAGGATATGCTGCGCACATGGGTCGATTGCGCCAGCACGCTGCGCGAACTGCATGATCTCGTGCCAAACCTCAACGCCCGCCTTGCCGCAATCGCAGTGACGGGACAGGGCGATGGCACCTGGCTCATCGACAAGCAGGGCGAACCTGTCGGCGGCGGCCTGCTGTGGCTCGACTCACGCGCCGCCGCGTTCGTGGCCGATTATATGCAGAAGCCCGCCTATGCCGATCATTATGCCAAGACCGGTTCCGGCCTCAACGCCTGCATGGCCTCGGGCCAGCTTGCCTGGCTGAAGCAGCACCAGCCCGAGCGGCTGGAACGCGCTACGACCGCCTTTCACTGCAAGGACTGGCTCTATTACAAACTGACCGGCGAGCGCGTCACCGACCCTTCCGAAGCAAGCTTCACCTTCGGCAATTTCCGTACCCGCCAATACGAGCCGTCCATTCTGGAAGGGATGGGCATTGCCGATTGCACCCGCCTGCTGCCGCCCATCACCGACGGGCTTGAGGTTTCACATCCTCTGAGCGGCGCCGCCGCCTCGATCACCGGCCTGCCGGAGGGGTTGCCGGTAGTGCTCGCCTATCTTGATGTCATGTGCACGGCGCTTGGCGGCGGCCTCTATGATGCGGAAAACGACGTGGGTCTCTCCATATTCGGCACCACCGGCATGCATATGCGTCTGGCACCCAGCCCGGCGGACGTGCGGCTCAATGAAACACGCTCCGGCTATACAATGTGCTTCCCGATGAACCGAGCAGCAGCCGCGCTCCAATCCAACATGGCCGCTACACTCAATATAGACTGGCTGATCAATGTCGGGCGTGAAGCGGCAGAAATCTCAGGTCATTCAGTTACTAAGGCTGACTTTCTCAATGGAATGGATGAACGGGTTCTTGCGGCCCGTTCGGATAGTCTGATCTATCACCCCTATATATTTGAGGCCGGAGAGCGCGGGCCCTTCCTCAACACCAACGCACGCGCGCAATTTACCGGCCTGTCGACCAAAACCACATATAGCGCGATGATGCGGGCAGTCTTCGAAGGGCTGGCGCTGGCCTCGCGTGATTGCTACACAGCCTCCGGCTCCACGCCTCAGGAGGTTCGTCTGGGTGGCGGCGCGGCCCGCTCGAAGGCCATTCGCACCATTCTGGCTTCAACGCTCAACGCCAATGTCCGGACGGTCAACCGCGAGGAAATGGGCGCCGCCGGGGCGGCCATGATGGCGGCGATCAACATTGGCATGTTTGCAGATACGCCGTCGTGCTCACGCGACTGGATCAACCCTGTTCTGGGCGCGGTAACACGGCCGGATGCGGGCCTGATCCGTCAATATGACGAACTTTATTCAGCCTATCGGGCTATACGCGACCTGATGCCGCCCGTCTGGACGCATCTTGCGCATATCAGACAGGAGTTTTTCGCTTGACCAGATCCATTGCCATCATCGGCGACCGGTTCATGCTGCCGTCGATGTTCGAGGCGGCTATCCGCGAAAGATGCGGCGATGCCGTCTCGATCAAATCCTTCGAGATGCCATGGCCGGATGAACCGATGCAGCATGGCTATGCCGAAGCGGGCACGGATGGCCTGAAGGAATATCAGGGCACTGCCGACGAAATTGTCGCCATGGCCGAAGATGCCGAGATTGTGGTCACGCAGCTCGCGCCTTTCTCCGCCTCGATAATGGATCGTCTGCCGAAACTGAAAATGATTGCGGTCTCGCGCGGCGGGCCGGTCAATATCGACATGAAGGCGGCGCGCGAGCGCAACATACTGGTGGTCAATACACCCGGCCGCAACGCCAGCGCGGTTGCCGAATTCACCATCGGCGCCATTCTGGCCGAGACGCGGCTGATCACGCGCGGACATGAATCCCTGCGCCGCGGCGAATGGCGCGGCGATCTCTACCGCGCCGATCTCACCGGCGAGGAACTTTCAGAAATGACGGTTGGCGTCATCGGCTATGGCCATGTCGGCACAAAGGTCGTGCGCATTCTCAAAGCCTTTGGCTGCAAGATCCTTGTGCATGATCCTTATGTGCAATTGTCGGTCGAGGATATCAATGACGGCGTGCAGCATGTCTCGATGGAGCGCATCCTGAAAGAATCGGATGTCGTCACCCTGCATGCGCGTGTCACCGACGAAACGCGGGGCTTTATCGGCGCGCCGCAGTTTGCAGCGATGAAGCGCGGCGCCTATTTCGTCAATACGGCACGCGGACCAATGGTCGATTATCCGGCCTTGACGGGGGCGCTGAAGAGCCGGCATCTGCGCGGCGCCGCTATCGAGACCTTCGGAATCGAACCTGTCCCGCCGGATTGGGAACTGCTCCAGCTCGACAACGTCACGCTGACGCCCCACATAGCCGGGGCGTCGGTCAAGACCGTCAAGTATGCGGCAGGCGGCGCGGCCGAGGAGGTTCGCCGTTATATTGCCGGCGAAGCGCCCGCAAATCCGTGTTGACGATATATTTCATTTTGAGAAAAGCAGAATAAGATGGTTCAGGATCCTGTTTTATACGATCTCATTGTCATTGGCGGCGGCGTGAACGGCGCTGGTATCGCCCGTGATGCCGCCGGGCGCGGCCTCAAGGTCTTGATGGTCGAGAAGGACGATCTGGCGCAAGGCACATCATCCCGCTCTGGCAAACTGGTTCACGGCGGCCTGCGCTATCTGGAATATTATGAGTTCCGTCTGGTGCGCGAGGCGCTGATCGAGCGCGAAATTCTGCTTAATGCCGCACCGCATATCATCTGGCCCATGCGCTTCGTGCTGCCGCACAGCCCGGAACAGCGTCCGGCATGGATGGTGCGGATCGGCCTCTTTCTCTATGATCACCTCGGCGGACGCAAGAAGCTGCCGCCCACGCGCGCGCTTGATCTGCGCATTGCGCCAGAGGGAAAACCCATACGCAAGACCTATCGCAAGGCATTCGAATATTCAGATTGCTGGGTGGACGACGCGCGGCTCGTGGTACTCAATGCGCTGGACGCGCAGAAGCGCGGAGCAAAAGTGCTGGTGCGCACGCCGCTGGTCAAAGCGCGGCGCGACGGACTGACATGGAATGTCGAATTGCTCGACAGCAACACCGGCACAACGATCAATGCCCGGGGCAAGGTCATCGTCAACGCCGCCGGCCCCTGGGTGGAAAATGTGCTGCGCAGCACGGGCAGCAACGCGCAAAACCATGTCCGGCTGGTCAAGGGCAGCCATATCATCACTAAGAAATTCTGGGAGGGCGAGCAGGCCTATCTGCTGCAGAACACCGACAACCGCGTCATTTTTGTCAATCCTTACGAGGGCGATCTGTGCCTCATCGGCACGACTGACATCCCATTCGACGGCAAGGCCGAGGATGTAAAAATTGCACCCGACGAAGTGGAATACCTGATCGGCGTCGTCAACCGCTATTTCGAGGCGCAGCTCAGACCTGATGATGTTTTGCATGCATACTCCGGTGTTCGGCCGCTTTATGACGACAAGGCCGAAAACCCGAGCGCCGTCACGCGCGATTACATTTTTAACGTGGATGCGCCCGAGGGTCTGGCGCCTATCCTCTCTGTGTTCGGCGGCAAGATCACCACCTATCGCAAGCTCGCCGAGCACGCGCTGGAAAAGCTGAAGCCTTTTTTCCCGAGCATGGGTTCGGGCTGGACGCAATCGGCCCCGATGCCCGGCGGCGATATGCCGAATGCGGATTTCGACACCATGCTGGCTGATCTGCGTAGCCGCTACGTCTTTCTGCCGACCTTGGCGAGCTATGAATACGCCCGCCGCTACGGCACCCGAGCCTTCGCACTGCTGGGCGAGGCGAAAACCATCGCTGATCTCGGCCAGCATTTTGGCGGTACGCTGTACGAGCGCGAGGCGCGCTTCCTGAAAGACGAGGAATGGGCGCAGACCGCTGAAGATATTCTCGACCGGCGCACCAAACACGGCCTGCACCTGACTGCGGCGGAACGCGACGCATTTGCGCGCTGGTTTGCCGCGCAGTCCGGGAGCGCGGCCTTATGAGCGCTATGGATAGCAAATTGCAGGAACTGCGCGTCTTCTCGGCAAAAATCGGGGCCGATGCGCGGCGCACGCAAGCGGCGGGCGGCAACACGTCGCTCAAGCAGGAAGGCCTGTTATGGATCAAGGCGTCCGGCACGTGGCTCTCTCAGGCGCTGGAGCGGGATATTTTCGTACCGGTGCATCAGGCGGCCTTATTGCGCGCGCTGGCGGCCAATGAGCCGGCAGCAGAAACCGCCGTCGAATTTGTTGATCAGAGCCGCAATTCCGGCGGCTTGCGCCCATCCATCGAAACCAGCGTCCATGCGGGCATTCCCTGGCCCGTGGTTGCGCATGTGCATTGCGTCGATACGATAGCGCTTGCCATACGCACCGACGCAGAAAGCAGGATCGGCGAACGGCTGGAGCCGGACGCCGACATTCACTGGGTTTTCGTGCCGTACCGCCGCCCCGGCCTGCCGCTGTTCCGCGCCATCGAGGAACGGCAGAAGCCGGATACAAATGTTTATGTCCTGCAAAACCACGGGCTTGTGGTGGCGGGCAATTCGGTGGCCGAGGTCGAGGCGCGCATGGCGCGTGTTTGCGCCGCGCTGGCGGCCCCTGCCCGCCCCGCTCCGGCGGTTGACATCGCAAAGCTGGAAAAGCTTGTCGCCGGGACGGCCTATCGCCTGCCCGCGAGCGAGGATACGCACGCGCTGGCGCTGGATGCTGTTTCACGCCGTTTTGCCTGTGGCGGCTCGCTTTATCCCGATCATGTCATTTTTCTCGGGCCCGGTGTCATCTGCGCGCAGAGCATCGCCAGCGCACCCAAAGCAATAGCGGGCGAAGACAAGCTGCTGCCCTTGATCGTTCTGCCCGAAGGTGTCGTCATCCTGCGCGACGCACCTGCTGCCGCAGATGCCATGGTCAAGTGTCTGTCCGACGTGCTGGCCCGCGTCCCGGCGGAAGCAGAACTGACACGCCTGACCGATGCACAGGATTATGAACTCACCCATTGGGAGGCCGAGAAATATCGCCAGACGCTGAATGTGGCCGCCACTCCATGAGCGACGCAGCGCTGGGCATCGATATCGGCACGTCGGGCGTACGCGCCACGCTCACAGACGCAGCGCATCATGTGCTGGCCCATGCAAGCGCCGCCATGCCCGCGCCGCTGCAGGGTGGCGGGCGGATCACACAAGATCCGGCTATTTGGTGGGATGCTTTATGCACAGTGCTCGATGAACTGCGCCATCGCTTTAATTTCACCCGTATTGCCGCGCTGAGCGTTGACGGCACGTCCGGCACAATTCTGCCGGTTTCGCGCTCGGGGCAACCCCTCGCGCCGGCTTCGATGTATAACGACAATTCGGCGCGGGATGCGGCCCTGCGGATCGCCGAAATCGCGCCGCCCGAGACCGCCGCACATGGCGCGACCTCGCCGCTGGGCCGCGCGCTGGCTTTCCGCAATATCGCTGGGATTGCCCATATTCTTCATCAGGCCGATTGGATTTCCGGGCAGTTCACCGGTGAATTTGGCGTCAGCGACGAAAATAATGCGCTGAAGACCGGTTATGATCCGGTTGCGCGCCGCTGGCCGCAATGGCTGGACGCAATGAATATCGATATGCGTCTGCTGCCGCAGGTCAGGCCGGTCGGTCTGGCGATTGGTCAGGTGTCGAAGCCGATGCAGGCGCGTTTTGGCTTTGGCCCGCAAACGCAGGTTGTTACCGGCACAACGGATGGCTGCGCCGCATTTCTGGCCACCGGCGCGGATAAAATTGGTGCCGGGGTCACCTCGCTTGGCACGACGCTGGTGATCAAACTGCTGTCGGATGTTCCCGTCTTCGCGCCGCAATATGGCATTTACAGCCATCGCATCGGCGACATGTGGCTGCCGGGCGGCGCTTCCAACAGCGGCGGCGCGGCGCTGCTCAAATTCTTTTCTTCCGAACAGATGGCCCGGCTTGAGCCGCAGATGGATATCGAAACAGCCACCGGTCTTGATTTTTATCCGCTTGCGGGAACCGGCGAACGTTTTCCGGTCTATGATCCGCATTTGATATCGCGCGTTACGCCGCGGCCGGAGAGTGACGCTGTCTTCCTGCAGGCATTGCTGGAGGGCATCGCCAATGTCGAAGCACTGGCCTACAGGCGCATGAGCGAACTTGGCGGACCGGAACTTGCCGAAATATATACAGTGGGCGGTGGCGCGAAAAACCTCTCGTGGACAAGCATCCGAGCCCGGATGCTGGGCGTCGCCATGCGCAAACCCGCCAGCGAGGACGCTGCAGCTGGCGCAGCGCGGCTGGCCTGGCGCGGCGTGACAGGGCACTGAGATGACATATCCGCGCTCCATAAAGGGACTTGGCGAGATCATCTCGCAATTTGACGCCTGTTTCCTTGATCAGTTTGGTGTCCTGCATGATGGCCGCAAGCCTTATGAGGGCGTCGTGGATGCGCTCGAACATCTGCATGCCGAGGGCAAGGTTCTGATCGTCCTGACGAATTCCGGCAAGAGAGCGCAACCCAATTTTCAGCGTCTGGTGGAGATCGGCCTTCCCGCGCACACCATCAGCGGCGTTGTCAGCTCTGGCGAAGTCGCCTGGCAGGGCATTCGTTCGGGGCGCTTTGGCGCCCCATTCGTGCGTCAGAACCGCGCGTGCATAATCGGACGCACAGGCGACGATTACGGTCTTGAAGACCTCGCGCTGAACTTTGTGAATGGGCCGGAAGATGCTGATTTTCTCCTGATTATGGGCAGCGACGCTCCGCGCAAATCGAAAGACGATTATGAAGCCCTGCTCGGTCCGGCTGCAAAAAAGGCGGTTCCGGCCCTTTGCGCCAACCCCGATAAATGGATGCTGTCCGGCGGAACCCTGCAATTCGCGCCGGGTGCCATTGCTGAAATCTACCAGAATCTGGGCGGGCCTGTATCATTCATCGGCAAGCCGTATGAAGCCATTTACAATCAGGCTGCCAGCTTGTGCGCCGGCATCGACAAGAGCCGGATTATCGCCGTGGGCGACAGTGTCGAACATGATATCAGAGGCGCGCGGGCATTCGGCATTGCCAGCGCTCTGGTGCGCACGGGCGTGCTCGCCGCCGCGCCTGCAGAAGAACTGGCGCGGATATTCGCTCATGAGCAGGCCAGCCCCGACTTTCTCCTCGAACATTTTCACTGGTGAATGATAAGGATTTCAGACGATGACCAACCCGGTGCCTCCGGCCCAAACATTAAGCCCCGGCGATATTGCCAGACGCCAGTCCATCATTGACGCCTGCATCGAAATGAATGCGAGCGGGCTCAATCAGGGCACTTCGGGAAATGTCAGTGTGCGCACCCCGGAAGGTGTGCTGATTACGCCCTCGGCCCGGCCCTATGACGGCATGAAGCCCGAAGATCTGGCCCTGCTGCCGTTTGACGCGCCTTATGGCACCTTTGCCGGGCCATTCCGCCCCTCGACGGAATGGCGTTTCCATTATGACATTTACAAGGCCCGCCCCGACGTGGGGGCCATTGTCCATGTGCACGCCACCTATGCCACGGTTCTCTCGATGCTGCGCAAGGACATCCCCGCCTGCCATTACATGATCGCGGCTTTCGGCGGTCCGACAATCCGCTGCACCGACTATGCGATTTTCGGCTCCAAAGAATTGTCGGATCTCGTGGTCAGGGCGCTGGAAAACCGATCAGGCTGCCTGATGGGCACACATGGCATGATCGCCTGCGGGCCGGATCTGAACAAAGCGATGTGGCTGGCCGTCGAACTGGAAACACTGGCCAAGCAATATTATCTCGCCCTGCAGGTGGGTGAACCCGTCATTCTGCCCGATGACGAGATCGAGCGTGTGCGTCAGCGCATGAAGGACGGCTACGGCATATGGGCCGACGCATCCTGAACCAGTCAGTGATGCTGCTGACGCAGGCTCTCCGGCAGATAAGCCTGCGCCAGCGCATGATATATGCCCTCCGGCTGGATGAACTTCGATGTCCAGTTTGCGATCAGCGCTGCAGCCATCAGCGGTATGGCCATGGCGTGATCATTGGTCATTTCCAGCACGATGACGAATGAGGTGATGGGCGCCTGCACGACGCCGGTCAGATAGGACACCATGCCGATCAGGGCCAATGCACCCAGCGGCACCGAGTGAAACACCAGCGAAAGGTCTGAGCCTATGCCCGCGCCGATAGCGAGCGAGGGCGCGAAGAGCCCGCCCGGAATGCCGCTCAAAGCCGAAAAGACGGTGGCGACAAATTTCAGCGGGCCGAAAAGCAGATTGGCCGGGCCGGTGCCATGAATGATGTGGCGGGCCTCCTCGTATCCCGTACCGAAAACCGTCCCATGGCCGAAAATGCCGCAGATCGATACGCCAGCGCCGCAGGCAAAGGCGAAAAGAACCGGATTGGCTTTGATCCAGACTCCGGCCTTGCCCGGCACACCGCGCGACACGAACAGCAAAATACGGCTGAAGACCCCTCCCGCCGCACCGCCGAGCACGGCGCAGATCGGAACGACCATCCATGCGCGGCCCAGATTGAGAACATCCGGAGTGGTGCCGAAATAAGAATAATCGCCGACAAGCGCCATCGACGTCAAACCGGCCATGATGACCGTTGTGATGACAAGACCGCTGGTACGCGTCTCGAATGAACGGCTCATTTCCTCGATGCCGAAAACAATCCCGGCCAGCGGCGTGTTGAACGCCGCGGCGACACCCGCAGCCGCGCCCGCCAGCAGCAATCCGGGCTCGCGCGAGGGCGCGATTTTGCGCAGCACATACATGATGGAGGCGCCAACCTGCACCGTGGGGCCCTCGCGGCCTGTGGAAGCGCCAAACAAGAGGCCGAGCGACATGACAATGATCTTGCCCACGGCAATGCGCAGCGAGACCAGCGCCGACTGGGCCTCGCGGTCCTGAATGATCCGGGCCGCGATCACCTGCGGAATACCGCTGCCCTGCGAATTGGGAAAGAATGTGCGCGTCAGCCAGATCGCCAGCGCGAACCCGAACGGCGTTGCTGAAATGCCCGCCCAAGGATATTTGGCGTAAAATTCATGAAAGGTGGTCTGGGCGTGATCGGCAAGGTAGGCCATGGCAATGGCAGCGCCGCCGACTGTCAGCCCGCCCAGAACAAACAGGGCGCGCCGACGCCAGCGCTTGAGCACGATCATCGACATGCCGGAGAGATGAGCGAAATATCGAACCGCCTTCGACGCCACGAATTTTCTCCAGAAATGAGATTTGACGGAGCTATAAAGGGCTGACGGCAAAGTGCAAGCAGCCCGCGGAATTAAATCGAACGCGTGGCGCTGTTTCAGGCATCAATTGCCAATAGAGCGCGCGCGTTCACGCAATTGTGAACATGGAAGGCCGATTGCCGCGAGCCCGGCCGTGACGCCGCAGAGAACCCGGACGTCACGGTGCGCAAGGCTAACTCAGGAATGCATTGACTCGCCATGCTGCGACAGGTCGAGACCCTCGCGCTCGTCGTCCGGCGAAACACGCAGACCCGTCAGTGCATCGACAATTTTCAGCACGACAAAGGTTCCGATTACACACCAGACCAGCACTACGGCCACACCGAAAATCTGCAGGCCAAGCTGGTGCCAGTTGCCCTCTATGGCACCCGATATACCCTGCGGCTGGTCGGCGCTGGCGCTCACGGCGCCTGTGGCAAAAACACCTGCAAGGATGGTGCCCAGAATGCCGCCCACGCCATGCACGCCAAAGACGTCCAGCGAGTCGTCATATCGGAGCCGGTGCTTGAGCACAGTACAAAACCAGTAACAGACCGCACCGGCAATCAGGCCGATCACCACCCCGTGCCAGGGCAGCACATAGCCCGAGGCCGGCGTGATGGTGCCAAGGCCGGCAACCGCGCCAGATATGATGCCAAGAACCGAGGGCTTGCCGCGCTCCCACCACTCCAGAACGGTCCAGACCACCGCGCCGGAACACGCCGCCAGATGCGTGGCGACAATGGCAAAGACCGCGCGGGACCCGACACCAAGCGCCGAACCGCCGTTGAAGCCAAACCATCCGACCCAGAGCAACCCCGTCCCGATGACAGCCAGCGAGAGATCAAACGGGGCCAGATTTTCCTTGCCGAAGCCCTGCCGCACGCCCATCACCAGCGCCGCAACCAGACCGGCCACGCCCGCATTGATATGGACAACCGTTCCCCCGGCAAAATCGATCACGCCCATCGCACCCAGAAAACCACCGCCCCAGATCCAGTGCGCGCTCGGAACATAGACCACGAACAGCCACAAAGCCGAAAACAGCAGAAAAGACGAGAACTTCATCCGATCGGCGACCGCGCCGCCGACCAGCGCGCAGGTGATGACGGCAAAGGTCATCTGATAGGCCATGAACAGCAGTTCAGGGATCGTGGGGGCCAGCGAACTGACGCTCGTCATGCCGATGCCGCTCAGAAACAGGCGGTTCACATCGCCAAGCCATGCGCCGCTGCCCGAAAAGGTGAGGCTGTAGGCCGCTCCGAACCAGAGAAGCGACACCAGAGCCGTGGCGGCGGCACTCTGGGCCATGGTCGCGAGAATGTTCTTCTTGCGCACCATGCCGGAATAAAACAGGGCGAGGCCCGGCAGCGTCATCATCAGCACGAGCGCCGTCGCCATGATCATGAAGCCGGTATCGGCGGCGTCGAGTTTACCCGCTTCTGCGGCGCTGGCGGGCGTGGCCGGAAGCAAGGCGATCACGCCCCATGCGCAAGCCCGCAGGCTTTGTTTTTGTTTCATAACAATTTCCCGATTAATGTGGATCAGAGCGCTTCATCATCCGCTTCGCCGGTGCGGATACGCAGAGCGCGCTCCAGCGGCAGGACGAAAATCTTGCCGTCGCCAATCTGCCCGGTGCGCGCCGTATCGCGCAGGACATCGACGACATGGCTGGCGAGTTCATCCGGCACCGCCAGTTCAAGCCGGATCTTGGGCAGAAAATGCACCACATATTCCGCCCCGCGATAAATCTCGGTATGCCCCTTCTGGCGGCCATAGCCCCGCACTTCCGTAACTGTCATGCCATGCACACCAATGGCGTTCAGCGCATCGCGCACTTCTTCCAATTTGAAGGGTTTAATCACGGCAGTGATGAATTTCATGGCAAAACCTTATTCTTGCTGCATCACAATTCAGCGCTATCAGCCAAATTTGCCTAATTGGTAATCAAGATTCATGCCAAAGGCGGCGCATCGAGAGGCCTTGGCTTTTCAGGCGCTTTGAAGGCGTAAAAAATGCCGCAAGATAATCTGATTAAAAAATAATCATAATTTGCTCAAAAAATCAGCAATCTATTAAAATTTAGGCGTCATTGGAATTGTGCGGATCTATGTTTGCGCTTCCCCCGCACGCTGGCCTTTATGGTTTCCTATGGTAGACTGCTGCCCAGACGCTCACTCGTGAGGGCACCATGCAAGCATTGCGCTATTGGCCCGTTTTCTTGCTGCCGGCCTTCGCCTTCTCCCTGCCGCCAGAGGCGAATGCCGCCGACAGCGTGCGCGGGCAGCAATTGGCGGAACACTGGTGTGCGGAATGCCACATCACGTCCAAGGAACAAAAAAGCGGCAACACCCAGGCGCCAACATTTGCAGCAATTGCCGCAAAATTCACAGATGACGACAGCCTGAGCAATTTTCTTGCGCATTCTCATCCACGCATGCCGGACATGAACCTGTCGCGCGCCGAAATTGGCGATCTGGTAGCCTACATCCGCACCGCCGTTGAAGCGCGCTGAATTTTAGCCGAAGGCCTGAGAAAACCAGTCGGCTGCAAGGCTCGCAACCTCATCGATTGCGCCGGGCTCTTCGAACAAATGGGTTGCCCCCGCAACAATATGGAGCTTGGATTTCCTGTTAAGTCGCTCCAGCGCCTGCTTGTTCATGGAAATCACGGCAATGTCTTCGCCGCCGACAATCAAAAGCACGGGGGCAGCGACTTCGGCCAGATCTGACAGGGCCAGATCAGGCCGCCCGCCGCGTGAAACCACTGCCGCAACACTGTCGCCCTGATGCGCGGCGGCGATCAGAGCCGCCGCAGCGCCGGTGCTGGCGCCGAAATATCCAAGGCGCATCTCGTGGGACAGTACATTTTTCAAAGTCCATTCACCTATTTTTTCAAGACGTTCAGCCAACATTTTAATGTCAAATCGCAGCGCGCGTGTTCGCTCGTCGATAATTTCCTCGTCCCGCGTGAGCAAATCTATCAGCAATGTTCCAACGCCGCGCTCATTCAGGATTCTGGCGACGAAGCGATTGCGCGGGCTTAATCGGCTGCTGCCGCTGCCATGTGCAAAAACCACAACGCCGCGCGCTCCCTCCGGCACGGCAAGATCGCCGACAAGAGAAACCGAGCCAACAGGGAGAACGACTTTACCCTCATTCATCTTACGCTCCGCCGAAACCATCTGCCGGATTCAGAAGCCAGATGGATATGTCTCGTAGACTTCGCCCTTGTGCCAGCGCGGAGTTGTTTCCAACGGCCGCAGCGCCGTCGTCCGGTCGATGTGGATCATCGCGTCGAACTGGTCAGCCAGACGCGCAAAGAAGTAATGGCTGCGGCGCTCGGACTGCGGCAGATAAAGAACGCCGATCGCCCGCTGCAGACGCATCAGGTTGATATGCGTACGGAAAACACTGTCTTCCCGCAGGTTGAGCCAGAAATCCCCCAGATTCGTATCGTGAAAGAGGCCCTCGTAGCTCTCGTCCATGGCCGGAATGATGGTCTTGCATTCAGCGTCGCCATCCCAGCGCGAGGCAGCCGTCACATTCCCCCGGCTGGTTGAAAAACCGATCAGCCGGGTCTGGCGTGAACCAAATTGTTCACGCACCAGTTGCCCGATATTATGCTCGCCGGAATCGCCCATTTCCGTGGCGCGCGCATCTCCGACATGCGAATTATGCGCCCAGACGACAATTTTCGCCTCGCGTCCATGCACATCGCTCAGATGACCGGCAATGGCATTCAGGGTTTCAACCATATGGCTGTCGCGCAGGTTCCATGATGAAACCCGCCCGGCAAACATCGTGCGATAATATTCCTCGGCATCGACGGCGACCCGGGCATTCTGCTCCGCGCAAAAGAATTCCTCTCCGGCGGCAAAGCCGTCGCGCTTGATATAATCATGGGCGCTCTGGCGCAGCGCCGCCAGTTGGCGCACGACATCGCCTTCGCAGGACCTGATCGTGCCGGAAAAGCTGTTGAGCCCATATTGTTGCGGATTCTCAGCATAATAATGGTCAAAACAGCCATAGTGGTGCCTGGCCGCTTCTGCGCCAGCGGGATCTACCTTTTCGAGATAGGCGATAACCGCCTCGATCGAGGCGTGAAGGCTGTAAAGATCAAGCCCGTAAAAGCCCACCTTCTCCTGTGGCATAAGGCGGCCCTCGTTATGATCCTTCAGCCAGTCGAGAAATTCCACCATTGCATTGTTGCGCCACATCCAGGCGGGAAAGCGCTGAAAGCCACTCAAAGCAGCCCTGCTGTCAGCAATATTGGCCGAGCCGCGCACATATCGGTTGGCGCGGTAGCAATCTGGCCAATCGCCCTCAACCGCCACGGCATCGAAGCCGTGATGGGCGATCAGGTTGCGTGTAAGTTCGGCGCGGATCTTGTAAAAATCCTCGCTGCCGTGTGTCGACTCGCCGATCAGCACGAAGCGGGCGTCACCGATGAAATGCACCAGAGCCTCATAGTCATAAAGCCGGTGATGAAAGGGAATGGCCTTATCGATAATCTCACTCAGGAGATGCATCTGCAGTTTCATCGGCTGATCTCCAATGCTCGCCGGCATACAGAACCAGCACACCAACATTCATCCGGAAGGCTGTCCAAGACACTGAAAGCGTTGATGTTCCCGCGAACGGTCCCGGCCTGTTCTCGATGCTTGAGTGTACAACAAACGCATTCGCTGCACTTTGATATTGGTCAGGATCAGGCAAGGTGTTTCTCAGGGGCTAAAAATCATTTCCCTGCAATTGACGCGGCGCAAGGCGTATTTTCCTTGCTGCGCTATAAATGACCTGCGGATTTTTCCCGATCGGAGACAGGTCATGATAGAAGCTCCCACCCTCGCCATTTCGCCGGACAAAGTCTGCTATATCATCATCAAGGCGAGAGAATTTGACGCCAAGGACGGTGTGAGCGAGCCCAATCCCGGCTCGAACGCCAGCGACGACAATATGCGCGCGGTTCTTGAGGATCACGCCAATGATCCGGTACGTTTTGAGCTGACAAGCTGCATCGACACCCTGAACGAGGACGAGCAGATCGATCTTGTATCGCTGGCATGGCTTGGCCGCGGAGACGGCGCACTTGCCGACTGGGAAGCAATCCGCACAGAGGCCGCCCGTGCGCATAACAACAGAACTGCCGCTTATCTTCTGGGCATACCGCAACTCGCCGATTTTCTGGAAGAGGGTCTGGCGCAGTTCGACGTCACCTGCACGGATATGGAAACCGAGCATCTGTGAATGCGACAAAAGCAGATTGACGGATCCGGCGCTGCGCTTCAGGCGCTGCCGTCATCGGGAATGCTGGCCAGAATGGCAAGGACGTCGTCGTCTTCCAATTGACGGAAATCCCGGTAATAGCGACCCACGGCGTCGAAATCTGCCGGAGCCTCGAGACAGACAACCGCATCAACCTCGCCGCGCAGGGCTTCCAGTGTCGAAGCTGGCGCCACAGGCACCGCGAGCACCAGTTCCTTGGGTTCCTGCTGACGCACTGCTTGCAGCGCCACGCGCATGGTCGCGCCGGTTGCGATGCCGTCATCGACGACGATCACCACCCGTCCCTTCAGCCGCGCGGCGTGCCGCGAGCCCAGCAGGCGCAGTCGGCGGCGTTCGATTTCGGCCAGTTCGCTCTTGTAGACGGCATCGAACTCGGCTTTTGTGATCCCGCCGCGCGCTATGATGTTTTCGTTGCGCACGAGGCTCGGGGCCGCACCGTCCACCACAGCGCCCATGGCGAGTTCCGGATGCATGGGCATTCCAATCTTGCGCACGAGCAGCAGGTCAATCGGTGCATCCAGTCTGGCGCAGATCTCGGCAGCCACCGGAACGCCGCCACGCGGCAGTGCCAGCACGACCGGCCTTTTTTCCTTGTAGGACAAGAGAGCAGTTGCCAGTCTGCGTCCTGCATCAGCCCTGTTGACGAACGGCATGACATCACCTCGTCCGGCTTTCCGCTCAGGAGGAGCGCGGATTCCTATTTTGCAAGACTTGCACCAAATCCGCCGCCTTAGCCATGATCTTCATCAAATGAAGGGGCTGACGTCGTGACGCTATTGGCTTCCAGACGGTTGGGCATTCTGATCGGTCAGCCAGAGGATAGATCACCCTCAAGCGTTAACAATTTGCCGGGAATTTGATCCATTGCAATGATGGAGCTGCTTACGCAGCGTTAAGTGGTTGCGATACAGAACCATAATCATTTAATTCAAGACTTATAAAGCCATGACCCTGCGAAATATCTTTCCTTCGATATGTATCGCCCTTCTGATGGCGATTTCGCACGCCCATGCGCAAAAGCTCGACGAGCGCGTAAAATGCGAAGGCTATGCGCAGGCGACCTACAGGGATTATATGGACCACCAGCGCCAGCATCTGCGCGCGGACGCAATCGATCTCAGTGGAAAATACACGGCAAAATACAATGCCAGGGACCGGATATGCTATATGCGCATCGAGGTGGCGATCACCTATTTCAACGACGAAACAATGTGGGTGTCCACACGAAAGGTGGTTCTCAACGCTGTCGATCTGACCATGTATGGCGAATTTCTCGGCTTTATCGGCTATAATAAGGCGGAAGGGTCGGACGATCCCGACACAAAGACCGCCACTGTGGAATGCTGGGTCGGCGACGAGAAAAACACCTCGGACGATTGCGGGCGCGAAGAAAGTTCTGCACAGGTTTTCGACCGGCGCACCGAGGGTTATTTCCGTTCGGACGAGCCGCAATCCTGAACGCAAATTTAGCAACGAATTATGTAACCGCTCTGTCTGGTCCGCTCGCCTCTCCGGGCAGGCGGCGGTCAGAGCGCCAGAATTTGGCGTGAGTTACGTCCGAGCCACGATATATTCAGCGCCCGGAACTGCGTGCAGAAAACCATTGGAAAACGGCGTTTCTGTGTAGATTTCTCCCAGCGACCCGTTTGCGGCACCAGCCTCACGCCTGCCGTCGATGACATCCCGGAAAAGCGCAGCGACCTTCACCATATCGCAACTGTGCGGCGAAAGGCGCAGCGCACCCGCGCCAGCGGCCTTGAGTGCGCTTATGTCGCCAATAAGACTGGCGCATGTATGCGAGAGTGTCTGAACCCCGTTGATGGAAAGAAATCCCGAGCCATCCAGCGTCTTGACGGCGAGCCCGTCGGGGTCCTTCTCACAGACAAACTGGCAATTGTCTTTCGAGAGTTTGTGAATGCGCGCATGATAACAGCGGCCTGATATGGCGAGCGGCACCTTGCCGAAAGCAAAAACTTCCGTCACGACGTCCGGCACTGCGGCCGCGATGGTCGCCACCGAGTCAATCGGCAATTCCGGCGGCAGGCAGATGCGTCTGGCGCCGCGTGCTGCGAAATATGCGGCCGTGTCCTCATTGTAAACATTGACGAACGGGCCGATGCTGTGCGGACGTCCGATCAGAGGTTGAAGACAGGAGAGATCGTTAACCTCGACCATCAGGTCGTCGCCCGCAGCCAGTTCCGCCATCTGCCGGCGCTCGCGTGGCAGGGAGACAAGCAGCAGCGAAGCGGCGATCACCTGCTTTCCTGCCGCCTGCAGCCGATCGATGACGGCAGGCAGATGTTCGGCGAAGAAGGGCGAGCGTTTGGAGCAGACCACCTCCCCGACCACGACAACATCAACCGGAGCTTCATCGGCGATGCGGAAATAAAAGTCCCGCCAGATATCGGCCCGCCAATTATAGAGAACTGGGCCTAATGTAAGCTGCATGGAGATTATCCTTCGCGAGGCGCAATTAAATCAGCGCCATTTCTTTTGATAAGCGCCGACCGTCGTGCTCTGCCCCTCGCTCATGGCGGCAAGCTGCCGTGTATCCACAGGAAGGCCTGAGTCCAGCGCACCCAGCGCCTGACGGAAAGAGCGGACAACATTCTCGATATAGGCGCGGCTGCGCTGTCGCCCTTCTATCTTGAGAGCGGTGACACCGGCATCGCGCAGCGCAGGCAGCAGAGTTGCAGCGTCAAGGCTGACAGGGTCCTCGAATATATATCCGTCGCCCAGAGCCGTCGAAAACCTTCCCTTGCACAATGTGGGATAGGCAGCCGCATCGCCCGCCCCGAAAATATTGATGGTGAATGCGCCAAGACGGGAGACCATCCTGCCGTGTTCCTCGCGATAGCTGACATGGCTCGCGGGTGAGCAGACGCCCTGCATATTGGGCGATTTTCCAGTTGCATAGGAAGACAAAGAGCAACGCCCCTCTGCCATCACGCACAGACCGCCAAAAATGAAGACCTCGGTTTCGCAGTCGGTTTCACGGGTGATGGCCGCAATCTCCGGCACGCTCAGCACGCGCGGCAGAACTACGCGCCGCGCCCCGAAAGCCTCGGCATAAAAGCGAATGGCATCGGCATTTGCCGCCGCCGCCTGCACCGAAACATGCAGCCGCTGGCCGGGATGACGTCGCGCAGCATAGGCGAGCAGGCCGACATCCGCCAGAATCAGCGCATCCGCACCCGCCTCGACAGCATCGTCGACGGCCCGGTGCCAGATATCCATCGCACCGGCCCGCGGAAATGTATTGATCGCCACGAGAACCTTGACCCCGCGGCCATGCGCAAAGGCAATGGACGATCCCAGTTCCTCACGCGAGAAATTCAGGCCCGGAAAGTTGCGGGCATTGGTTTCATCGCGAAAACCGCAATAGACTGCATCCGCGCCGGCCTCGACCGCGACTCTGAGGGCCGCCGGCGTACCGGCTGGGCAAATCAGCTCCATGAAAGCTCCTCGCGTTTGACCGGCTCCTCATGCGCCGCAGGCTGCGGCAACCACCCGCGCAGCACGCGTTCCACCGGCGTATTTGCTAATCCGAAATCGCCGAGCACTTCGCCGATAAGATCGATCTGCGCGTCATCGATGGCATTGCGCAACGCGAGCAGCGCTTCCACGTCGCCCTCGATACGCAGATCGCGCGAGAAAAACAGGGCGTCCCCGTCGAAATCACCGCCGACAAGACCGACAAGACCCGCGATGGGGCCGGAAATATGGACATCAATTTGCTCAGGCACCTGCCTTACCGCCATAAGGCTGGCCCGGCGCGGCCTGGGCTCAAGTATGAAGGCAAACGGCAGGTCGGTCGGGCTGATGCCAAAGCGCTTGTGCGCATAGGTGCCAAGGCGGTCAAACAGCCCCGGATGACGCGCGCAAATGCGGGAAAGCGTAAATGCCAGCAGAGGCTGCAAGGGCAGCAAAGGCAAGGGACGTATCGCAAGGCTGACCAGCGGCGGGACTTTGGCAATGGAAGATTTGGGCGAGGACATTCAAATAACCTCCGCGCTTGGGTTAGCCGGTCGGACAGGAACGCTCATTGCGCTAGATCAAAGACGGCAAAGAAGGCACGAGAGAAAGATGCGCCCTGCCGAGGAACTTCCATTGCTGCGCCGCGACCTTCCGCCATTCAGAAATCTCAATGACTTCGTCATGCATCTTGAAGGTGCCGGGCAGTTGCTGCGCATCCGTGAACCCGTATCCGTCGTGCACGACATCACGGAAATTCATCGCCGCATCCTCAGAGACGAAGGACCGGCGCTGCTGTTCGAGCGTCCGGTAAAGGCAGACGGCACACCTTCGCACATTCCTCTGCTGACCAATCTGTTCGGTACGGTTGAGCGCGTGGCCTGGGGCATGGGCATCCAGCCCGGCGCCATTTCCGCACTCGGCGAGGCTCTGGCGGAATTGCGCCAGCCGCGTCCCCCGAAGGGTCTGAGCGATGCCTGGAGCAAACTGCCTCTGGCAAAGGCCGTGATTTCCATGCGTCCGAAACTGCAGAGTGCCGCGCCGGCGCAAAGACAGGTTTTCACGGGAGCCGGCATCGACCTTGCGTCCCTGCCGATACAGGTGCCCTGGCCGGGCGAACCGGCGCCGCTCATCACCTGGCCGCTGGTCATAACCCGTCCGCCGGAAAATTCGCCGGACGGAGAGGATAATATCGGCGTCTATCGCATTCAGGTTCTGGGGAAAGATCGCGTCATCATCCGCTGGCTGGCCCATCGCGGAGGCGCAAAACACCATCATCAGTGGACATCGCTCGGCAGGGATATGCCTGTGGCTATTGTCATAGGCGCGGATCCCGCAACCATACTGGCCGCAGTGCTGCCGCTGCCTGAGAGTGTCTCCGAGCTGAAATTTTCCGGAATCCTGCGCGGCGAGCGGCCAAATGTGGTCAATTGCGTGAGTGTGCCCCTGACCGTGCCCGCCGAAGCGGAGATCGTCATCGAGGGCATGGTTTCCGCCACGCAAACAGCGCCTGAGGGGCCATATGGCGACCATACGGGCTATTACAATTCGGTTGAGAATTTTCCCGTCATGAACGTGACCGCCATTACCATGCGGTCAAAGCCAATCTACCTCTCCACATTCACCGCCCGCCCGCCCGACGAGCCCTCGCGCATCGGCGAAGCGCTGAATGAGCTCTTCCTGCCTCTGGCGCGGCGGCAATTTCCGGAAATCGTCGATCTCTGGCTGCCGCCCGAGGCATGTTCCTACCGGATCGCCGTTGCCTCCATTGCCAAAAGATATCCCGGTCAGGCGCGCCGCCTGATGATGGGGTTATGGTCGCTCCTGCCCCAGCTCACTTACACCAAGCTCCTGATCATCGTCGATGCAGACATCGATGTGCGCGACTGGACTGATGTTATGTGGGCGGTTTCGACGCGCTCGGACAGTTCGCGCGATCTTGTGAGAATCGACGATACGCCGATTGATTATCTTGACTTTGCCTCGCCGAAGCCGGGCCTCGGCGGCAAACTCGGCATCGACGCCACCAACAAGATAGGCCCCGAGACGGACCGCGCATGGGGCGAAGTGCTGGCGATGGACGCGGCCACCATTGCGCGCGTGGATGCGCTCTGGCCAAGACTCGGCCTGCCTGCTGCAAAGGCCGCGAAGCGGGGTGAGAGATGATGCATACCGACCGTGTTGTCATTGGCTTCAGCGGCGCATCGGGCGCAGCTCTTGGTGTGCGTATCGTGGAACTTCTGGCCGCGACGCGAACCTGCGACATCCATCTCATTGTCTCGGCTGCCGCCGAGCGCACATTAACCGAGGAAGTCGGCGTCGGCGCGCTGGATCACGTGCGCCGTCTGGCTGGCCATTGTCATTCGTTCACCGATATCGGCGCCAGCATCGCCAGCGGATCGTTCCGCACCAGCGGCATGATCGTCGCGCCCTGCTCTATCCGCACATTGACCGCCGTTGCCGACAGCCATGTCGACAACCTGCTGGTGCGGGCCGCCGACGTGCATCTCAAGGAGCGCCGCAGGCTGGTGCTGGCCGTGCGGGAAAGCCCGCTGCATCTCGGGCATCTGCGCGCCATGGCCCGCGCCTCCGAGATCGGCGCAATCATTGCGCCGCCCATGCCCGCCTTCTATCTCAAGCCGGGATCGATCGACGAGATGATCGACCACATGGCCCGGCGGATCATCAATCTGCTCGATCTGAAGGCGGGGCCCCTGCCCTCGCGCGAATGGACCGGCACTGCCGTCCGGGATTGAGCGGATGAAATTGAACATCGCGCGCAGCATGTCTTTCCGGATCTTTTATCCGCTTGCCGCTGTTGACGCGATTTATGGGGTGACCCCATGGCTTGACGCCGGATCGGCGTTTTCTCCGGCGCGATGGGCCAGCCTGCCGCCCGCGGTCTGGCACCGGCAGGAACTTCTCTTCGGAGCCGTTCCGGCCAGCATGGCGGGCTATCTCCTGACGGCGCTGCCAAGATGGACAGGGCGTCCTCCGCTGAAGATCGACGCGCTGCTCGCGCTGGCCGCCTTGTGGTTGAGCGGGCGGATCGCCCATTCGGCCCTGCCCGGCCCCGCCTGGGCGCTGGCTGCCACTTTTGTAGCCGCTCTGGCGCTGATTACGGCCTCGGCGGT
Source organism: Methylocystis sp. sgz306128 (assembly GCF_056032725.1). NCBI lineage: Bacteria > Pseudomonadati > Pseudomonadota > Alphaproteobacteria > Hyphomicrobiales > Methylocystaceae > Methylocystis > Methylocystis sp. sgz306128. The sequence continues at coordinate 81,294 of NZ_JBVYWO010000007.1, forward strand.
GATCCGGGCGCGGGACAGCCGCAACCTGCAATTTGTCGCCATACTTGGCATCCTGACCTTCGCGATCGCAGTCGCGGGGAAACAGCCCCTGACGATGCAGGGCGAGGTCTGGAGCAGAATGGCGCTCGCCGCGGTGATTGCCTTTGTCATGACAGTCGGCGGCCGCGTCATTCCCAGTCTGACATTGAGTTATCTCTCGCGCTCAGATGAAGCTGATATTCAAAATTCACGGGATTGGATCGACCATACAACTGTGGCAATAGCCAGCGTTGCGCTGGTGGTGTGGAGCATGTTCCCCGATTCGGTCCCCGCCTTCGCCGCCTGCGCGCTCGCGGCCCTCGCACAGGCTGTCCGCCTGCTGCAATGGCGCTTCTGGCGTATCGCCGCAAAGGTGGAAATCATGATTCTCCATGCAGGCTATGCCGGCATTCCGCTCGGTTTTGCGCTGATGGCGCTGCGCGGACCCTATCCCGGCTTTTTAAACATGGGCGCGGCCATCCATGTCTGGACAATACTCACGGTTGGCTTGATGTGTCTGGGCGTCATGTCGAGCATGATAAGAAAACATTCGGGCATGGCCTTCACATCGTCAAAGCCGCAGATCGCCGCCTGCCTTTGCCTGCTTCTGGCAGCATTGGCCCGTCTGTCGGCCGAAGCCGCACCAGACCAGAGATTGGGGCTGCTGACGCTGGCTTCGACGCTCTGGATTTTGGGATACGCACTTTTCATTCTCGCTTTTTCCCGCGTCTGGCTGAACCGGCAGCCTTAGAAACCGGCCGCCGCGAAAAGTCTTTGCGCTAGCGCAAGGTCAGGCCGGGCCTTTGCGGCTAGATTTCAGCCGCATTCTGGAGGGGCAAATTTCCAAGACTCTGGAAGACATCAACATTTCAAGAACCAAATCATTAAAAAGAAAGAAAATATCATGAAATTTCCGATCAGAAGCGCTGGCGCACTCCTGGCGTCGGTCTTGCTGGCGGGCGTCAGTCTGGCGGCCAGCCGAGAAGAAAACATCAATGATCCCGTTATCGGCGAAGAGAACGCGGTCATAACCGACGCGCCGGAGGTTCCCCCGGCAATTCACCGCGATCACGCCACCAAAGTCGTGATCCGTCTCGAAATCAAAGAAGTGGAAGGGCGGCTGGCTGACGGCGTAAATTACACATTCTGGACGTTCGGCGGCAAGGTGCCGGGCAAGTTCATCCGCGTGCGCGAAGGCGATCTGGTGGAGATGCATCTTGAAAACCATCCGGCCAACAAGATGCCGCATAATATCGACCTTCACGCCGTCAACGGTCCCGGCGGCGGGGCCGCAGCCTCGCTCACCGCACCGGGGCATACATCGGTCTTTTCATTCAAGGCCATCAATCCGGGGCTCTATGTCTATCATTGCGCCACCGCGCCTGTGGCGATGCACGTGGCCAACGGCATGTACGGTCTCATCCTCGTCGAACCGAAGGAAGGCCTGCCGAAGGTTGACCACGAATATTATGTGATGCAGAGCGATTTCTACACCAAAGGCACGAATGGCGAGCAGGGCCTTCAGCCGTTCAGCATGGTCAAGGCCATCGACGAGAAGCCCGAATATGTCGTGTTCAACGGTGCTGTCGGCTCGACGGTCGGCGATCATGCGCTCACCGCAAAAACCGGTGAAACCGTGCGCCTGTTTGTGGGTGACGGCGGCCCTAACCTGACCTCGTCCTTCCATGTTATCGGTCAGATCTTCGACACCGTTTACGCCGAAGGGAATATGAGCGGGCCGGTACACAATGTGCAGACCACCATGATTCCGGCGGGTGGCGCAGTGATTACCGAATTCAAGCTCAGTGTGCCGGGCACGTTCATCATCGTCGATCATTCGCTGACCCGCGCCTTCAACCGCGGCGCGCTGGCCCAGCTCAAGGTCGCAGGTGAAGAGAACAAGCTGATCTATTCCGGAAAAATGAGCGACGAGGTCTATCTGCCTGAAGGCGCTGGCATCCGCGTGGCTGATCAGCCTTCCAAGCCCGCGCCCGCCGCCAAAGACAAGGCCGAGCGCATCAAGCAGGGCGAAGGCATATTCGCAAACAACTGCGCCGCATGTCATCAGGCCAATGGCGAAGGCGTGCCGGATGCATTTCCGCCGCTGGCCAAATCCGACTACCTCAACAGCGACAAGATCCGCGCCATCAAAACCATCACCGGCGGCCTGGAAGGCAAGCTCAAGGTCAATGGCCATGAATTCAACGGCGTCATGCCAGCTTGGGATCTGCCGGACGAGGATATTGCCAATGTGATGACCTATATCTACAGCAAATGGGACAATGCCGGTCTCGATGTGCTGCCAGCCGAGGTCAAGGCCAGCCGCGTCAAGCCTGAATAGGATTTTGACGATGCGGTATGCGCTCCTTCTGGCGCTTGTAGGCATGGCCGGGGGGTTAACCCCGGCCAGCGCCGCTCCCGGCGAAGCCGATGTTGCCTTTCAAGCTTCCGGCATGGCTCGGGTCCCTGCGGGTCTGTTCGCGCCCTTCTTTCAACCCAATCCCGGCAAAGGCAAGGCACCTGGCACGGCGAAGCCCGTGCGCGTCGATGCTTTCCGCATGGATACAACGCCGGTCACCAACGCCCAGTTTCTTGCTTTCACGCAGACCCACGCACAATGGCGCAGGTCGCAGGTGAAAAGACTGTTTGCGGAGGCGCATTATCTTCAAAGCTGGACCTCGGATGAAGATTTCGGCGGCCAGAGCGCTGCCCGCAAACCTGTGACCAATATTTCGTGGTTTGCCGCGCAAGCCTATTGCAAGGCGCGGGGTAAGAGCCTGCCGACAACCGATCAATGGGAATATGCGCTGGCCGACGGGGGCCGGAACCGCGACGAGATCAACGCGCGTGCGCTCGATTGGTTCGGCGCGCCCAACCCCGCCGTGCTGGCCGATGTCGGCCAGACGGAGGCAAACAGTTACGGCATCCGGGACCTTGTCGGTCTCGTCTGGGAGTGGACACTGGATTTCGACAGCTTCATGACCGGCACCGAACAACGCAACACCGATAGCAAGGACAGCGCCCAGTTTTGTGGCAATGGCAGTACGGGCGTCCGCGATGCCACCGATTATCCGGGCTTCATGCGCTATGCCCTGCGCACCAGCCTCAAGGCCGCCTATACAACCGACAATGTCGGTTTCCGCTGTGTTGGAGAAGATCATGAATAAAGCATCTCGCCGGACAAGCAGGATTCTGGCCTGCGCGCTCATCGGCTGCGCATTGGCGGGTGCGGTTCTGCCTGCCGCCGCCCATGACATGAAACATGAGATGGCACCGGCAACGGCGCCGATATCAGGTGATTCGCTCTATAATCTGGATTCGAAATGGACCAGCGAAGACGGCAAGACAATCGCGCTCGGCGATCTGCGCGGACGTATGATCGTCTTGGCCATGGCCTATACCAGTTGCAAGGATATGTGCCCGGCTATTGTCGCCGACATGCTCTGGATCGAGGGCAGCGCCAGCAGGCAGGGAATGGAAGATGTAAAATTCCTCTTCGTTTCGCTTGACCCGGACATCGACACACCGGCCCATCTCAAGGATTATGCGCGCGAGCACGGCCTTGACCCCGCGCGCTGGACGCTGCTCAGCGGCGCCAAGGGCGATATCCGCGAACTGGCTGCGGCGCTCGGCTTGCGCTATCGCCGCAACGAGGACGGCAGCTTCGATCATTCCAATCTCATCACCCTGCTGGACAGGCAGGGCCGTATCGCCTTTCAGCAGGCGGGAACGCAGGCCAATTCAGCCGAATTCGTCAAGAAATTACGGATGGAAGCAGCCATGCAGCCCTGACGCGCGCAAAATGTGCAGCAAAGGCGCCGGACGCGGCCTTTCATTCCGGCTTGCTGTCAGCCAGTTGCGCCAGCCTTGCCGGCGCGCGAATGACGATCCGCTGACGGCCGCCGCCAATCAGCCCCTCGGCCTCCCATGCGCTCAAAATCCGGCTGACGGAAAAAAGCGTCGTGCCGGTCATTTCAGCAAGATCCTGCCGCGTGATGGGAAAATCAATCTCGGTTCCGGCATCGATCTGCCGGCCCGCCTGACGGATCAGCCTGAGCAATGTGCGGGCGACGCGCTGTTCGACAGCCTCGCTGGTCAGTTCGGTCATGCGCGCCTGCGCATCGGAAAGGCGGCTGCCCATTTCCACCATGACATGGCTGACGAGTTGCGGAAAACGCCCCACAAGTTCAGCCCATGACGACGACGGCCAGACCAGCGCCAGACTCTCCACCACCGCCCTCGCCGTAGCGGGGTAGCTGTCGCGGCTCATCTGCACGGCAAGACCGAACATCTCGCCGGGGTTGATATAACGCAGCACCACCCTGTTGCCGTCGGCATTGAGCTTCGAGACCTGAAGATGGCCGTTCAGAAGCAGAAAGAACGAGGTGGCGTCCTCGCCCTGAACAAAAACATTGTCGCCCTTGGCGTAGCGGGCGGCGCGGGCAAGCAAGAGAACGGAATCGACGTCGGCGTCCTTCCATTCATCGAATATGCCGAGACCTGCAACAATGGAGCGATCAAGATTGGCCATGCACTATATTTCACCTTTCCGGCCACCTTGATAGCGAATCCGGCAACGTTTGGCGACTGCCAAAGCATCAGCGATTTCCTTGCCGATTATTGCGGCACAGCAAAGAGGGGCGAGCGGCAGCGCACTAATGTCGGCCGACTGATTTCAACGGTTCGAGGACATTAAAAATGACTATCCCGCAGAAAAGACAGACGGCCGCCAAGGCTGGGCTGCTGCCGCGCACGCCTATGCCCCGGCTCCGGCCCTATCAGGGCATGGCGCTCTTCTCCTATGGATTCAGGCCGTTCTTTTTCCTCGGCTCCCTGTTTGCGGCGCTGGCGATCATCCTCTGGCTGCCGCTCTATTTCGGCGATCTTAGCCTGCCCACGGCCTTTGCGCCCCGCGACTGGCATGTTCACGAGATGCTCTATGGCTTCTTCCCGGCAATCATCACCGGATTTCTGCTGACCGCAATTCCCAACTGGACGGGACGCCTGCCGCTGAACGGACTGCCGCTTGTCGGGCTGACTATGCTCTGGCTGGCCGGACGCATGGCCATGGCCACTTCCGCTTACATTGGCGCAATACCCGCCGCCCTTGTCGATCTCGCATTCATGGCCACGCTGATCGGCGTCGTCCTGCGCGAACTCGTTCACGCGAAAAATACCCACAATCTCAAGGTTGCGGCAATTTTGGCCGTGCTCTGGCTGGGCAATCTCACGTTCCAGATCGAGGCGCTCCGTTTTGGCGAAGCGCAATATGGCATCCGTATCGGGCTGGCGGCGACAATAGTGCTGATCATGCTGATCGGCGGACGCATCATCCCCAGTTTCACCCGCAACTGGCTGGCCCGGGAGAACCCCGGCGCACTGCCCGCCGCCTTCGGCAGGATGGATATGGCTGCTCTTGCGGTTTCGGTTCCCGCCCTGCTCGGCTGGATCGTTCTGCCTTCCACGCTCGTGACGGGAGCGCTGCTGTTCATCGCCGGTGTGCTGCAATCCGTTCGGCTGGCGCGCTGGCGGGGCGACAGGACAATCAGGGCTCGTCTCGTTCTGGTGCTGCACGTGGCCTATGGTTTTGTTCCTGTCGGATTTTTTCTTGGCGCGGCGGCCAGCTTCGGCCTGCTGCCGCCCTCGGTAGGCATACACGCCTGGGCCATCGGCGCGGCGGCGCTGATGATCATGGCGGTGATGTCGCGCGCCAGCCTTGGCCATACCGGCCGCGCACTGGTTGCGAGCCCTGCCGTGCAGGCGGTCTATGCGTTGCTGGTGATTGCCGCTCTTCTGCGGATCTGCGCGGCATTGCGGCCGGAGTGGAGCATGCGCCTGCTCGAACTGGCCGCAACATCTTGGGTTGCCGGATTCCTCGCCTTCAGCATAGCCTACTGGCGTGTCCTCACAGGACCTTCGCTCAGACGCTGATGCCCGGGTGAATCAACGTCTTCGCAAATTGGCGATTGACAAATCCGGATAAAAATAGGAAGCTACTGATATGTCGCATCCTACCCTTGATTTTAAACGTGCCTATCTTGCCCTGCGCCGCGCGCTGGAGCACACGGTCAAGCCGTTCAAATTCACGGGGGGGCAATTCGACGTGCTCCAGTTATTACTGCATCACGACGGGCTGGAGCATCGCGAACTTCAGCGGCGGCTGGCCATAGCATCGCCGACGCTGACCAATATTCTCGATGTTCTGGAACGCGAGGGGCATATCGTCCGCAGGTCGGACAGTACCGACGGACGGATCAAAACTATCCACATGTCGGCCCACGCGCGTCAGCTTTGCGCTTCAAAGGAATTCTGCGATGCCGGCGATGCCTTGGTGGCGCAGATGTTCCGGGGCTTTACGGATGAAGAACGCAAAATATTCATGCGATCATTAAGCCGGATCGAGAAGAATCTGGACGAAATTTAGAATAAATCTTTATCTACGCCTATTTCTTAGCTTCATATCTATAATAGTAGGAAGCTACTGATATCTTACTTTATTCGTTTCATTAGCAAGCTACCGGAGTTTCAGATGAATATACTCACCTATACCTTGCAGATTTTCGCCGGAACAAGCACGCTGCTTCTGGGGCTGGCGATCCTTCTCCCGCCGAGGGCAATCAAAGCACTGCGGAGCAGTTCGGGCGCGGCTTCATGGGCGCGCGGCATTGCGGCGACACTTTCCGGATTTGCCGGACTGGGTCTTCTTACTGCCGTCTTCGTTCCGTTTCTGGCATTTTTTGTCGCAAGCCTCTCTGTCTTTATCGCTATCGCGGTCCTCATAACCTTGACCATCCGCGGCCCTGCCCGATATTGGCCGGTTCCTGCGACGATTGTCGCTGCATCGATCGGCGTCGCTCTTTGCCAGCCTCTCGGTTTAAAGGTTCTCAGCCTGCCAAAGGCCGACAGCCTGCCCTATCAGCCCATCCCGGCGCGCGTCATCAAAACCTATGACGAGGGCGTCTGGTTCGAGAGCGTGCGCGCCGGTGCGGACGGCACGCTTTATCTCGCGGCCAACCGCGATCTGGATTTCTCAGTCAGTGATTATTACCGGAACGCCCGCGGACAAGTGATCGCGCGCAGTTCGGACGGTTCCGAGCGCGTGATCCTGAACCTGCCAAAGGGATCGACGGCCGGCGCTTTCGCAATTGCGGCCGATGGAACCATCTACATGGCCAGCAATGGCCGCACTCCGGGCATCTGGAGTATTCTGCCGGACGGCGAGGCCAAGTTCATGACGCAACTCCCGCCCGGTGCCTGGCCGAACGGGCTGGATTTCGGCCCGGACGGCATGCTCTATTCGTCGGATAGCGCGCTGGGGCTGATCTGGCGGGTTGATCCGCGTACGGGGCAGGCCGAGCATGTCATCGAGAACAAAATCCTCTCCGCGCGTCCTTTCATCGCCCTCGCTCCGGGCGCGAACGGCCTCCGGTTTCATGATCGCGACATGTTCGTAACCGTTTCGGACTCGACGTCAGTCCTGAAGTTCTCGCTTGAATCCGACGGACGCTTCGATCCTCCGGCTATCGTCGGAACTGGCATTCCGGGTGACGATTTCGCCATTGGCAAGGATGGATCGCTCTTCATCACCACGCATCCCTACAACACATTGGTGCGGATCGCGCCTGACGGCACAAGGACAATTGTCGCCGACGCAAGGCAGCACATCATAGGCGCAACGGATGCGGCATTCGGACGTAGCGAACACGATCAAGGCACGCTTTATGTGGTCACGGACGGCGGCGCCTTTACCGGCGGCCCGCATACGCGCGGTGAACTGATTGCGCTCACGCCCTACGCTCAGCCGTGAACCGACCACGTCCGGCCATCATCCGCGCCGGACGTGTTCACCTGAATTCGCAGCAAGACACAAACCATCCGGCTGACGTTCACAGATCCTGATTCTGCGGCAGAATGACAAGATCACGAATGGCGACATGCGCCGGACGGGTCAGCATGAAGAGCAGAGCCTCGGCGACATCTTCAGACCGGAGTCCCTTGTGCTCGCTGACGAGGCGGTCGATTTCCTTTGGATCAGTGATGCCCCAGAGTTCGTTCAACACCATGCCGGGAGCAAGCGAGCCAATCCTGACGTTATGCGGCGCAACCTGACGGCGTACACCGTGCGTGAACGATTGCACGGCGTGTTTGGTGGCAGAATAGACCGGCTCCCAGTGGATAGCCTGATGACCGGAAATTGAAGAAGTGATGACGATATCGCCGGATTTCCGACTGATCATGCCGAGCAACGCGGCGCGCACCAACCGGAAAACCGCATTCACATTGAGTTCGATCATCCGGTCCCACGCGTCGGCGTTACCCTCCGCGACATTGCCGGAAATATAAGAGCCCGCATTGGCAAAAAGAATATCAATCTGGCCGAACGCACGTTCAGTCCGGGCGATCACCGATTCGACATCGGCGGGCTTGGTCAGGTCCGCCGGAATGATGAGCGTTTCCGTGCCAAGTTCGCGCGAAAGAGCCGCAAGCTTCTCGGCAGAGCGTGCAACAAGAACGAGTTTTGCGCCATTGGATGCAAATAAACGAGCGGCGGCCCGGCCAATACCCGAACTGGCGCCGGTGATGATCATCACCTTGCCAGAAATTGCTTCAGCCATGATGTTTCCCCACTTCCCGGCGCCAGAGACGGACATAATGGCCTATCTGTGCATCATTGACGATATGGGTCAACCGGCCCCGGAACAGGAAGTCCGGTTATCCGCTGGCTGCCAAAAAGCTGCTTTTGCCGCTGCCCGGCCAACTACGCTCATTGATGCGGATCGTGCCCCAGCGCGAGCATCAAATGATGCTGCTGATGATGCATGCCTTGCGCGAGCACGCCAATAAAGCCGAGTCCGTGCAATTTATTGACGTCTTTTGCCGGTGGAATCACGGTCAGAACTGCCCCGGTATCCGTTTCTTTTGCTGTAAACTGCCAGCGGTCGACACCGTTCATCGTCGCAGCATGGGCGAGCACCATGCGCTGAATCGAATCCTTTACCGGGCCGACGCCGGAGACGACAAACCGCATTCCGCCTTCGACAGGTTCGCTTTTCACGTCTGCACGCAGGGTGACATTGTCCATATCAATGAGATGCTGCCGCAGGGCTTCGATATTGACTTTGCTCCAGTCCGTTTTTGGATCGGCTTCCAATATCCCGACAATTTCCTGAATCGCGGCAAAAGCGCTCTGGCCGGACTCAGTGGGCAGCGTGGCTGGCATCGCCATCATGTGGTGATGTTGCATGGTCTGGGCAAAGGCCTGCAGAGGAAAAAGCAGAGCCATGATCAAGGCGATGCGCAGCATTGAAATGTCCTGTTAAGTTAAACCTGCAGCAGCTTTAATCACCCGCGCACTATTTGCAAAGCAAGATTCCGGAACCCGGATTTCACACTATTGCGATCGTCTCATATTCAATGCAGGACCGGCTCACGCATGTGTGTCGGCGGATTTTGCAACGTCCGCGTCGGCCAGCGCGCCGAACATGCTCCGGGTCAGGCCGGTTATGACCCCGGGCAACCGATCGGCATCTATTGATATATTTTTCAAGCCACCGTCGACCAGAAGCTCTGCCAGCCCATGCACGGTTGCCCAGGCGTGAAGCACATACGGCTCTGGATCGCCCTTCGGAGCAACGCCTGAATTTTGACATTCGCAAACGGCGTCACGCAATAATTGAAAGGCGCGCTCGCCCGATCTTGAGAGCGCAAGATCTGCCCGGTCGTGCACGTCGCCGCGAAACATCACTTTAAAATGTCCCGGATGAGACAAGGCAAACAGTACATAAGCGCGCCCAAGCGCCTCCAATCTGGCGCCGGCGTCTCCTGTCTCAGAGCTGAGGTGGCGCAGCATGGCGGATTCGAGCCTCTCGAAGCCTTCTCTGGCAATAGTTGAAAGCAAAGCCGAACGATCCGCAAAATGATGATAGGGCGCGCCGGATGACACCCCTGCCCGCTTTGCCAGCTCTCTGAGGTTGAGATGGCCGACACCGTGCTCTTCGACAACCTTCAGGCTGACATCGATGAGCGTCCGCTTCAGATCGCCGTGATGATAACTGAGCTTCTTGTTCATTCTCTTACCGTTTATCAGGCCGGTTACAAAAGTTCCCTACCGCGGAGGCCTGAGCATTTTTGCGCTGCTGTTTGCAACCAGACGTCTTGGCGCAAAGCGGACAGAATTGGCCATAAGCCAATTTTTGAATCCCGCTATACGGGTTGGCGCCGTTCCGCGAAGAGCCTTGAGCGCCTGCCCGGCCACGTAATCAGCAGAAACGCTTTGCGAGAAAACAGATGTTTCACGCACTGATTCATTCCCGAGCTTATCAATAAACGGAGTATCCACAGGTCCGGGACAGAGCGCGACAACATGCACGCCCCGCCCCCGATATTCAGCCCACAGCGCTTCGCTGAAGCTGAGCACAAACGCCTTGCTCGCTGCATAAACGGCCAGATAGGGACCGGGCTGGAAAGCCGCAACTGACGCCAGATTCAGCACCCACCCCGCACCGCGCTCAAGCATGCCGGGAATAAAGGCATGAGCGAGACTGACCAGCGCCGAAATATTGACGGCAATCTCATTCTGCTCCGCTTCAGGTGAGAGCGTCTCAAACGGGCCATATGTCCCAAAACCCGCATTGTTCACCAGAATATCGATAGAAATTTTTCTGGAATCGAGTTCCTGCAGCAAATTGCGGCCGCAATCCGGCTGCGCCAGATCGAGCGCCACAACGGTTGAACATATGCCGTGCTGCGTCGTCAGGTCATCGGCAAGCCGCATGAGAACTGCTTGCGAACGCGCAACCAGAACCAGATTGACACCTTCGGCGGCAAGCCTGCGGGCGATGGCTAGTCCTATGCCCGAAGAGGCCCCGGTTACCAGCGCGGTCTTGTTTTTCAGATTATCCATGATCAGTACCGCATGCCGATTTTGAGGGTGGTCAGGTCATTCCCGTTGAAGGTGAAAGAAGCTTCCCTGAATCGGGGCGGCGAGAGAAGCGGGCGTTCATTGTTTGAGGCCATATAGCCCTCCTGCGGTATGCCCAACAGGTTTTTGTCCAACTTCTTATTTCCATTCTCATCATGCAGGACGATCACGGCATAAGTCCCCGGAGCGACATTTTTGAATTCGCAGACAGCGCGATCTGCATCGATGCCGACATGCAAAACTCTGTAAGCTCTGCTTGTATCTTCAGGAAATCCATCGGCAGAATCAAATAACAAGCACTCGATATCTCCAGAAGTATTACGAATATCCGATATATTGACGCGTATATTTTTACTAGCATCATTTGCCATAACACGATCAGGCGCTGCAGAAACGAGCGCAAGACTTAAAGCCAGAACATGTCTATTCATGATTTTATTTCTCGTATTGTTTATCTAAGCAATATTTAGATAGACAATACGCTGCCTGTCAATCGCAATTTAAGAAATGCTTAGATTAGGAAATGCGTCTCAGCGCATCTGTCTGAGACTTCCGCCCCCTGCCCGGCTTGCGCCGGGCCGGTCATCCGCCACCAGCGTTCCATCAAGCCGGCAAATCGGCAGCACTCAGGTCAAACACCTCATCGGGGAAGAACTTGGCAAGCCGGATATCGGCTGACCGGGCATGCCCCTCCATGCCTTCGAGGCGGGAAATTCTTGCTGTCGCTTCAGCCAGAGGCCGGGCGGCAGCGCGTGTCGCCCGCTGCCATGTCACAGTTTTCATGAATTTATGTACGGATAGCCCGCCGGTATAACGCGCCGCACCCGATGTCGGCAGCACATGATTGGGGCCGGACGCCTTATCGCCGAAGGCGACCGTCGTTTCCTCGCCCAGAAACAGCGAGCCATAGGCGCGCAAGCGCTGGAGCCACCAGTCAAGATCTCTGGCCTGCACGTGCAGGTGCTCCGGCGCATATCGATCCGCAACGGCCGCCATTTCCTCGGCGCTCTCACAAAGGACAACTTCCGCATAATCGGCCCATGCCGCGCGGGCGCTGTCTCGGTTCAATGCGGGCAGAGTATCAATCAATGCCGGAACAAGCTGCATAACCCGCTCTGCAAGGCCCGCATCAGTGGTCACGAGCCAGACCGGCGAGTTGTAGCCATGCTCGGCCTGCCCGACCAGATCGCTGGCGACCATTTCCGCATCGGCACTGCTGTCGGCGACAACCATGCTGTCAGTCGGGCCGGCAAACATATCGATGCCGACGTGGCCGTAAAGAATGCGCTTGGCCTCCGCGACATATTGATTGCCCGGCCCGACCAGAATGTCGGCCTTGGGCAGGCCAAACAGCCCGTTCGCCATGGCAGCTATGCCCTGTACGCCGCCCATATTCAGGATCATGTCCGCGCCGCACAGATCCATCGCATAGATGATCGCGGGCGGAATTCCTACCCCGGCACGCGGCGGCGAGCAGGCCGCTATATGCGGAACACCCGCGACCTTGGCGGTGGTGATTGTCATGATCGCGCTCGCCACATGGCTATAGCGCCCTCCCGGCACGTAACACCCTGCCGCCGAAACCGGGATCTGCCTCTGTCCGGCGATAAGTCCGGGCAATATCTCTACAGCACAATCCGTAATCGTTGCGCGCTGCGCTTCGGCAAACCGGCGCACATTGTCATGGGCGAAGCGGATATCGGCTTTCAGCTTCTCCGGCACCAGCGCAGCCGCAGCCTTGCGTGCTTCGGGCGAGACAAGAATCTCGCCATTCCACTTGTCGAGCTCCATCGCAAGTTTGCGCGCGACGCTCTCGCCGCCTGCGGCAATCTCCGCCAGCATCTTTTCAACAATCGCGCGCACGTCTCCTTGATCCGATTCGGCGGATCGACCGGCTTTTTTCAGATATTTCATGGCTTTGGCTTTCAGATTACATCCTGCCCTTCCAAGGCACGAGGCGACGCTCGACAAAACGCATCAGAAGGTCGAAGGCGAAGGCGATAATGGCGATGACGAATATCCCCATGATGACGACAGGGGTTTGCAGGAATTGACTGGCCGACAGAACCATATAGCCAAGACCCTTCGTGGCAGCGACCATTTCCGCGGCGACCAGCGTGGTCCAGCCAAAGCCGATACCAATCCGCATGGCTGTCAGGATTTCCGGCAGGGCGGAAGGCATAATGACATAGCGCATGACCTGCCATCTGGTGGCCCCGAAGGAATAGGCCGCGTGGATCTGTTCGATCGCTGCGGATTTCACTCCCGATCGCGCACCCAAGGCTACAGGAGCAAAAACCGAAAGGAAGATCAGCAAAATCTTCGATGTCTCACCGATCCCGAACCAGATGATCATCAGGGGCAGATAGGCAAGCGGCGGGATCGGGCGATAAAACTCGATCGGCGGGTCGAAGATGCCGCGGATAACCGGGCTCATACCCATGGCGAGCCCGAGCGGAAGCCCAACCACACAAGCCAGAAGGAAGGCGCCGAACACCCGTACGGTCGAAATTGCGAGATGATCGAGAAACGGCGTGCCGGTGAACCCGACATTCCAGATCGAAATGAATTTTTTCGCGATCACCAGCGGCGGTGGCACGAACAGAGGCTGAACCCAGCCCATGGTCGTCACGAGCCACCAGACAAAAAAGAACAGTGCAATCGAGCCTGCTGAAAGCCAGAGCGTATTTCCCTGGCCCGGTACGCCGTAAATCTCGCCCGGTCTGGTTGGCCGCGCCCGGGAAAGGCGGGCAATAATACCTTCCGAAGCGCGTGACGGTGGGGAAGTCTGGTGCGTCATGCTGCGGCCTCCTCGTCGGCAAAAATAATTTTCAGAACGTCTTCCCGAAGCCGGATGAATTCCTGTGACGCCTTGACCTGACGCGCCGGCGCGCCATCGAGAAACTTTCGCGAAAACGGCAGGTCGAACATATGGGTGATGCGGCCAGGACGCGGCGACATGACAACCAGTTTCGTTCCCATGAACAGCGCCTCTTCGACGCTATGCGTGATAAAAAATACAGATTTCTGGGTATTGTTCCAGATATTGAGAATCAGCTCCTGAGCCTTTTCGCGCGTCAGGGCATCCAGCGCGCCAAGCGGCTCGTCCATCAGCAAAATCTTAGGGTCGCAGGAAAGAGCACGGGCAATTCCGACGCGCTGCTGCATGCCGCCAGACAGCTTATATACCGGAGCGTTCTGAAAGCCATCAAGCCCCAGAAGCCCGACAAACTTGTTCGCAGCCTCATAGCGCTTCGCTTTGCTTATGCCCTGAATCTGCAATCCAAAAGCAACATTGTCGAGCACATTGAGCCATGGCAGGAGCGCGTGCTTCTGAAAGACGACGGCCCGATCCGCTCCGGGGCCCGAAACCATTCGGCCATCCAACATCAGGCTTCCCGATGTCGGGGCCAGAAACCCCGCGATGAGATTAAGCAGCGAGGATTTTCCGCAGCCCGATGCCCCAAGCGCGACGACAAATTCCCCATCCTGGATGGTGAGGTTTATCTGGCTTAAAGCATTAACGGGCGGGCGCCTGTCGGCTGCCGGATAAACTACCGATACGTTATCAATAATCAACGCCATGCGCATCTCCTTGAGAGTTCCGGCGTCCTGCCCGAATTAGCTCGGGCAGGACTTCGTTGACTTATTTCACAGCTTCTTCCGCAATGGACATGTTCACGAAGCGCGAATAATCGCTCGCCACAGTGTCAATCCGGCCATTTGCCTTGAGAAAATCGGCCGTCTTTTTGAGCATAGTGGCAGAACTGCCCAGCCACTTGGCGCTCAACTGCTCTTTCAGCGGAATGAACGTATAACCCTTCAGAATATCGGGAATCTGATCGGGCGCGGCGCCGGTGACGCTGGCAATGGCTTTCACGCTGGCATTATCGGCAGTCCAGGCCGCAGGATTTTTGAGATAGGCCTCATTTGCAGCGTCCATTGCCTTGGCAAAAGCCACCATTTCCTTCTTATGGCCTTCGGCGAACTTTTTGTCGGCAACCCATGCATTAAAGGTCGGATAACCCCATTCCGCCGTTTGATTGGCGCTGACAATCCGGGTGCCGGTCTTGAGAATTTCGGTCTGAACCGGCGGCCAGATAAAGGCCGCGTCGATCACGCCCTGTCCCCAGGCAGCCGCAATCTGATCCGGCTTCATCGACATGATGGTCACATCGTTTTCCTTGAGACCGGCGTGGGTAATAGCCCCGATCAAAGAGAAATGCGAAGTCGAACCCACCGGCACAGCAACACGCTTGCCTTTCAGGTCGTTGAGCGACTTGATTCCAGAACCGTTGCGAGCAATCAGACTCTCCGAGTCACCGATCGCATAGGAAAACATGAACATCTGCAGGTCAACGCCCTGACTGGCCGCAATCGTCAACGGCGACGAGCCCAGTTCACCAACCTTGACATCGCCCGAGGCCATGGCTGCGATCACATCCGAGCCTGAGTCGAACTTACGCCATTCGATTTTCCAGCCTGTGGCCTTCTCAAACTCGTGCGTCGCACGGGCAGCGTTCATCGGCGTGGGATCGCTAAAGGTGGCGATGACCATGGTTTCTGCATAAGCGGCTGTCGCGGACAGGGCCAGAACGGCAGCCCCGATTGTCATTTTTCGGAATATATTATTCATATTGTTTCCTCCTAGGTTTATCTTTGGCATTTAAGCTCTTGTTTTTAATCAAATAATTTTGTTTTAGGTCCTTGTTGCGCGATTCTCCCCGGTGGCAAAGGTAAAGATGGCTTCGACCAATCGGTCGAGGGTATCGAAGGTTACAGCGCCCTCGGATACTGACCCGGCAATCAGCGAAAATTCTGTACATGCGATCATCTGAACCATGGCGCCGCGGCTCAGCAGCTCTTCAGAGGCGACCATCAGCGTGCGGCGCGCCATGGGCTGCGGGCCTTCCGCCTTGATCTGGCGGATTGCCGCCAGCATCGCCGGCTCATCTTTGGCGTACAGCCCGGTTAACCCCATCCGGGACAGGGGCGCATCGAACAGGCCGACCTTTCTGACGGCGGGTGAAGCAAGAATTCCGACAACCTTATTCTCGCCAGTCAGTTCAGCCGCATGGGCGACCGAGTTCTCAACCATGTCCAGAAAGGGTACTTTGACTGCGGCCCTTATGGCCGGGGCATAGTGATGTGCGGTGTTGCAGGACATCGCCAGAGCCTGGGCTCCCGCAGCGACAAGACGGCGGGCCATATCGGCGAGAACCGGGCCCGGATCTTCGCCTGTTCCTTCGATCAGGTGCCGGATGCGCGATGGCACCTGCGGGTTTTGATCGACGACAAGAGGAATGTGGTCGGCATCGTCCTTCGCCTGTACGCGCGCCAGAATCTTCTGCATGATCAGAATCGTCGCTTCCGGCCCCATCCCCCCCAATATGCCGACACGCCGCATCATGCGACGCTCCGAACAGCAAGAGCGCCGACCGTGTCCAGAATATGGTCCGCAATCAGGGCGCAATCCTCAAGGCTGAACGTCAGGGGCAGGCGCATATCAAAAAGGCCGGAGAGAATGGCATCGGTCCGGGGCAGGCTCTGCGGCGCATTATAACGCCAGCTGTGATGGGTGGATGTGAAGCCCGCTGGCTGCTCGGCACCAAACCACTTCACCTCAACGCCGACGGATGCCAGACGCGCAACAATGTCGCGCGCGGTTGCGGCGGAAATGCCCGGGATCAGAAACTGGATTGACGAACCGACATAGCTTTCAGCCGCGGGACGGTTCGGCATTCGGATCGCTTGGCATGTAGCAAGACGTTGCGCCAGATAGTCATGCCGCGCATTCCATGCACGGATGCGTTCTTCTATCGTCCTCAACTGAGGGCGCAGAAGCGCCGCGCGCAGATTGTCCATGCGCGCCGAAGTGTTGGGTGTTTCCAGACGGATCTGGGCAAAAGTATCAGGCGCGGGGCCAGCACCATGCCGATCATAAAACATGTAGGACCCGGAAAGAATCGTGGCGCGGGCCATGAAATCGGCGTCGTCAGAGGTCAACAGACCGCCCTCCCCCGAATTCATATGCTTGTAGGTCTGGGTGCTGAAGCACCCTGCCAACCCAAAGGAACCCGATCGGCGACCATTCCATTTTGCGCCCATCGTATGTGCGCAATCTTCGATCACCGTCAGATTAAGGCTTGCCGCGAGCTGCGCCAGACGATCCATGTCACACAAGTGACCGCGCATATGTGACAACAGCAGGTGACGGGCTCCGGTCTGGCGGGCCTTAGCACCCAGATCGTCGAGATCGATCACGAGATCCTGCGTAATCTCCACGAGGACAGACTTTGCGCCGACCGCGGCGACCGCACCCGGCACCGGCGCCAGAGTGAAGGCATTGGTCAGCACGGGGGTGCCGGGCTGAACACCGGCAGCCCGCAGCGCAATCTGCATCGCCTGCCCGCCCGAGGCCACGGCGAGGCAATAACGCGCGCCCTGCCAGGCAGCATATTCGCGCTCCAGAGCCATCGCCTCGCTCTCTTCACCGCCCACCATATTGTAGCGGTGCAGCCGGCCCGAGTGCATCACCGCATCTGCAGCCGCGATGCCCTCCTCCGGGATCGGAGGCTGTTGCGTGAAATTGCCGGTGAACCGCGCTCGGGACATGCCCTACTCCACAATCAAGGCTTTGTTGGCTTCAGCAAAAACGGCATCATACCCAAACAGAGCCGCCGATCCGCCAGTATGCAGGAAAACCACGCGTTCGCCCTTCTTAAACTTGCCCTTCCGGCAATAATCGATCAGGCCGGCCGCACCCTTACCCGAATAAACCGGATCCAGAAGCAAACCTTCCAGTTGCGCAAACATGCGGATCGCCTCCAAAGTATCTTCGCGGGGAATGCCATAGCCCGCACCAACATAATTGCTATCTGCAACCACGTCGCTGCGCGACACCACATCAGGGCAGCCCAGCTTCTCGGCAGTCTTGAGCGCCAGATTATATACGCTCTGCTCCTGCTTCTCCTTGGGCGCGCGTACGCCGATGCCGGTCAGCGGAATGCCGGAATTGATCGCCTTCAGTCCGGTGATCAATCCGGCCTGCGTCCCCGCGCTTCCGGTCGCCGTAACAATATGGTCGATCACCAGCCCGCGGTCATTGGCCTGCGAAACCAGTTCAAAGGCGCAATTGACATAACCAAGCGCGCCCGTGGCATTCGAGCCGCCGCCCGGAATGATATAGACCTTCCGGCCCTCGGCGCTGAGTTGTGCGGCGACAGCCTCCATTGCGGCCTGCATATCCGTATTACCGGCGCGCTTGGATGTTGTGGCTCCGTGCAGATGATCCAGCAGCACGTTGCCATTGGTGTTATAATTGGCATCGTTTGAACCGGTGCGATCTTCCAGCAGGATGTGGCAGGCCATGCCAAGCTTGGCCGCGAAAGCTGCGGTCTGGCGGGCGTGGTTGGACTGCGTCGCTCCTTGAGTGATCACCGTATCGGCGCCCATGGCCAGAGCTTCGGCCATCAGGAATTCAAGCTTGCGGGTTTTGTTCCCGCCTGTCGACAAGCCCGTGCAATCGTCGCGCTTGATCCAGAGTTCCGGCCCGCCCAATTCCTTCGACAGGCGATCCAGCTTTTCCAGCGGGGTCGGCAGATGGGCCAGAAAGACGCGGGGAAAGCGGGCGAGGTGCATGTGAACTCCTTGGCGTAATTTGCATAAATCAATTATTGAACTTAAGTTTTTTGATTGGCAAATTCGAAATAAGTGAAACATAATGCACAAAATGCAACTTAGAGGGCAAAATGCGCCTTGAATGGCTCGAAGATATTTTGGCGATAGCCGAAACCGGTTCCTTCAGCGGCGCCGCCGAACGCCGGTTGCTGACGCAGTCCGCCTTTTCCCGGCGCATTCAGCAGATAGAGGATCATATCGGCGTCGAATTGTTCGACAGAAGCCGCAAGCCGGTGCAACTGAAAGCCACGACACTGGCGCAAAGCGAACAAATTACGCAGCTAGCTGCGGCGCTGCGCCAATTGGTTGTCGATCTGCGCCGAGGGGACCGCATTACCAGCAACAAGATTGTTATCGCCAGCCAGCATTCGCTGACATCGTCGCTGACGCCGTCGATCATTCAGGGCATGCAAAATCGCGGCGAAAACATCTATGTCCGCCTGCGCTCTGCCAATCTGGACGAATGTTTTGGCTTGTTGCTTTCCCGTCAAGCGGATGTCGCCATCGTCTATCACCTGCCGGACGAGACCGACGAACTGAGCTTTGACTACCTTGAAACGATAAATATCGGGACTGACCGCCTGATACCGGTTTTTGCCAAAAAGCTGAACACAGACTTCAGCACAAGCGTGGATACGCTCGATATCCCCTATGTCGCCTACCCCGCCGACGTATTTTTTGGGAAAGTCATGGAGCGCAAGATCATGCCGCTGCTGCAGCCGCTGGCGGCGGTGCCCATGGTAGAGACGGCGCTGACGTTGGCTGCGCTTGAAATGGCTTCGGCGGGTGTAGCGGTGGCATGGGTACCCGCATCTCTGGCGCTGGAGCGGATTTCAGCCGGCAGGCTGGTCGATCTGTCGGAAACCCTACCCGATTGTCAGTTGCTGGTTCAGGCTGTCCGGCTGCAAAGTTCTCCCGGGCCTGCAGAAGACGCGTTCTGGTCCCAACTCAAGTCGCTGCAGGCGAAGATATAAATTTTTAAAGGCGTCGGCACACGTTGGATAAAAAAGCCGGCTTTCACGGATATTTTAATATATCATTCTTAGGACACATAAATATTGGACGTAGCAGGAACTCCGTGATACGAAAATGAACACGTGAACTTGCACCCTCCATTGGGCCGCAAAATGTCCGGTCACATGGTCGTTGGTTTGTTTAACGCTGTCCTTTCCAAGGGGAGATCAACCAATGCCAACATATATTATCGAGCGCGAAATTCCGGGTGCCGACAAATTTAGCGCAAGTGAACTGAAGGCCATTTCTGCGAAGTCGAATGAAGTTGTCGCCGGACTGGGGGTTCCCTACCGCTGGATCACGAGCTATGTCGCCGGCGACAAGGTTTACTGCGTCCACGAAGCCGATAGCGCCGAAGTCGTTCTTGAGCACGCAAGACGCGGCGGCTTTCCAGCAAATAAAGTCACGGAAATCAGTTCGATCATTGGCCCCGCAACAGCCTGAATGCTGCGAGCACGTGTCGCGATCCTGAACTTTGCCGGGTCTGCTTATAAAGCCGGACTCGTTGTCGGCGGCTGGGCTTCAGTTACGCATCTGTTTTCATTACATTCAGCTTCGTCTGACAATGCCCTTGCGCCTTGAACGCCGGGACATTGCCAACTCTCGGCTAAAACCCCGAAATATTGTGCTCACCGCCACAATGTTCGGGGCGGCGGCCCCAGCTCCGTCGCACAATTACGATTTCATCGGCCCTCCACAACCATATTCTGCCCTCCGGCACGGACTTCAAAGGCCAGATGCGGTTTATGGTGCTGGCCGGCCCCTCCACCTCAGGTCGTGAGCCGTTGAATAATCCCGCTATTTCGCAAATCCGGAAAAGCGTGATACCAATATAAACAGGGCAATTTCTAATGAATGACTATTGGGAATACCGAATCCGTGTGCGATAAATTCTCATCTTAGATTCGAGATATTTGTTTTTTTGAAAAGCGATATTTTTCCTGATTTTTAAGCATTGTTTGGAGGGATACATGAAGTCCGAGCAACTTTTTGACCGGTTTTTTCCGAAATTTGCGCAAAAAATCGTTGTTTTCATTGACACGAAACGCACAATGAAGGCGTTGATTGTTGGTGCAATCTCAGCTGTTGCGATCAGTTCTTCTGTTTGGGCTCAATCCGCTGACGAATTGGCCAAAAAGCTGGCGAATCCGATTGCCGCTATGATCAGCGTACCGTTTCAGGAAAATCTGGACTGGGGCGGCGGCCCTGCAAAAAACGGATTTGCCTCCACATTTAATTTCCAACCGGTCATTCCCATAAAACTGAATGAAGATTGGAATCTGATCTCCCGCACAATCGTACCGGTCGTTTATCAAGAACGGATCGGGCCTGCATATCAGGGTGGCCTTGGCGACACAACGCAGAGTCTGTTTTTCTCGCCGTCGAAGCCGACTTCCGGCGGCTTGATCTGGGGCGTTGGGCCAGTCTTTCTGCTGCCAACAGCAACCAACTCGATGATCGGAACAGAAAAATGGGGCGCAGGCCCGACCGCCGTTGTCCTCACTCAGGTTGGTCCCTGGACAATCGGCGCATTGGGTAATCATATCTGGTCTTTTGCCGGGGATAGTTCGCGTCAGGAAGTGAACAAATCCTTCATGCAGCCTTTTCTGGCCTATTCCTTAGGTCATGGCACGTCGTTGAATGCGAATCTGGAGGCCTCGTACGACTGGGTCAAACATAGCTGGCTGGTGCCGGCAAATTTTGGTGTTTCCCAGGTGTTCAAGGTTGGCGAGCAAGCCATGAGCGCAAGCGTCGGCGGCAAATATTTTATCGCGTCGCCGACTGGCGGGCCAAAATGGGGCGTGCGCATCGCGTTAACCTTGCTGTTTCCGAAATGATACTGTCTCCGTCAATCAGAACCTCATCATAACTCGCGTCTTACCGGCATAAGACATCGCATAATCATAACATGCGAGAAAAATCGATCTTGCCGAAACAGCGGAGCGGACGCAAAATTGACGCGCCTTCATATTTTGAGTCATATTCTATTTTTGATAAGTCATAATTTGGGCATTGCGAATGACGGGTTTATTCCAACGAAATCATCGCAGCCCTTCTCAAAAATATAAACGTAAATGCCGGTATATTCTGAATTTCTCGGCTAGCTTCAGACGCCCACCACGGGGCCTTGAGGGCGCGCACCCTAAGATTGCAGCATTGTCGTTGGCGACAGTCTGCCTGAGTTATCTGGTTTGCATGCCAGTTGCCTCGTTGGCGAAACCGCTCAGCCATCAGGCTCCGGGGAGAGCTTCTTTGCAGGCCTGCCCGTGGACACCACCGGAAGCGGAAGCCTTCGATACACCGCAGTCGCAGCTCGACGCTGAAAACAAGGCCGACGAAGAGGATAATTCCGGGGACGATAATTCCGAAAGCGCAGACAATTCGGACGCCGCTGCCGGCTCAGGATTTTATATCCCCGGCTCCGGCTGCGTTCTCATTGGCGGCAGTTTTGCGTCCGGACCTGAATTTACCGAGGTCACGAGCAAAGGCTCGCGCCTGACCAAGCCCGGCCGCATCACCAACCTGCAATTTGCCCTGACGGCCGGCGTTGACTTTACTCATTATGCCCAAACGGAATATGGCGATTTGATCACACGTCTGGGCTTTGAAGGCGATCAGAACAAAAATGTTTCGATAACCTCCGCCTCTATTTCTCTGGGAAGCGCGACCTTCGGCATAGAAACCTCATTTTATGATGGCTGGCAGGCCTCGGAATTCTCATTCCGAGCACTCACCCCAACTCAATCGCCTGCCCAGATGGCCTATGTGTTCCGCCCCACGACGAACAGCACCCTGACTTTTGCACTGGAAGACCCCTCCTTCCGGCGCGCGACTGTATCTGGTTATGGCGGACTTGCCGTGCCTGACCTGATCGGGCGCTACAGATATTCCGCGGGCGACTGGCAGTTCATCGGCAGCGCTGCCACACATGAGACAACCTTCTCTAATGCAGCTTTGACGCCGTTTTCATCGCAGCCTGCCCCTCTCTGGGGCTTCGCCATGCAGGGCTACGTAAGGTATGCATTGCCCAATGATGCGCAGGAGGACAATTCATATATCATTCTGCAGGCCGGATATGCTCATCACGCACCCGGATATCTCGGCATCAATAATCCCACCAGTGCGTTCAACCTCGCCTTGCCCGGTGCTTTTGGCGCGGAAAATGCCGAGCGCGCCACCGGCATGAACAGCGCCATCGTCGCCAGCTGGGCCTGGAGCGAGAAATGGAGTTCGGCGGCTTTCGCAAGCGTCACGAAACTGGATCTGCCTGACAATTACAGTTCGGGCGCTGTATTGTCCGGCCGCAGCGCGCTCAACCTGACTTACACGCCTGTGGAAAATCTCAACCTGACCATTGAGGGCGGGTTTGCCCGCGTGATTTCCCATAATTCAAGCCTTCCGTCCTCGCGGCAGACGTCGCTGATATTCTCGGTGTCTCACTCATTTCCCTGACACGCGCGCCGCAATGTCGCCTGCGGGCCGTGGTGCCGAAAACTCTAGTCCTTGAAGCTCGCTATGCTGGCGGCGGTATCCAGCAAGGGCTGCTGACTGATCTGAAAAACGCCCATTCCGGGCCGATCAATATCCTGAATCAAGAAAATCACTGCCCAGATGCCGATCGTCATGACATAAAGCGGCAACCGAACCGCCGAACGCCGCGTCTCTATGCTGGCCGAATAACCGGTAAACATGCTGGCTACAGCGGTGAGAATGTATAAGCCTATAATGATGAAATCAGGAAGACGACTGTTGACCGCCGTCAGTCTTGTCTCCTGCGCATCAATCATCTCATTGAGGCTCTGAATATACAATCCGCCGGGCACCATCGCACTATCTTTGGCGGCGATTGTCTTTGCCGCCTGCCACAACTTTTCCTGAATAAGGCTTGAATGATCCACGGCAGCCTGAATTTCTGCCGCGGTGGGCGTGTGGTCGATCAGATCGAGCCGGGTCTGCAGATATTCGCGCAAGAGCTGCAGGCTCTGTGCATTTATCGGCGGCGGGAGCAGGCGGGCGCGCAATGCTGTCGTGCCAATGGCGTTGGCTTCGGCCACCAGCGCCTCACGGCGGATCTCATGACGCGTCAGGGCCATGGAAAAGGTAAAGCCGATCATCAGTGTCAAAAGCCCGAGAATCGCGGTCGTCATGAGCGGCATGCTGCGCCCCTCTCTTGAGAGCGCGCGCTTGCCGAGCTGATACCCAGCCTCCGACGCCAATATCAGAAGAGCCAGCGCTACCGGGCCAATCCAAACCAGCGAAATAGACTGCAAACTGAACATGGCGAATTTATCCCGATTGCGGCCCGTGCCTGAGCCGGGCGCGCACGATTCCGATCCCCAACACGCATTTCATGAGGCCATGCTATAGATTTTCCTCAATAATCGCTTTGACGCGTCCCGATTTCACGGCCTTGACCAGCGCCGCGTGATCGCGCTCGTTCTGATCGGCATAGGCATTCGCAAAATCGCTGATCGCTTCATCGAAAGAATCCGACTTGCCCAGATATCCGCTGATGATTGCGGCATCTCCGGATTTGGCATGAGCGCGCGCGAGGGTCCAGCCGCATAATTCAGAATATCGCTTCAATTGCAGTGCGGACAGATCCTCGATAGGGGCAGAAAATTTCATGTCCCGCAATTGCCGGACATAAAAGTCGTAGCCCTTCCGGCCTCTGGCCCAGCCAAGAAAAATATCGCTCGAAGACTGCATCAGCTTTTGGCCCATGACAACCCGCTGCCCCTGATTGTCATACACGCTCTTGCCGACATAAGGCTCAAGCACGGATCTGCGCGCTTCCTTGATCTGTAGCAGCAATGTGTGATTGTCGGCGGAAAAGAACAGACCGACCATACACCGCGTGCCAACGCTGCCGATGCCAACAACCTTGACCGCGAAGTCCTCGAGCCTGTAGCGATCCCACAAGACGCGGCGTTCGTCCGGCAAAGATTGACGATAAACGTCCAAGCCCTCTTCCATGCGCGAACGTGTATCGTCATCAAACACGTGGAACAGGATCGGCGGCTGGTCGACCAGACGGCGGCGGCCTCCGACAAGCGTGCTGATCTTGGGAATGAGATAGTCCCCGATCCTTGTGCGCGCCTGCTCGGCCACCTGTTCGCGGGCTTTTCTGGCCTCGGCATCTGGCGCAATGCTGATGAGTCTTTCCGCGTCGAGACAATCATACCAGACTTCAAGGGGGTTCATCTTCGAATATTGACGCAGATGTTCCCGGTATGAACGGACGCATTGCAAGACGACAGAGCGTGCATTGTCATCAGAAAGATTGCTGGACCGGGCCGCGACAACAAAACTGACGGCAAGACGCTTCAAATCCCACTCCCAGGGAGCGGGCAAGGTTTCATCAAAATCATTGATGTCAAATATCAGATTTCGCTCCGGCGTAGCGAACAATCCAAAATTCATCAGATGGCAGTCGCCGCAGACCTGCACGTGAACCCCGTTGTTCGGGGTTTGGGAAAGATCGTAAGCCATCAGGCTCGCCGCCCCGCGCAGGAAGGTGAATGGGCTTCGCATCATGCGGCCATAGCGGATCGGGATCAGTTCGGGCAAGCGATCCTTATTCGATTCCTCCAATATCTTGACAGGATCGAGACGCTTTGAATGGGCTTTCCACTCGGCGTGACTGCTACGCGGCGTCTTGTCCCGGAGCGCCTTGCCAGCGAGCAATCGTTCCTCGCGCGAACGAAAGACCGTACGCGCAGATTCTTCTGATATCGCAGGCGGAATGGCGGGTTTCAACTCGTAAGTCTGACTCTGGCCCTTACCTTCGTTTTTGTGAGTCTTTTTCTTGTCAAGCATGTTCGCCCCCATAGCCGACATCAAGCAGATTTTGCATGCGCGCTCAGAGACGCGCGCGGCAACGAAACGCAATAGATACACTGCGGAATTGAGAAAATTATTTATTAAAAATCACAAACTTAAACCGACTATGACATGAAACAGCGCAAACAACCCATAGGACTATTCTTGCACCCGGGTAGCCGGGTTGCCTTGATTTATGTCATTGACATATCTTCGGTTTAACAACAGCATATCAAAATTGATACTTATCGGAAGTAAAGATCTGCTGGGTCGATCGAGTTCAAAGAAAAATTCGCGCCAATCCAAACAGGCAAAAAATTATTTTTATAATTATTGGGGGCCAAATATAATTTTTGCCGCGTTCGCGCCGTCTAATTTAACACTCTGTATTTCAACAATAATTTTTGTGAAACGCCTTTCTGCCGGTTTACAGGCCAAAGCTGATGAGGCGATCGCGAAGAAACTGCCCGAAGGTATGCCGGACATTATCGTAAGCGCCAGCGCATCCCGCTCAGCGACCTGAAGACAGGCTCTGCGCTCGCGCGCGATGATTTCAGCTTCAAGGCGCCCGAGGGCGCCAAAAAGGCTGCGCATCCACAAACTTAGCACGCTCGATGGCGCTGATGAAATACCGGCCAATTTTCCTGAGGAGATGTACAGTGAACCTGCTTGTTCGATCCCACCGGCTGATATTGGCGTGCCTCCTCGTACTGCTGGTGTTTAAATTCGGCGAACATGTGACAGGCAATCACAGGCTGGCATTCGTTTCAAGCGCACAGGCCGTTGTCGGGCGTCCTCTGACACCGGTCAGCGCGGCCGGCGTTGCCCGCCGCACGGTCCGGCGCTGTGCTGCAGGTGTCTACTCTTGCTGAAATCAACACATCTTTGCGGGTTCTCCAGGCACACGTTCCTGCCCCGAAAAACCATTCACGAGTCACAAGGAGCTGAAAATGAAACGGTTTAAAGCCACAGCGATGCTGATCGCTCTTCCGGCGTGTATCGTGTTGGGTTCTCAGGCTATCGCCCAAGAAGCGGCAACCGACGTCGGCACCCTCGACAAAGCCGGGGCTGAAGCAGTTTTTCCGAAAAAGGCCCCCTACTCTCCCTATGCTGGCCGGACATTCCCCTCCCGTCCGCTCTTTGGCGATACGCATCTACATACGGCAGCATCCTTCGACGCAGGCTTGTTCGGTGCCAAGCTTGGGCCCAGAGAGGCCTATCGTTTTGCGCGCGGCGAAGAAGTCATTTCCTCCAGCGGCCAGCCTGTCAAATTGTCTCGCCCGCTCGACTTTCTTGTTGTCGCAGACCATTCCGACAATATGGGCATGTTTCCCGATCTTCTGGCTGGCAAGCCGGAGATGCTGGCTAATCCCAAGGGCAAGAAATGGTATGACATGATGAATTCGGGCAAGGGCGGTGAAGCTGCGATTCAGATGATTTTCTCCTTCACCGACGGAACCTTCCCGAAAGAGCTTATCTACAGCCCCGGAACCCGCGCCTTCAAAACAGCATGGCAGGATAATGTCGCCGCAGCGGAAGAGTTCAATGAGCCGGGCCGGTTCACAGCCTTCATCGGTTATGAATGGACATCGACCACGGCTGGCAACAATCTGCATCGGAACGTCATTTTCCGCGACAATGGCGACAAGGCGAGCCAGGTCGAGCCTTATGTCACAATGAAGCCCTGGGGCAGCGACAATCCTCGCGATCTGTGGAAATGGATGGCCGCCTATGAAGACAAAACCGGCGGAAATGTCCTCGCCATCCCGCACAACGGCAATCTGAGCAACGGATTGATGTTCCCGGTTATCGAATCGTTCACGGGCAAGCCAGTCGACAAGGCTTATGTGGAAGAACGCGCGAAATGGGAACCGCTGGTCGAGGCCACGCAATCCAAGGGCGACGGCGAAACCCACCCTGCGCTCTCGCCCAACGATGAATTTGCAAATTTCGAACGTTGGGATTTTGGCAATCTCGACGGTACTGTGGTCAAGAAGCCGGAAATGCTCGAATTCGAATATGCGCGATCGGCCCTGAAAAACGGACTTAAACTGGAAAGTCAGCTCGGCACGAATCCGTATAAGTTTGGTCTGATCGGCAGTTCTGACGCCCATACTGGCCTTGCCGCCATGGAAGAAGATAACTTCTTTGGTAAAACCGCGTCCATGGAGCCGAGTCCGGAGCGATTGCATTCGACATTCCTGGGAAATCCAAAGACCGGCATCAAGATAATGGACTGGCAGGTCAGCGCCTCCGGTTACGCAGCGGTATGGGCTAATGAAAATACCCGCGCTTCGATCTGGGATGCGATGGAACGCAAGGAAACCTATGCCACGACAGGGCCGCGTATGGTCGTGCGGTTCTTCGGTGGCTGGGACTTTGACGCTGCCGACGCGCAGACCCGGAGTCCCGCCGTTGCCGGCTACAGCAAGGGAGTGCCGATGGGAGGCGATCTTCGGGATGCACCTGAGGGCAAATCTGCCACCTTCCTCGTTGCGGCCCTCAAGGACCCTATCGGGGCAAACCTTGACCGTATTCAGATTGTCAAGGGATGGCTCGATGCCAAAGGGGAAACTCACGAACAGGTCTATGACGTGGTTTGGGGCGGCGACCGCAAGCCGGGGCAGGATGGCAAATTGCCGTCCGTCGGCAGCACAGTCGATATAGAAAACGCAACCTGGACAAATACTATCGGGGCGCCGGAACTTATCAAAGTGTGGCAGGATCCCCAATTCAATCCGAAAGAGCGGGCATTTTACTATGCGCGGGTCATTGAAATTCCGACACCGCGCTGGACGGCATATGACGCCAGACGATACAGCACCAAGCCATTGCCGGGCACCCAGATGACCGTCACGGAACGCGCCTATACTTCGCCGATCTGGTATACGCCGGAGCCGTCGAAGTAACAGGCCTGTCAGCCGCCCATGTCCCGGCTGCCGCATCAGCCGCCGGGACAATTTGGCCAGATGCCCAGATCAAGGTTTATCAACGTGCTTCGGCGGTTTATCCAAGAACCTCTCGTTCATTTTCTCGCGCTCGCTCTCGTCATATTTGGCGTTTACGGCCTGATCGGCGCTGGCAAAGCTGGAAAGCCCGATAATATTGTCGTCACGAGCGGGAGGATCGATCAGTTCATTACAGTCTTTGCCAGAACCTGGCAGCGTCCGCCCTCGGGCGCGGAACTGAAGGAACTGATTGACGACTATGTCCGGGATGAAGTTTACGCCCGGGAGGCCATGGCCCTCGGAATTGACAGAGACGATGCAGTGATCCGCCGTCGCCTGCGCACAAAAATGGAATTCCTGGACGATGCAAATGCAGATTCCGCCGTTCCGACAGATACGGAACTCGAAGCCTATCTCAAGGCGCACGCTGAACTGTTCGCCACCGAACCAAAATTCTCCTTCGAGCACGTCTTCATTGACGAACAACGTCATGAGGACGGGGGCAAAAGCGCGGCTGCAGCGGTCCTGAAAATATTGGCAGAACAAGCAACCTCTGACCCCGCTTCGCTCGGCGACAGTACGTTGCTGCCTTCTGAAATGCCCCTGAGCAGCACAACCGCTATCGGGCAGGTATTTGGCGACGAATTCGCCAAAGCGCTTCTGGATGCTAAACCGGGCCGATGGAGCGGGCCAATAAAATCGAGCTATGGTTTGCATATCGTGCGCGTTCACCTTCGCATTGATGGCGAACTGCCGCAGCTCAAGAACATTAAAGCAGCCGTCCGGCTCGAGTGGAGCAACGACAAGCGCAACGAACTGCGCAAAGCACATCTCGAGGATATGCTCAAACGCTACCATGTGACGATCGAAAGCCAACCATCAAAAGGTATCGCGCAATGATGCGATCCCTCATTTTCACGTGTCTCTTGCTGATAGTCCAAATACTGGCGCCGCCCGCTTTGTCTGCGCATGAGTTGCGGCCCGGATATCTGGACCTGCGTGAAACAACCGTGAACCATTTTGCCGTGCTTTGGAAAGTGCCCGCTCTGGGAGATATGCGGCTCGGCATCTATGCGCATCTTCCAGATTCGTGCAAAACCTTGGGCGAGCCGGTCAAAGCTATCGACGGCACCGCTTTTGTCGAGCATTACAACACGCTGTGCGACAATGGCCTGACCGGCGGCGAGATCGCAATTGATGGGCTGAGCGCAACTTTGACCGATGTGCTGGTGCGGATCGAATTTCTTGACGGAAGGAAAGAGATCATGCGCCTGACCCCGGAGGCTCCCGCCTTCCGCGTAACTTCCGATCAGGACGTCCGCGAGGTTGCCCGGACTTACTTCCGCCTCGGCGTGGATCACATTCTCTCTGGCATCGACCATCTCTTATTTGTTCTGGCGCTGATCCTGCTCATCGACAATCGGTGGCAATTGATGAAAGCTGTTACAGCCTTCACGCTGGCGCATAGCATAACTCTGGCAGGCGCCTCGCTCGGCTATTTCAGCCTGCCGCAAAAGCCGGTGGAAGCAACAATTGCGCTGAGCATCGCCTTCGTCGCCCGCGAGATTCTGAAGAGCAAGCCCGGCGAAAGACGTTTGTCGCAGAACTACCCGTGGATTGTGGCTTTCAGTTTTGGTCTGTTGCATGGGTTCGGATTTGCGGGCGCGCTCAGGGAAGTCGGCCTGCCCCGTGCGGACGTGCCCCTTGCGCTCCTGACGTTCAATATCGGCGTTGAGGCCGGTCAGCTTCTGTTTATCGGTGCCGTTCTGACAGCCTACAGACTTCTGATCAGGCCGATGAACATGCAGATGGCTCTCGCGCGTGTCGGCGTAAGCTACATGATCGGACTGGTCGCAACCATATGGATTATTTCGCGGCTGGCGGATATGGCAGCCTGAGCCGCAGATTCGGAGAAGAGATGGTTTTTCAGGTCGCCAATCATCGTTTGCTTGCGTTTGAAGAGCGGCGCGGGATCGCTCGTGCGGCGAGTATTATTGCGTTTCAGATCAGAAACTAAACCCGGCGTTTTGATATGATGATCTCGTTGATCGCAGATATGTTCTTCAGAGCCTGGCACAACCTCGGTGACCGGCTGACCGGCCCCATGCAATTCCGGTTGCTGCTGCAACCCATCATGGCGGCCATCTTCGCGATCACGGCAGAATATCAAGACGCGCGCGCCGGAAAGCAGGTTCGCTTTTCGGAAATATTCGGCGGTTCTGCGCTATTTTGGGGATTGGCCCGTCGCCTGTGGACGAGCGTCAGGCGTTTGTTCATACTGGCGCTGGCGCTTGACGTCATTTACCAATTGTACGAACTGCATTTCGTCTACCCCGGCGAAGCGCTCGTTGTTGCAATTGTGCTTGCCTTGATTCCCTATCTCATCATCCGGGCATTCGCCAACGCCCTGTTCAGGCTATTCCATTAATGCAACTGCCGATCCGGGCCGCTTCATTTAGACGAACCGGTTGTGTTTTTATGAAAATCACAGCCTTGATTTCTGGTCCGCATTGAAGCAGCCGAACGATGAAAAGCGCTTCAGACTGGCGTGATCGTCAAACGCGGCGCCAGTCCGATTTTATCTAAGACATTCTGCAGGCAGCCGGCAGGCCGCGCCCTAGTGCGAACCGCCGCCCGACAGCGGTATTGCTATGGTGATGTATCCCACATCGCCAGCTATGCGATTTCTGACATCAAACTCGTGGAAATACCGGAATCCGGTGACAACAGGCGTCTGACCGACCTTGAACGTATAGTCGACTGCCGGACCAATGGCGACGACGCGCCCTTTGAAGGCTCCCAGCACCGCACCAGAACCGCTGTCGCCGGTGAGCTGCTGATAATAATATCCGTCCAATCCGAAGCTGAAGGTGTGAGAGAGGTGCAGCATCGAGGCCCCCTCAAAGTGGAATTCAGTGCCGGTTTTATAGTTGGTATCTGGATTCTCCGCATTGAACGTCAGGCCCGCTGCACCAGAAAGCTCGAACCCGGTTTTAGGATCGAGCCATGTCAGCGCGCCTGTTGTATCAAACGCCCAATGATGGAAGGCGGCATTATCTGGATGGCCTTTTTCCCACTGGCCAATAGGCACATTGAGAAGAGCATTCACAGAATAATGCAGATTGCCATTGTGCCAGCCAATCGTGGAACCGAGCACGGGATCGCCGGGCGCAAAATTATCTGTCTTGAGCGAGGCCAGTGGATGACTCCCAAGGAAAGCATCCGCGCTGATGCTTTTGTAGACAAGCGGCTCAGAAATGCTGAACGCCAGATTGCCGCCCAGAATACGGGCATCCGTCACCCACAGGGCAGTTGGAATCGAGATAAATGCCTTGGCGTCAATATTGCCCTTCAGCTGGCCGCCGCCGGTGGGAGCAACACTGGCCTGCCCGGAAAAACCATATTCAGACAAGGCGCCATACACACCGGGTCCGGGCAGAAAGCCGGACATTGTGGTCTTGGAACCGAGCAGATAAAAACCCGTAGCGTTCTCGGCGGCATGTGCAGCACCCAGCGTTGCCGTTCCAATTATCAGCGCGCTGCTGACCCCCAATGCAAACCTGACGCTCATTTTCAATCCCCTTTTCCCCCAAATGCCAGAACGAGACCGCCGGCACGGCTATGGCAAAGATTTTTTAAACCAACCCAAAAAACGAGTCTGAAGCGAATATTGTAACAATAAATTAGTAACTCAATAAGTGTCTCATGGAAAGACTCTAATGTTCGAATGTCATTAATGACAACTCTTTTTTGCAGAAACGGTCATCTGACCGGAAGCCTGTCGCTGAATGTCGTCGAACGTACAGTGAGTGGACGCATAGGCCAAGCAGGGTTCCGTCACCAGTCTCACTGCAGCGATATCCCGGTACCGAACTTTGTTCATGGCTGCCTGATCGATGCCGCTGGCGCCCCGCTCATCAGTCTTTGAGCGCATTGCCGTATGATGGAGACCTGCAGTCTGGTCACTGCCCAGACGTCTGAGAGGCGGCAAGCATCACGCCGGTCAGTTCGGCGAGGCGATCCATCAGCTTTTCCTGAAACACCGGGTCGCTTGCCTCCGCAGCCGGAACCTGTTGGTACTGATGGTGCCAATAGAAGCCGCTGACTTTGGCGCGAGGATCATCGCTTGCCGCGAGCCAGCTTTGCGTGCGCGCGCCTGTCCCCAGATCAACAGGCGCACTCGGCCCGCCCATGCGTGTGCGCACCCAGCCCGGATCGACCGCGTTGCAATAAGTGCCCGGCCAGCGCCGGGCAAGCGCGAATGCGAGAGCGACAACCTGCAGCTTGCTCTCCGCATAGGCCTTCCCGCCATCCCAGACCCGCCGCGTCCAATCGATGTCCTGAAGCGAGCCCTCACCACCGCGATGCAAGCCACTGCTCAAAAAGACAAGACGTCCCGGACGTTCGATAAGAGCCGTCAGAATGTAGGGAGCGAGCGTGTTCACAGCAAGCGTGATGGCGTGGGCTTCCGGCGTCGCGCCCCGCTCCCGCGCGATATAGATTCCCGCGTTATGGATGACCGCATCCATGCGGCCCAGCGCATTGACCTGGACTGCAATCCCTCGCGTTTCGCTGGCGCTTCGCAGATCGCCGATCACGAGCTCTGCTCCGGCGCCGACGAGGTCGCTGACCGCTGTTGCCCGGTCATTGGTTCGAGCGTGCAAAACCACCTTGTGGCCGCCGGCGAGGAGTTGCCGGGCTGCCTCGAGACCAAGGCCGTCGGTGCTGCCGGTAATGAATATGCGCGCCATTTCGCTCTCCTGTGCAGAAAGTCTGGATTTAGTCTCCTGCGCGACTACACGCTGTTTTAAAATGCCGCACGATGTCGGAAAGCTAAATCCGGCTGAACTGCAGCCATGCGGAAATATAAAACACCGCCGCGGCCTGTAAGTCTAGAAAATGGCATAAATTCAAGGCCATTATGCCAGCATTCGGGACCAGTATCAGAAACAGTGAAATTTCAAATTTGAAAAATCAAATTTATCAGCAGCTTAAATAGCCTATGGCGGAGACGAAGTCCTTCATACTATCTTGATTTTATCAATCTTTTCAGTGGTAAAATTTTTAATAATCCAATTCACCCCACCAAACACCCCACCAGATTGAAAATTTCGTGTCATTTTTATTTTGTCCGCTCAAGCTTTCCGATTTGCACCTCGGCCTGGCCGCGCGAGAAAGGGTGAGGCGAGATGGTGAGTAATGTCCCGAGTTGGAACAGTACTCCGTCCAGCCTGAAAGTCGCCGGGCGATCAAACGACATAATACATCAATGGCCAGGATTACGCTGTCCGCTTTTTCTGTCCACCATTTCACCTTAAGACAGCAAAGACCGCCTTCAAATTGTGTGGGGTTCTTTGGCGGACTTAGGGAATATGCGGATTGAAGTCTAATCGTTTGGGCGTTCCAGAGGGTGTCGTCGACGCACTAGGGGGTTGGTGAAACACTATCGAAGGAAGCTGCAGTATCTATATATCGTGGGCTGCCGTAACGTACAGCATACTACTGTGCGGATATGGTAAGATAATAAGATGCAGTGAGTGGCGTGTTTTAGAAAATGGCGAACGTCAAATATCGTCTTGTTTGAATTGGCGTTTCAGATCATCCTGTCGCTTGGGCAAAACGCATTTCAGCGAAAAATTTAGAATGGCGCATGTCTAGCGCTCTGCGCCCTGACGAATGAGGGGAGATTCCAATGCCTTATAATCTTGCTCAGTTTGCGTTATCGTTTCATCATTGCGATGCCGCCTATGTATTTAACGCTAAACTCGTTAATCCAAGATGCAACGTTCCCTTTTTAAACGTAAAGTTTGATCAATCAATGCCAGCAGTGGGTGGTGCGGGCCTTTATGCGTTGTTCTTTCGTGCTCAGGACGCTGACGAATGGCGCGGCATCTATGTTGGCATGTTTGGAGGTACTAGAATTAATCCATTTGGCGGAAATATTTTCAGCGCTCGCTGGTGGACTCATCTGGCTACATTAA
The DNA here is from genome assembly GCF_056032725.1 of Methylocystis sp. sgz306128. NCBI lineage: Bacteria > Pseudomonadati > Pseudomonadota > Alphaproteobacteria > Hyphomicrobiales > Methylocystaceae > Methylocystis > Methylocystis sp. sgz306128. The sequence continues at coordinate 115,679 of NZ_JBVYWO010000007.1, forward strand.
CCATGCGTGGGCATCGCGTCAGCGTGGCTCAGAAGACATTGCGCGCTATTCAAAGCGAAGCATTGAACTCTCTAAATGCTGAACTCGCTGTATTCGCTGACTTACTAACTGCAAAGGGTATTACGATAAAAAATGGCTGCGATGCCGGAATTAATCGGGTGAGGTTCGCCGCCGCTCACTGGGATATTTTTCGCGAAGCAGAGCCCAACCAATTGCTCGCCAAATTTCGCTTTGCTTACGTGCGCCTGCTTCCGACCAATCTTGGAAGCAACATAGAGATCGATCCCTTTGTTAAGGCGTTAGAAAAAGCTGAAACACGGGTACGCAATCAATTGCGCCCCAGCGGAAACGACAAGATCGATTGGAATCCCATCAATGTTCGGAAATGGGACGTTTATCAATTTTATAAATACGCGAGCGAAGCGATTTTTGATCATGTTTGTGGCGCAAGGCCGCAGCGCATCGCGCGTAGGTCCAAGCCTTCGAGATTGAGCCCTTACCATCATGTGTGGATGTTCTGATCATACGATGGAGCGTCGCCGACCTTCCGGCTTGTCGTATCTCCGGCCATCGAAGGCTAGGCGGAACGCCTCAGCATCGGCTTCATGTTTGAACATCTTGATTAGCCACCATTCATCATCCATGAAGGTCGAGCCTTGCATTGGCGCATGTTCTCTGTATTTGCAGAACGCCTCAACAGCGAAATATAGTTCGACCGTCCCCTTTGCCGGTTGGCGATAGGCGACATGAGAGGGATAGTCCCGGGCTTGCTGGGCGGCCGTATATTCACCCTTGCGCCGGGTCATGGTCGCCTCGCGGTTCGCTTGCCTTGGCCGCCGCCATGAAGAACTGATGGCGGATGAAGCCATGCGATAAGGCGCCGTCTACGCTTTGAATGAACGCCTCATGTTCGGTCAGCAGGGCCCGAAGGGCGGCGTCATAACTACCCTTGTATAGCTTCAAGAGGGCTTCAATTTTTGGGCGCATGGGGTCATCCCGTGTCAGCCCTTCAGCCGCATTGGCTTGCATCGCTTGTTCTCCATTGATGGAACAAAATAAGAACAAGAGTGATTGAGAGTCAAGCCCGATCCCGCATCCAGCGGCCTTGCTTTGCCGGCCGGGCGGTTTAAGCTCAGGTCATTTCAATATCCAGTTTCAGGCATCAATTATGAAATCTATCATTGTCGCGGAGCTGCTGGCGCTGATGCCGATATCTGCGCAGGCCTATTTAACCAAGTGCACATCGACGGGCGAGGATTACATCAACACCAATAGTCATAGGGTGCTCACGCCGCGCTGCCGCGACAAGCAACTGCCGGGTGCGCACTATGTGTGCCGGGAACGGTAGCCAGAGCTTTGCCGAGCACCGTCAGGGCGCGTGTTCTCATCATGGCGGGGTTGACCACGAGGAATAGGGCAAACCTCACACCCCATGATAATCATCAGTTCATAAAATCAGTCTTGAATAAGACATTTCATCCACCGGGGGCTCATCAATGAAATTTTGGCTTATTTTTCCCATTGCCTTGGGGCTTTCCGCTTGCGTGACCACCCAAGAGATGCCTCTGGCGCCGAACGTGGTGCGGCTGGATACCCAGGCGCGCGGCGCCTTGTTCGTTCGCGGCGCTCCGGGGCAAACCATGCGGCGTGCGGCTCAGATCACGATTGATCATGGTTATACTCATTTTCGGTTGGACGGCGTTGAAATGGGGCAAGGGTCCCAGTTTGTCGGCATGAACTCATATTCAACCGGGACCGCAAACTTCAACGCTTATGGCGGACCAACCTATGCCTCTGGATATGGCTCATATAGCGGCCATACGTTCAGCACGCCCATGTATGCACCAACCTCTCATGTTGGTGTGACCGTGATCATGTTTCACGCCAATGAGCCGGGCGCAAAAGGCGCATTTGATGCGGCTGAGGTGCTGAAGCAATATCCTGAATAGGCCGGTGCTAAATTAAGCGCGCCGCCATGCTCAAGTTTTGGCGGTGTTGACCACGGAGAATAAAGGGGCGACCTCTTTCAAAGAGCAAGGCCGGAACGGCATAGGTAGACGGGGGCGCAAATGAAAAGCTGGATTTTATCGGTTATGTTGCTTTTTTCGGCCTGCGCAATGGCTCAAGCCCGCGACACCTTCACCGTTACCCCAGATCAATATAGCCGAACGCTAGACCTCTTAATGGCAAAGGGGACGTTCAAGGCTCATCAGCATCAATGCGCTATGGAAACGGATGGCACCGGATTCCGGTGCATGGACGTTGTTGATGGCGTAGTCGTGATCTATTACGCCGAAAAGGAAGAGGAAAAGATCAATACGATCACCGTTGCCGCAAAGCCCGCCGAAATAGGAACCGGATCAAAGATTGCCGCTATGGCTCTGGCATCCCTTAACAAAACGTTTGACGATTATCACGGCGGTGACAGTGGCTTGGGAATAGCTTTTGCGGCTATAATCAATAAAATTCAACGCAAAATGGAGACCTTATTCATTTCCGGCAGTTTGGACGTGGAGAAAGTCAAGGACGCGATGTTAATGTATATGATGGACAACACCAAAACGTATGCGATGGTCAAGATCATACCCTTCAAGAACTGATGAATCCGGCCGTGCTTCGGTATGTTCCCCTTGAGGCCGGCAACATCACGGCCTTGACCGTCGCGGTCCGACGGGGCGCCACTGGTGTGTCCAGCGTCAGCGCCAATGGAACAATTTAGTCGCTTTTCCTAAGGGAGTATTTTTGGTCTCATCTGTTCCAAGAAGGACAGACGCTGAGAACGAAGGCGCCAGTGACAAAAGAACCTATTGCAAAGGCACCTGCCGAGCAAGCAATGCAGGATATCCGCAGCGCCACACGGAAGCACTATTCGGCCGAGGACAAATCAGGATCGTGCTTGAGGGCAAGGTCACACGTCAGGGCGCATTGCGCTGATGAGCATCGCCGGCATCGGAATGTGCCATTGTCCGTTATCGGCGAACCGCTGAACTTCGCCTAAGAGAGCATTTTGAATTGCGCACTGATTGGCCAGTGGTTGTGCCGCAAGCATGCCGGCTGCGCGCGCTGTGGCCTTCGCGAATACCTCCCAGAATTGCTCGGGAGTGCTGAGCCGCAAAACGCATTCAACGCGCCGAAACGCTATGCGCTCGAACCGGATGCTTTTCAGCACATCGCGGGCAAAATCCTCATTGGCAAACTGATGAAAATCCGGAGCCGGAGGCAAGACGACGTCCGGACTGCCGCATTGACGTATCGCGGCATATAAAATTCCCATGCAGGGCGAATCTTGAGGACCGAACCACGCGGTCATCGCCAAACGGCCGCCCGGACGCAACACGCGATAAGCTTCCCTGAGCGCCAACTCTTGTTCAGGCACATGCGGAATACCAACATTTGAGAGCACGATGTCGAAGTGCTGGCTGGCAAAAGGCATCCGCTGTGCATCCCCTTCAATAAAGCTGGCATCGGCGACATTAGCCCGCGCCAGTTCCAGCATGGCGGGAGAAAAATCAAGGCCCGTTACTTTGCAGCCGGAAGCGACCAAAGCCTCCGCCACAGAACCGTGACCGCAGCAAAGGTCTAATGCTTCGTCGCCCGCATGAACATCAACCGCAGCGAGCAGATCCGGTATTGCCTGTCGGGGAACGCCAGCGAAAAGCTGCACATAATCGGCAGCCCGAGTAATTTCCTTCCAGGCCGAACTTTCCGTATCCGCGAAGGCGCTGAAGTCGCTCATGCCGCCTCAAAGATAATTGCCCACCACGACAAAGGTCATTTTAATGACAGGCCATTCAACAAGCAAGCCTGACCTGAAAACCGCATGCCCTCCATTGGCGCTGACGCCGGACACACATCGAACAAAGCACATACCCGAATTATATTGGCGAGAATCAGAAGCGATTTCTGGATTTAAAAGGAGATAAGCTCATATTTACCAACCCAACGGCTACAACTGGTGGAACGGTCGTGGTCATTTGGAAGCATGCCAATTAGCTCCTGGATAAACCAGTAGTCGTTCTTTCGCTCGGAGGGAAGTCGGGCCTCAGGTCAACACCAATTACCAAGACTATCGAAACATATTGCTTGGCAATTTCAAAATCCGGTCTGCCGCAGAAACGTCCGGCTCGCCGAAAGATCGTCGAGGATACTGACTCTATTGCGGGGATCTCGCTCCTGTTCGATTGTGATATAGCCACCATAGCCGAGTTGGGTCAGAAGCGCGCGAACGGCCAGATAATCAATGCTGCCTGAGCCGATGGGGCACATGACACCTTTGGCACAGGCGTCAAAAAAACGGATATGCTCGCCCATCACTTCGCCGAAAACTTTTGGGTCAATATCCTTGAAATGGATATAATCAAGACGCGCCCAATAGCGGCGCAGGGTTTCGACAGGGTCCATTCCCGCATAGGCGATGTGACCCGTATCGAGGCACAAGCCGGCTACATCGGCCGGAATGTCAGCCACGATCCGTTCGATTTCATCGGCAAATTCAATATGCCCGCCGGCGTGTGGATGGATAACCGCACGCACACCATATTTATCGCGTGCAAGCTCGGCGATAGCGCGGATATTGGCGACCATACCCGCCCACGCAACATGATCAAGCCGCCTCGCGCGGTCGGAATGACCCGCGGCATAGTCACGCGCCTCATGCCCCCAGTCCATCACAGTCAAATAAGGTGCCGCAAACCGCTGGCCCGCATGAGTAACAGGCCGGGGCAATGCGGTGATCAGGGCGCAGATTTCATCGGTCTGGCGCAGCAAGTTTGCCCGGTTTTCCTGCGCGACGAGATCGTCGAAAATGGTGCCGGCGACTACGCGCAGTCCCCTTTTGCCGAGCGCCGCTGAAACACGTGCGGCGTCGAGCGGCATATAGCCGTAAGGCCCGAGTTCCAGGCCACCAAATCCAGCTGCCGCCGCTTCGTCAAGCACAGTTTCCCAATGGGGCAAATGCGGGTTCGCAACATCGTCGACCCCCCAGCAACAGGGCGCGCAACTCACGGTGATCGGCGTGTTCATCTTTGTCCTTCGAGCAGAAAACCGGGCGGCCCAGCCGCCCGATAAGGAATCCTCAGCGGCTGATCGTGGCCTTAAGCGCATCAATCGAGGACTGGATGCCGGCTTCGACCGACATAGTGAAATCCTCCATCTCCAGGCTGACCCAGTCGTTATAGCCCATCATGCGCACGACCGAGAAAAACTCCTTCCACCATTGCAGATCATGGCCCGCGCCGACGGCGACATAATTCCAAGCGCGATTGGCGACATCGGTGACCTCCCTGAGTTCAAGCAGGCCGTTCACATCGGCGAGACCGCGTTCGATACGCGTGTCCTTGCCGTGGCAATGGTGGATGGCGCTACCCAGCGCGCGGGCCGAGGCGATGGGATCAGCGCCCATCCACATCAGATGCGAGGGATCGAGATTCATGCCCACCTTCGGGCCGACTTCATTACGAAGTCGGAACAAAGTCTCGGGATTCCAGACGAGCATTGCCGAGAAGTTTTCGAGCGCATATTTTTCAACGCCGACTTCGTCCGCCAGCTTCACAAGCCCGTGCCACAGAGGAAAAGCGCGGTCTTCCCATTGATAGCGGTCGCGCTCGGGCATCTCGTTAGGCCAGCTCTTGGTGTAGACGAGCCAGTTCGGCACGCTATCGCCCGGGGCAGCTTCGGGTAGGCCGGACATGGTCACGATTTTCTTGACACCGATCTCGCCGGCAAGACGGATGGTCTGCTCCATTTCCGTCCGGTGGCGCTTGCCCATTTCGCCCGGATCGAGTGGATTAGCCGAGCAATTAAGCGCCGCGATCTCGAGCCCGCGCGCCGAGATCTCTTTGACCTTGGCCTTGAGGAGCCCTCTGTCGGCCAGCAGCTCATCAGCGCGGAAATGCGGCGCCGGGGACCAGCCGCCGCCCGTCATCTCGATGCCCTCAACGCCAAGCTCGACGCATTTGTCGAGCATATCGGTGAAGGAAAGGTTGCTCATGACATCGGTGCAGATAGAAAGTTTCATATCATCATATCCATAAAAAAGGGGCGCGACGACGCGCGCCCTAGGGGGAGGAACTATTTGAAATCGACCCAGACCGCGCCCGCATCGGCGGAGCGGACACAGTTTTCCAGCCAGCGGACACCCTCGGTGCCAGCCTCGATGCCGGGGTACCTATGTGTTCTAAGAAAGGCCTCGTCGCCGCGCATCCGGGCGTCGATGGCCTGAGCGATCCACAGGTAGATGTTGGACCAACTGTCGCCAAGGCCTTCGGTATGCAGCGCGCCCATTCGGTCCACCGCGAGGCTTTCCGTTTCGAGATAAGGCATACCATGATGCAGGGTACGGTTCGGCTCGCCCTGTACCTCGTAGATCAACTGATCGGGATGCGAATCCGACCATTCGACCGAGGCCTTTGAACCGACGAAGCGATAACGCTGGGAGCCCATGTTTCCCGCATCGACCGACGAGACCCAAAGGCGTCCGCGGGCCCCGTTGTCATAGTGCATGAGGACTGTGGCATGATCCTCAAGCGGCGCGCGCGTCGGAATGAAGGCCTTGCGGTCACACAGCAGCTTTTCAATCTTCATATGCGGCAGCACCACTTCCGAGAGATAGTAGAGATGCGTGCCGATATCGCCGAGAACAAAGGTCGAGCCAGCGGTTTTCGGATTGGTGCGCCACCTGACGGCTTCTCCGGCGCCGGCATCGTCGCCGGAATTGAAGCCGTGGGTATATTGCATATCGACGATGCGGATTTCGCCTAGCATTCCCTTGGCGACCATGGCCGCCATCTGGCGCACCAGCGGATGCCCGGTAAAACCGTAGGTCACACCAACGATCAGTCCCTTTTTCTGCGCCAGAATGGCAACTTCCTCGCACTCGGCCACTGTGAAGAACAACGGCTTTTCACAGATCACGTGCAAGCCTGCCTCCAGACATGCCTTGGTGATCTCGAAATGTGTGAAATTGGGTGTCGCGATCGAAACAACGTCGACGCCATCCGCACGGGCAGTCTCGCCAGCGATTAGCGCCTTGTAGTCTGCATAGCATCGGTCCTCGGCTACACCGAGGTTCACGCCGAAATCCTTGCCGCGGGCGGCATCGAGATCGAATGCGCCAGCTACCAGCCGATAGGTGCCATCCCGCAGCGCACCGGTGCGATGCTTGTAGCCGACCTGGCCGGTGCGGCCGCCGCCCACCATGCCCCAGCGCAAGGGCCGCGAAATCAGTCGTTCTCCATTAATCATGTGTCGTCCTTTCTTTTCCTTGCCGAGCCAAGCATATCGGCCCCTCATTCCATGCGGTTTGCCTCAGACCCGTTATTCATAAAGAGCGGGCTTGGGGCGCATTGTGATCTTCTCGAGCCCTCCGCTCTCGACAGCGCGCAGCGCCGCATCTGCAACCAGCGTCGCCGCATATCCGTCCCAGGTGCTGGGCCCCGTCGCAGTGCCGTTGCTGGCCGCAACTATCCACTCGCGGAACTCCTGATCGTAGGCTTCGATAAAGCGCTCGCGCCAATCTTCGGGCACCTTCTGGCGCACGCCCTGCGCATCCCGGATGACTGTTGCCGGGCGTTCCGGCAGGCTCGCGACACCTATCTCGCAGCTGACCTCGCCGCGGATATCGTAGCCATAGGCGATATTGACCGATATCTCGACATCGACCAGCGCGCCCGATGCCATATGTAGCAAAACCAGCGTCGGGTCGCGCAGGTCAACGCTGCGGGATGATCGTCTCGGAACGCGAACTTCAACGCCAGCCACTTCATCGCTCAACAGCCAGCGGGAGATATCGGCATCATGAACGAGCGTGTCGTTGAGCGGCATTTCCGAGGTGTAGAGTCCTTGCGGCACCGAGGCATTGCGATGCTTTGAGTAATACATCAGCGGTGCACCCAGAGAACCGCCGTCGATGACCGCTTTCAATCGGCGGTAATCCGCATCAAACCGGCGCATGAAGCCGACCTGCACAAGCCGCCGTCCGAATGCTGCTTCGGCATCCATGACACAAAGCGCTGCATTTTCGCTGGTCACCAATGGCTTTTCGCAAAAGACCGGCTTTCCGGCGGCAATGCAGGCGAGCAACTGCGCTTCGTGGGCGGGGCCCCAGGAGCAGATGACGATCGCCTCGACCTCGGCGCTTTCTATCAGCGCCTGCGGCGAGTCAAACACCTTCGCACCTTGCGGAGCCGCCGCAGCAGCACGGTCGCGATCGATATCGCTGACGGCGATGACCTCCGCGCCCGAAAGCACGTTTGTCAATCGACGAATATGATCCTGCCCGATCATCCCGGTACCTATCACGCCGATCTTGAGGGCCATTTTCCTGCTCCTTACTGGGGACAAAACCACCCTGTCGGAAAAACGCCCGTCAGGCGTCTTTCCGAGATTTCCGTTGAATTCCGCAGTTCAGTTCCTGACTGCGATCAGACCGGCTACTCTACTTTTTGAAATATTTGTCGACGTAATCCTGCATCTTCTGACGCATGAATCGACCACTTTCGTCAGCCTTGTCCTCCCAGGCGAAGACACAGGCCGTCATGATGCCGTCAAAGCCGATTTCGCCGAGCGTGCCGAAGAAATCATCCCACGGCACTTCGCCCTGACCGATGTTGAGATGCTGGTGAACCCGCGCCGCAGAGCCCGGTGGATTGATAATGTAACGAAGACCGGACGAAGCTTTGTGGTTGAACGTGTCGCCGACATGGACATGCGCCAGCACATCAGCGCATTCGCGCAGCATCGCTTTCGTATCGTCGCCAAAATAGAAAGTATGCGGCGCGCAATAGAGAAATTTCACATTCTTCGAATTGACCGTGCGGATGATATCGACCGCTGGTTGAAGGGTCTCGCACCAATCTTCCGGATGCGGCTCGACATGCAGATTGATGTTCTCGCGCTCGAACAGCGGAACTAGTTCCTCCATCGAGCGCCACCAAGCTTCCTCGCAGGTCTCAATCATCGAGCCGGTATGGCAGCAATAACACGAGCCCTTATCGGGATGCGGACCACGGCCGAATTCCGAATTCATCGTGTCGACCTCGAGTTCGACGGCAATCTGGATGGCGCGCTTCCAATGGCGAACGGCGGAACGACGCTCGCCCTCGTCATTCGAGGCCCAGCGATACATTGGCAGCAGAGAGGCAATGCCGACACCGCTCTCCCGCAGCGCCCGTTTGAACGATTTCACGCGTTCGGGGAATACGCGTGGCGCCTTGAACCATTCAAGAAAATCCCCCCGAGGAGAAAGTTCCATCCAGTCGTAGCCAAGCTCCTTGACCTTAAAGGGCAGTTCCTCAAGTGACAGATGGCGGTGCATGAAGGGATCAAGTGCTATTTTCATAGGGGTTTCCTCTCTATTCTGTTCAATATTAAGCTACAGGCGGCACCTGGCCTTCATGCGCGTCCATGTAGTTTTCAAGATTTGCCAACGCTTCACCGCCGGCCATGAGGTCGGTGATTTCTTCGCGGGTCTTTTCACCCTTGCGGAAATTCGCCGCAAGGGCACCGCGGATCAGAACCGCGAAATGGTCGCCCACGGCCATCGCATGGGTGACCTGATGCGTGATGAAGATCACAGCCACACCGCGTTTCTTGGCTTCAAGCACAATTCTGAGAACGTGCGATGCCTGCTTGACGCCCAAAGCCGCCGTTGGTTCGTCAAGGATCAGTACGCGCGCGCCAAAGTGGACGGCGCGGGCAATCGCCAGTGACTGACGCTCGCCACCTGAAAGTCCGCCAATCAGCCGGTCTCCATCGTCGATCCGGGTAATACCGAACTCCTGCACTGCTTTTACAGCCGTTTCATTAGCCTTTTTCCTGTCGTAGATCTTGAAAGGCCCCCAGCCCTTGGTGGGCTCGACGCCCACGAAAAAGGACCGGCCGATGGACATGAGCGGAAACGTGCCGCCAAACTGATGCACTGTGGAAATGCCCATCTCCTGCGCACTGCGCGGACCAGAAAATTGAACCGGTCGGCCATCCATGAGGATCTGGCCGGAGGTTGGCGCGTGGACGCCAGCCAATGTCTTGATGAGAGTTGATTTCCCCGCCCCGTTATCGCCGAGCAGACAGAGAACCTCGCCTGCGTTTACTGTTAGCGAAATGTCATGCAGAACGTCGATCGGCCCGAAGGACTTGTTGACGTGTCTCAGTTCCAGAACCGGCTCACTCATCCCATGGCCCTCACTTGCTTTTCCGGGGCGCATAAGTCAGCGCCATTTTGCGGAAGGTGTTATTCATCAGAACCGCGATCAGCAGCGTGACGCCGATGATGAGGTTCGACCAGTTGCGATCAAATTGTGTGAAATAAATGCCTTGGCTGACGACGGCGAAAGTCAGAGTACCGAAGAAAATGCCGAGGGCGGATCCAAACCCGCCGGTGAGCAACACGCCTCCCACGACAACGCTGACGATGGTGTTGAAGATGTAGCCCATTCCACCGGAGACCTGCGCCGAATTAAAAAGTATCGCCTGACACATACCGACGAAGGAAGCGCAGGTGGCGGACAGAACGAAGAGCGCAATTGTTAACCGCGTTGTGGGAATGCCTGCATTGCGCGCACTCTCCCTGTCGCCGCCCATGGCGAATATCCAGTTGCCGTAGCGCGTTTGGTGCAGGACAAGGCCGAAAACCGTCGCAAGGACCACCCACCATATAATGATCACCTGGTGGCTTCCGCCGATCAGGTGGCCGAATGCGAACTTCGCCCAGGCCGGCGGCATTAGTGACACACTGGCATTGCCAGTCAGCAGAACCGATGCACTCAGCACCACACCCTGCATGGCAACGAGCGTGCCCAGCGTGATGATCAGCGTCGGTACGGAAGTGCGCACCGCCAGAAGGCCGTTGACGAGACCGACGACGACGCCGATGGCAAGCGCCCCGGCCATGCCAACCCCGATAGGCAGCCCGTAATAGCCCGACAGGATCGCCGTGGCCATTGAACCCGCGGGGATCATGGCACCGATCGAAATATCAACTTCCCCGGCGATCATCAGCAAACCAACAGGCATCGCGACAATACCGAGATTTGCCGCAAAGTTCAGCCAGCTTGCCGCTGCCAGCAGGGTGCCAAGCCGGGCTCCGCCGAACACCACGAACAAAGCAACAATTGCGATCAGACTGAGCAGCGAGCCGGCGGCCGGTCGGCGCAAAAATCGTCCGAATAGGTCTGTCATAGCGCCGCCCTCACTTCCGCGTCCCCGGCGAATAGCGAAGCGCTATTTGCCGGAAGGTGTCGTTGGCCAGAACCGCGACGAGCAACAGCGCGCCGATAATGATGCTCCCAACATCCGGGTTGATGCCGGTAAAGAAAATACCCTGGTTCACCACGGCAAAGGTGATCGTGCCAAATACGATGCCCACGACGGAACCGCGCCCGCCGGTCAACAGCACTCCACCAATGACGACGCACATGATCGAATTGAAGATGAATGACTGACCTGCGGCGACTTGCGCGCTCTTGAAAGCAATCACCTGACTGATGCCGACGAAAGCCGCAGCAAAGCCCGACATCATGTAAAGCTGGATGGTCAATCTCTCCGTGGGAATGCCTGCATTGCGCGCGCTTTCACGGTCTCCGCCCAACGCCAGTATCCAGTTGCCGCGCGGCGAAATATGTAAAATGTAGAAAATCACGAGGACAAAGGCGACCCACCAAAGGATGCTTACCTGGAACATTCCGCCGATGGATTGACCCAAAAGCGAATTGGTCACGGGATCGGGGACGATAAAGACCCCTGTGCTACCCGCAATCAGGATCGTGAGGCCCAATGTCAGCCCCATGACGCCGAACATCGTACCGATCGTAATAATGAGCGAGGGGACAGTTGTGCGGGTCACCAGAAGACCGTTGACGTATCCAACCAGAAGCCCAACGCCCAGGCCACCAAGGATACCCAGAATGTCAGGAGCCCCGTAGCGTCCTGAAATGATTGCAACCGTTAATGAAGACGCTGGGACCACCGCGCCGACAGAGATGTCAAGCTGACCCGCAATCATGAGGAGACCGACAGGCAGCGCGATGATACCCACTTCAGAGGCCGTGTTCAGAAAACTTGAAAACCCGGTTGTCCCGCGAAACACGGCGCCGCCCAGCACGGCGAAGAAGATATAGACGACAATCATTCCAACGAATGATCCCATCTCCGGCCTACGAACCAGCCGACCGAGCGCTACGCCCCAATCCGGCGGCTTTTTGCTTATGTCCGACATGTCAGCCTCTTCAGCATGTTAGGTCGCGTTGCAAGCCCCCAGTCGGGGACCGGGCAGACCAAGGGCCGCACGAGGGATCGCGCGATCCTTGGTCCAGCAATGTTCTCAGCGGGTACCTTGCTTCGCGCCTGTCATGGTTGACTTGATGTTAGAGGCGTCGACAACGCCCGGACCGGTCAGGATTTCGCGGGTCGGAATGCTCAGGCCATAATTGACATAGCCATTCAGGATCGACACCGCATAAAAGCCCTGTTGGTAGCCCTGCTGGTCGATGGCGCAGGCCTGTTGGCCGCCGCTGATCTGCGACAGAATCGCTTGGTCGAAATTGACGCCGCAGATCTGAACCTTGCCGGTTTTGCCTGCCTGGGCGACCGCCTGAGCAGCGCCAACGGCGTCGAGATTGGCCGTCGTAAATACCGAGTCTATGTCCGGATGCTGGAGCAAATAGGCACGAACGGCCTGAGTGACGGCGGTCACATTGCCTTCAGCGGTGGCCGGCATCGGCAAGACCTCTGCCTTGCCGCCCGCAGCGGTGATGCCATCCTTGAAGCCCCGGCAATAGTCCTCGATATTGGCCGCACCTGGAAGGGAGTTGACGCACACCCCATTCTTGCTGCCATGCTTGCCGACGTAATCACCCCCGGCAACGCCGGCTTTGTAATCTACTGCGCCGACGTAATTCATCGCGCCAAGACGATTTGCGGCTTCGATGCCGCCGGCGTTGTAGACGATAAACGGAATACCCGCCGCCTTAACGGCCTGAAAAGCGGGATCCTCGGCTGCCGGCACCCAATCCGGGGCGACAATTGCATCGGCGTGCTGATCAATCGCTTGACGGATCAGTTCGGCTGCATCCGGGCCGAGGTTGTCGTAGTTCTGCGGGGCGAGCCAGGTCACGCTGCCGCCCTGCGCCTTAACAACAGCGCCAGCATCTTCGGCGCCACGTTTTACGATCGACCAGAAGGGATCGTCAGCCTTGCCGCCGACGACGAAAATCTTGGCGCCGGTCGCCATAGCGGATGTTGCACCGAACGCTACCGCGCTCGTCGTAATCATGGTGGCAATCAGTTTGCTGGCATTTATCATTCTTTTTTCCTCCCTATCTCATCCCATTGATGAGCTCCAAAATACGGGTTGATTAATACCTTTGTTTCATGCCAAATTAGAACAACAATTTCTGATATGATTTCATATTGTTTCATATCATGTCATTCAAAAATGAAACAAAAACGGGCTTCTAAATGAATCGGCCGACGATATCCGATCTTGCCATTGCCGCCGGCGTCAGCATTTCGACGGTCAATCGCCTCCTTCACGGGTCTGGTGCGGTGCGCCAGGATACGATCGACCACATCCTGAAAGCCGCGGAGGAGATCGGCTTTTATGGATTGGGCGCAATCAAGAACCGCCGGAAAGATGCGCTTCCCCATTTCAGGCTGGGGTTTTTGCTGCAGCAATCGCATCGGCAACTCTACCGGATGTTCGGCGCATCGATCGAGGAATCGGCCAACCGACGCAAGGATGTTGTTGTGACGCCGGACGTGCGCTTCGAGGACGACCTGTCTCCGGAGGCAATTGCGGGGAACCTTTTACAGCTCGGAGAGGAGAACGACGCTGTTGCGCTCGTTGCCGCAGATCACCCCCTCATCGGGCAAGCCATCGAGATGCTCCGGACTAAAAACGTGCCTGTGATTGCCTATATCACGGATCAGTCGGCGCCGGGCCGTATCGGCTATGTCGGCACCGACAATTGGAAACTGGGCCGCACGGCGGGCTGGTTCATTGCGCAGACAACCCAGGGCTTCGGCAAGATAGCAACCTTCATCGGCAATCATCGCTATCAGTGCCAGGACATTTCCGACGCCAGTTTCCGCTCCTATATCCGCGAACACGCACCACAAATCACCGTCGGTGACACGATCCCAACGCAGGAAGAGCCCGAAATCGCCTATCGCATCGTGCGCGATCTGGTCGCGGCGGAATCCGATCTTGTCGGCCTTTTCATCGCTGGCGGTGGCATCTCCGGTGTGCTTCGCGCAATGCGGGAATTACCGTCCGAGCGCCGCAAAAGGCTGCGCGTCGTATGCCGCGACATCGGCCCCGAAACTCGCAAAGGATTAACGGAAGGGCTGATCACCGCCGCTCTCTGCCACCCGCTCGAGCGAACATCCGGAGAGCTGATCGATGTAATGGTCGACGCCGTCACGGGACCCACGAGCAGTTCGGTAGTTCAGCGTATCGTTCCGTTTGAGATCGTCACACCAGAAAGCGTTTGAAAAGAGAATTGATCTACGCCCAATGGAGCGGATAGCGCTCAAATGGATAATTCCGGTTCAAAATGGCTTGATTTATTGGAGGCCCGTCAAGAGTCAAACCTGAGCTTTTACGAAATCGATGCTCTCGCGGAGGATTGCTTCCGGATTGGCCGCGTCATGAACCTCGGTAGAAAAGGGTTCGAAGCTAAACGGGCCTTCGTAACCTGCCGCCAACAGTGCCTTGATTTGAGCGATATTCTCCAGGCGGTCGGACGCGTTCACCAGGACGCGATGTGCGTCAAGCATGTCATTTACAGCCACCTCAGAATCGACAACACCCGAAATATGAACCAGACCGGTCCATCCAGGGTAGAAATCAGTCTCGCCAGCAAGGTGGTGGTGAAAGGTGTCATGCACCAGCTTGTAAACGCCCTCCCCGCCTGCATCCTTTATGGCTTGGATCGCCGTCTCCTTCTTGCGCATCGAGGAAACCGGGAAGCCCAGCGGCTCGACGAGGCCAATAAGATCGCGTGAGGCGAGTATCGGTTTCATTTGCTTGAGTGCCTCGACGAGTTCTTCGTAGGCGACTTTCGTACCGTCGTTGAGCGGGCACATGACCAGTGCTTTCGCCCCGCAAGCATTGGCATAGTCAGCCATGGCCGCCGCGCGGGCAGGAAGATCGCCCGACCACACGTTGAACGGATAAAGCGCATTGATCGTCAGGATCGCCACGCCGGCCTTTTTAGCTGCGGCTTTCACCGCTGCAGGTTCCATCGTACCCACCACGTTGGGAAGGTCATTACGGATTTCCACTTCGGTGATCCCTAGGTTTTTGGACATCTTGAAGAAGTCTTCGAGTGAAAGCTTCGCTGCAGATATATGGTTCATTGCAAAACGCATGGTAACACCTCAGTTGTATAGAGCCGGACGATCCGGCAGAATAATCGCGATAACTTCGCCAGCTTTTTCCTGTGCTTCGACGCAGGCATCCGCACTGATCGCGGCGACATAACCGTCCCACGAACTTGGACCCGAGGCAGTGCCTTTGGCAGCGGCCTCGATAAAATCCTGCAACTCAACATCGTAGCTGGCGATAAAACGGTCTTTCCAGTCGGTCAGGATGCTGTTCTTCAGCGTCGCTTCCTTGCGCATCACTACCGACATCGGCTCGGGCAGATACGCCACACCCTCTTCACCTACCACCTGACACTGGATGTCGTAGCCGTAGCGGCAGTTCACGAAGATCTCGACATCAATACGGATGCCTTTAGCTGTTTCCAGCAACACGATCTGAGGATCTTTCAGCTTCGCATGAGAATGCGACGTAGCGCGCGGAAAAATAACCTGCGCCGACACATAGGTATCGTCGAGCAGCCAGCGGAACACGTCGATCTCGTGGATCATCGTATCATGGATCGCCATTGGCGTGACGTATTGCTCGGGCACGGCGGGGTTGCGATGTGCGGCGTGGATCATCAGCGGCTGACCGATCTCGCTGTCGACTGCTTTCTTGAGCAGGCGGTAGCTTTCATCGTACCGACGCATGAACCCCACCTGCACCAGGCGCGTACCATGCGCGATCTCGGCTTCGACAATACGTTTGGCCCCTTCGGCCGTGGTTGCGAGCGGCTTTTCGCAAAAGCACGGTTTACCGGCAGCAATCGCCGCAAGCACGTATTGTTCATGCGTCGCGCCCCACGACGTCACCAGCACCGCATCGACATTCGAGGCGGCAATTAGCTCCTCGCCAGAGGCATAGACTATCGCTTCGGGAGCAATATCCGTTTTCACGGCTTCCGCGCTGGCCAGATTCAGGTCACTCAGTGCGACGATTTTGGTGCCTTGAAGCACTTGATTGATCCGCCGGGCATGTTCGCGCCCGATGGCGCCTGTGCCGATAATCCCAATTTTAAGAGCCATGGTGAGTCCTCATTTCCAATATTTGTCGACGTAATCCTGCATCTTCTGACGCATGAATCGACCACTTTCGTCAGCCTTGTCCTCCCAGGCGAAGACACAGGCCGTCATGATGCCGTCAAAGCCGATTTCGCCGAGCGTGCCGAAGAAATCATCCCACGGCACTTCGCCCTGACCGATGTTGAGATGCTGGTGAACCCGCGCCGCAGAGCCCGGTGGATTGATAATGTAACGAAGACCGGACGAAGCTTTGTGGTTGAACGTGTCGCCGACATGGACATGCGCCAGCACATCAGCGCATTCGCGCAGCATCGCTTTCGTATCGTCGCCAAAATAGAAAGTATGCGGCGCGCAATAGAGAAATTTCACATTCTTCGAATTGACCGTGCGGATGATATCGACCGCTGGTTGAAGGGTCTCGCACCAATCTTCCGGATGCGGCTCGACATGCAGATTGATGTTCTCGCGCTCGAACAGCGGAACTAGTTCCTCCATCGAGCGCCACCAAGCTTCCTCGCAGGTCTCAATCATCGAGCCGGTATGGCAGCAATAACACGAGCCCTTATCGGGATGCGGACCACGGCCGAATTCCGAATTCATCGTGTCGACCTCGAGTTCGACGGCAATCTGGATGGCGCGCTTCCAATGGCGAACGGCGGAACGACGCTCGCCCTCGTCATTCGAGGCCCAGCGATACATTGGCAGCAGAGAGGCAATGCCGACACCGCTCTCCCGCAGCGCCCGTTTGAACGATTTCACGCGTTCGGGGAATACGCGTGGCGCCTTGAACCATTCAAGAAAATCCCCCCGAGGAGAAAGTTCCATCCAGTCGTAGCCAAGCTCCTTGACCTTAAAGGGCAGTTCCTCAAGTGACAGATGGCGGTGCATGAAGGGATCAAGTGCTATTTTCATAGGGGTTTCCTCAATTTTAACGTTGTGCAATGCTCTCTTCTCGATCGGCGAATATTGGCCTTCGCCCACGCCAATCCTCCAAAGAGAACAGGTGATTTGCGCCCTTCGCAGCGCGCAACGCTTGATTCACTTTTTTAGGTTGTCGCTCGGATATGCCGGGCGATCGCTATTCGGATCAAGCTGCGTCGGCGTATTGTGCCTGTGTCTTAGCGCGGGTCATAAAGGCGTCACCCTCCTGCTCGCTAGTATCTTCCTTCTTCAGGTTCTAGCTTCGTCGAGCGACCGACGAGCAGTCTGTTCACCAAAGATGCTAATCTTTATGCCGTAGACTGGGCCGCCAATCGCTTCGTGGATGTTCTTGGTGCCTTGCATCTCAACACCGTTCCTGCCCTTGAGCGATCGCCCGCGCCGTTGCCCAACACGGGGAGGAAGTTGTCATCAAACAGCACCTTCGAGACGCCAATTTTCTCAGCCGATATCGCAATCACCGTTAACGCAACGATTGCCTTTGAGATCGGCAATCTTTTCATTGGTAGCTCCTCCTCCGAAAGCCCGATTCTGCCTGGACATTTTCGATAGGGGAAGCGCTCATCAGGCGCAGACCGCTAGAATGCTGCTCCTGGTCAGTCAGCCACGCTACCCTAAGCCCTGCACTCCGACTGCACGACTTCTCAAGCGTTATCTGAAAACATACATCGGTCAACAAATTAGCCGACCCGAAAACATCATCCATGAAAGAAAAAGATCGCAATCAATGATGTTTTACATCAATTAAAGAGATTCTGGCGTCCACACCTCAAACGGCAGGAATAGCTGTCCCCGAGTGCTCGACATGCCGTGTTCAACTGTATGCACCATCGCCGCGATAAGTTCGTCGCAGAGCCGGCTCAGGGGCGTGGCGATCACGATCGAGACAATCTGATTTTGCAGACCCTGGCGCGTCACATCCGTCAGTTCATTGACGAACAGGACCACTTCGCCAGGTTTGCGCGCCTCGCCCAAGGCCGAGACCGCACCCTCCATTCCGCCACCAGCACAATATAACCCCACGAGATCAGGGTTCCGTTCGAGTAGGTCATGCGTCGCCTCGTAGGTATAAGCCCGCGTCTCGAGATTGATCTGCGGATTAAGCAGCTCGAAATCAGGACCGTAATCACGAAAGGAACTACGCATGCCCGTCTCGCGCAATTCCTGACCATGAAAACGATGCGCTCCGATGAAGATCGCGATTTTTCCGGGGCGCATTGCGATCCGTGACATCAACCATCCAACTGACCGACCAACTTTCAAATTATTGAGTCCAATATAGGTTTCCCGTACGCCTTGCGCGAAATCCGACAAGAGAGAGAATGTCGGGATACCGCGAACGCGCAGGTCGGAAACGGCCGCGGTCACGGCAGGATGGTCAACTCCGGTGCAGGCCACTGCATCCACCCTGCCTGCCATTGAGGACAGAATATCCGCCAATTCTCCTGGCATGGTGGTCTCGGCGAAGCGTATGGTAGCGCGCAGTCGGTGATCGGTATCGGCGAGGATTCTGTTCTCGATCTGAGCAGCAAAGTTCCGGTAGAATTCGTGCCGTTCCTTTTGCAGAACGATCCCAAAATGCATTTCAGGCATATCAGCAAGAATGCGGTTGCGGATCGCGTTGACTCCATGGTAGCCGATGCGCCGGGCTGCTTCCTGAACCTTGAGTGCAGTCTCTTCGCGCACTTTCATGCGACCATTCAGTACTCGATCAACCGTCGCGACGCTGACACCCGCCTCTCGGGCAAGATCGACGATTGTGGCTCGACCCATGATAGGATCTCCCGCTCAACGGTGAAGCATTGTTTCTTCTTCCATGACACAAAACCTCATGTCAGATCAAGAAATTCACGGCCGGCGCTCCATACACCATTTTAGGAGCGGTAATGTTGGGCATCCTGCTTGCTCACTATTAATTTCCGTCAGCTTGTGATCCAGATGGCAATCAACAGGAGCGGACAAGAATCCAGAAGATCGCAGAGCCGTTATTATCTGCAGGGAAAAGTTGTAGAGCACTCGGCATAAAGCCCGATGTGTGCCAACTGTTGTGAATAGGGGGCTTTAATGGTTAAATTTTCAGAAAAGCAACTAGACACGCTATTCGATAAAAAGTTCAGGGAATCGGAGCAATTCGCTACATGGTTCCTGAGCAAGACGAAATTTCAAAATCGCCAGACCCGCATAGTCGTGTTGCGCTCCAACCATCCATGGTATCAATCGAAAAAGACGGGAGTACAATCCGAGACTGACATTCTCATCGTTCTCGAAGACCACGCTACTGCAGAAAGATTCGCAATCCACATCGAGAATAAGCTTGCGGCTGGGAAATTCACCAACAACCAGCCCAAACTTTATCACGAAAGAGCATACGATTGGCGGCACAATGCAAAATTTGGGAGCTATAACGACTTTGAGGTCGTTTTGATTGCTCCGCGGGTCTTCTACGATAACAATTTAGAGGAATCAAAAATATTTGATCGCTACATTCCTCATGAAGAAATAGCCAAATTTATCCCCGAATTCGGCTTCTAGGTATTCGATGCTGTCACAGTGCTCGTAGCGCTTTAGCTGGAAATATTGCAACAATAACAAAGCCACGAGGAATTCCACAAATCGAAATAGGTTTTAAAATTTCGAGCGATAGCGGAGCAGAAATTGGGTGAGATACTCGTCGGCAATGGCTTCATACGCGTCACAGCGTTCGACAATTTGGTCGTAGGTTCGATGGTGCATGCCTTTGGGGCGCGGCTCGGGGATGCAATCGAAAATCGACATATGCTTGTCGCCACTCAGGCGGCGCCGCAACTTCTCTGCATTGTTCCCGGCGCGTAGCGGCCGGGTCAGGAACTGGCTCCGGTAAGCGGCAACACGCTGCCAGGCCCGGCTGCTGGCGTAAGTTTTGGTGCCCAGAGGCCGCCAAAGAACCGAGCATTTCCGCCGCGTTTGCGGACAGAGAAAGTACCATTGGCAGCCGCCGAGATGACGCGGCTCGGCGACGAGGTCGACGCTCTGGCTCAGCGCAGCCAACTCGATTTTGAAAACACCTGATCGCTCGCCCGCGAATTCGAGGCAAATTGTGCCAGAAGCTTTCTCCGGACCGTGATCGACGACGGTCCACGTCGCCCTCAGCCCCGGCAAATTCGGCCGCTTAAGCAAGCGCACCAGCCGGTTAATATCGATGCTCGAGCCTTCCTCGAACATGGCGCGGCGTCTCCTTTTGACCATGACCAGACCTCAAAAAAATCAAAGAGGATGAAGTTTCCGTTTCACCCGATGCTTGATTAATTTTCATTCCGAAAAGCTCCACCGGTCATCCCGGGGCCTCGCTTTCCCTAAGCAGGCACATCTCCTGGAATTTTGCTTCGACGCCCCATCAAGCTTTGCTCCACGTGCCGCACTTCATTGCGGCAAAGCACCACAGCCTTGATCACATCCTTGCCCCACCACCACCCCGTAAGGGGTGTGGGGTGGGGCGATCGCAAAATTATCTGCCGAGCAAGTGAGGCAAGCGAACACAATGGCGGTCATGCATTCGCCCAGGCTCCAACCTTGACATATTCCCGCTTCACGCGCCTTTCATCGAAGGCGTCATATAACTCGAGAGCACCTGATGCCAGCCACGTCTTCACCAGAGCCGAAGTCTTTGCCTTATCCGCCGGCTTCATCAGATTCAGCCCCAGAACCGTGGCCACGGCATGACCAATCCAATCCTTGGCCTGAGAATTGGCGCGATATTTAGCCTCATGGATCTTTTCCTGAACCCGCAGCAAATCAGTTGTGCTGACGCCTGCGAAGGCGTCAGGCAATGTCCAGGACGTTGCCACACCGATATGGTCGCCGTTGCCCAATTCGACCGAACGCATTTCAAACCAGGCGCTCTGATCTGACGCAACGCTCAGGTTGCCTTTGCCGTCATTGGCACGAAAATACCGGCGCCGTTCAGTGACGTCGGCTTTACGCGCCTCATCCGCAGTCATGCCATTAATGACTCGGGCTGCACGGGCGGCGCTCAAGAGAGCAATTGCGCCGCGCCCGTCCTCAACTGTGGCCTCCGCGCCACCCATCTTCCGATTATGGTGAACCAGTTCGATTGCGCAACCTGTGGCGTTTGCAATGTGTCCCCATGTTTTGGCGACCACTTCGATCGCCGAATTGTCGTTTTCCGGAACGGCATGGCAGGAGACAAACGGGTCTATGATCAGCAGCCCGATATTATTTGTTTTTATGGTCTGGACGATTTCTTCGACTTGCGGTGTCGCGCAGGCCCTGGCCCCCTCCATTTTGGCGACCTGTATGGGGCTGTCCCGGCCGCTGTTGATGAATAGCCGACCTTGCAGCTCGTCAGGCGGAATATCATAATAAAGCGCCACTGCGGCGACGCGCTTTTGCAGTTCCTCAAGCGGATCTTCGCCATTCCACACCCAGACCCGTGCCCGCTCCTGCGGCGTGATGCCAAGCAGATTGCGGCCAGACGCAATGGCAAGGGCCTCCGTGATCACGAGTGACGATTTGCCCAAACCGCCCAGACCGGACGTAACGGACAAATATTTGCGGATATAGTGCCTGCCGTAGATGAATTTCCGCGGCGGAAGTTCGACCGGATCAACCCAATTAAACGGCGTCGCCTTGAGTTTCGGGGTCGGTTTGACCGATTCAAGCTTCAGCGAAGCATTCTGCATCAGCACAGACAGATTTTTCGAGCTGTCTGCGGCATCGGCAATCATTGCCTGTCCCGCCTCCATGATTTTCCGCCGCGCCGCGAGTTCGGCTATCATGCGGGCGTATCCGACCGTTTGCATGGCCGTCGGCACCTGAGCCGCCAATTGTGCAAGGTACGAAAATGCGTCTGGCTGTGGTTGCGAAAGCATCGGGCGAATGGTGACAAAGTCCACAACCCGGCCTTGAGGAATGAACACCTCCATGACCTCAAAAATCTGCCGATGAAGAGGATGGACAAAATGCTCGGATTTAAGACGATGCGCAACGCGGGGATAGATTTCATTATTCCCTAACAGCGCCCCGAGCACCGCCTGTTCGGCCTCGAGGTCCTGAAGCATATTGCCCGCCGGAGAGAGATGAGGTGTCGTCATTTCGTCACCTCATGATTTTCTGTTGCAAGCAGGCGTTTGAGCTCGACCAGCGGCACAAGACGACGACCGCCGATCCGTACCGTTTTCAATTTTCCCGATTTGATGTAACTGTAAAGGGTCGTGCGCCCGACGTTGATCGCCTGGCAGGTGTCATCGACCGACAGAGCCAGAGGCTCACTGATTTGCGAGGGTTTGGATGTGTTCATTTGCGACCGTCCTTGTTTAGACGGTCTGTTCTTATGCACGCGTTTTCGGGGCAGTCTGCAACGCCAAGTAGCTTCAAGCTGGCACATCAAGTAGCTTGATGCGGGAAATTTCTGCTATGTTTTTGCTTGCTTGCGCTTCAGAAATTCAGAACCTTCCCAAGCCGAAATCCAGCGAACCAGGGTGGCATGCGAAGGTCTCTCGTTCAGACCCAGCTTGAAAATAATCTCTGTTGCCAATCGTTCTTGTGAATAATCGGGATGTTTCTCTCTGATTTCTAAGGCAGCGCGAAATATGTCGTCTTTCTCATTCGTTGGTCGTGCAGCCCGATTCTGCGCCGATTTTAGCCCGCCGCGGCTGGCCATCGCGGCCTTCAAAGCACTCTCGTACGTTCGGCCGCGAATGGCGAGGCCCAGTTTTAGGCCGACCTGAAAGGCGTTTGAATATGCTCGATAGGCATTATCGCGAGTGCTGGGTTTGACAGCTTGATCAGTCGCCAAACTTTTTGAGAACAGGATATAATTCCTGATCAAACCTGCAATTTCGGAAGCCTCACCCTTTGAAATTCCGGAATTCAACAAAAAGCCGACGCTCTCACCGATTTCGTGATCGGGTGTATCGGCTTTGGCTTTCAACAAATCACTCACCAAATCTTCCAAAGATTTCGGCTTGTTCAGCATGAGCCATCTCACTGTGGATTTTGGGTTCACGGGACAGAAACACGATTTTATTCCGGTTTCTCAGGATAGATCATCACAGCTCTCCTCGATACTGACAACTGCGAGTTTGATACCAGTTTCCTATAGCCGCTCGGTGTATTTGATTGAAAGATTGATCAAGTATTGTCAACTCGTACTTCAAATTGACCCATTTTTCACACTGCGCTGATCCGTTTTGATTTAATTAAATCACTGAAATTTATCAAAAATTTCTCGATAACGCGGATCACCACTAAATACAAAAATGGTTCAATAAGAGAAGGAAATTAACAGTATGATACCTCTCACAGAAGTTCCAAATTGCAAAAGCACACCGGACGCCGCACAGGCATATTCGAGTCTGAATGGCTAGTCCGAACTATTGGCGAAGGCTTGCATCTGATCAAATTGCGCCGGGCGCACTTGAACCTGCCGCACCCCGGTCGTGTCGAAAATTCCGGGTGTCACATCCAGGTCGCCACGAACGCTCTGCCCGGGAAGCTCGACCCTCCGGCGTTCAAGGATGTGCGCAAAATCAAAGATAGTTTATCACGCCAAATGCACGTCACTTGTCACTGGTTCAAATTCAGCGAGTGCTCACTGTGACGAGACGCTTAACCGCGCTATATCCAAGGTTCAACACGATGAAAACCAAAAACGAGCCCGCCAAGTCACCCAGCATCATGCCGAAAAGCATGAAGGCTTCGAATGGGACGCCAAATTCAGGATCAAAAAAATAGAGCAGTTGATATGTGCCGGTATTCAGTACCGCGTGGAGAATACAAAAATAGAGTACGTCAATTGCATCAATATCCGAATAGGCGATGCCAGGATGCAGCAGATCCGAGATGTTCCTGTTGGTTACGGTCATCACAGCCAAAGTGATCGCGCTGACGAGAGCGGGCACGATTGCAACGGCCAGATTGGACAGTCCGTGCACCTCTGGATAGAGATAGAAATTAATCAATATACCCGCGCCGAATATGCCAAAGGCCGCTGCATACCCGAAACATAGCGACGAAAGCGTGATGACAGCCGCTGGTAGGTAAAAGATCGAAATTCGGTCATTGAGGTTGAGAAAACCAAGGTAGCGCTGTTGCAGAACGAACGTCAGAGTCATCAAAATTGTAACGGCGCATACATTGCAAATTTTGTATAGCATGGCTCCACCCTACACTAGATCTGATTTTATCGATATAAGGGGCATGCATTATAACTTAATTTGACGCGATGGTTTTTATACGAATATAGTTGTGATACTGCATTATTGAGATAAATCAAATATAGAAATTATTATATTATAAATTAATTATATTTGATATTTATTTTGCCTCGCTGGCTTTGTATAGCGCGCTCATGATGAACGAACGCAACATTCAATTGTGCTTGTGGCAATTATATACTTGACGCACCACGCCGTTTGAATCATATTAGATTCAAGGAGTTAGGTGATGTCTGCTCTCTCCAGCCCATATTTTCATGATGAAGCCGCCGCCTTCGCGCATTTGGAAGCTATTCTCTGGAATGGCAATCCGGTTTGCCCGCATTGTGGCTCGGTTTCTGGAAAGCATTATGACCTCGGCAAAACCCGCGTCGGCCTTCGCAAGTGCTCCGATTGCCGCAAGCAGTTCACTGTGAAAGTTGGAACGGTTTTTGAATCCGCCCACATTCCTTTGAACAAGATGTTACAAGCTGTCTATCTGATGACTTCCTCCAAGAAGGGCATTAGCGCACACCAGATACACCGCATCTTGCAGATTACCTATAAGAGCGCATGGTTCCTTTGCCATCGCATTCGTGAAGCAATGCGTTCTGACAGCCATCTTGCGGACGGTGGTCTTGGCGGCTTTAACAAAATTGTCGAGATTGACGAAACCTATGTCGGCGGCAAAGCCAAGAACCGCGCATTTAAAGAGGTTGCCGCCAAGAAGCCGGTTTTAACTTTGGTCGAGCGTGATGGTCGCGCCGTTTCATTTCATGTTGCCAATGTGACTTCTAAAACTTTGCGCCCGATTATCGCCGCGAACATCAATCTTGCCAGCGCAATCATGACAGACGAAAGCCCTGTATATCCTAAGATCGTCAAGGATTTCGCCAATCATCACACCACGAACCACAGCGCGAATGAATATGTTCGCCTTGGTGCATACGTTCACAGCAATACAGCAGAGAATTTTTTCTCGATCTTTAAGCGCGGCGTGACTGGTGTTTATCACTCGGTTTCTGAGGCCCACTTGCATCGCTATCTGGCGGAGTTCGATTTTCGCTACAACAACCGCTTGAAATTAGGCGTAGAGGATGCGCAGCGCAACGTAAATGCCTTGGCAGGGATCAGCGGCAAGCAATTGACTTACCGGTCAGCTAGCGCAGAATAATAAAAAGGGTGGAATAAGTATCATGGCCGAGAATGATCGGATTGAGCTAATTATTGAAGGGCTTCCCGAAAACGAAGGGCGGGTTCGCCTCAATACGTTTATGGCTCAATTACAACATTTGGGAGCCGCCTTAAACAAGCTTGACCGCGAATCCAATGATGGGAAGGCTGGCTCTGTTTTTAATATTGCCGCACTTTCTTATAATAGCCCCATGAGGGTTGTCTTGGAGGCAAACCCAATATCTTCTCAACTGTTTACCGGCCACATTGTGGTTGAGAGCCTTAAACGGGTATCTAATGCCGTTAAAGCTGGAGACAGTTTGTTAGAATTTGACGCTGATATTTTGGAAGAATTTCATGCTTTAGCAAAGCCAATTGGAAAAAGCTTGAAGCATACGACCTTGATGTTTAATGGGGAAGTTCTTGATTTCACGCCAAAAATTTATCAGCATCTCGAACAGGCTCTTGCTGTCGATGAAGAGTGCGAGGGCGGAATTGAAGGCAGGTTGGAACAAATCAATCTCCACCAAGGCGTGAATACGTTTCAGATATATCCAGAAGTTGGCCCAAAAAAAGTTACCTGCCATTTCACGCCGAAAATGTATGATGATGCTATATCCGCGGTGGGGCGGCGTGTTGAGGTATTCGGAACGCTTAAGTATCGTGCAGGCGCACCTTTTGCTCATCAAATTGCGGTTTCCCTTATAGACGTCCACCCATTTGAAAATGATATTCCAGACTGGGATGATCTTCGAGGACGCGCGCCAGATGCGACTGGCTTGTTAAGCAGCGAAGCGTTTATTCGGGAGCTTCGCGATGCCTGGTGATACACCTGTTTACTATTGGGACACCTGTATATTTGTAGCTTGGCTTAAGGATGAGGAACGCAAGTCCGGGGAAATGGATGGCGTTAGGGAATTAATTGAGCGGTCAAAGCGCCGCGAAGCGAAAATCATGACGTCCGTTCTAACTTCAGTTGAGGTTTTGTCCGCGAAAATTCCAGCTGGTATGGATACGTTTTTCAAAAATATGATGAAGCGTGTAAGTCAGGTCAGCATGGATATTCGGGTTTCTGGGATTGCTCATGATATTCGCAATCATGCCGCTAATAGTGGCGTTAAGGTGATTGCTTCGCCTGATGCCATTCATCTTGCAACGGCAATCTTATATCGTGTTGCTGAGTTTCACACATTTGACGATCAGTTGCTCCAATTTTCGGGCAATGTCGCAGGGAACAAATTAAAGATATGCAAGCCAGAAGCAAAACGCCCTCAACTCGATCTACGAAAGCCAAGGCCGTGACAGGCGAAAGCTTCGAGCAAGCCGCTCGTGCTCTTGGATGCGACGAGTCCGAAGAGCAGTTTAACGAGATTCTAGGCAAAATTGCGCGGCATAAGCCGATAGAATCCAAGGTATGCCCCGAATGTCAGCACGTTTTCCAAGGCAACGGATGGGATGGCATTGACGCTCATTGGAAATCGAAGCACGAGAAAATCATGCCATATGAAGAGGCGTGGCCCTTGATCAAGGCTGGCAATTACTCGTGCCGTTAGAGCGCTCTATCTGGTTTGTAAAGTATATAGTTGCCGAAAGATTGATCAAGTATTGTCAACTCGTACTTCAAATTGACCCATTTTTCACACTGCGCTGATCCGTTTTGATTTAATTAAATCACTGAAATTTATCAAAATATTCTAGATCCTATCGAAATTCTCTCAGATCAAGTCATCATAACATATAGGCAGCGTCGGGTGTTAAATCCTTAACTGCATTTACATATTGATCGCCCCCATCGCGACAGTCATTGACCAACCTGACAGAGGAATGGGTGCAATTATGGTGCGCGGTTCACGATCGTAACTGTTTGCTCAGCCCATCGGACTTGA
>NZ_JBVYWO010000008.1:0-128378 GCF_056032725.1 Methylocystis sp. sgz306128
AATCTGGGGAGGTTTTCGTCCTTGGCGGACAAAACAGGGGCCAGCCCCGCCGCCAGCGGCCATTGAACGGCGATGTCGGGATCATTCCAGAACAAGCCGCCGTCATGGGAGGGGGCGTAATATTCGGAAACTTTGTAGACAACTTCGGTATCCGGCTCCAGCGTCATGAAACCGTGCGCAAAGCCGACAGGAATAAAAAGCTGCGCCCCATTCTCGGCCGATAATTCCGCCCCCACCCATCTGCCGTAGGTTGGGGAGCCAGCGCGTATATCAACTGCAACATCAAATATCCGGCCGCGGATGCAGCGCACGAGCTTATCCTGCGCATAGGGCGGAGTTTGAAAGTGCAGACCACGCACTGTACCTGCGGCGCGCGACAAAGACTGATTATCCTGCACGAAGCGGCAGTATATGCCGATCTCCTCAAGCTGCGCCTGATTATAGGTTTCGCTGAACCAGCCCCGGCCGTCGTTAAACCTGCGAGACCTGATTATTTTGACTTTCAAATCTGAATTATTTTTCATGCGCACATAATATCCACATTCAATTGGAATTCAAATAAATTCCGTTAACAAATCTCTATTATAATCTATTTCTTAAATGTGAAATTCATGTAAAAATAATATAACTTAAAGTATATTTTAATTTTGATTTAAAATATAATATATTTTGAATTTGATTTTCATTTTATAATATTTAAATTCGCAATTGATAATATATATAAATATCAACTTAAAATCGATATTCTGAAATATATACAATTAAATCACATCAACAAAAAATGTCGTCATATTTTCTTCAAGAACCGAAATATGACTCCGATATTACATCGTCGTTATTTGAATGTTTCCATGCCATTGTGTTTTTCCTGTGGCAGCCCAATTTGCCCGCAAACCCCATGGACGCTGCGCCCGATTAGCGTCAATATGTTGCGACAGACCATGAAACGGCACACCAGCTTCAAATACCCAGATCAAACAAGAGCGGGAGGAGCATCATGTCGAATTCGGGAGAAAGATCTGCCGAGGGCAGAGCCAGCAGCCCCCGGTGCATTGCACTTGTCGGCCCATATGGCAGCGGAAAGACCACACTTCTTGAAGCTTTGCTGGAACGCACGGGGGCGATCAACAAGGCCGGCAGCGTCGGTGCTGGCACAAGCTTCGGCGACCGCACCAAGGAAGCACGCGCTCATGCGATGGGCGTCGATCTCAATATTGCCGAGATGCGCTATCTCGGCGATGTTTACACATTTCTCGATTGCCCCGGATCGGTTGAATTTGCGTTTGAGACCGAGCCGGTTCTTGCTGTGGCGGATCTTGCCGTCGTGGTGTGCGAAGCCGATGAAAACAAGATCCCGGCCCTGCAGCTTGTGCTCAAGCGGCTGGAAGCGGCGCGCATTCCCCACATTCTCTTTCTCAATAAAATCGACAAAGCCAGTGCCACGCTGAATCAGACACTGGAACTGATGCAGACCGCCTCGGCGGTACCCATCGTGCTGCGGCAGATTCCGGTCTGGAAAAATGGCGTGGCAACAGGGACGATCGATCTCGCGCTGGAGCGTGCACTGGCCTTTCGCGACCATGCCGAGAGCGAGATCGTGCAGATCCCGGATAATCAGAGGGATGAGGAAGCCGCCGCTCGTTTTCAGATGCTGGAGCGCCTCGCCGATTACGATGACCATCTGATGGAGGAACTCCTGACCGATGTCGCGCCGCCGCGCGACGAAATATTCGCGGATCTTGGCCGGGAAATGCGCGAAGGGCTGATCATGCCGGTGTTCATCGGCTCCGCCGAACGCGGCAATGGGATCACGCGCCTGCTGAAGGCGCTGCGACATGAAGCCCCGACCGTCAGGGACACATGTGCCCGCCTCGGCCTTGCCGGCGGCGGCAACGGCGTGGCGCAGGTGGCCAAGACCATTCACACATCCCATGCCGGCAAGCTTTCAGTTGCCCGGATCCTTCATGGCCAGATTCAGGATGGTGCGACGCTTTATGTTTCCGATGGCACCGCCGGGAGGGTGTCCGGTGTCTATGGTCTTGGCATGAAGGACTATGTGAAGCTGCCGGCTGCGGCGCTCGGCGCAACCGTGGGCCTGGGCAAGATTGACCCGGCGCAGACCGGCTCAACCCTCGCTAGCGTCAAGGGCGGCCTGCCTCCGCTGGCGCGCCTGTCGCCGCCGCGGCCGGTGCTGGGCATGGCTGTGGCCTCGAAGGACCCGCGCGACGATGTCCGCCTGTTCGCAGCGCTGGCCAAACTGGCAGAGGAGGACCCATCGCTGCAGATCGTGCAGGATCCGGCCATGGGCGAAACGCGCATCGAAGGACAGGGCGAGATGCATCTGCGCATCGCGCTGGAGCGTCTGCTGTCACGCACCGGCATTTCGGTGGCGACGCGCGAGCCGGGCATTCCCTACAAGGAAACCATCCGCAGCAGCACGAGCGTGCGCGGACGCCACAAAAAGCAATCGGGCGGGCATGGCCAGTTCGGCGATTGCGTGCTGACCATTGAGCCGCTGCCGCGCGGCAGCGGCTTCATCTTCGCCGAAACGGTGACTGGCGGAGCGGTGCCGCGCAATTATTTCGCCGCAATCGAAGAAGGCATCATCGAGAGCCTGACTCGGGGCACGCTCGGCTTTCCGCTGGTCGATCTCAAGGTCACGCTGACGGACGGCTCCTACCATAGCGTCGATTCCTCGGATCAGGCCTTCAAAATGGCGGCGATTCTCGGCATGCGCGAGGGTCTGCCCAATTGCGGGCCGGTGCTGCTGGAGCCGGTTCTGAAAGTGGTTTTCCTTGGCCCGAGCGAGGCAACGCCGCGCATCAACCAGATCGTTACCGGCCGCAGGGGCCAATTGCTGGGCTTTGACGCGCGCGAGGGCTGGCCAGGCTGGGACGTGACACAGGCTCTGATCCCGCAAGCGGAAATGGGACACCTCATTGTCGAATTGCGCTCGGCCACATCCGGCATCGGCACTTTCGAGGCCGTTTTCAACCATCTGTCCGAGCTCAACGGGAACCTGATGAGCAAGGTGGTGGAAAAGCGGCATAAGGAACTCGCCTGACAGGCAGGGAAGCCTGACCACGCGCAGGCGGCCTTCTGCCGTGTCGACTGCGCATTGGGCCGGCACGGACACCGGAATTGCCCGGCTGAACAGGCGGAAAACCCGCGCCTCAACAAACTGCCGCTTGACAAGATTTATGTTTCATGGTTTTGAGTAATCGATAACCCAATTCAACACGATGCTCAAACGGTCAAGAAGCCAGAATTCCATGTCGCAATCAAAAGTCTCATTGCGGGATATAGCAAACGAGCTTGGCGTTTCCGTCAAGACCGTTTCCGGCGCGCTGCATAACAGCGCCATCCGCATGTCAGACGAAACGCGCGAGAAGATCAAGACCCGGGCGGCCGAACTTGGCTATGTTCCCAATATTGTGGCGCGCGGGATGCGTCAGGGTGTCATGCCGATTGTCGGCGTGCTGGCAGATGGGTTGATCACCCAGCCTTTCGCCACCGATATCATGCGCAGTTTCGATCATTCGCTGCGCGGCGACGGGCTCTCGGTTATCGTCACCAATGTCGGCAACCCGGAAAGCATCGGCAAGGGCCTCGCCGAACTGCAGCGGATGATGCCGCAGAAAATCGCCTATGCCAGCATGTATCATCACATCGTCGAACTGCCGGACGCCGCGAAAGGCGCCATTGCCCTCATGATCAATTGCCGCGAGGCAAGCGGCACGGTTCCGTCGCTCGTACCAGCGGAAATTCAGGCCGGCGACACCATTACGGATTATCTTCTGGCGCATGGCCGCCGATCGATAGCCTTTCTCAATCTTCCCGGCCTCATCGCCGCCGAAAAACGCGCCGAGGGTTTTCGCGCGGCGCACCGGCGCCACGGCATTGCGGTGCATGAAGACTGGGTCAGGCCGGCGACGCGCGGGGCTCTTTACAGTGACCGCGCCCGCAGCATCGTCGATCTCCAGATCCGGGCATGGCTGCGGGAAGACGAGCGCCCCGACGCCATTCTGTGCGGCAACGACCGCGTGGCCATGGAAGTCTATAACGTCCTGCGCCGCTGCGGCTTGCGTATTCCCGAAGACATGGCGGTCGCCAGTTTTGACAATCAGGTGGACATTGCCTCGCGGCTCGACCCACCGCTGACGACCATGGCCCTGCCGCATCGCGAACTGGGGCGGCGCGCGGGGGAGATTCTGGCCGGACACAAGCAGCCGGCGGGTATGGTTGAGGAAATTCCGTTTCGCTTGATCGAACGCGCCTCGGTGTGAGGCAAAGCTGAACGGCAGTCAGGGAGAGTATGATGAAAACTATGAGTAAACGTTTACTTAAAATAATGGGCGCCGTGTCGTCCGCCGCCCTTCTGGCATCCGTCGGTCTCACAGCCGCCGAAGCGGCCAGCCTGAAGCTGATGTTTCAGGGCGACCCCTATGAAATCGAGGCGATCAGCGGGGTGGCTGCCCGCTTTGAGGCCGCCAATCCGGGCGACAAGGTCGAACTGATCAACACGCCGCACGACGCCTACAACGAGAAGCTTGGCGCCATGGTTTCGTCGAAAACTATGCCGGATATTGTCGAGCTCGACGCGCCTTTCCTCGCAAATTATGTCTGGTCCGGCTTCCTCCAGCCGATCGGCGGCCTGATCGACCAAAAGCTGGTTGACGACATGACGCCCTCGAACATCGCGCAGGGCACCTATCCGCCGGACAAGAAGCTCTACGCGATCGGCCTCACCGACTCGACGGTGGTGCTTTATGGCAGCCGCAAGCAGCTTGAATCGCTGAAGATCCGCATACCCGCCTCCGTGGACGACGCCTGGACCAAGGATGAATTTGAAGCCGCCCTGAAAAAGCTTGCCGATTCCGGCGTCAAATGGCCGATCGATCTGTTCCGCGCCTATGGCACAAAGACGGAATGGATCCCCTACGCCTATGAGCCGATTCTCGTCTCGTCCGGCTGCGATCTCATCAACCGCCAGACATGGAAGGCCTCCGGCACACTGGACAGCGATGCCTGCGTCAACGCCGCCAAGATGATGGCAGGCTGGGTCAAGAGCGGCTGGGTCGTGCCGCAATCGGCCGGGCAGAACCAGTTCTACGCCGACGGACGCCCGGCGGCTCTCGCCTGGGGCGGCCACTGGTTCTATGCCGAGGCTGCGGCCAAGATGGGCAATGACCTTGTGGTGATGCCGCTGCCGAAATTCGGCGCAAAAAGCGCCAGCCCGAACGGCACCTGGATCTACGCCATTTCCAAGACCGCATCCGATCCGGCGCTGGCTGGCAAATTCCTGAGCTTCATGCTGTCCGACAAGGCTTATCGCGACGCATACAAGGCGCATTCGGGCTTCCCCGGCCTGAAGAGCTTTGCCGCGGAATCGCCGCTCTATGCCGACAAGGGAGCGATGGCCGTTGCCTTTGAGCAGGCCAGCAAGAGCGCCGTTGCCCGCCCGCCGCATCCGGCCTATCCCACCATCACGCTGGCCTTTCAGGTGGCGATGACCAATATTTTCGATGGCGCTGA
Organism: Methylocystis sp. sgz306128; assembly: GCF_056032725.1. NCBI lineage: Bacteria > Pseudomonadati > Pseudomonadota > Alphaproteobacteria > Hyphomicrobiales > Methylocystaceae > Methylocystis > Methylocystis sp. sgz306128. The sequence goes on from NZ_JBVYWO010000008.1 coordinate 5,536, forward strand.
TGCAAAGAGCGAACTGACCAAAGCCGCGAAAAAGATCGATAACGATATAGCCGACAATGCGGGCTACGACCCGTTCGGCAAATAAGGCGAAGGGCCTGCCGCACGCGACTGCGGCAGGCCGCCCTCCAGGGAGGAACACCATGAATTCGACCGCAACGCCCGGCCCGGCGCCAACCGCGCCGCCCGTGTCCTACACGCGCAAGCGGCAGGCCCGCCTGCAGGAATTGCTGATGCTGGCGCCGGCCTGCGCGCTGGTGGGCCTGTTTTTGCTGCTGCCGTTCCTGACATCCTTTCAGCTTGCGCTGACCAACCAGCGGCTGATTCCGCGCCCCGTACCGACGCGCTTCATTGGTCTGGGCAATTTCGAGCAGGTGCTGACCGATCCCGATTTCTGGACGGCGCTGTGGAACGTGGCCAAATTCACGCTGATGGTGCTGCCGGTGCAATGCGGCGCAGCGCTGGCACTGGCGCTGCTGCTGAACCAGAAGCTGCCGCTGCGTAATTTCTTCCGCGGGATATTCTTCCTGCCGGCCATAACCTCAATGGCGGTGGTCTGCACGATCTGGGCGACATTGTTTCAATATCCCACCGGCCCGCTCAACCAGATCCTTCACGCTGTTTCCTTTGGCGCCATCAAGCCGATCGACTGGCTGGGCGATCCGAACTGGGCCATGCCCGCCATCGTGCTGCTTTCGGCATGGCAGGCCTATGGCTTCCAGATGATCGTATATCTGGCGGGCCTGCAGAATATTCCCGAATCGCTGTATGAGGCGGCGCATCTTGATGGCGCAGGCGCCTGGCAGCGTTTCTGGCACGTCACCCTGCCCGGCCTGCGGCAGACCAATATTTTCGTGCTGATCATCACCACGATTCAGGCGTTCAAGCTCTTCGTGCAGGTGAATATCCTGACGCAGGGCGGGCCGCGCGGATCCACCAATACAGTGGTGCAATATATGTTTTCGGCGGGCTTCGTCGATCAGCGCCTTGGCCTTGCCTCGGCCGTCTCCATCATCCTTTTCCTGATCGTGCTGGTGATCTCACTGGTGCAACGCTTTGTCGTGAGGGAACGCGCATGAGCACCTCGATTTTTGTCAATACCGCACCCGGCAAACGCAGGATTTTCGGTCTGGACCGGATGGGCCTCATCCAGCTTGCCGCCGCCGCCATCATCGCTCTTGTCGTGGTCTCGCCGCTGTTTTTGCTGCTTGTCGGCTCTCTGAAGCCAGACCGCTTCCAGATTCTGGCCGATATGGGCAGCTTCAAGGCCTTCTGGGTCTCGGAACCATCGCTGAACAATTACAGGGAAGTCGCGGTTCTTGATGGCCCGCTGCCCATGGCGCGCTACCTTTTCAATTCCATGTTCATTCTGGCGGTGACAGTGGCGGGCGGAATGCTGGTCAATTCCATGGCGGCCTTCGTGCTGGCCTGGGGCCGTCTGCCGGGCCGCGCGCTGGTTCTGACCCTGCTGATCGGGCTCTATATCGTGCCGCAGGAGTCCATCGTGCTGCCGCTGCTCAGCCTTGTAACCAAGGCGGGCCTGACGGATTCCTTCACAGCACAGATTCTGCCCTGGATGGCGAGTCCGCTTTACATATTTCTGCTCTATCAGTTTTTCATACAGATTCCGCATGACATATATGACGCAGCGATCATCGACGGCGCGACGCCGTTCTCGATCTATTGGCGCGTGTTCATGCCGATGAGCATGCCGGCGCTGGCGACGGTCGCCATACTTCTTGGCATCGACACGTGGAACCAATATCTCTGGCCGCTGATGATCACCCAGACCAACTGGGCGCGACCCATCTCGGTCGGCATCGCCAGCTATTTCGGCCATGATTCCGTCTATTGGAACAGCGCTTTCGCCGCCTCGGTGATGATGATGGCGCCCGTGCTCATCTTCTATCTCGCGTTCCAGAAATGGTTCGTCAGTTCGCTCATCAGTTCGGCGGTAAAAGGCTAATGCCGGAAAGCACCCTCATGTCAAAATTCAGAGCCCAATGCGCAGAGGGCGATCAACTGCATATCTGGCTGAAGCCGGCGCAAAAAGCCCTTGAAGCCTGCGTCATCCTTCGCGATCCGGCGGGCAGCCGCGAACTGCGGCTGGCCGGCAGCGACGATTTTCAGCTGTTGCGTGCCGATGTTGCCGGCGAGGTGGAGCTTGGCTGGGACGATGAGGCCACCAGCGTCTCGCTGATCTATGCCTATGCGCCGGACAGAGTGATGGCGCAGGGGATCACCTTGCTCTGGACAACGCCGCAGAACGATATTTCCGGCACGCGGTACAAGCTGCATCTGCAGCCGCCCTTCGGCTGGATGAATGATCCGAACGGCATGTGCGAGGTTGACGGCCGCACACATGCCTTTTACCAGCACTACCCCCACAAGAAGCGCTGGAACACCATGCACTGGGGCCACGCCGTGAGTGAAAATCTGGTGGACTGGGTGCACCTGCCGGTGTTTCTGCAGCCGCGACCCGAACTTCTGGCAAGCAGCATCAAGGGCAACGGGGCATTTTCGGGCTCCGCCGTTCCGCTGCCCGACGGTGGCCTGCGCATTTTTTACACGGACCGCGAGGACGAGCGCACACCCAACTGGGAATGGCAGATGACCTGCGTCAGCCGGGATCTCATCTCCGCCGGGCCGTCCCAGACGCTTATCAAGGATCGTCCGCCCGTGCCGCAATTTGGCAAGGACATGCGCGATTCCTATGTCTTTCGCGGGCCGGACGGCCTGTGGAAAATGCTTGTCGGCGGTGCGGACGACAAGGGCGGCCTGATTTTGCTCTACGAGAATGATGAACTCGATACCACCGCCGGGTGGCGTTATGCCGGAGTACTGCATCATGAACCGCTTTCGCCCAGCCTGCCGCTGGAATGTCCGAGCCTGATCGCGCTTGATGGCGAGGGCGAGGGGCTTTATGCGCTTCTCTTCGGCATTATCGGGCTGCGTGATCCGGCTACGCGGCGGCGCAACCTTTCGCGCGCGCTGGTCGGCCGCTTCGATGGCCGTGCCTTTTCGCCCATTGCGCGGCACGAACTGGATTTCGCCACCGACGCCTATGCCTTTCAGGCCTTCGCGCACCATTCAGGCCCGACCATGCTGGCCTGGGCGGCCAACTGGACCGATGTTTTCAAGGATCGCGATTTTGTCAGCGCCATGACCTTCCCCCGCCGCCTGGTGTGGAAGGACGGTAGATTGCATACGCCGGTGGTCGAGGCCGTTTCGGGCCTGCGCCAACAGCAACTGGCCGGTTCCCCCGCCGCTCTGGTCTCGGGTGTTGTCCTGCCCGACGGGCTGGCGGAGGTCGCGGTTGATTTCATCCGGCCTGAACCGTTCCGGCTGGAATTCACGCATGAAACGCATGGTCTGGCTCTCACCTTCGACGGCGCGCAACTCGAACTGCATTTCGAGCCGCCCGGCAACAGGGTTGTGCCGCGCTATGCTACGCCGATGGCCGGTCTTCGCTCGCTGCGAATTTTCATGGATGTGGGCCTGATTGAAATCTACGCCAATGAAGGCGCGCTCTGCGGCACCAAGCGCATCGACAGCGATGCGCCGGTCACAGGCCTGCGCCTGACCACGGCGCCGGAAGCTGTGTCAGGAGCGGCGGTCTGGGCCTTGCGCCCCGCGCATTCCGGATTGAGACACGCACAACATAATCCCGCGCTGACGGGAAACGAGTCCGAGGGAGACTGACATGGCCGTTGTTGAACTGAAGAATATACGTAAATCCTATGGCAATATCGACGTGATCCACGGCGTTGACCTGACGATCAACCACGGCGAATTCTGTGTCTTCGTCGGACCGTCGGGATGCGGAAAATCCACGCTGCTGCGCATGATCGCCGGGCTGGAGGACATTTCCTCCGGGGACATGTCGATCGACGGCGCGCGGGTCAACGACATTGACGCATCTCAGCGCGGCGTCGCCATGGTGTTTCAGAATTACGCGCTTTATCCGCATATGTCGGTGCGGGAGAACATGAGCTTCGGCCTGCGCATGAGCAAGCGTCCTGCGGCGGAAATCGCCGCTCAGGTCAATAATGCCAGCCGCATCCTGCAGCTTGACGCGCTGATGGACAGAAAGCCGGGCCAGCTGTCCGGCGGGCAGCGCCAGCGCGTCGCCATAGGCCGCGCCATCGTGCGCAACCCCAAGGTTTTCCTGTTCGATGAGCCGCTGTCAAACCTTGATGCCGAATTGCGCGTGGCCATGCGCGTCGAGATCGCCAAGCTGCATCAGGCGCTGGGCAATACAATGATCTACGTCACCCATGACCAGACCGAGGCCATGACTCTGGCCGACAAGATTGTGGTGCTGCGCGCCGGGCGTATTGAACAGGTGGGTTCGCCGCTCGAGCTCTATGACAATCCCGCCAACCAGTTTGTGGCCGGGTTCATCGGTTCACCCAAGATGAACTTCATCGCCGCAGAGGTTTCGGGAGGCCAGTTGCGCTTTGGCGGCGTAAGCGTGCGCGCGCCGGCCGGCCTCTCTGCCAGCGGCACACTGCGGCTCGGCATCCGGCCTGAGCATTTCGACCGCGGCGAGAGCCCGGACATCGAACTCGAGGTCCAGACAGACGTCATCGAAAATCTGGGCGGCACGACCTATCTCTATGGACGCCTGAAGACCGGAGAGCCGATGATCATCGAACGGCGCGAAAGGCTGGAAGCACGCCCCGGCGCCACCATCAGGGCGGGCTTCAGTCTGGCCGACGCGCGCTTCTTCGACGAGGCCGGAAAGCGGGTTGTGTGAGCTTCCGGCCCGAAACAGGTTATTGTATCCAGATACCTCTATCGCATGATCTCAGAGCCAGACGGGGCGCAGACGGACTGCTGCCCCGCCGCATTTTTGAGCATTCAGCGCGCGTCAGATGCTGAAACAGAGATATTTGATCTCGAGAAAATCCTCGATGCCGTATTTGGAGCCCTCGCGGCCGAGGCCGGAGGATTTGATGCCGCCGAAAGGGGCTTCGGCTGTCGAAATCAGCCCCGTATTGATGCCGACCATGCCATATTCCAGCGCCTCGGCCATCTTCCAGACGCGCGAGATGTCGCGCGCATAAAAATAGGACGCAAGCCCGAATTCCGTATCATTGGCAACGGCAATGGCTTCGTCGTCGGTGTCAAAGGCCACAAGCGGCGCAACGGGGCCGAATGTCTCCTCCTTGAGGATTTTCATGCCGGGCCGCACGCCGGAAAGCACGGTCGGCTCAAAGAAAGTGCCGCCCTGCGCCGCGCGGCGGCCGCCGATCACAATGCGCGCGCCCTTGGCGACGGCGTCGGCCACATGGTCCTCGACCTTTGCAAGGCCCTCCGCGTCGATCAGCGGGCCGATGCTCACGCCGTCCTCCATGCCATCACCCACGCGGAGGCGGGCCGTGGCCGCCGCCAGCTTTTCGGCAAAGGCCTCAAGCACGGGGCGCTGCACATAGATGCGGTTGGCGCAGACACAGGTCTGCCCGGAATTGCGGTATTTGGCGATGAGCGCCCCCTCGACCGCGCGGTCGAGATCGGCGTCGTCAAAGACGATGAATGGCGCATTGCCGCCCAGTTCAAGCGAAAGCTTTTTAATGTCATGCGCGCACTGGCGCATCAGAATGCGCCCCACCTCGGTCGAGCCGGTGAATGTCAGCTTGCGCACCTTGGGATTGGTGCAGAATTCGAGGCCCATGCCCGGCGCATCCGTGCCGGGAACCATGCTCAGCACGCCTGCGGGAATGCCGGCTCGCTCGCCCAGAACCGCCATGGCCAGCGCCGAGAGCGGCGTCTTTTCCGCCGGACGCCCGACAAAGGCGCAGCCAGCGGCCAGCGCGGGGGCGACCTTGCGGGCAATCATCGCATTGGGGAAATTCCATGGCGTGATGGAGCCGACAACGCCGACTGGCTGCTTGAGCACGACAATCCGCTTGTCCGGCTGGTGGCCGGGAATAACATCGCCATAGACGCGCCGTGCCTCTTCGGCAAACCACTGGATAAAGCTCGCGCCGTAGGCAATTTCGCCGCGTGCCTCGGCAAAGGGCTTGCCCATCTCCGCAGTGAGGATCCGGGCCAGATCGTCGGCATTTTCAAGCATCAGCGCCTGCCAGCGCAGCAGGATGGTGCAGCGGTCCTTGGCGGTGAGCGCCGCCCAGCTTTTTTGCGCCTCATACGCGGCCTCGACCGAGGCCCGTATCTCCGCCGGCCCAAGATCGGCAACCTCTATAATCAATTCGCCGGTGGACGGATTGTGCACCGGAAACCGCTTTGCCCCGGCGCTCCAGCGGCCCGCGACAAATCCCCGGCTTTCCAAAAGAGTCGGATCACGCAGTTGCAACGGCATCTTCATTCCTTTCAATAGGCGGCCTGATAGATGGCCAGGGCATCAGCTTGCGTCAGCGGGCGCGGGTTGTTCACCAGCAGGCGGGTCTGGTTCATGGCATCGGCGGCCAGGCGCGGCAGAAAATCCTCGGGAATGTTCATGGCGCGCAGATTCGGCTGCAATCCGCAGGCGCGGGACAATTCAGCAAGCTGATCGCAGAAAGCGGCGGCGCGTTCCTGCCCCTCAAGCTTCGCCAGATGCGGAAAGGCAAAAGGCGCCAGTTCGGCATAGGGTTGCGGCGCTGTGACGGCGTTAAAGCGCAGCACATGCGGCAGCACCAGCGCATTGGACAGGCCGTGCGGAATATGGAAATGCCCGCCCAGCGGATAGGCCAGCGCATGCACGGCCGCGACCGGCGAATTGGCGAAGGCCTGCCCGGCCAGCATCGAGCCCAGCAGCATATCGGCGCGCGCGGTCATATCCTGCCCCTCATGCACGGCCTTCAATATCGAGCGGCCCATGAGCGTGAGCGCCTGCGTCGCCAGAATGCGCGAAACCGGATTATTGTTCGCGCTGGCAGAGGCATAAGCCTCGATGGCGTGCACCATCGCGTCGATGCCGGTGGCGGCGGTGATATGCGGCGGCAGGCCCAGCGTCAGTTCAGGATCAAGCAGGGCCACATCTGGCAGAATGACGGGAGAAACCACGCCCATTTTCTCGTTGGTGCCGGTGGTGACGATGGAAATCGGCGTAACTTCCGAACCGGTTCCGGCTGTCGTCGGGACAAGGATAAGCGGCAGACGCGGGCCTTTGGCATTCCCGACGCCATAAATGGCCTTAAGCTCCTCGCGCCCATATGCGAGAATTGAAACCAGCTTAGCGACATCGAGAGAGGACCCGCCGCCAAGACCGATGACGCCCTGAATGCCCGCAGCCTTGGCCTGCTCGGCCGCGCCCAGCACGACAGACTCGGGCGGATCGGCTTCCACATCCTTGAACAGGTCCACGCTGACGCCCGCCGCCGAGAGAATGCCGAGCGCCCGCTCGACAATGCCGGTGCGCATCATACCCGGGTCGGTCACCATCATCACGCGCGCGCCGATCTCCTTGCGCACCAGTTCGCCGAGGCGATTGAGGCTTCCCGGCCCGAACTGGATGCTCTTCGACGTATTAAATGTGAAAGGCGTCACGACAATCTCCTTCCGAAACCGAAAACTAGTGCCCGAAGCTCAGCACAACAAGCACGATGAGCGCAAAAGCCGCGGCGGCAAAAACAGCCAGTATCCGCAATCGCTTGCGCTCCTGTGCCGATTGATCGGGCCGAAGACGGGGCCTAGGCACATAGGCCGGGATTCTGGCCGTATGAGGGCTGGCCATCTCCATGGCATAGGCCAGAAACCAGACCAGCGCGACACCCAGCGCCCAGAACAGGCCAGCCCAGGCCCAGATGGACGGCATGCCGATACGCCATGCGCCACCCGCAGCGCCAAAAGCCGCGTTGCCGAAGATAAGCCCCGGCCCGACCGCGAGAAACAGCCATGCCAGCACAACCGACCATGCCGTCGAATGCAGCGCCTTCGCGCGCGGGCCGGTTCTGAGCGTCTGGCCAAGAAAGGCCTGAACATCCAGCGCTTCCTCGCCAAAACCCCTGCGGTTGGTGATGGCGGAAATCAGCAGCATGGCGGCCAGATTGGCGGCCATGCCCCAGGCGGCGGAATGGATCGTCCAGGGCCAGCGGCCCCAGGGCAGTTCCAGCCCCATGAACGACAAGATCTGATAGCCGAGCGGCTCGGTCAGCAGCACGCCGGCTATGCCGAAGCCAACGCCCGTTACCGCTGCGGGCCGGGTGATCCAGCCCAGCCAGGTGATGCCGAGCAACGGTGTCCAGAGCTGGAACGACAGAGGCAGAGCCACTGCACCCAGCGCCGACAATGTCACGGGCGTCAAAAACTGCATCAGCAACGACGCCAGCGTCAGCAGTCCGATGACGATACGCGTGATGTTGACCGTATCTGCACGCGACAACGAGGAATGAAAATAGGGCTTGTAGATATTGCGCACCAGCGCCTCGCCAGCTGAAAGCAGCGCCAGCCCGGCGAGCATCTGCACGCCCGCAACAACGCCGATCACCAGCCAGGCCATGAACCAGGGCGAGGTCTGCGCCAGCGCCGACAGCATGTCCGGCAAGGCAAAATGCGGGTCGAGCATTCCTGCAGCGCCGATAATGGCCACGCCAAAGGCGATCATACCGCCAAAGGCACCCGCCATCACCCATGTCTGCCCTGCCCCGAAGCCATTGGCGCTGCGGGTCGAGAGTACGATCTTGGCTGCAAGCGGACTTGCCTGAAACCCCATGAACGCCAGCGCAAGTCCGAGGCTCGCAACGCTGGTCGTCGTCGGCAGGCCGGAAAGATCGCGCCCTAACCCGGCTGAAAAACGGATCACGCCAGAAACGATGAAGCGGGCGGCGGCGCCATCCCCGGCGGCAAGGCCATGCAAACCGTTGTTAAGCGCGCCGAACCCGCCGGTAAGGATGAGGGCATATCCGGTGAAACCTGCCATGACAGCGGCCAGAAGCACGCTTTGAATCGCGCCAAGATAACCGACAGCGCGCATGCCGCCGATGACCACATAGCCAAACAGCACCAGCGACAGAAACAGCCCTGCCTCCACAGGAGAGACCATGCCTGCGGTGAGCACCGAAACGAGATGAGAGAGCACCCGCATCTGCATGCCGGCAAAACCGACAGCAAAAAGCACCGAAACCGCCGTCGAGACAACAACCAGAAAATCGCTCTTATAATAGACCCGGAACAGTTCCGCCTGCGAGGATACCTGCATCCGCTGGCCGATGAACCACATGCGCTTGAAAAAGAATACACCCGGCAAGGCCAGCGTGATGCCGGCCTCCAGCACTGCCGGAAGACCAAAGCCATGGCTGGCGATTTCAGCCGCGCCGCCCAGAAGAAACCATCCGGATGTGCTCGCCCCGGCCAGCGTCAGGGCCGCGATCCAAGGCGAAAGCTGATGTCCGGCCGAAAAATAGGTCTCAGTGTTGCGGTTCTCGACGGCGGATACGCGCGCCCAGTACAAGGCAACTGCCGCATAAAACAGACCATAGAGCGGAAGCCAGATCAGGTTGCTCGAACTGATCATCTTTTTGCCTCCGAAGCCGGGGCGGTCTTGATGTGGAAGCGCGAGAACGCACCCCGAAGGCCGTAGCGGATCGCCAGATAGGTGATGAAGCCGACAATGATGACACCGAACAGCGTCAATCCGGCATAAAAATCCGCCGCCGATAAATCACCCGCGATCCAGCCGGCGATGAATACGAACGCCAGAATGCCGAAGCCACCTATGCCCAGCGCCGTCTCGCCGCTGGTGAACCCATTCCCAGACAGTTGATTGACAATGATATGCGCCACGAAACTGGCCACGATCAGCATGATTCCAATCAAGGAAACGAAATAATGGCTGCGGGCAAACCCCTCCAGCAAAAACCCCAGCCCGAGAAATCCGAGCACGGCCCATATCGAAAAGACCAGAAGGCCACGATCGATATTCGTCAATGGGTGCATGAGCGGATCTCCGAAGGTTCAGGGGCGGATGAGGCGGGCCTTGGGCCAGCCTTAGTTGGTGCCGGGTGCTTTTGGCGTCTTGGCCTTGGGCGGGGTACTTCCTGAACCGGGATCGGTGTAGACGATCTTCGAAAGATCCTGAAGCGTCTGGGTGCGATGCACGTCGCCCGAACCCATGCCGATCTCGCCCAGAAGCTGGTCGACGAACGGCGCCTGACTGCGGTAGCGCAATGCGGAACTCACCACCTGTTCGGCAAGATTGCCGTCGCGCGGGCCAGCGCCCTCGCCGGTGCCGGCATTGCCGCCGCCGCCACCGACCTGGCTCGAAAGGCCCGGCAGACCCTCGACATGCAGGATCTTGATGCCCTCGATCTTCTCCATCGGCTTGACGCTTTCGCGGATGATGGCCGGGAGATTCTCGACCAGTGCGCGATGCAGCGCGCTCCTGCGGCTGGCATCGGAGCGCAGGTTCTCTGCTGCATTGAGCTTCTCCTTGCCGTCTGCCTCCACACGGTAACGCTCTTCCAGCGCCGAGACCGCAATGCGGTCGGCATCGGCTCTGTCCTTGGCAGCGATCTTTTCGGCCTCGGCGAGAATCTTGACGCGCGTGCCTTCGGATTCGGCTCGTTTCTCCGCTTCGATCAGCTCGATCCGCTTCTGACGGTTGGCGATTTCGGTATCGCGGATCGTCTGGACACGCTCGGCTGCCTCGACGGCCATGGCACGGGCATCCTCGGCTTTGGCAAGAGCCTCGGAACGCTCCTTAGATTTATGCGAAACGGCGATCTCCCTTGCCTGATCCTCAAGCTGCAGCGCTTCCTTGCGCTTGATTTCGAGACGTTCGATCTCGCGTTCCATGTCGATGCGTGTACGCTCGACGGATTCGCGCTCCTTCAGCTTGACCTCCTCGATCTCACGTTCGCGCGCCGCATTTTCGGCGGCGATTTCGGATTTACGCTGGGCGCGCTGGATGGAAACCTCAGCTTCGTGGTCAAGGCGGGCATATTCGGTGTCGCGCTGGATTTCCAACGAGCGCTTCTCAGCTTCAAGGTTCTTGGTGCGCATGGCGATCATCGTGTCCTTTTCGATGTCGTTGCGCTTCTTCTTGCGGCTTTCAATCTGTTCGGTGAGGCGGGTCAGACCTTCGGCATCGAATGTATTCGACGGATCGAAGAGCTTGATATCGGTCTGGTCCAGCGAGGTCAGCGAAACGCTTTCCAGTTCCAACCCGTCAAGCGCCAGGCTCTCGGCCACTTCCTTCTTGACCTCGCGGACGAAATCCTGACGGTTTTCGTGGATCTGTTCCAGCGACATCTTTGCGGCCGCGCCGCCCATGGCATCGACAAAGCGGCCCTGAATCAGGTCCTTCAGCTGATCCGCCTTCATCGTGCGGTTGCCGAGCGAGCGCGCCGCCGTGGCCACGGCATTGATGTCGGGCGCAACGCGGACATAAAACTCCACCGTCAGCTCGACGCGCATGCGGTCCTTGGTGATGAGCGACTTTTCGCGGGCGCGCGTCACTTCAAGGCGCAGGGTGTTCATGTTGACCTCGGTGAGGTCATGCAGGATCGGCAGCACGAAGGCGCCGCCGCCCATGACGACCTTTTCTCCGCCGAAGCCCGTACGCACGAAGGATATGTCCTTGGTCGAACGGCGATAGAGCCAATGCAGCAGATAGGCCGCTACAGCGATGATGATCGCGGCAAGGATGATAATGGCGATGACGTCTGCACCCTTCATTGGCGTGCTCCCTGACTCTTTATTGATTGAATGAATGAAATGAACCGGTGCGCTGGATCAGGCATGGTCGGCCTCCGTATGCGCCTGCATGGCCGAGGCGAGAACGGCAAAGCCAAAAGCCATGCGATTGAGGAAATCGGCGAGATTGTATGCAACGCTCAAAGCGCCATCGTCGACATAACCGCCAAAGGACGTAATGAAATTGCCCAGCGGATAGATGGCCCAGCCCACGGTCACGATAAGCCGGAGCCAGAAATAGCCCCGCTGCACCACCGGCGCTCCGCCCGCGCGCACGGCCTCGTCCATGGTGCCGAAAAACAGTTCCCCAAGAATATAGAGCCAGAAAATAAGGCCGATGAGGAAGGCGAGGGTGGGATGCATGAAGCCCGCCTCGCCCAGATAACGGACAAAGACCATGAGCACCGAAACGATGACCAGACGCCAGAACAGGCCGATGCCGATGCGCCCGGCCTGCCGCGCGAAGAAATAGAGCGCGATGATCTGGAGCGGCATCGAGACGGTCCAGCCCACATATTGATAGACCACAGGCACCTGCTGCGCCGCGGCCCAGGCATTGCGGGCGTCATATATGGCGCCCAGCCCCACAAGCGCCGCGAGGGCCGAAAGCGTTACGGGAATTTTCCATCCCCGCTCAACCCATGTCGTGCCGATAAGCAGCAGAACCGAAGTTGCCGCAAGACCGAACAGCGTCACCGAATAGCTGGCCGCGGTCAGATCCGCCGTCTGGAATACCGCCATCTCACCTTCTCCCTTCGAGGAAATTCTTCTGATTCATTGTGCTCTGGCCTCAGATCTGTGTGCGGATATGCGGCGAGCGCGCATAAAGCGCGACCATGGGCAGGATCAGCAGGCCAAAAATGAATTGCTGAACCTGAAAACTGAATCCGATGCCAACGAGAAAGGACGACAAAACCTGCAGCACCAGAACGCCGATCACCGTAAAGCCATAGCCGCCCTGTCCGCCGAGCAGCGATGTGCCGCCCACGACCACCGCCGCGAGCGTGAGGAAGAGATATTGATCGCCCACGCCGATAAAGCCGCCGCCGCTCCAGCCGAGCAGCAATCCGCCGGTCAGCGCGGCGAAGAAGCCGGAAATGGCATACATCATCACCCAGTAGCGCAATTCTGAAATCATGACGCGGTTGGCCGAGGTGCGGTTGACGCCCACGGCAAAGAGAAAGCGCCCATAGACCGTCACCCGCATGCCGATGACCAGCACGAGGGCAATGAGCGCCCATATGGCTATTGTGGGCGGAAACGGCAGGCCAAGGGTGGAGCCATCCATCGCCGAAAGATTGGTCAGCCAGGCCGGAACCGTGCCAAAGACATTGCCGCCATAGGCCGTGCCGATGGACGTCAGGATCTGCACGCCGCCCGAAATGGCGAAACCGGTGCCCAGAGTCACGATCAGGGCCTGCCCTTGCAGGCGAAAACTCAGAAACCCATTGATCACACCAAGCAAGCTTCCCGCCGCCAGCACGATAAGCGTGGCCAGCCAGGGCGGCACACCCAGCCCGATAAGATAAAGCAGCCCGACATTGGCGGCGCCGATGATGAATGGAATGGACAGATCAAGCCCGCCGAGCAGAGCAACCAGCGTCTGTCCGACCGAGGCGATGCCGAGGAAGGAGGCAAACAGCAGCATGGATTTGATGTTCATCGGCGAGGAAAAGCCGTCAATATTCATCGCGCCGATGGAAAACAGGCCGGAGAGCACCATCACGCCGATGAAAGCCGAACGGTTTTCCTCGAAATGACGCCCCAGCGTGCGCGTCAGAACAAGGATCGTCAGCAGGATGAGCAGCGAAATGACGTTCCAGATGTTGAAGAAACTGTCGATCGTCAGCGACAGGATCAGAAATACCAGCAAGATCAGCGCCAGCGCCAGCAGGGGCGCGCGGAACTGACCCCACACGCGCCGCATATCGCCCGGCGCGCTCTCCGAACCGGTGCTCTGACGTGAAAACTGCCCGACGACCAGTTCCCAGCCCCAGACAAAGGCAACCAGCGTCGCAAGACCGGCCAGAATGATGATCTGAACAGAAAGGCCCTGAATGAAGCCGAATATGACGCCGATCAACGTCAGCAGCAGCCCGGCGGCGAGGCCGATGATCCGGGCAGAAAGGCTGATCTGCTGTCCTGCGGTCTGCATCAGTTCACTCCCTGCGGCAAGGTTCTGGCGAAGCCGATCAGATCCGGCTGGCGCAGGAGGAGCGCGCCGAGAATGACCAGCGCCGCGACGATCACGATAATTGCGGGCGCCAGATTGCGCCGGCTCGACTGGCCCACGGCAAGACGCAGGAACACGGCGACGACGATGAGCAGGAGAACCATGACGACCATCGGCGCGGCGGCGGCGCGCATCGCGAGATCGGAGGCATCGGGCGCGGCCACTTCGAGCGGCGCGACATAAAGCAGCGCTGGATCGATGGGCATCAGATGAGTTGCCGCCGCATGGATGGCAGCACCGGCGGAAACCGCCGTGCCATAATCATAAGTGGCGTGAAGGATAACGCCCAGCGCGATGACCGACAGGGCGACAAAATAAAGCAATGGCGAAAAATTGCGGATATGACGCTGGATAAAGGGAATAACCAGCGTCAGCAGCAGCGATATAACCAGAATTGTGCCATAGGCCAGATTGGTGACAAAGCTCTGCACCGCACCGAAACTGAATGTCGCAAGACCGAAGGTGATGAGATAGAGGTTGATCGCCCCCAGAAACGAGCCGAAAACCCCGCCCCGCCCGCCCGCGAGCGAAGCCCCGCCCAAGACCAGCGCCGTGACCGCGATAAGCGTATAGGTGGTGCCCTGAGAAGGATCGCCGGATGAGATCAGGGCGGTGAAGGTTATCGAGGCCAGCCCCGCATAACAGCCCGAGATAAGATGCGCGCCGATGCGCACCACAAAGATCGGCACGCCGCTGGTATAGGCCGCGCGCTCGTCGGAGCCCATCAGCCGCAGGTGCGTGTAGAAGGCCGTGCGCGTGAACAGCATCCAGGCGATGCTGGCCAGCACCAGGATCAGCAGAACCGGAGAGAAGATGGTCGTTCCCAGACCCCAGCTTGCCATCCAGTCCGGCGCAACGCCGCCAGGGCGCGGCAGAATGACGAGATTGATGCCGGAGAGGGCCAGATATCCCGACAGCGAAACGATGATCGGCTGCACGCGCACATAAATGACGATAAGCGCAAAGATGAACTGGTACAGCGCGCCAATGGCCAGAGCATAGCCGATGACGGCGAAGGGATTATTGAGGACGCCGAGACCATGTAACTGAATCAGCGTGACATTGATGAAGCCGATCAGCGGCCCGACGGAAAGATCGACTGTGCCGCGTCCGGATATGACCACGGCCATCAATGCATAGGTGGCAAGGATGAGCGGCGTCGCAACGATTATGGCGCTGCCGATGCCGGCGCTGGTGACCAGGCTGGGCGAGCGCAGCACGGCAAAGCCCAGCAGCAGAAAGAACAAGGTGATCGGCATCAGCAGGAACGGGCTTGAACGCCGCCCGAAGATGGCCGCTGCGCCCGCCGCCGGCTGTGCCGGCGACGCAACCGGTACTCCCTGAACGACAGGCTGGATCCGACTCATCTCGCACCCTCCCGGCGCTCATGTCCGTTCGCGTCGAATTCGACGATCCTGATCGGGCGCGCGCCAACCTGCGCTTTGGCCGCAACCGGCACGGGGTGAGTCTCGGTCCGGGAAACGACGGGCTCGATCATGGCTGCCGGCCTGAGGTGCGCAGGCACTTCGACACGCACGCGCACGCCGTCGGAAACTGCTGCACTCCTGCCGGACGGCGCGGCTGCGGCGCGGCTGGGCGTCAGGCCAAATGCGGCGCCAAGCCCGCTGCCATCCGTCTGGCCGAACATGGCTTCCAACACGCGCTTGGGCTCAAGCTGACGACCGTCAAAAGCATCGAACGGAGCACCATCCCGAAACACCAGCACGCGCGTCGCGAAGCCGATGAACTCCTCCAGTTCCGAGGACATGTAAACGACGGACTTGCCTTCGCTGGCGAAATTGCGCAGGTGGCGATAAAGTTCGGTTTTGGCACCGACGTCGATGCCGCGTGCGGGATCGTTGAGCACGATCACATCCGGGCGCATGGCAAAGCCGCGCCCGATCAGCACTTTCTGCTGGTTGCCACCGGAGAGCGAGGTGATCCTGTCGCCACGCTGGCCGAACTTGATCATCAGATTATCGGCCTCGCGCTTGAAGATCGCGCCAAGGCTCGCCCAGTCGATGAGACCGAGAATGCCGCCGTGGCGCTTCTCGCGGTAAAGCGGCATGACCATATTCTCGAAGATCGAGAGGGTGGCGAAGATGCCTTCACGTTTGCGGTCGCCGGAGACATAAGCAATATGCGCCTCGACGGCATCCTTCAGCCCGCGGACGGATCTGACATCGCCCTGCCGGTCGATCATCTCGATCGTGCCTGCTGCTGGCTCCGCGACGCCCGCCAGCACACGGACAAACATGTCCTGTCCCTGACCATCGAGGCCGGCCACGCCAACAATCTCGCCGCGGCGCAATTCAAAATCAAAGGTTCTTCCGCCGCTCCTGATGGCGATGGCATGGGCATGCATCACCGGCGCATTGTCGACAGGCTGGGGCGCCGCATGGCCCGCATGGCGGTGCGACTGATCCTCGCCCGTCATCAGCGCCAGGAGGTTCTTTTCGGTGATCTCGCCCTTTTCCAGCACGCCGACGTCGCGCCCGTCGCGCAGCACGGTCGCGCGGTCGGAGATGCGGATCAGTTCGGCGATACGGTGCGTGACGATCAGAATCGTCGTGCCGCGGTCGCGCAGTTCGCGCATCTTGCTGAACAGCCGCTCGGTACTGTCAAAGTCGAGTGCCGCCGAACTTTCGTCGAGAATGAGGATTTTTGGATTGCTGACCAGCGCGCGTGCGATGGTGATCCATTGCTTGAGGCCGAGCGGCAGGTTTCCCACCAGCGCGAAGGGGTCGACCGGCTCGCCCGCAAGCTCGCGCATCAGCTCCGCCGCGCGAAAAACCTTGTGATCCTGCGACAGGGTTTTGGAGAAAAGCGCGTCGGCACCCATGAATATATTGTCGACCACCGTGCTTTCGTCGGCGACAAGCACTTCCTGATAGACAGTGGAAATGCCAAGCGCGCGGCTTTCTGCGGGTGTTGACGGAACCTCGCCCAGAATGGAGACCGAACCGCTGTCAATCGGCAGAATGCCGGAAACAACCTTGGCCATCGTGCTCTTGCCGCAGCCATTGCCGCCCACAATGGCGTGGATCTCACCCGCACGCGCAGAAAAGCTTGCGCCGTCGAGCGCACGCGTCGGGCCGAAATGCTTTTTCACATTGCGGACCACGATCGTGTCACGACCCAGCGTCGGCTTTTCCGTTGTGGTGGCATGGGCTGGCATGTTGATCCCGGAACAGGTTCTGGCCTTGATCAGGAAGGGGCCCGGCGATCGGGCCCCCGGTTATCTTGAGGGCGTCTGAACGACGCTTCGGCTTATTTGGCCTTGAAGGCGCGCGGATCAGCCGGATGCAGGAAGAACTGATCGAGATAGGACGGAGACTGTCCCCAGCGATCGGCGCCAACAGCGAGCCAGTCGGCGGTGGTGAGCGAGCAATCCTCGTTCATCACCTTCTTCAGGTCGTCAAAGGTCATCTTCACAGGATCGACCATGACGGACTGAATCTTCGGACCCTGCCCCTCGAGCGTGCGCATCATGATGTTCCAGATCAGCTCAATCTCGTCAGCCGGGGGCCAGACCTGAAACGAGGACTTGATGTAGTCCGGGTTCTTGCGCCAGTAGCACAGGGCACCCAGTTCCCCGCCGATGGTGACCGGAATCTTGCCGCGGCCGGACTGCTGCACGGCGCGCAGCACGCCCATTTCGGCAGCGGACTGCACGACGATGCCGTCGAGCTTGCCGGGGTGGGTTGCAAGCCATTTCTGAACTTCGCCCTGCGCGACCTGATCGGTCCACATGCCGGCGACGTCACCCACAATCTTGATGCCCGGCGCGGTCTTCAGACCGGCCTTGACGCCGCGATCCTGGCTGTCCGAACCGGACGTTCCGGGAATGCCTTCCACAACGAGCACGTTGCCTTTGCCGCCAAGCTGGTCGGCGAGGTCCTTGCCGATCTCATAACCGGCCACCTGATAGTTGACCGAGGAATTGATCGAATAAGGCGAGGTCAGATAGCCCGTCAGCGAAAACACCGGTACGCCCTTTTCATGGGCATATTGCACGGTCTGGTTCAGCGCGGTCGGGTTGGAGCAGCACACGATGATGGCGTCCACGCCCTGATCGACGAGCTGGCGCATCTGCTGGATCTGGGTCGAGTCATTGAGATTCGACTGTGTGATCACCACGTCGCTGAGCAGACCGAGCTTCTTCCATTCCGGGATGATCTTGTTCTGCAGCTCGTTCATGACGGCGGCGCGCCAGGTATTGCCGGCATAGGAGCTGGCATAGCCGATCTTCCACGGCGGTGCCTTCTTGGCGACGAAATCCTGCCAGGCGCTGGAACCGATGGGCTGCGCCGGGTCAAGCATATCCTTGTTGTACAGACGCTTGACGACATCCGGGTTGATCGTATCCAGCCCCTCGGCCATGACGGCGGTGGACCCAAATGCCGCCAGACCTGCGGCAACAACCAGACTTTTTATCATTTTCATGTGCGTTTCCTCCATTTTTCATCTTCCGGGCCTGTCCGAGCCCGGTTTCCAGCGAACACTGGTCTCTTCAGTCGTAAAAATCGTAGGGTGCTTTCTGGAACGTTTCCCAGTTTTTGGGATCATGGCCGGTCACCACCATGGCCTTGGTATCGGCGGCGATGCGGCGCAGCTTGGCCACGGAATCTGCTGCATCGGCCGATGACACCACCAGTCCGGGCAGGGCCTTGTTCTCCCAGTGATCGAGCGTGTAGGCGGCGTCGATGGTGAGCAGGACGGGGCCGGTCTTGGGCAGGGTGATGAGAAACGACTGATGCCCGGTGGAATGGCCGGGCGTGAAGATCATCCGTATTGTGCCGTCGCCGAACAGGTCGTAATTGTCGGTATATTCGCCGCCAAGGAACTTCCAGTTGAGGCCGGGCCGGTCAAAATCCGCCCGGATATAGGCGGCAGAGGCAAACCAGTGCGGCTTGAAGGCATATTCCCATTCGGAGCGCTGGACAATGTATTGCGCCTTGGGAAACCGGCCGATGGCGCCGGTATGGTCAAGGTGCAGATGCGACTGCAGCACGTAGCGCACATTATGCGGCTCGACGCCGACGGACCGGCACTGATCGACGCAATTGTCGGCGATGTTCATGATCGGATCATAGGCATCGACGACAGCGCCCCAATGGCCGCGCTTGTCGATGGCGGCCTCGATGGCATTGCCGCCGTCAATCACGACATTGCCCTGCGGATGCTTGATCAGGAACCAGGGCACGGGAATTTCAAAGTCGCCCTCGCCCTGATTCATCTTGATATATTTGAGCTTGGTGCGCAGCGTGCCTGTCTGGAACATATGCAGTTCGATGCCCGACGAATTGCGCCGGCGGCGCTGCTGATCCTGTACCGGCCGGGCCAGCGCCGGGGGCGGCGCCAGATGCGATGTCTTGCCTTTCGACGCGACAGACCCGCCGTCCACCTCGACCTGCTGGCCCTTGTCGTCGAATTCTACGATCTTCATGGACTTATTCCCGATGTTTCGAGGTCTTCAGGGCGGCGGACAGGTCAGGTCCGCTCATCGATGATGCGAAGAGCTTCCTTGAGATAGACGGCAAAGAGCGGATAATTTTCCGACATGGGGAAATGCCCGATGTCTTCCATCTCGATATAGATGCCGCCGGGAATCTGGCGGGCGGTATTTTCCGTTGCCTCCGGCGGCGTGAGGTAATCATAGGTGCCGGTCATCATGATGACAGGGCAGCGGCGCGTATCGATCTCGCCCAGCTTGTTGCGCAGGTCGTGATCGATCGAATAAAAATAAAGGTCGCCTTTGAAGACTTCTGCGCCCTGCGTGTAATAGTGCCAGGTGAGCCAGCGATCCATCTCCGGGCTTTGCGGAGCCATGAGATCCCAGACACCGCTGGCGCAGACCTGCGCAGCATTGGCGTGGGGATGACGCCACCAGTCGAGGAAGAAGCCCGGCGCATGTTCCGCGGCCTCGACCGGAATCACGGCCCGGAAGCGGTCAGGATAATGCAGCGCCAGCTGCAGCGCCACATTGCCGCCGAAGGACGAGCCCATGAAGATCGGCTGCTCAAGCTCAAGCGCATCGCACAAAGTGACGATGAACTTCATGTAGTGATCGGCAGTGAGGAGATATTCCTCCTTCCACCATTCCTTGTTGTGCGGCGGATCGGACTTGCCGTGCCGTGCCAGATCATAGGCGATCACATCATAATTGGCGGTGATGCTCGCATCTTCGAGCAGGCCGCGCCACTGGTGATTATGGCAGCCAGCCGTATGCTGGCAGATGAGCGGCTGGCCGGAGCCATTGCGCAGGTAGAACACCTTGTATTCGTAACCGTCGACTTCAATTGTCACATATCGGCCAATTACCGGCGAATGCTTTGCCATACCGGACTCCATGAGGCTGTAAATTGTCTTGTGCCCGGAACGCGGGCGCAGGCGCTCCGTCAGACGGGAACGCCCACCTTGCGAAGAAGCTCGAACTGAACGGTGAAGTTGCGAAGATTTTGCATCAGCACGAGGATGTTCCCCTCGATCTTGAGATCGCGCCGGAAGCTCGCCGACCAGATGCCATGATACATCGGCGCCGGAACGGGGCGCGCAAACTCGCGCCAGGTCTGCGGGCTGGCGCGCAACGCAAAATCAAAGGCGTCCATGGGAGCCGGATCGATGTTGATGCGATAAACCTTGCCGTCGATCATCTGCACGATGACCTTGGCGCTGCCCATGTCCCACAAATAGGTGCATGTGTAATAACGCGCCATCGCGCCGATCGTCTGATCGCGATCCGACGCGTCGCTGAACCTCTGGGCCCAGTCCCTAAGGCTGATTGCCATGCGCACATCCTCCCTGCCGACAGACATGTCGCCTGAAAACCCAGTCTTGCAAATAAACACAGACTAATTCAGCGACTGCTGTTCTAAATTTTGTTTTTTGTTCAATATACTGAACATTATTCCTTTGACAGAACATTAGTCACTGCGCTAAACCCATGTCAAGAAGAAATTGCGATTTTGCGTCGCACATAATAATGCCGCAACGCAAAAGAATATGCGGCCAGACCGACGGCGGGGAGAACGTCATGGATCAGGAAGACAACAAATCCAAGCTGGTGCCCGCCGTAGAGCGGGCCGCGCGCATCCTCGATCTGGCATCGCGCAGCCGCTACCTGAGCCTGTCCGAACTCGCGCGCGAACTGAACATAGCCAAGAGCAGCGCACATACTTTGTGTAACACATTGGTTCAGCTGGAATTGCTCATTCGCCGTCCCGACCAGACCTTTCAGCTCGGCCCGCATGTCATGCGCTGGTCCAACGCCTTTACCCAGCAATCGGATGTCGCCACCGAATTTGCGACAATCTGGGATCAGGAGACAGAACTGCCCGGAGCAACCATCACTCTGTCGGTGCTTGATGGCGCGGAAGTGGTCTATATTGCGGCCCGCAATTCGAAAGTCAGCCATTCACTGATCGATTTTCGCGCGGGAATGCGTCTGCCCGCCGCCTTTACCGCGACCGGCAAGGCGTTCCTGAGCCACATGAACGAAATCGAGGTTCGCCGGCTCTTCGCCGCCGGGCTGCCAGCGCCGCGCACCCCGCATAGCGTGCGTTCGCTTGAGACCCTCATCGAGGAACTGGAGTCCACGCGCATCAACGGCTATTCGTGCGACAATCAGCAGGTCGCCGAGGGCATTGTCTGCTACGGAGCCTCGGTGCTGAATTCCCGCAACCGCCCCATCGCCGGCGTTGCGGTGAGCGTGTTGGCCGAAAAACTCTCAGAAGATGAAAAGAACCGAATCATTTCCAACGTGCAGCGCATTGCACAGCGCCTGTCGCATCGCATGGGCGCGGATCTCACAGCCGAAAAATAAGCTGTATAGATTAACTTAGGAAATATTGATCAATTAAAAGGCATATTTAAAATTTATTTTATTTATATCAATAATGGTATATAAATATATCTGATATAGATAAGGTTTTTAAACATGCATCTGACTCAATTCTCAGACTATTCGTTGCGCCTCATGATGTTTACCTGCGCGCATGACGGAAAGCTGGTAACAATTGAAGAAGTTTCAAAATTTTACGGCATATCGCGGGCCCATCTCATGAAGGTTGCCAATCTGATGACACGGGCCGGTTTCCTGAAAGCCGTTCGCGGGCGTTCCGGCGGATTGGTCATGGGGCGCCCGTCCGCCGATATCCGCCTGAGCGAGATCGTGCGCGCAACAGAACCGGACTTTGCCCTTGTCGAATGTTTTGGCGCGGGCAATAAATGCGTCATTTCCGGGCGGTGCAAATTGCGCTGCATCCTGCGCGAAGCTCTGGACGCTTTCATCGAACGGCTGGAACAATACTCGCTCGCCGATCTCATGCTGCACCCGGAGGATTTTCAGTTGAGTACTGCGCCCTGAAGCTGCGCTTCAGGCCCGCCCCTCCCTGATGGCGCTGAAATAATCATCGGCGCCAACCTGCCCGCCTTTAAGAGCAATCTGCAGGCCGTCGAAGGCCGGATAATCGCTGTGGGCCGTGCAGAGCGGCGAGCCCGGAGTGGCCGGCAAGGGCAGACAGGTGGTGAGCGCATGAATGCCCAGTTCCTGCAGGGCATGGCTCGACGTATCCCCACCTGCGATCACGCCGCGCCGCAATCCGCAGCGCTCGATCAACGATTTTTCGATGCGCCCAAGCGCACGGCCGATAGCATGACGCGCGCCGCCGGCCTGCGCGATTTCCGGACCGATATCGGTCGCAGGGCCAAGCGCCGTATAAAGGATGACACTGCGCCCGCGCGCCAGACTTGCCAGGCCGCTGGAAACTGCGGCCTCGACAGCGGCGCTCTCCCCCCCGGCAAGCTGGCGCGGATCGAGCGCGATGCCATCAAAGCCATGCGCCTCGGCATGACGAATCTGCCGCTCCGTGGTGGGCGAACAACTGCCCGAGACAACCGCGAGCCGGTCGACCGGGCCGGGCGGGGCGAAATGCTGCGGGGGCTCGATCATACCCAGATTGCGCCAATGGGCCAGCAGCGCATATTCAACGCCGGAAGAGCCGGCCACAAAGGCACCAAGGGGCCGGCGCATGTCCCAGACAAGACGCCCCGCGATGGCCTGTGTGTCAGTATCGGCGACATCGATGAGCAGAATTTCATGCCCTTCGTCCAAAATGCCGGCCAGATACGCGTCCAGACTGGGAGACCTGAGGGCGGCAAGATCGACCAGCCCCACACGCTTGCTCGTCTGCCGGGCCAGATGCAGGCGCAGATCGGCCTCATGCATCGGCGTGACCGGATGGCGGCTCATCACGGGATGGCGGTCGATGCGGTAAACCTGCCCCTGATAGGCCGCAAACAGATGGCCGAAAGCGGTATAGCGCCTCAGCTGCGGCGCACCGACAACAAGCGGGATAAGCGGCTGGGCGAACAGGCGCTGGCCGATGTCGATGGCGCGGCCGATGCTTCCCACTTCAGGGCTCGAATCGAATGTCGAGCAGACCTTGTAGTGACAGATGGCCGCTCCGAGGTTTTTCAGCGCGGCAAATGCCAGAGCGAGGTTGGTGTCCATCCAGTCCGGGCTTTCACTGCGGCTGGTTCCGGCAAGGCCGACGGCGCGGCAATGGGAAAACCGCGCGATCCGGGCCGGTGTCGGCGCCTGTATGAACAGCACATTCGGCACGCCGTTGAGCGACAGCGCCTCCATCACATCGGTCGAACCGGTGAGGTCATCGCCGTAATAGGAAAGAAGGAGGTCACGCATCCCCGGACGAGGCCCCGAATTTAGCGAGTGACTGCGCCAATTCGATGTGATCACGCGCATATTGTTCGAGAGATACGCCGGCAACCGCAGCCTCCCATGCCTGACGCACGGCCCGCACCCCTGCCGCCGCCCCGCCCGGATGGCTGACAATGCCGCCGCCGCACAGATACATCAGATCGAGCGTGCGGCCGGTGCGCAGATAGGTCTCAGGCGCCTGTCCGCCCCATTGCCCGGAACCAACGACCGGCAGCGGGCAATCCTGCGGCGAAAAAAGCGGTTCTTTCAGCGCAGCGAAGGAGCGCAGGAAGGATTCGTCCGGCTCCCAATATTTCACGCCAATACCATTGATCTGGAACTGATCGACGCCCAGCAGCCGCCAGAACTGCTGGTAGACCCTGAACTCCATGCCAAGGCCGGGATGGCGGGTGAGAATATCCCAGCCGTTGCGGTGCGCGTGCAGCACCAGTTGCGAGCGCTTGCGCAGAAAGGCAAAACCTCCGAAGCCGACCGAATTGATATTGATCACGGCGGCATTGCCGCCCGCGGCGGCAACCATGTCGTGATTGCGCATCATCTCGTCAGGATCGGCATGGGAAATGCCAAAGGCATACATGACCTTGCGGCCGGTTTTCTGCTCGCGCTCCAGAATGCGCGGCATGATGGCGGCGATACGCGCCTTAAGCGGCGAATAGGCCGGACTCATCAGCTTTTCGTCGTCCTTGATGAAATCGACATCGGCATCGAGCAATTCCTGCACCAGCGCCGCCGTTTCGGGCGGACGGAGCCCCAGCGCGGGCTTGACGATAGAACCGATGATGGGCCGTCCGGCCACGCCGCACAGCGCGCGGCTGCCGGCAATGCCAAATTGCGGGCCGGGATGCGCCACGCCGAATTCATCCGGCAGCTTCATGTCGACAACGCGGATGCCGCTCAGGCCCCTGATGGAATAGGTTCCGCCGATGGCGATGGTCATCAGCGCCACGAGATCGGTGCCGATAGCCTCGAACGGGAAGGCAATGTCGACATCGGCGCGGTTGTAGTGCTTCGTCTCATCATCTGCGCGCGGAAATGAGGGCGTCCGGACCGGCGCCAGCGGGCGGATATCAAGCACACGGGCGGCAACGCGGGCCTTGAGCTCCTCCGTCTCTCCGGGCAGCGCCACGAAGGTGCCCGTCGATTGATCGCTGGCAATCTTGGCGGCCAGAGCCGCGACATCGCCAGCTGTCTCCAGCCGGTAAGTGAGGATGATCTGAGCGCGGGCCATGGTCCTCCGAAATTCAATCCTTGTGCGGCGCGGGAAATTGCGCTTTAACGTTTTCTGTCAGCATGAGGTATAATGAGTATATCATTAATACCCCAAGATCAATGGCCAAGGCCGCAGGCGCAAGGAACCGTGGCCTCCCTATGAAAACAGGGTTGCAGTTCCATATGTTAATGGCATAACCACTTGATGCTCCATATTTTCTCCGGGTAGTGCAGCCATGTCCCTCAATGAAGCGCCGATCATCCGCCGAAAGCTCTCCGACGAGGTGTTCGACCGTCTCAAAGCCCTGATCACGTCCGGGGAACTGCGTCCCGGCGATGCCATGCCCTCCGAACGCGAACTGATGGAGCGTTTCGGCGTGGGGCGTCCGGCAATTCGCGAAGGCATGCAGCAACTGAGCAACATGGGCCTTCTGACCATTTCCCATGGCGAGCGCGCGCGCGTACGCCAGCCCACGGCACAATCCATCTTCCAGCAGGTGGATGCCGCGGCGCATTTCATGCTCTCCACATCACCCGGCTCATTGCAGAACCTGAAGGAAGTGCGGCGCTTCTTCGAACTCGGCATGGTGCGCGAGGCGGCCATGAAAGCAACCGAGGCGGATGTCGCGCGCCTGCGCGAGACACTTGCGCAACA
Organism: Methylocystis sp. sgz306128; assembly: GCF_056032725.1. NCBI lineage: Bacteria > Pseudomonadati > Pseudomonadota > Alphaproteobacteria > Hyphomicrobiales > Methylocystaceae > Methylocystis > Methylocystis sp. sgz306128. The sequence goes on from NZ_JBVYWO010000008.1 coordinate 31,012, forward strand.
GCGCCAAAATCTCGACAACGCCAATGCCTTCATCGATGCGGACATGCGCCTGCATGTTCAGATCGCCGCCATCACCGGCAATCCGCTGTTCGAGGCCATTTCGCAGGCCATGCTCGGCTGGCTCAAACAATATCACACGGAAATGCTGATATGGACGGGCAAGGAAAAATACACCCTTGCCGAACATACACGCATCATCGACTGCATTGCCGATCATGATCCCGATGGTGCCGAAAAGGCTATGATCCAGCATCTGGACCGCTCGGCGGCCCTTTATGCACGCCAGTCCGGCGCTTCATGAATTTCCGTGTGCACGCAAGTTCACAAATTTCGCAGATGCTCAGTCGAACCGCAAGGAACTCACGGCAAAGGGCCCGAGCCCGGTGCGGCGTTCGCGCCCTGCCCGGGCAACGCAAACGGTCTGCGGGCTGGCTGTAAGATTGGCAAGCCAGACCTCAACTTCGCCGGATAAGCTGCGCACGGCCAGCCCCTGCACCTTTTCAGGCTGGCTCGACATAGCGGCAAGCGAAGGCAGGGCTGCCAGCGACGCCAATGTCCGGAGCACATCAAAAACCGGACGCTTGCGGCCATAGGCGCTGATGAGGCCCATGGGGCCGGTCAGAGCCGCGAGCGTGAGCACATCGAGGCGCGCATCGGCGACGCGGGCGGCATAGCCCATAGTCCACGCGGCAGCGAAGAGCCCGTCCTGACGCGGATCGGCATTGGCCATAGTGATGCGTTTACCGGAGAAATTATCAAAAGTACGTGAGCCGTACGGGTTCTGCCGCATGGCAATTGAGGATGGCCCGAGACGATAGGGCCTGTCGCCGACGATAGCCCGCGCCGAGCGCGTGATAAACGGAAGGGCTTCAAGCGTCTGCATGACACTCAGATCATCTGCCGCATGGACGATCGGATTGGTGCCATGCACGACAAAATCAAGCATATCAACCGGAGGACGCTTGCGGTTGAGTTCAGTGAAATAGCTGAACATGCCGCCCCCAAGCTTTAAGCCCGGGAACGTGCGCCGCGCGGCGGCGTAGATCTCGGCGAGCGGCGGACAGGCCGGCCAAGTGCTGCCCGGCGGTGTCGATTGCCTGTCAACTGCGGGGCAGACGGCAATGGCATCGAGCGGCAATCCACTGGCCGCAACCAGCGCCGCAATTTCGGCGAGTTCGGCAAAGACGTCACGTTCGCCCGGCACCACGCATTCCAGCGTCACTTCGGCCTTTGCGCGTCGGGCGATTGCGGCATAGGCGGCAAGCGCTGCCGATCCGTGTCCCGCTGTCCGGTCGAAATGACAGAGCAGTACCTGCGGGTTGATCTCTTCAAGCCGTTCAAGCTGCCGCAAAGCTGCATCGGTTTCGCCGGGGTCGAGCAGTAATCCGATCCGCGGCATCGCGCCCGCCGGATCGCCAATCGTGATCCGCGTTTCCATTGCCGGGGCAAGCGCGCGTTTCGAAGCGCCTGTCGCCGAAAAGCGGAGGGATACGGCTTGCTTCTGCGCCGCCCCCGCGGCCAGTTGGTATGGCCAGGGAAGTTCAAGCGGTCGCACATACGTTTTGTAGGAGGCGTCCGACCAGTTGCGCTGATCTTCCATCTCGAACGTATCCCCTGTCATGCGGCAGGTTACGCGCAGGCCCGGACTCACCTGATGGCTGATGGCCCGGATCGATTTGAAAGGCTGCCATGGCTCTATGAGATCGGGCAGGCAGGAGTCTTCGACCGACCCGTCAACATGCTCGACCGAAACGGGCGCTCCGGCCAGACCGCTGATGGGGTGCAGCACGCAGAAGCCGCAGCGATTGGTCTCGAAATCACCGTCCGGCATAGCCGTCACGTCAAATTGCAGGCTGCCGTCCGCGGCTACGGCGCTTATGCTGGCTTTGCAGACAAGACCTGTCCCCTGCGGAGAATGACAAACTGCCTGATAAGCAATACGGAATCCATCTGCATCCTTTTCGATCCGCAGACCGGAAATCAGCGCCGCGCATGTACCCCAGTCTCGGTCGCGCACGATATAGCCGATAAATCGGATGACCTCGATGCCGTCGAAGCTGATTGCGCGCAGGTTGCCCGCGACCAGTTCCGCCGTCAGCGGACCGGCCTGCAGCAATATGGCCTCCTGAGGCGTTTGCGCTGTTCCGTACCAGAGCAGGAGGTCGTCGCGGTCCGCCATTTCAGAACACGGCCATGTCAATCGCTGCGCCATTTCTGGCGCTGGCATAGGCTGCTTCGACAAGCGCAAAGGTCTTGAGATTGTCACGGCCCGAGGTTTGCGGCTCGGTGCCGGCTGACAGACAATCGATCCAATGTTGCTGAATGACCGCGACGCTTTGCTGGATATTATGCCATGGGCGCTCGGCCCAGGGCAGCAGAACCGGCGCGACGTTCATCTTCGACGTGCCGCCGCGATGGGTGACGGTCAGTACATAATCGCCGCCAAGGCGCAACGAGCCTTCCGAACCGTCAATTTCGACCAGCGTCTGCGGAAAGAGTTCCTGTTCGAGGCGGGTGGCATAACTGCAATCGACGACGGAAGTGACGCCGTTCTCGTGATCAAGCAGGATCGTTGCCACATCCTCGCCCCGGATCGCGGGATTGACCCTCTTCGTGCGCGCGGTCAACCGCGCCACGTCGCCAAAGAGAAACCGTGCAATATCAAGAATGTGAATGCCAAGATCCTCGATAATGAAACGCTCGCCCTCAGCCAGATAGGGCTGGCCGCCGAAAACGTCGTAGGCCGAGCGAAACGAGACCCGCCCCCAGAATGGCGCGCCGATCGCGCCATTGTCGAGTTGCACCCTGACGGCCTGAATGGCGCTCTGCCAGCGGAAATTCTCATGCACCATCAGCGGCACCTGTGCGGCATCGCAGGCGGCAACCATCTCCCGCGCATCGGCCAGCGACAGCGCGAATGGCTTCTGGCAGATAACTGGAATCGCCAGCCGCGCCGCCAATTCGACGAGCGGCCTGTGGCTCGCCACGGTGGTGGCTATATCGACGAAATCGGGCCTTTCACGCTCCAGCATCTGTGCCGCGTCGAGATAACGGGCAGATATGCCAAACTGGTCGCCCAGGGCCTGAAGACGGGCCGGATCACGATCGCAGATGGCAACGATGGAAGCCCCTCTGGCATCCCGCCATCCGTGCATCTGATTAACGGCAAAAAATCCGCATCCGATCAATGCGCCACGCAATTGAGCCATGTCATCCCATCCTTGCCATCTGGCGCAGGGCCACGCGCTGCTGGAGACGCCGCTGTGCCTGATCTACGATAACGGCAACGATGATCACGAGACCCTTGATCACCATCTGCCAGAAGGAGCTAACGCCCATCATGACCAGCCCGTCCGAGAGAACGCCGATGACGAAGGCGCCAACAATAGTCCCGCCGATGGTGCCGCGCCCGCCCGACATCGACGTGCCGCCCAACACCGCAGCGGCGATGGCGTTCAGTTCAAAGCTCTCGCCGGTGGCCGGATGCGCCGCCATCAGTTCGGACGAGACGATCAGCCCCACTATCGCGGCGCAGAAGCCCGAGAAAATATAGACGAACATCTTCACCCGGACGACACGGATTCCAGAGAGGCCTGCGGCCCGCTCGTTGCCGCCGACAGCGAAGATATGGCGCCCCAGTGGCGTGAAGCGCGACATATAGGCCGCTGCCAGCGCGACGACAGCCAGAATCCAGATGGCAAGCGGCACGCCGAAGAGGCGGCCTGCACCCAGAATTTCAAAGCCGGTCGTGCCCAGTTCGCTCTTGCCGACCAGATTGGGGAAGGTCGCGCCATCCGAGGACAGCAGCGCCAGCCCGCGCGCGACATAGAGTGTGCCAAGCGTGGCAATGAAGGGCGCAACATTGAGCCGCGTCACCAGCAGCCCGTTTATGGTTCCCACCAGAATGCCGACGCCCAATGTGATGACAATCACTTCAGCCACGTTGAAATAGACCGTATAACCGATCATCAGGTTAAGACCGTTGAGGATAAGTCCGCCCGCGACCATACCGCAAAGTCCGACAATGGAGCCGACAGACAGATCAATGCCGCCGGTAATGATGACGAAGGTCATGCCCATCGCCAGAAAGGCATTGAGTGCGACATGTTTGGACATCAGGACCAGATTGGCAGCCGACAGGAAGTTGGGAGCCGCGAAGGAAAAAAAGGCGAGGACGGCGAACAGCGCAATGAATGTGCGCAATTTCATCAGGCTCAGAGTAAGAGATCCGGCTTTCGGCCCGGATTGCGCCGGAGAAACGGGCATTGCAGTCATGAATGGGACTCCCTGGAGGATTCCGCGCGCAGGCCGTGGCCCAGCGCGGAAGCGCTGACAAGCTGATCCTGCGTGGCTTCGGAGGCGGCCAGCAGCGCCGTGACTTTGCCGTTACTCATCACCGCTATCCTGTCGGACAGCGCGAGCACTTCGCTCAGGTCCGAGGTGACGAATATGATGCCGAGGCCATCGGCGGCCAGACGTCGCATCGTGCGGAACACATCAGCCTTGGCGCCAATGTCGATGCCGCGGCTTGGTTCGTCCATCAGCAGCACTTTCGGCCCGGTCATCAGAGCCTTTCCGATAACCACCTTCTGTTGATTGCCGCCCGACAGCGCCGAAACTTCAAGACCGGGATCTGCGACCTTGATCGCCAGGCTCTTGATGGCATGGCGGATCGCCGCCCGCTCCGCAGCGCCTGCGATGTGGAACAGCCTGAGGAATTTGCTCAAGCTCGCCAGAGTGAGATTCGCGCCGATCGAAAGAATGGACACGAGCCCCTCGCGCTGGCGGTCCTCCGGTATGAGCGCCAGCCCGCGGGCAATGCGGCCGGTGACGTCGCTTTCGGCGATGGGCTGGCCCTCGATGAAAATCTCGCCGGAGGCCTCCGGCCGCCGCCCCATGACGCAATCAAGGAACTCGCTTCGCCCGGCGCCCATAAGGCCATAGATGCCGAGAATTTCGCCCCTGCGCAGCGCCAGTGAAACGTGATCGACCTCATAGCCGCCGCCCATGCGCGGCAGGCAGATGTCGCGCGCCTCAAACAAGACATCCCCTATCGGATGGTCGATCGTTTTCGAAAAATCCTTGGATGCCGCGCCGATCATTTGCCGCACGATCCAGGATACGTCGACATCGGCCATTCTCTCATGACCGGTGATGCGCCCGTCGCGCAGAACGGTGATGTAATCGCCGATACGCACCAGTTCTTCGAGGCGATGAGAAATATATACGATGGCAACGCCGCGCGCCTTAAGATCAGCAATGACGCGGAAGAGAATGTCCACTTCGGCCGCGCTCAGGGCCGAGGTCGGTTCATCCATGATGAGAATTCGTGCGTTCTGCGCCACTGCCTTGGCGATTTCAACAAGCTGCTGCTGGCCGATCCGCAGATCCTCCACAGGAGTGCGCGGATCGATGCCCGTCTCCAGCCGCTCCAGAAATTCTGCGGCGCGCGCTTCCTGCAGCCGGTGATCAATGCCGAAAACGCCGCGCGTCAGTTCGCGCGCCGCGAAGATGTTTTCGGCGACCGAAAGATTGCCGAAAAGATTGAGTTCCTGAAACACCATGCCAACGCCGTGGCGAGCCGCCTCGGCAGTATCGGCGAAGCGTACCGGTGCGCCGTCGAGCAGAATTCGCCCCGTCGTCGGGCTTTCGACGCCCGCGATTATTTTCATCAGCGTGGATTTGCCGGCGCCATTCTCGCCCACCAGCACGTTCACCGCACCGCGCCGAACCACAAAATCCGCCTGCTTGACCGCGATGGTGCCCGAATAGACCTTGGAGACATTCTCGAGGCGCAGGATGACATTCTTTTCGTCTGCGCTCATGATGCGGGTCCGAGAGCGAGGCGGGCAGGTGTTACCAGAGGCACCGGCTGGGCAGCATCGAAACTATAGGCGCCCAGGCCGCTCACCTTGCGCCCGATTAACCCTTCACGCGGCAAGCTGGCCAGGAATTCACGCTCGACCTGCTGATTGAACGCCTTGCCAAACTGGGCATAGTCGATCTGGTTTCTGAAATCGTTGAAGGAGACGAAGTCAAGCGCGTCGCGCAGAGCCGTGCCGCGGAAGGCAGGGCCGATCTGCACAAAAAGATGTGCCTTGCCATCTCCGGCAGTGTCTATGCCGATGGTCGCGGCACGAGACGCGGTTTGTGCCGAAACAATCCGGCCTTCAAACTTGACCACAAAGGTCCAGGGCTCATTGCCCTCTTTGTCCCTGTGCCCGTATCTGGCGCCGGCGGCGTCGGCATCGGCGCGCGCCAATGCGGTGACCTCGTCAAAATTGCCCGCCCGGGCTTCGAAAAAGGGGATCGCCTTGCTTTCCCAGATTTCGGCAACTTTGCCGGCGGGATCAAACTGCGCTTGCGCGGCAGCCGCAACTGCCGCCTTATCCGGCGTGGGAACAATCTTGCAGCCGCCTGCGACCAGCGACAGGACGACGACACTCACAGCGAATAACATGCGCACGAGATTCACGACACTCTCCGCCCCAGAAAGGAAACGGGCGCAGACCAGAAAGATCTGCGCCCAGACGACAGGCGGATCAGTTCTTGAGCGCGAACGTCTCAAGCTTGGCGGCATTGGCGGCATTGATCAGCACACAATCCATCAGCTGCTTTTCCTTCGCAGGAGCCTTTTTCGTCTTGATGAAGGCATCGGCCTGCTCAACGGCGGTCTGGGCTTGCTGATAAGCAGGCTGGAGCACCGTCGCCTTGATGCCGCCGGCCAGAATGGAGTCGCGTACGTCGTTGGAGCCGTCAAAACCGACGACGATGACATCCTTGCGATTGGCGGCGGCCAGCGCCGCTGAGGCACCCATGGCCATGGTATCGTTGCCAGCGATAACGCCCTTGATATCCGGATTGGCCTGAAGAATGGTCTCCATCTTCGAATAGGCTTCGGTCTGGCTCCAGTTGGCTGACTGACGGGCCACCATCTTCATGGCGGGATAGTCGTCGATAACGTCGTGATAGCCCTTCGAGCGGATGCCGGCATTGGTGTCGGACTCCTTGCCGACCAGTTCGACAAAATTGCCCTTTTCTCCCATCAGCTTGACGAATTCCTGAGCGCCAAGCTGGGCGCCCTGATAATTATTCGAGACGATCTGGGCAACGGCCACGCCGGACGCATTGATCTCACGGTCGATGAGGAATGAAGGGACATGTGCGTCCTTGGCCTTCTTCACTGCAGCGACAGTCGCGTCCGCGCCCGCATTGTCGAGAATGATGGCCTTCGCGCCGCGCGCAATGGCGGTGTCGATGAGTTCGGACTGCTTATTGGCATCGTCGTCATGGACGAGCACGAGCGCCTCGTAGCCAAGCGCCTTGGCCTTGGCTTCAGCGCCCTGGGCTTCGGCCTTGAAGAAAGGATTATCGTGCGAAGGCGTGATGATGGCGATCAGATCGGCAGCCTGCGCACCAAATGCCGCGCCCACCGACAACATGCCGGCCAACGCCGTTCCGACAAGAAATTTCCTTGAAAGCATTTCAATTCTCCCTGATTTTATTTGAAATCGGCTGCTTATAACGTGGAACCATGCCGCAAGCCGCAGGCGGCAGGCCGGATCAGGTTATGCGGCGGATGCTGTCGGCAATTTCCTGCGGCTCGAACACGCGCTTCCAGTCGTCGCGCATCAGGGCAGGCTTGCCATAGGCAATGGCCTTGTTGCAGGCATCCGAAAAGACGCCCTCAACTTCATTGAAAGTGACGGCGGCCAGCACATTCATATGGCCGAGCAGAAAATCACGCGCGGCCTCATGCGGTACGCCGCGCGCCACCACTTCATCCATGGCATCGCGCATCACCGCCAGCAAGGTTGCGCAAACCGTCTCGGACAGGCCGGGCTCCAGAAGCGCCATCTGCTCGACAGTGACACGATGCGAGCGCATCACGGGGGCCCAGATCACTCTCGCAATTTCCTCGCCAAGCGCATAGGCGCTTTCGGGTCCCTGCATCAGCGCGCTGACAATGTGCTGCTTGGCGGCGATGCCGCCGAAATGATCCTTTTTCGCCGCCATGTCCGTTTCGTCATTGAAGATCGGCGGGTGGCAGGGATGCGTGACGAAATAGGTCAGATCGGGCCGGTTCGGCAAATGGCCGGCAAATGGCGCGGCGGCATCAAGCGCCACAACCATCGTACCCGGCCTGAGCTGCGCCTCGATGCCGGCCGCAACCTTGCCGATCATCGTATCCGGTACAGCCAGAATCACGACATCCGCACCGGTCAGAGCCTGTTCAGGCGCGATGCAATCAAACCCGAGCCCGGCCTTGAGGCGTGCCCGCCCGGCCTCGCTCACCTCGACATGGCGCACGTCGAAACGTGAGCCCTTCAGATTACTGGCAAGGCGATAGCCCATTTTTCCGCCTGCCCCGAACAATGCGATAGCCGTCATATATGCGCCCTCTTTTGCATAGGCTTAAGCATACTGGTATGATGAGTCAATCATTATTTGATGATAATTTATGCTCACCATATCTATAAGGATCGAGACGCGGCAAACCGCGCCAGCCCGGATGCTTCCGGCAGTCTGGCTTAAAAAATTTGCGCGTCTTATTTTGATGTGTGAATGATTTGCCCGGCGTCAGAGCGCGAGCGCCCAGCGCGCCGGGCACCACCGGCGCAATCCGGGAAAGGCGTCCGTCTGGTGGTCAGCTTTTTTTGCCGAACCGCCAATGCGAAGGCCAGAAGGCGAACAGCCCGATCAGGATTGTGAAAATGAGCACACCGATCACCATCTGAATGAAGCTGAAATTGACAGCATCCCGCGCGACAAACCACTCGGTGACCACGCCCGCCAAAATCAATATCACGCGGATGACGATGCCCATTGTCTCACTCCTCTCACGCCGGGCCGGCCATCTCAATGGCGCGGATCAGCCCGATAAACACGTACGTCACTGCAGATCGAGATCAAGCCGGACGAGCTTGTCCCTGTCCGCATCAAAGCCGACACAGACGCTGAACCGTCCCGGCTCATGGCGCGGCCCCTCCGGCCCCGGAACCGCAAAATCCGCGGCCGGAATCCCGATATCCAGTTTCACTGTTTCTCCCGCCTCAATGGTCACCTTGCGCACTGCACGCAAGTCAAGCAGCGGGCGCGCGATGGATGCAACGGGATCATGAAGAAATATGAAAACAACCGCATCGCCCGCATGCGCGCTGTTGTTGCGCACCTCGACAAAAAGGCGGGCATCTTCTCCGGCGCGTAGCACCGGCTTCTCAATACGCGCAGTCTCAATGACGAACGAGGCATAGGTCAAACCATGCCCGAACGGATAAAGCGGCAGGTTCGGGGCATCGAGATAACGGCTTGTCAGCCTGTTGGCGGGGTCGGCGGGCCGTCCGGACGGCATCTCGCGGTATGTGAGCGGAATCTGGCCAATCTCGGCGGGCCAGGACACGGCAAGGCGTCCGCCCGGCGCGCGCGAGCCCGCAAGAACCTCCGCAAGCGCGCGCCCGGCCTCATGGCCCGGAAACCACGCCGCAAGAACCGCATGCGCCTGCGCAAATTCGTGGGGTGCGATCAGCGGGCGTCCGGAAAACAGGATGATCACCGCAGGGATGCCGAGCGCCAATATTTCGCGGGCAAGCTGCGCCTGCGCCTGCGGAAGCACCGGGCTGGCACGGCTGCCGCCCTCGCCGCTCATCTCGCGGCTTTCGCCAAGGCAAAGAACGATGCGTTCGGCCCGTTTTGCAGCCTTGAGCGCCTCGGCAAGTTCGCGGGCATTGCCAGAGGCGACGCCGCATCCCTGCGCGTGAATGATGCTGCGCCCGGCAAAATTCCGGCGCAGCGCCGTCAGGAAATCGGAAACCTGTGCCGCCTCGCCCAGCGCCGACCAGGGACCGAGCATGTCCTCATGCGCCTGAACCAGCGGGCCGATCACGGCAATCGGGCCACCGGAAGGCGCAAAGGGCAGAACATCCTGCGTATTTTTCAGCAGAACGACGGATTGGACGGCCGCTTCGAGAGCCAGCGTCCGGTCAAGATCCCGGTGGGTACTTTCGTGGCGCGGCGCCTCGTCACGATCCTCGTCAAACAACCCGAGCCTTTCCTTGAGGCGCAGGACGCGGCGCACCGCGGCATCAATCTGCGCCATGCTGATCAGCCCCCGCTCCAGAGCCTGCGGCAGACCCTCGGCATAGGCATGGCCCATCATGTCGATATCGACACCCGAGCGCAATGCCAGGGCCGCCGCTTCAACAAGATCGGCGGCAACGCCATGTGCGATCAGTTCGGCCACGGCGGCATAATCACTGATGATGACGCCGTCAAAGCCCCATTCCTCGCGCAGAACCGCCGTCAGAAGCTGGTGATCGGCGGTGAGCGGCACGCCGCCAAGCGCGATGAACCCCGGCATGATGGCGGCGACGCCCGCGTCCACAGCGGCCCTGAACGGCGGAAGATAGACATCGCGCAACATGCGCGCCGAGACATCCGCCCCCGCATATTCACGCCCTGCCGTCACCGCACCATAGGCGGCGAAATGCTTGGCCGTCGCCGACATGCTCCGCGCGCCGATGCGTCCATGCGCAGCCTCTCCCTGAAAGCCGGCGACCTTGGCGCGGGCAAACTCCGCCGCGATCCACGGATCTTCGCCCGGCCCTTCGACAATGCGGCCCCAGCGCGGATCGAGGCACACATCCAGCATAGGCGCGAAGGTCAGGGCGATGCCGTCGTGCCGGGCCTCCTCTGCCGCGCACCGGGCCGTGCGCCGCCACAGATCAGGGTTGAAGGCGCAGGCCTCCGCCAGCGGCACGGGGAATGTGGTGCGGTGGCCGTGCACGATATCGAGACTGACAAGCAGCGGGATGCCAAGGCGGCTCTCATGGCGCGCGGCATAACATAAAGACGCAATGCGGTCAGGATCGGTGACATTGAGCACGCTGCCGAGCCCGCCCGAGCGGACGGCCCCTGCAAGGTCGAACGGCGCACCGTCTGCCGCGCGCGCCTCCTCGCCGATCATCACCAGCTGGCCGACCTTCTCGTCGAGCGTCATCCGGAGCAAAAGCCCGTCTATATGCGTTTCCGGCTTTGAATGCGTCATGATCGGTCAGGCCTGAGAGTTTACTGCCGCAAGGTATCGTTCAATCGCCACGACTCACAGACTAGCAGCCAAAGTCCGATTGCAACAGCGACACCGCCAGCGGCCATTCATATTTTTACAGCTGCACCAGCAAGCTGGCTCTTGGCGCCGCCTTCGATTATAATCGGCTTTTTGCGGAAGGGAGGCAGAAGCATGTCAGAACATCAGATCGTTTTCGACGACGGCGCCGCCTATGAGCGGATGATGGGCGTCTGGAGCCGCGCGGCCGGAGAAACATTCATCGACTGGCTTTCACCCGCGCAGGGCCTGCGCTGGCTGGATGTCGGCTGCGGCAATGGCGCATTTACGGAGTTGCTGTCCAGCCGCAGCGCTCCGGCGCGGATCGAGGGTGTTGACCCTTCTGCGGCGCAGCTTAGCTTCGCGCGCGGGCGTCTCTCTCCGGAATTGGCAGGGTTCACCACCGGATCGGCGCAAGACTTGCCCTTCGCAGACAATAGTTTCGACGCCGCGACAATGGCGCTGGTGATATTCTTCGTACCGGAACCGGACAAGGGCGTTGCCGAAATGGCGCGCGTGGTGAAGCCGGGCGGCATGATCGCTTCCTATGCCTGGGATCTTGACGGCGGCGGTTTTCCGTTCGAGCCGGTTCACGCGCAGCTGAGCCTGCTTGGCGTCGCGCCCGCAATGCCGCCAAGCCCCGGCGCGGCCAATATCGACACGCTGGAAAATCTCTGGCGCGGCGCCGGACTTGAGGATGTGGACACGCGCATCATCGAAGTCACCCGCACTTACGAAAATTTCGATGAGTACTGGGCTGTCGCCCAGACGGTTCCCACCATGCGCAGCACATTGGTCGAACTGGGCCCGGCTAATCGGGATCTGCTGCGCGAGCGCGTCAGAACCACCCTGACGCCGGGCGCTGGCGGACAGGTGACAATCACGGCGCGGGCCCATGCCGTCAAAGGGATCAAGCCGAGCTAAGCCACAGGCAGAGAAGGAAAATCCTGACATTGCCTGATCCGCCGACTACGGCCTGCGTATAAGCTTTACGCAGGCTGATCTGCAATCGGGAGGCCGACATGCCCGCTTCAAAGCTTTTTTCATCTCTGACGCGGCGCGGGCTGCTGCAGGGTCTCGGCAGCGCCGCTGCTCTCGGCCTCGCTTATGATGTGCGCCCCGCCCTTGCCCGTTCATCATGGGTGATCGATCCGAAGCGAACCCATATTTCCTTCGCCGTCGATGCCGTGGCCTGGCCGCGCACGAAAGGGGAATTTCAGGCCTTCGATGGACGCATCAGTGTCGACTTTGCCAATCCGTCGCGCTCCAGCGTCAAATTCAAGGTGCAGACCGGGTCTGTGATGGTGAATTCGGATGCCCTTGCCTCACTGCTGCGCGGACCGGCCTTTCTCGATTCCGGCAAATTTCCGGAGGCCACCTTCGTTTCCACCCATGTTGAAAAGCTGGACGAACACGACGTGCGCGTCGAAGGCGACCTGACCCTTCTTGGAATCACCAAACCGGCAACATTTGATGTCGCCGTTGACCGCACCCTGGCAACGAACGGGCGGCTCGGCTTCAAGGTGACGGGGTCGATCCGCCGCTCGGATTTCGGCATGACGGCCGGCCTGCCGCTGATCGAGGACATTATTTCTCTCGTTGTCACCACGGAAGCAGGCGAGCAGGCAGGCGGGTGAGACGGCGGAAGTCTTGCCCTTCGCAAGCTGATTTTGCTCTCTTTCCCGTTCTGCTCCCTGAAGGACGCGGGCCTTCCGCAAACAGGCAGGGGAAGGCGCGGCGCGTTCCGGAAGAATTGAAAGGGCGCGAGGCAGCGGATCAAGAACTCGGATCATGACATGAACTGGAAAAATACGCCGCAAAATTGGGGCCTGCTTGCCCGTCTGCTGCATTGGCTCGTGGCGTTTGGCTGGCTGGGTCTGGCCGCACTGGGCCTGATCATGGTCAATGCCATTCACGAAGCCGGTCAGAAATTCGATCTGTATCAAGCGCATAAAACTTTTGGCTTCCTGTTTCTGGTCCTGCTGATCCTGCGGGCTGGCTGGCGGCTGGCGTCAAAGGCGCCGCAACTCCGGGGCCGGACGCCCTTTCCCCGTCTTGCCGGAATCACGCATGGCGCGCTGCTGATCCTGCCCTTCGCGCAGGTCTTCAGCGGCTGGCTCATGGTTTCCGCCTCGCCGTTACCGATCCCGATTCATCTCTTCGGTTCGCTGGACGTTCCGGCGCTGATCGCGCCCAATGCCGCTGCGGAAATTCTTTGGCGCAACATCCATCATGCGTTCGCATTTCTTCTTCTGGCCGTTGTCGGGCTGCATATCTGCGGCGCGCTCTGGCACCGTCTTGCGCAGCGGCGCGCGGACGTGTAGAAGGAATGCATAAAAATAAGATGGACATATCTAAAAATGAATTCATCTGCTTCGGGGAAGCCTGCAACAGGGGCAACGCATGCGCGCACCTACTATCTGCTCGCACCGCTCTATGACCTGATCTTCGATCTGCCGTTTCATCCGGGCCGTATGGCCGCGGCAAAGGCTGTGGCCGATTTTGACGCGCAGGCCAATGTGCTTGTCGTGGGCGTCGGCACCGGGCTCGAACTTGAGCTTCTGCCCGCCACGGCGCAGATCACCGGCATCGACCTTGCTGAGCCGATGCTCGCCATCGCGCGTGAGCGCGTTGCGGCCAAGGGCTTGCGGCACGTCAAGGCCCTGCGCCGGATGGATGCGGCCGAGCTTGATTTTGCCTCTGCTGAATTCGACCTCGCGCTGGCGCCCTATGTACTCAGCGTCGTACCTAACCCGGCAGCGATGCTTGATGAGATGTGGCGGGTCATACGACCCGGCGGCGAGATTGTCCTGCTCAATCATTTCGCTGCGGCCCGCGGGCTGCGCGCCCGTGCCGAAGCGGCTCTCGAAGGGGCAGGAAGCTGGCTCGGCTGGCATCCGAACTTCCCCTTCTCGTCGGTCGGAAACTGGCTCGAAGGGCGCAGCGACGCCGTGCTTGTCGAACAGCGCGCGATAGCCCCTTTCAAGCTCTTCACCCTGCTGCGTATCCGCAAGGCTCAGGTCTGAACTTTGAAACAGCCACGTGGCGCGCGGCGGCTGACAAATGTCAAATTCAAAAAATAATACACAATTACAATATCTTACACGCGAATTAAGCTTGATGAAAATCAACGTCTGTCGAGTGTTCACCCCGTAAATTCTCCGTGTTGATGAAATTCGCAAACAGAGGCCGCTAATCCCTGACTGGGATCCCGGCTATCCTACGGAGTTCGATATTATGAGCACCCGAAAGACAAACCGCGTTAAATTAGAGATTTTGATCACCGCGATGGCAGCTCTGGCCTTTGTAGCTGTTCCGGCCCTCACCAGCGTAAATCCGGCAAGCCTGTTGGGTATCAGCATCGCCAAGGCTGCCGGCAGCGGCTCTGGACAGGGCGCAGGGGGCCAGGGCAGCGGCGGTCAGGGGGGCCAAGGACAAGGGGGCCAAGGACAAAGCGATCAGGGAGGCGGCGGTCAGGGACAGGGAGGCTCCACACAGAGTGGTGGCGGCATGACGGGCAGCGACCTTGGCCGCCTGAACATGGCCCGCGCCTATCTCTCTCCCAATTTCGATCCAACCAAAATCGACGACCCCGAGGCGCCGCTGGCGCAGATTTCCAGTTATGCCACGGCCATTGCCGCTGCAGACATGAGCACGGCCATCAATGCCCTTGCGGCGGCCGCATCATCGCCGATCAGCGCCGCGACGGTCACGAAACTGGACTCGATTCTCGGTGTGACATTCCCGTCAAGCTGGAACCTGAACGATTTTGCCGCTGCGGCTGAGACCGCACGCCTCGCGCTGAAAACCGAGGAATAAATTTCCGTCCGGTGCAAATGGCACATTGCGCCGGACGGACCTGCGAAACCTGCGCCAGCACTCAAGAGCGCAGTTATGCGGCGGCCCTTTCTCTCCCCGGGGCCGCCGCTTTTTCTTAACCTGAGATCAGGCTTTGAGCCTCAGCCCCGGCCAAGCTCATCCTCAAGATGAACACGAACGATATCGTCGAAGGAGGTTTCCGAGGTGAAACCGAGCTTGAGGGCGCGCGTCGTTTCAAAATTGCTCGGCCAGCCGGCAACGATCTTCTCGATGACCGGATCACGCTCGCGCCGGATCAGCCTCACTGCGGCTTCACCGCCGAACTTGCGCAGCGCCGCGATCTCTTCCGCGATTGTGGCTGAAATGCCGGGCATGTTGAGATTGCGGCGCGGGCCAACCAGTGAAAGATCGAGGCTGGCGGCATGAATGAGGAAGCCCACTGCCGTGCGCGGGCTGGTGAACCAGTGACGCACATCCTCCGAAACCGGCAGAACCGCCTCGATACCGACAAGCGGTTCGCGCAGAATATTGGAGAAAAAGCCGGATGCGGCCTTGTTGGGCTTGCCAGGGCGAATGCAGATGGTGGGCAGGCGGATGCCGATCCCGTCGAATATGCCTTTTCGGCTGTAATCGGCCAGCAGCAATTCGCCGATGGTCTTCTGCGTGCCATAGGATGTGAGCGGCGTCTGGAAGAATTCATCGCCGATCTTTTCAGGGAAGGGTGCGCCATAGACGGCAATGGACGAGGTAAAGACAACCCTCGGCTTATAGGGGCTGTTCTTGCCTTCCGCGTAGATCGCGTCGAACAACTGGCGGGTGCCATCCAGATTGATGCGATAGCCCTTCTCGAAATCAGCCTCCGCCTCGCCTGAAACAATGGCGGCAAGGTGGAAAATCACGTCGGGGCGCGGGCTGATGAGGCCTTGCGCCGCGCCGGGCGCGGAAAGATCAATGTTGCGCAGGGTCGTCTTGCCCGAAAAGCCCTTGGGCGCCTCCGGTTCCACCACGTCAACCAATGTCAGAGCGTCGATGGCCGCGCCGTTCAGTTGACCATCCGCGACAAGACGGTTGGTGAGTTTACGGCCAATCATGCCCGCAGCGCCGATGATGAGAATATGCATTGATTTTACCTTTTCAGTCGAGATGAACACGGATAACGGAATAAGCGGTCAGGACAAGTTCAGCGGAACCATGATCCTGCATGTGATCGAGAAAATCAGAGGTCCTGCTGGCTTTCACGAAATTTTCGGCGTCGAGCCGGGCGGTCCGGCTGGCGGCGCGCGGCAAGGCGATCTTCTGCGTTGTGCCGGTCAGATTGGCTAGCCAGATCTCGGCGCCAGCGCCGCGCGTTGCAGCAAAACCCTGCACGAGACTTGGCTGCGACAATTCAAGATCGAGCATCTGCGCCCCGTCCAGCGCCGCCAGTCCGCGCATGACATGATAAAGCGGAAAGAGACCTCCGTTCTGATCATACCAGGGCTGCGGCCAGTCCTGCGGCGTATGCACAAGTCCGAATGGGCCGGTGGTGCTGCCGAAGGCGATATCCTCAAAGCCGCTGCGTGCAAAATGCGCGAAATAGCCAAGCGTCCAGGCCGCCCCGAGCAAGCCGCGCTGGCGCGGATCGTTATAATTCATCGCCTGACGGATATTGCCGGGATTATCCATCGGCGCGGCGCCGTACGGGTTCATGCGCATGGCGATAGCACTCGGTCCCACCGCCAGCGGCTTGCCCCCGGCTATGGCTCTGGCGCTCAAGGCGATGGACGGGAGCGATTCCAGTCCTTCCATGATGGACAGATCGTCGCCCGCATGCACCATCGCAGAAGTGGTGAAACTGACGAGATCAATTTCGGCCAGCGGCGGGCGCTTGCGGTTCATTTCAGTGAAAAAGCTGAACATGCCGCCGGCCAGACGCGCCTTGGGGAAAGCTGCGCGCGCAAGGCGGAACATTTCATTGGCAGGCGGCGCAGGCGGCCAGACGCTGCCCGGCAGAGTGCATTTCAGATCGGGCGCGGGCGAGAGCATGACCACCTCGAACGGCGAGCCAAGATTGTGCACCATTTCGCCGAGCGCCTTCACCTCCGCGCCGAAGCCCTCCACTCGCGTGATCACGGCTTCCAGCCATGGCTTCGCGCCCAGCGCCGCAGCAAGATCGAGCGCCTGACGCAGCGTTTCCTTGTTGTGGCCCTTGCGCGGATCGTGATGACAGATGAGGTGATGCGGCTTCACCTGCCGGAGCGCAGTGAGTGCGCCGCGGCTGCCGACGCCATCGGCCGGGTCAAAGCCGAGGCCGAGATGCGGCACGTGGCCCGAAGGCTGGCCGATTGCGGCGCCGATTGCGCCCGCGCCCGCAGGGGCAGCGCGCAGATTGCCAGAGACAGTGAGCGTGACTTTCTGGCTCAGCCGTGCGCCTGCAGGGAGCGTATAAGGCCATGGCAGGGCCAGCGGGCGGACATAGGTCTTGTAGGAAGCATCGGTCCAGTTGCGCTGGTCTTCCATCTCAAATGTATCGCCCTCCATGCGACAACTGACCATAAGACCGGGCGCGGCCTCGTGAGTCAGCGCGCGCAGATCCATCATCGGCTGGACAGGGTCGATGAGTTCGGGAAAGGCGCCTTTGACGATGCGCCCGTCGGTGTGCTCAATTTCGACCGGATGGCCGGCCACGCCCATGATCGGATGCAGCACGACGAAGCCGGTGCGGTTGGTTAGAAAATCGCCCACCGCCTCGCCCTCGCCGGAAAACACCAGCCTGCCTGCGGCATCGCCCTCGATACGGGCGCTGTAGCGGAAGGTCTGGGTGCTGTCGCTGGCCACAGCATCATAGGAAACAGCAAAGCCGTCCGGGCTTTCCGTCACCCGGAGATTGGAAATGGCCGGGTTATAGGTGCCCCAGTTCTTGTCGCGGACAATGAAGGACACCGCCCGGATCACCTCGATTCCGTCATATCTGATGTGACGCAGGTTGCCGGCGTCGAATTCGGCGGTGAGTTTGCCCGCCCGCAGAATGGGCGCTGGCGGCGCTGGCTCCTCGGTGCCGAACAGAGCGACGCCTGGACTGGGTGAGGCAAGCATGGGAACATCCTTTCTCGTGCGCAATTAACGGGAAACGCGGCGGCTGATGATGCTCTCGATCAGCAGCGCGATGATGATGATCGAGCCGATGGCCGAGCCTTGCCAGAACGGCGAGACGCCAAGCAGATTGAGGCCGTTGCGGATCATCACCATGATGAGCACGCCGATCAGAGTGCCGATAATGGAGCCGCGGCCGCCGAACAGGCTGGTGCCGCCAATGACCACAGCGGCGATGGCGTCGAGTTCCATCGCATTGCCGGCCAGCGGATCGGCGGACAGGATCTGCGCGATCGAAAAGGTGATGGCGACGGCGGACAACGCGCCGGACACGACATAGGGCAGAACCGAATAGAAAAACACATTGAGGCCGGCGGCGCGCGCAGCTTCCTTGTTCGAGCCGATGGCATAGATGGTGCGCCCGCCCTTGGTATAGGTGAGGTAGGCCCAGGCTGCGATATAGAGCAGGCCAAGAAAGACCACATTGGAGGGAATGCCGAGGATATTGGTATAGACAATGGCCGACATATCCTGCGGAATATTGGAAATGGCGGTCTGGCCCGAAAAAATATAGGCAAGGCTGCGGCCGATAGCCATCATGCCCAGCGTCACCACGAAGGCGGCAAGACCGAAATAGGTGATGAGAATGCCCGAGGCGAGCCCCATGCCTGCGCCGCAGACCAGAGACAGAACGATGGCCACCGGCAGGCTGTAATGCTGCACGGCGAGCCCCAGAACGATGCCCGAAAGCCCGCCGACAGACCCGACTGAAAGATCAATGCCGCCGGTAAGAATGACGAAAGTCATGCCCACAGCGACAATGCCCACCACCACCGATTGATCGAGAATATTGAAAAGATTGTTCTGCGTGAAAAAATAGGGCGACAGAAACGACAGAATAACCGCCAGCCCGAGCGCAAGCAGGCTCATGCGGAATTCGAGGCGGCGCGTCACCCCCCTGATGAAGGCATTGCTCGGCGTTGAAACGGGCAAATGGGTCATGGCGTGTTCCTGTCAGTCAAAGCGTGGCCGCGAGAGCTTCGATGCGGCTGCGGATCTCTTGTGATGAATGGACCTCGGCGGGGCCGGGCAATGTCAGGCCGATCCAGCCGAAATCATGCCCGCGGCTGCTCCTGAGCGGAATCAGCATCGTCGAACAGGCCGATTGCGGATCGCTGACAAAATCCGAGCGGCGCTGACCGAGCGCGGCGGCAATGCGCGTCTCGCCCGGCGCCCTGACCTCGCCCGCGGCAAAACCGGGGTCGGCCTCGCCGCTGGCCGTCACCATATTGAGGCAGATGAGTTGCTCGTCGTCGATGAGCGCCCAGAAGCCCGCTCCGCCAAATTCATCGGTAAGAGCCTTGAGCATGGCCGTATTGCGGGTCATGGAGGTGCGCGGCGCAGCCAGCAGGGTCAGTTTTTCCTCGTCGAGCACGTCGGCGGACACATCCGCGATGCTCATGCCGTCGCTGATGACGACAATGCGGTCGGAGAGGCCAAGCAATTCCTCGAAATCGGACGAAATCAGCACAATGGCGACACCCTTGGCGGCAATATCGCGCAAAATGCCGTAGATGGACGAGCGGGTACCGATATCGACGCCCTTGGTCGGTTCGTCGAGGATGAGCACCCTGGGTTCCAGCAGCAGCCAACGGCCGATGATGATCTTCTGCTGCATGCCGCCGGAGAAATTCAGCATATTGGCATCAAGAAGACGATCCGCCGGCAGGCCGAGGCTTTGCAGAATGGCGGCGATCTGCCGCTCGCGGCTGCGATAGCCCAGCCCGAATCCGCGATGCGCGCCAAGATGCGCCAGCAGCAGATTTTCCTTCACCGAAAGATCGGGCACGATATTCTGCGCGCGGCGATCCTCGGCGAGAAACCCGATTCCGGCGCGGATGGCCTCGACCGGCTTTCTCGGATTGATGATCCGGCCATCGATGCGGATCTCGCCGGCATTGCGCGGGCGCAGTCCGAAAATCGATTCCGCCGTTTCGGAGCGGCCCGCGCCGACAAGGCCGCCCAGCCCGACGATTTCCCCCTCATGCACCTTGAAGGACACATCGCGCACCGCAGGCAGAGCCCTGAGGCCGCTCACTTCCAGCGCAACCCGGGCAGTGGGGCGCGGTTGCGTATCCTTGCGCGAATAGATGGCGCCAAGCTCCTGCCCCACCATGTGGCGGATGAGTTCGGCCTGCGTGAGCGCCATGGTGGGATGCGAGGCCAGCACGGTGCGGCCTTCGCGCAGGATCGTCACGCGGTCGGTGATCTCAAAGACTTCTTCCAGCCGGTGCGACACGAAGACAAGCCCCGTTCCGCCCTCGCGCAGGCGCGTCATCACCTCGAAGAGGCGTTCCACCTCGCCGGGGCTGAGCGAGGCGGTGGGTTCGTCGAAGATGATGAGACGCGCGCCGATGCTCAGCGCCTTGGCAATTTCAACAAGCTGGCGCTGGGCCGAAGACAGACGCCGCACCTCGACATCAAGGGCAAGGCTGTCCTCCTGCCCCAATGTGCGGAGAATCTCAAGGCCGCGCTGGCGCAGGCCAGAATAGGAGAGGCGTCCGGGCCGCCGCAATTCGGGCAGGAAAATGTTTTCCACCACCGAAAGATCGGGCACCAGACTGGTTTCCTGCATGACGATGGCGATGCCAAGCTCCAGCGCCTCTCGCGTCGAGCCAAGCTGGATCGCGGCGCCATTGAAGACGATCTCGCCGGCATCGGGCCGTATGTGCCCGCTGATGATTTTCGACAAGGTGGACTTGCCCGCGCCGTTCGCGCCGAGCAGGCCATGGATTTCCCCGCCGGACAATTCAAAGTCGGCTCCAGCCAGAGCCTGCGTACGATCGAAGGTTTTGAAAATTCCGGTGGCCTTCAGCACGATTCAGCTCGCAATTCAGAGAGTCAGGGAAGAAAACCCCGCCCCCGGATCAACCGGGGGCAGGGCAGCAGATAAGCCGGATTACTTGACTTCGTTGGCGAAGACGGTCTTGCGGACGACCGGAAGTTCCTTGTCGATATTCTCGCTGGTCACAGCCAGAATCGGCACGGAAATTTCCTTCTCCACTTTTTTGCCGGCCAGCGTGTCGACCATGGCCTCGCCGGATTTTTCGCCCATCAGGTAAGGCTGCTGCATGCCGGAGGCGACGATCTGGCCGGATTTCAGCAGATCGACAAATTCCGGAATGCCGTCAAAGGCGGCAACAAGCACCTGTCCGTCGCGGCGGGCGGCCTTGATGGCGCGCAGCGCGCCAAGCGCCGGCTGGTCGGTCTGGATGAAGATCGCACGCATATCGGGATTTGCTGTCAGCATATCCTGCGTGAACTTGAAGGTTTCATCCGCCGTATAGGTCTGCATCTGCTGCAGTCCGGCTTCCTTGGTCTTGACGCCGCCCGCGATGAGGCCGTCGCGGAAACCCTTGGTGCGGGCCTGACCGTTCTTGCGGGCCTGCGAGATGGTGATGAGGCCGACGGAGCCCTTCTCCCATCCCTTTTTCTTCATGGCGGCGGCAAGCGCCTCGCCGACGCCCTTTGCGCCTTCATAATTGTTGGAAATGATGAAAGAGGCATAATCGCCGCTGTTGGTGCCGATATCGGCGATCACGGCCGGGATGCCGGCCTTCTTGGCCAGCTCCAGCACGCTCGGCGCGGTGGAGGAGTCGGTCGGCGAGATCACGATGCCCGCAACGCCCTTGGCGATCGAATCCTGTGCGTTCTGCAATTGCGTCTGCGGGTTGTTATGCGAGTCGAGCGCCTGATACTCATAGCCCTTGGCCTTGACCGCCGCCTCGACGCCTTTGGAGAGATAGCGCCAGAACGGCAGATCCAGACCGGGCGTCAGATAGACGATGGTCTTGCCGGCGGCATGGGCCGGGATCATGCTGAATGTGCCCAAGGCGGTTGCCAACGCCACGCCCGCAGTCATATGGATAAAGCTTCTTCTTTTCATCGTTTCCTCCTGTTGAATGGCCTTGTTATGCAGCCAGACTCTTGTGTTGATCCGCTCAGCTCCGCTCTTTCCCGCTCCTCCCGTCGGTTGAAGGATCGGACTGGGCCGGATCGGCGTTCATCACCAGTTGCGTGGTGGTATAAATGCGGTCGAGATGCGCTTCGAAGGCGGCGACCACGGCCTGCGGGTCGCGGCTGCGCAAGGCGGCGACGATGGCGCGGTGATCGCTGATACTGTTTTCTATGGCGCCGGGGCGCGCCACGGCCTTGCGGCGGCGCTCCAGCATGTAGGCGTAAAGCTCGGTTACAAAATCGGCGAGCACGTCATTGCCGCAGGCTTTGTAAATCGTCACATGGAACTCGCGGTCGCTGATGAGAAAGCCCACCGGATCATGGATGGATTGCATCTGCGCGTTCAGCAGGTCGTCCAGCATATGGATCGCCGCATCATCAATGCGCCGCGCCGCCTCGGCCACCACCGTACGCTCCACCAGCAGACGCGCCGCATGGACGGCATCGAGATCATAGCGGTTGAGCAGCGCGGGGTCGCGCTGGCGGCCTTCGTCCGGCTCGACATCGGTCTTGCGCACCCGCGTGCGCACCCCATGCGACACCTCGATGATGCCCCGCGCCGCCAATGTATGCAACGCACCGCGCACGGTGGCCCGGCTCACGTGCAATGCCGCGGCCAGATCCCGTTCGCCGGGCAGCACATCTCCCATTTGCAGGATGCCAACCGCGATCAGTGCAACGATTTTATCGGCGACAATGTCCCGTGCGCTCCTGCGCACAATCGCGTCATTCAACTCGGGCACAAGCTTGAGCACGGAGTCGGAACCGGATGACAACATCAGTCGCAATCTCATTCTGGTCTGCTGGTCTGTCCAACAGACCTCCGGATGGTGATCCAGCTTGCGTGGGGAGTCAAGCCAAGGCCGGGGCCGGTGCGCAAATATTCCCTCAAACAGCTCCGAAATGCCGACAATAGCGCCGCGGCCGGTCTGGATTTGCACAAAACCCGGTAAAAAATTAAATCTCATCGAAATGACAGCGCTGTCAGATATTTCAATTGACAAGGCAAAAGGGGAACAGCACATTTCGGCAACTGACGATTTCGTCACTGTGAGCAACAAGAATACAAGGGGAACCGCCGATGGAAATGCGCAAATTCAAGACCCGCAATGGCACGGAGCTCAATTTCTCCGTCATTGGCCAGGGCATGGGGCCGATTGGCGATTTTTATGAAATTCTCGATGAGAAAACCTGCATTTCCACCGTCGAGCAGGCCTATAAGAGCGGCATCCGCACATTCGACACATCGCCGCATTACGGCAACGGCCTTTCGGAATCGCGCCTTGGCGCGGGCCTGCGGCACATTCCGCGCAATGAAATCGTCGTCTCGACAAAAATCGGCCGCGTCATGGATCCGTTCCGCAGCCCGCCGCCCAAAAACAAGGATGTCTATTCCCCCGGATTTGCCGGCGGCTTTCCGCATGCGCCGGTATTCGACTATACCTATGACGGCACGATGCGCTCGGTCGAGCAATCGCTGCTGCGCACGGGCCAGAGCCG
This sequence comes from Methylocystis sp. sgz306128, assembly GCF_056032725.1. NCBI lineage: Bacteria > Pseudomonadati > Pseudomonadota > Alphaproteobacteria > Hyphomicrobiales > Methylocystaceae > Methylocystis > Methylocystis sp. sgz306128. The sequence continues at coordinate 54,521 of NZ_JBVYWO010000008.1, forward strand.
TTTCGACATTCTGCTGATCCATGACTGCGATGTCTGGACTCACGGCACCGAGGCGGAGGCCAAATTCAGGGAAGCCATGGACGGCGCTTACCGCGCGCTCGACAAATTGCGCAGCGAGAAGGTTGTCGGTGCCATTGGCTTTGGCATCAACGAAGCCGATACCTGTGTCAAATTCGCCAAGGCGGGCGATTTCGACGTTGCCATGATGGCGGGCCGCTATTCGCTGCTGGTGCAGACCGGCCTGCAGGAATTCCTGCCGCTCGCCATGCAGAAGAAAATGGGCGTCATGCTGGCGGGCGTATTCAATTCGGGCATTCTGGCCATTGGCGCCAAGCCCGGCGCGCGTTTCGACTATGCACCGGCCTCGCCGGAAATCATGGATCGCGTGCGCAGGATCGAGGCCATCTGCGCCGCGCATAACACCAGCATCCGCCGCGCCGCGCTGCAGTTTGCCGCCGCGCATCCCGCCGTCGTTTCGGTGGTGCTGGGTGCCGTGACGCCGGATGAAGCCGCCGCCAATGCAGCCGATGCGGATGCGCGCGTGCCCGCCGGATTGTGGGCCGACCTCAAGACCGCCGGCCTGCTCGATCAGGCTGCGCCGACACCCGGCGGCTGAACCCGATGAGCGGCCCGGCTCCCGGCTTCGATCCCGCCCGCGCTTTTTCGCTCGAAGGCCAGAGCGTCGCCGTCACCGGCGGCGGCAAGGGCATCGGACGCGCTATCGCGCTTGGCATGGCGCGCGCGGGGGCGCGGGTGCATATTCTCGACCGGGACAAGGCCGCTGCCCACGCGGCCGCGGCGGACATGCAGGCCGAGGGGCTGCGGGTCGCAGCGATGGCGGTCGATGTCACGCTCGAGGCCGAGGTAGAGGCGGCGATGAACGCCATTGCCGCCAGCGACGGGCGCCTCGATTGCCTGATCAACAATGCGGGCCTTGCGATCCGGCGCCCCTCCACCGAACTGGCGCTTGCAGACTGGGACGCTGTTCTCAAGGTCAATCTGACCGGTGTCTTTCTCTGTGCGCGGGCCGCTGCGCGGCACATGATCGCGCGAAAGAGCGGCTCGATCATCAACACCGCCTCGATCATGGGCCTGTCGGGCGGCGGGCTTTATCCCAATATTTCCTATCAGACCACGAAGGGCGCGCTGATCAACCTGACCCGCGCTCTGGCCGTGGAATGGGCGCCGCATAATGTGCGCGTCAATGCCATTGCGCCAACATGGGTGAAGACAGATTTCATCAAACCGCTCACCGACGACCCTGCCCTGCTGGCGCGCATGAAAGCCATGACGCCGCTGGGGCGCATCGCCGATGTCGAGGATGTGGTGGGCGGCGTCATCTATCTTGCCAGCCCCGCCGCCGGAATGGTGACGGGGCACACATTAGCGATCGACGGCGGCTTTCTGGCGCAATAGGCCGCGGGCTCAGGCCTTGAGCCGGGGCGTATCCCTGACATTGTCGAGATCGGGCGCCTGTCCGTAGCTCATGCGACGGATCTGCTCCATCACCTGCGTCATCTCCGCTTCGCCGAGACGCGGCGGCTCGCCGATAGCCAGCGCGTGAACATACATCTTGGCCAGCGTTTCCACTTCCACCGCCAGCCACAGCGCCTTTTCAAATGTATTGCCGAGCACGATCAGGCCGTGATGGCCGAGAATGCAGGCATAGCGGTCTTTGAGCGCCGCCAATGCGTGATCGGAGAGTTCCTGCGTGCCAAAGCAGGCATAGGGCGAACAGCGGATGTCGAAACCGCCGGCCACGGCGACCATGTAGTGAAACGCCGGAATTCCGCGCTCGTGAACCGCCAGTGTCGTCGTATAGACCGAATGCGTATGCAGCACGACATTCACGTCTGGCCGGTTCTGCAGAATATCGCGGTGGAAGCGCCACTCGGACGACGGACGGCGCTGGCCGCTGAACGACCCGTCGAAATTCATCTCGACAATATCGGCGGGCGTCATCTGATCATAGGGAAGACTGGTCGGCGTGATCAGCATTCCGCCTTCGATGCGATGCGAGACATTGCCCGACGTACCCTGATTGAGGCCGGAGCGGTTCATTTCAAGACAGGTGGCGATAATCCCCTGACGCAATTCGATATGGTGCACGTGCATTTCCCTTCTGATCAAATTCAGGCCGAAAGCCTGTCTCCAAGCTCGCGCCAGCGCTGAGCGGCCTCGCGCAGGCCAGCAAACTCGAACGGCGCAACCTGATCCAGCGCCAGATCGCCGACCGGCACGGTGCGGGCAAATCGCTGCCAGAGCAGAGCGGCGCCAAGCGCCGTTCCGTCCTTGGAGCGGCTGACCGACAGAGGCTGGGCCGGACGCAGGCCAGCCAGCAGCCGGGCAAACGCCACATTGGTGGCAAAGCCGCCGTCGATCACGATCGGCGTGGAACTGCCCAGCACATCAAGGCACAGGTCTGCGGTGAACGCGGCGTAAACAGCGGCCAGCGCACCATGTGCCTCGGGTGTGGGCGGCGGAGCGCCGAGAATGCGCCCGCGGCCGCCGCTCGCCGGAAATGCGCCGTCATCCTCGACAAAGGACGGCACGGGCAGCATTCCGCCGGCCAGAAGCTCTGGCACGAGCGCCAGCGCGCGTTCGTCGCTGATCACCGGCCTGCCCGCCAGAATGGCATATTCTCGGCCGGTCATGGTCAGCGTCGAGGCGACAGGCTCGCCGTCGACGTCGACATTGGCCACCATGGCCCTCGCCTCGCTGAAATCCGCCAGTTTTCGTCCGCGATTGAAGCCGATCATCCATGTGCCGGTGGACAATACGGTGTGCGCGGACATTCCCGCAGCCTTGTAGCGATAGAGATTGGCATTGGAATCATGCGCGCCGGCGAGAATTTCAACACCGGCATCCAGCCCCATGCGGCTGGCAAGCTCGGGGCGCAGCGTCCCGATCACCTCGCCCGCCCGCGCGAAAGCCGGAAACAAATGCCGCCAGCCCTGCTGGTCGATGATGCGGGCAAAATCCGAATGCAGCGGATTCCACAGGTGGCATTGCGCCGCGATCGACGAGATTTCGGTGGCGGGACGCCCGCCAAGCCAGAAGGCGAAATATTGCGGCAGGGTGAGAAAATGCCGGGCACGGGCAAAATCCTGCGCAAAGGCACGGCTCTGCCAGAGCATCTGCTGGGCGGGGCGCAGCACGCCCCTGCTCACCGAGCAGAAAACCTCGTCATAGCCCGGCCCGCAGTCGGCATAGTCCGCAGCGAGCCAGTCCGGCGGCTCAGCCTCATAATCCATGGCTGGCAGAACCGGCCCGCTTCCGTCGGTCAGCACGCCGCCGCAGCCATGCGCCGTGGCAACGAGCGCGCGGATATTATGCCGCCGGCCAAGCTGGTGCAGCGCGTCCACGGCGATATCGCAGATATGTGCAAGGTCAATGGCCAGATAGGGGCCATCGGTCAGCGGCGCATTGGCGAAAGACAGAATTTCGGCGGGTGTGCCGTCGGCCCCGGCCACGACAACCTTGATATTGGTCTTGCCGACATCAAGAACCGCAACGCATGGCGCCGTTTCCCGCATCGGTCCGGCCTCCTAGAGCCGCAGCCGGTGGCGGATATTCGGCACGGCCGTCACAGCGATGAGGATGCCGCCCCATATGGCCAATGTCAGGAACTGGCTGAAATTGAGCAGGTTGAAAGCCGATGAAATGACCTGCAAAATCACCAGCGACAGCACGAGACCGGTGATCTTGCCAAAGCCGCCGTCCGGATTGACCCCACCGAGCACCGCCGCGAGAATGGTGACAAGCAGATAGCTTTCGGCATAGGAGGCATTGGCGGAATTGAAACGCGCCATCATCACCAGTGCCGCAACGGCGGCGAGCAGGCTGGAAAGCAGATAGACCTTCAAGATGACGCGCTTTGTATCGATGCCGGAATAGCGTGTAGCGGCCTCATTGGAGCCGATCATATATACCGCATTGCCAAGCGGGGTGCGCCCCAGCATCACCGCCATGGGTATGGCGACGGCGGCAAAGATCAGCATCGCCGTGGGAATGCCGAAAACGGTGCCGTTGCCAAGAAAGACGATGGAACTGGGCAGGCCGGAGATGACATTGCCCCGCGTCAGCCCAATGGCGATTCCCTTGACCAGCGTCATGGTGCCGAGCGTCGCCAGAATGGGCGAGACGCCGATATAGGCAATCACAAAGCCGTTGATGAGGCCGATCACTGCGGCGACCCCCAGCCCGGCGGCAACAGCCACCACCTGCCAGGCCACCCATGCGAAACCCGTGCTGCCCGGCACGAAGTGAACCATGATATAGGCCATGGTCAGCGCGCACAGATTGGCCGTGGCAATGATGGCGAGGTTCAGTCCGCCGGAAATCAGCGTGATCATCATGGCCAGCGACAGAATGCCCAGTTCAGGCAATTGGAAGGCCATGGACTGCAGCGTCGATTCGGAAAAGAAATTGCCGCCGATGAACAGGCCGAAGACCAGCAGCAGCGAGACAAGCAGAATGGTCAGCCGCTGGTTGATGGCGTCGGAGGCGACATTGCCGAAAATGCGCCCCAGCATGGGGTTGTTCACCTGTGTCATGCGAGCGTGCTCCACTTGCGCTTGCGGCGCGCCGAAAGGGCCGTGGCGCTGACCGAGATCAGAATGACCAGACCGACGAAAAACTGCGACCAATAGGACGAGACGCCGACCAGCACGAGGCCGTTCTGCATCACGGCCAGCAGGGTCAGCCCCAGAACGGTTCCCAGAACCGTGCCGACGCCGCCGCTCAGGCTGGCGCCGCCCAGCACCACGGCGGCCAGCACGTCAAGCTCCTTGCCCACCAGCACGGTGGGCGCGACAGACTGCGCGAGCTGCGCCTGAATCAGCGAAGCCACGCCTGCCGTAAGGCCGAGGTAGCCATAAACCAGCAGGTTGAGCCGGAAGACATTGAAGCCAAGGCGCTGCGCGGCCTCCCTGTTGCCGCCCAGCGCGTAGATCTGCCGGCCGATATTGGTGCGGTTCAGGATTAGCCAGGTCACCGCAAACATGACGATCAGCGCCAGGATCTGCAGGTTGATGCCATAGGATATCTGGTTGGCATCGACATATTCGAACCAGTAGATGCCCTTTGAGAACCAGTCCGGCAGCGAATAGATGTAGCGACCGCCGGTGACGAACACGAGCGCGCCGTAAAAGATGTTGAGCGTCGCAATGGACACGATAATGCTGGCAATATTGAGCCGGTCGATCAGCACCGCATTAACGAGGCCGCACAAAATGCCCACGAACATGGCAAGCGCAAAGACGCTGAACCAGCCCATGCCGTAATGATTGGCAAGCAGCATGGTGACATATTGCGCGATGGACGCAGTGGCGGTGAAGGAAATGTCGATGCCGCCCGAGATCAGCACCACCAGCAGACCGGCGGCCAGAATGCCCAGGAAGGAATAGGAGGTGAGCAGATCGAACAGATTCTGCAGGGTCAGGAAACTGTCCGTCGCCACCGAAAGACACACAACGAGAAAAAGAATGACGGCAGCCAGCCAGAATTCATGACTGCGCCGGAATCTGGCAAAGGCTTCATGCATTGACTGCGACTTTCAATTCATCTTCCGAGCTGCGGTGAGCGTCAAATTCTCTGGTGATCCGGCCATTGCGCATGATGAGGATGCGATGACTGTGATAGAGCACCTCCGGGATTTCATCCGAAATCATGATGACGGCGACGCCCCTTGCGGCCAGCGCCTTCACAATGTCGTAAATGCCGTCCTTGGCGCTGATGTCGACGCCGACAGTCGGGCTGTCGAGAATCAGCAGCCGGGGCGAGGTTGCCATCCATTTGGCCAGAACGACGCGCTGCTGGTTGCCGCCCGACAAGGTTTTAACCGGGTTTTCCGTATCCGACACCTTGATCGTCAGGTCGCGCACCCAGCGGTTGACCGCCTGCTGCCGCACGTCGGGATCGATCAGCCCGAAACGACCGGCCAGCTGGCCCAGAATGGTCAGGATCATGTTTTTCGAAATGGACTGCTCCAGCACGAGGCCCAGAGTCAGACGGTCCTCCGACACATAGGCGATGCCGTTGTCGATGGCCTCGCGGTTGCTCCTGAGCGCCAGCGGCTTGCCGGAAAGACGGATCTCACCCCCGTCGGGCGCGTTCATGCCAAACAGCGAGAGCGCCAGTTCGGTGCGGCCCGAGCCAAGCAGGCCGGTGATGCCGAGTATCTCGCCCTCCCGGATATCGAAGCTGACATCGGCATAATGCCCGTCGCGGGAAAGATCGCGCACGGAAAGCAGAACCGGCCGGGTCGAAAGATCGACCTCGGACAGGGCATAGTTGAATTCCTTGCCCGTCATGAGCATGGCCAGCTTGTGGTGGTTCATTTCGGCGGCATCGAATGTGCCCACCTTGCGCCCGTCCCGCAGCACGGTGACGCGTTCGGCGACTTCCATCACCTCGTCGAGGCGGTGGCTGACAAAAACGATGCAGATGTTCTTGCGCTTGAGTTCACGCACCAGATCGAGAAGCGCATCCACCTCATGACGCGTGAGCGATGCGGTGGGTTCATCCATAATGACAAGCCGGGCATCGGCAGCCATGGCGCGGCAGATGGCGACAAGCTGGCGGTTGGCGATAGACAGATCGGCGACCTTGGCGTCAGGATCAATCTCGACGCCGATACGCGCCATGGCTTTGGCGGCAACCTCGCGGATATGGGGCCAGTTCACGCCATGAAATCCGCCAAGATGCTGGCCGATCGCAATATTTTCGGCAACGCTGAGATTGGGAAAGAGTGAAAGGTCCTGATAGATGACCTGAATGCCGTGGCGCGTGCTCTCCACGGGGTTGAGATGGGAATGGGCATAGCCTTCAATGACGATGCGGCCGCCCGGCTCCGGCGGCTGTACGCCGGAAATGATTTTGATAAGTGTCGATTTGCCCGAACCGTTCTCGCCGACGATGCAATGCACTTCGCCGGCCTCCAGCGTCAGATCGACATCGGCAAGCGCAGTCACGCCGCCGAACCGCTTCGAGATGCGGGTCAGTTCAAGAAAAGGTGCCAAAATTTATCGCCTTGCAGCAAAAGGGATCGACAGGAGAACATTGCCCGGGCCAGACCGGCCCGGGCTCGTAAAGCTCAGAAGATCACAGACCGCCGGCGATCAGGCCGTCGACGGTTTCCTTGTTGATCTTCATGATCTTGTCGACCTTGATGTGCTTGTTGGCGACATCCACTGCAGCCTTGCCAAGGCCGGGAATTTCAATTCCGTCCTTGATTTCCTTGCCGTCGAGCATGAGACGCGCGACCGAGACCATGGCAAAGCCCGCGTCGGTCGGGTTCCAGAGGAAGCCTTCGCGGATCGTGCCGTCCATGATAAGCGACTTGGCCTGCGATGGCAGCACGGTGCCGACAATGGCGATTTTCTTGCCAAGATGTTTCTCGCGCACGGCATTGCCCGCGCCGATCGGCCCCTGCGAGCCGAAGCCGAGAATGCCCTTGAGGTTCGGATAGGCCTTGAGCACGTCGAGCGTGGTCTTGTAGGCGTCATCCGTGACATCGGCGCCGGGGAAACGGTCGGCGGCCAGCTTCATCTTGGGATAATGTTCCTTCTGATAGGCAATGGCGGCATCGGCCCATTGGTTATGCAGCGGCGTGGTCAGGGTGCCGACATAGACGACATATTCGCCTTCCTCGCCCATCTCCTTGGCCAGACGCTGCATCTGCACCTCGCCGAACTGCTTGGAATCAATCAGTTCGATGTTCCAGTCGCGGCCTTCCTGCTCAGGGCCTTCGTGGGTGATGATCTTGATGCCGGCATCATGGGCGCGCTTGAGCACCGGCTCGGTCACCTTCACATCCAGTGGCACAAGGCCGATCACCTGCACCTTTTTGGCGATGAGATCCTCGATCAGCTTGACCTGCTGCGCCGGGTCAACGGTGGACGGGCCAACCATGGACGCATTGATCGCAAATTCCTTGCCGGCCTTTTTCACGCCCACTTCCAGAGCATTGAACCAGGGAATACCTGCGATCTTGACCACAACCACCATTTCGGGCTCTGCGGCGGCAAAAAGCGTACCCGGCATTGCAGTGGCGCCCACAAGTGCGGTTGCGCCCATCAGCTTGAGTGTTTCGCGTCTGTTCATTTTGTTTCCTCGCTTCTAAACTTTGAGTTTATTGATTTCCCGGCTGATCCTGGAATTGCCAGCCCGTCGGAGACGATCTCAAGAGACGCGGAATATTTATGTCAGCGCTAACCTTTTCCTTACACAACCCCCGCGTCCAGCGAATGTATCGTTCGCAAACAAAGCCTATTTTATGCAATTTTTGATAGCAACTGTTTTTTTCAGGTTTAAAAATGCGAATCTTTGCAAAAATTGGAGGGATTTGCACCAATTTCCGCTGTTCAGCGCAAAGCGGCATCGCCGCGACGCCGAATGTCGCCAGTTGATCCTCCGATCATTTTGTGCAAGCGGCCTTTACAATCTGTGATTTGACAGACCATCGAAGCTTGCCGATGATGCCCATGTTGCTGGCTTGATCTGGAAGTTCAGCGACCGGTCGCCGGCCCCGAAATGCCCGGCAGAATGAGCGAGGTAGCCATGACGCCACCGGACCAGTTGGATTGACCTTCCGATAAGAAGGTCGCAGCGCCAAAGCCTCCCCATATGCCAAGGCGGAACGGCGCTTCTCAAAAGACAATCGAACCTTGCAGCCACAAGCGTGAAGGCCAAGCGCAGACCGGCGGCATATCGCTAATTCAGCCAAATACACTTATTTCGTGATATCAAATCCGGACCCCGCTGCCGCTTGAATGCGCCGGGGTCCATGATTTTTGCACCAGCTCAGCCGCGCCCGCGCGTCCTTGGACGGACAAAGCCGCTCAGGGCTATGACCAGCCAGCCCAGCATGAGACTGACGCCGCCCAGCGGCGCAAGGCGCGTGGCATGCGCCCAGCCTGTCAGGCCTTTCAGATAGAGCGAGCCGCAAAACAATACGATCCCGGCCAGAAACAGCCAGCGTGCGCCGCGCGCGAAATTGCCGCCCACGCCGGACACATACAGCAGCACCAGCGTATGGATCAGCGCATATTGCGCCGCGCGCTCGATCAGCGCGGCGGCAGCAATATCACGGGCGACATGGGCGCCGACGGCCCCCATGGCCACGCCCAGCAGGCCGTTCAGTCCGGCAAAAATGCGCCACCCTCTTGCATCGCTCATTGGCTCTTCTCCTGTCCGGCATTCCTGCCTTGCTATGGCCTGCGTCAGATGTTGCGCATGTGCTGCGCCAGCGCCGCCGACCGGCGATATCTCTAAATTTCATCACCAGCGCGCGCTTTCAAGCGCAATTGCGCCATAATGTGCTGGCAGTGGACATTCAGCCGCAGGCCTTGCCCCCACCCCCGACCGGAACCTGATGATGAACCGCCGCTCTGCCCTTTTCCTGCCCGCAATAGCCATATCTGCCTTGGTGATAATATGTGCCTCCGCCCTGACGCGGCAGCCCGCTTTTGCCCGCGGCGACGTGGACATGGACGCGGTTCTGCATGATCCGGCCGCCCCCACCGGCGGCAATCCGCAGGGCGATGTGACCATAGTGGCCTATCTCGACTATAATTGCCCCTTCTGCAAGAAAACCACGCCGGTGCTGGACAATTTCGTCAGATCGGACGGGCATATCCGCCTCGTTTACAAGGATTGGCCCATTCTGACCGAGGCATCGGTCTTTGGCGCGCAGATGGCGCTAGCGGCCGGCTATCAGGGCCGGTATGAGCAGGTGCATGGCGCGCTGATGGGCATTACCGGACGTCGCGGCACGCAGGATGTCATGCTGGAGACGATCAAGGCCAGCGGCGTGGACATGAAGCGTCTCTCCTCCGACCTTTCTGCCCATGCCGCCGACATCAGCAGCCTGCTCGCCCGTAACAATCTCGAAGCGCAGGCCATGGGCTTCGAGGGCACGCCCGCCTTTCTCATCGGCCCCTATAAATTATCCGGCGCGGTCGATGCCGATACATTCCAGCAGGTCGTGGCGAAAGTGCGCGCCGGCAAAACCGGACAGGCCAACTAGACCTTTTCGAAAGTGATCGGCTGGGCGCCTTCCCAGAGCGTCGTCCGGCCCAGAGTGTAGAGATTTTCCAGCCCCGAGGTCAGCGTGAGGAAGTGGTTTCCCGCCAGTTGCCCGGCCTTGCTGGCAAATTGCACCGCGCCATAGGCGAGAAGGATTTCCGTTTCGCTCACGCCGCCGGGATAAAGAATGATCTGGCCTGGCGCCGGATAACTGGTGGCATTCTCATAGGATACGCCGAAATCGAGATCGCCAAGCGGTATCCAGACGCCTTCGCCGCTCCAGCGCACATGCACGATCTTGCTGACGAAGGGCATCTGCCGGATGAAGGCGGCGCAGGTTTTCGGCGCATTATCCCACTCAAGCCGCGCGCCGAAAGTGAATTGTCCCGCTTTGATCAGCACATCGTTCATAATTGCTCTCCGTCATTGAAAAACTGGCGTCAGCGGCAATGCGCGCCTGCACCCCCGGCCGAGATTAGTAAAAACCGCGCCGGACGCAATGCCAAACATGCACCCGGTCACAGGCCGGGGTCCTGCGCGCCGGAATTATCCTGCCGCGCCCATGCATCCCATTCCGGCTCTCCGCTGAAGGTGGCGGCGAGAAGATCGATGAAGGCGCGCAATTTGGCAGATATGTAGCGGCGGCTGTTATATACGGCGTAAATGCCCAGTTCCGGCGCGCCATAACCCGGCAGCACAGGCACGAGACGGCGCTGTAGCAGGTCGTCGCCCGCCAGAAAGGTCGGAAGAAGCGCTATGCCCCCGTCATCGACCGCCGCGCCGCGCAATGTCTCGCCATTGTTGGAATAGAGAATGGGCTTGATGCGAAGGCCGATCTCATGGCCGTCGCCATTGGTGAGGCGCCACTCGTCGCGCGTCGACCAATAGGCATATTGCAGGCAGCGATGCTGCAGCAGGTCATCCGGCGTTTGCGGTGTGCCATATTTTGCGAGATAGGCCGGCGAAGCGCACAGCACCATGCGCGAGGGCGCCAACCTTCTGGCGATAAGCGATGAATTTGGAATCTGTGCGATGCGGATGGCAAGATCGACGCCTTCCTCAATCAGATCGACAACGCGATCGACGAATGTGATGTCGATCAGCACCTCGGGATTTTTCTTCATGAAACCGGAGACCACCGGCGAGAGGTAACGCATACCGAACGAGACGGGAGCGTTGATGCGCAGCATGCCGCGCAGCGCTGTCGTGGTCTGGCCGACGGCCTGATCCGCCTCATCGATTTCGGCGAGAATCTGATGGCATCGGTCAATATAGAGCGCGCCGGCTTCGGTGAGGCTCAGACGGCGCGTCGTGCGGTGCAGCAGGCGCGCGCCAAGGTGGCGCTCCAGATCGGCGACATAGCGCGTCACAACAGAATTGGCGAGGCCGAGCGCATTGGCGGCCGCGGCAAAATTGCCGGTATCGACCACTTTGGCAAAGACGCGCATGGAATAGAGACGATCCATTTCAAGGTCCTGAATGCAGTTAATTGTTGCTAGATTGGCAAATGTAATTTGCAAACAGGGTTGTTTATCATTTTTCAGGAAAGAATAAAACCTTCCCATCGACGGCGGCGCATACACATCCCGTTCAGGGCTGGCGCCACCGTTAAAAAAGCACCGTCTTCCCGGTGCCCCCACATCGAACAGGAGTTAAAACTATGAAGATCTCAACCATTTCCGCCGCTGTTCTGCTGGCCGGCCTCGCCGCAACTTCCGCCTATGCCGCCGGCAAGGATGACCATTCGAACGCAACCACCGCCGCTCAGGTGATCGATTTCACGTCGACAGGCTCTGTGACCTCCGCGCCGTCAGGCTATGCAGTGACCTATCCGACCAATGCGGATTCGATTCTCAAGGTTGCGCCCGACCAGCGCAGCGTTGCAGGCCATCACAGCTCCAACTGAAGCGATCTGGCCTGCTCAAACCTCCGTCCTCTTTCCCGGCGACGGGAAGAGGGCCGAAGGTGAGGGCGGCAGACGAAGTTAAAACATCCTAGAAGCCAAGATCCCGCTTCATCTGCAGAAATTCCTCCTTGGATATTTCCCCGGAAGCGTAGCGGCGCTCCAGAATGGCGCGCGCCTCCTGCGAGGCCATCTCATCGCGCCGCACCCGCGTCTGGCGCACCAGAAAATAGATGCCCAGCCCGATCAGAAGGATCACCAGCAACGGCCCAAGCCCGAAGAAGGGCATATGCCAGCCTGCGCCCCATTCGTCATTCCACATCATGACCAGAATCCCCGCCTGAACGGCCAAGTTACCGGCTCTCTAGCGCATTTACGCCATATCCGCCTTGCGCTGAATCAAACGACCGCCGCGGCCTTACATCGCGCCGGCGCAGGTATGATCCAGAATTTCCTCGGCATGGCCAAAATCCAGCCGCGGGAGATCGACATGCCCTGCCAGAAGCACAAATGCCGCGCTGCCGGACGGCAGAGTCACATGAACAAGGGCAATATCGCGGCGCGCCATGTCTGTCTGCGCGCCCGGCAGGCCCTCGGCAACAATTCTGAACGGATTGAGCCCGCGCAGATCGGGACGCTGCACAAGCATGGCTGCATAATCATGCCCGAGAACGGTCACGGGCTTTTGCGCGAATGTGCCGGAGAGAAGCGGCGCGAGCGCGGCCATCTGGGCCTTCACGTCAGCGCGCAGGCAATCGATATGTATATGCAGCTGGTCCTGACTGCGCCCCTCGGTTGAGTTGATCGCCAGAGCGATGGCGTCATCCGGGATGCCGTGGCCAAGACGTTCGGCCATTAAATTGCGGGCATCCCACGCATCTGCAAACCAGTCCGGCGCATCGGCGGCAAGCACGTCCGGACTCTCTATGCCGGAAACGCGGCGCGTCGGAATGGCCAGATATTGCGCAACGCCGCTGCGATCCTTGAGAATGGCCGTCCCGTTGCCGGTACCCGCCGCCAGATCAAGCCTGGCGCAGGGTGCGGGGTCCTGCCGGGCGCTCCAGTTTGCCAGACATTGATCATGGACGATCGTCCACAGCGCGAGGCGATCGGCCAGAAGCGGCGAATAGCCTGCGGTCAGGGCCATGATGAATGCGACAATCAACAAAGACGGAATGGTCCGGATACGGCGCAATGCAAGCTGGACTACTGACGGCATGTTTTCCTCCGCGTTTGGAGCGGGGATGATAGGCGAGGCCGGCGCATTTGTCGCCGGGTTTCGGGGCACGGATTCAGCACATTCGCTGTGCTTCCTCATAGGCGATGCGCGACAGGCGCTTGTTGAGGTGCGCGATGGTCTGGTTCATCTCCTCGACGATCTGGCGCAGCCGCGCATTCTCCTCGATCATGGCCTGCAGTTGCTCGTCCTTGGATGCCGAAGCCGGCACGAGAGCCCTGAACGTCGCCCCGCTCAGGAATGAAACTCCGGCGTGTCCCATGTGACGCCAGCGCAGCATGGCCTGAATCGGCCTGAGCCGGTTCGGCAGGCGCAGTTCAAACGTATCTGGCAGAGCGACATCGTCCGCAACGGCCAGTCTGGCGCCGCCTTCGGACATATCCTTGACGAGAACCGGATGCTGGAACACACCGTCCCCGAAACAGACCTGCGCCTTGAGATAGCATTTTGAGCGCGGCGCGCGCCGGGCATCGCTGTGCATCTTTCAAATCCTGAGTGACATGCTGCCTGTTGTTTGTTGTACAACTATTGCACGAAAATATATTTATAAAATACTAATAATTGTAATTTTATACCCTTCAATATTGAAGGTGACCGGCCGCCGCGCTGCGCCATGCCGCGTCATCGGCCCTTCCCATCTTCCCCCGGCATGCCTATATCAATCCGGTTGAATGCAGCCCGTTTCATGGAGACAGATTTGTCCAACCTCCTTTTTTCGCCCCTGAACATAGGCCCCGTCACCGCGCCCAACCGGATCGCCATCGCGCCCATGTGCCAATACAGCGCCTCGGACGGCGTCGTGAACGAATGGCACCTGCAGCACTGGATGAATCTGGCCATGTCCGGAGCGGGACTGGTGGTGGTGGAGGCAACCGCCGTCGAGCGGCGCGGGCGCATCACACATGGCTGCACCGGTCTGTACAACGACCTTACCGAACATGCGATGAAACAGGTGCTGGAAAGCGCCAGACGCGTCGCCGGGCCCGGCGTCCTGTTTGGCGTGCAGCTGGCCCATGCCGGGCGCAAGGCTTCCGCGCAGGTGCCGTGGGACGGCGGCGGCCCATGCGGCCCGCACGAGGACCCGTGGACAACCGTCTCGGCCAGCGCCCTGCCCTTCGCCGGTCATTGGCACACGCCACAGGCTCTGGACGAGGCCGGCATTGAGCAGGTGATCGCCGCCTTCGCCGATGCGGGCCGCCGCGCTGTCCGCGCTGGCTTTGACGTCATCGAAATTCACATGACCCACGGCTATCTCATCCACCAGTTTCTCTCGCCGCTCACCAACACGCGCACCGACAAATGGGGCGGAACGCCGGAGAAGCGCGCCGCCCTTGCCATGGCGGTGGCGCGGGCTGTGCGCGCGGCCGTGCCCGCTTCCATTGCGGTTGGCGCGCGCATCACCGGTTCCGACTGGATGGATGGCGGACTTGTGCCGGATGATGCCGTAAAATTGGCCCGCGACCTCAAAGCCATCGGCATAGATTACGCCTGCGTGAGTTCAGGCGGGCTTGATCCGGCGGCGCGCATAAGGATCGAGCCAGGCTATCAGGTGCCCTTCGCCAGAGCCGTCAGGCACGGGTCGGGTATCGTCACCCGTGCTGTCGGCATGATCGCCACGCCGCAGCAGGCAGAGGAGATTTTGCAGAGCGGCGATGCGGATCAGATTGCGCTGGCCCGTGCCGTTATCGACAATCCGCGCTGGGGCTGGCACGCGGCCGAGCATTTCGGCGTCGATCTGCCGCGCGCCAGACAATATGAGCGCGCCCGCGCGAAATTGTGGCCGGGGGCAAAGCTCGTCCGCGCCGGCTGATCATTCCGCGGCATGCAGCAACTGGTGGCCCGTATTGGCGGGCAGACGCCAGAAGATCAAACTGGATGCGGCGGCTATCGCTCCGATAAGAAAAAACACCGGAGGAAATGCCGCTGCCGTCAGTGCGGCTTGCCCGCGCCACTGCATCGAGCCTTGCAATGCCAGCGCCGCGACCGACACACCGGTTGAGGACGCAAGCTCCTGCATCACCGAGGTCATGCTGGTGACGCGGCCCATGAGAGCTTCGGGGACATCGGAGACGCCGGCCGTGTTGATGCTGGTGAATTGCAGCGAGCGGCTGAAGCCGCCCACAAGCAGCGTAGCCATAATCAGCGCCACCGGCATGTTGAGATGAAACAGGCCCGGCGCCGCCAGAAACGCCGATGCAAACAAACCATTGAACGTGAGCACACGCCAGAAACCCACCCGACGCAGGATCGGCCCAGCCAGCAATTTCATGAGCAGCGCGCCCAGACCGGTCGAGAGGGTCAGCAGGCCGGATTGGAACGGCGAGAAATCATAGCCGATCTGAAAAAGCAGGGCGAGCAGGAACGGCGTTGCGCCCACGCCGACGCGGAACAGGAAGCCGCCCAGCACCGAGGCGCGGAACGCGGGAATGTCTAAAAGGCGCAGTTCAAGCATCGGATCAGCTACGGCGCGGGCATGACGCACATAGAGGAATATCAGCGTCAGGCCCGCCAGCGCGCAGGCAAGGCTCCAGCCGGAACTGACCAGATGCAGGCCGGTGAGCGTTGCGCCGGCCATCAGCGCCACAAGACCGGGCGATAACAGCAGGAAACCGACCAGATCGAAACGGCGCCGCACGTCTTCGCGCATGTTGGGCACGTAAAGGCTTGTCAGCACGATGCCCAGCACCGCGATCGGGACGTTGATCCAGAAAATCCAGCGCCAGTGAAAATATGTGGTGATGAAGCCGCCGAGCGGCGGCCCGCTGAGCGGCCCCAGCAGCGCCGGCAGGGTCAGCCACATCATTGTATTGACCAGATCATGTTTGGGCGTTGTCTTGAAAATGACCAGCCGCCCGACAGGCGTCATCATCGCGCCGCCCAGACCCTGCACGATGCGCGCCGCCACCAGCCCGGAGAGACTCTGCGACAGGCCGCAGGCGATGGAGCCCATGCCGAAGACGATGATGGCGGCGCGGAAAACGGTTCGCGCGCCAAAGCGATCCGCCATCCAGCCGGACGTGGGGATGAAAATTGCAAGAGAAAGCAGATAGCTGGTGAGCGCCAGCTTGAGATAGACCGGACTTGTGCCAAAATCCCGCGCGATGGTGGGCAGCGCGGTGGTCAGCACCGTCGCATCGAGATTTTCCATGAAAAGCCCGGTCGCAATGATCAGCGGCAGCAGGCGCGCGGGCCTGCCCTCAATCTGGGCCAATTCAACCATCCGTTGTCAAAGAAACCTCTGCGACAATAGCACAGCACGGCCTGATGACGCAGAATTGCGATCAAATCAGGGCCGACCTCTGCAATAAAATCATGGCAGGGTTTCGCCCTTTAAAGAAAATTCAGGTCAGTGCCCTAGATAGGCCACACGGACGGCAGAGAAGCCGCTGACGCGCGCACAGTGCCGCTTTTGGAGACGATAATGATTAAATTCTATTTCAATGGTTCGCCCAATCCTACCAAAATTGCCCTTTTCCTCGAAGAGGCCGGGCTGGCCTATGAGCCTGTCGCCATCGACACGCGCAAGGGCGACCAGTTCACGCCGGAATTTCTCGCTCTCAACCCCAACGGCAAGGTGCCGGTTATCGTTGACGACGGCACCATCGTCTTCGACAGCAACGCCATCCTGCTCTATCTTGCGGAAAAGACCGGCCGGTTCCTGCCCGCCAACCGCGCCGAAACCCTTTCCTGGGCCATGTTCATCGCCTCCGGCATAGGCCCCTATTCCGGTCAGGCTGTGCATTTCAAGCATTATGCGCCAGAAAAGGTGCCTTACGCCCATGCCCGTTATCAATATGAGGTGCGCCGGCACTACCGCGTCATTGAAGAGCGCCTCGCCCGGCAGCCCTACATGGGGGGCGCCAGCTATTCCTTCCTCGACATGAGCCTGTGGGGATGGGCGCGGATGATTCCGTTCATTCTGGGCGACGACGGCTTTGCCGAATTCCCAAACGTGAAACGACTGGTCGACGAAATCAGCGCCCGCCCCGCTGCCGCACGCGCGCTTGGCCTCAAGGATCGCTTCACGTTCAAGGCCGAGATGGATGATGCGGCACGCGCCGTCATGTTCAAACATCTGACCGCCTGACCGCGGCGCGCTCAATCGCCGAGGGCCTGACCCTCGCGGCGCGAATCGGCGCCGCCCTGCAAGCCTGCCGGCGTAACCAGAATGGCCTGCGTCCCCGATGTCATGTCGGTGAGGCGCACGTCGTGGCCCCTGGCCTTCAGCGCCTCGGTCCAGGCTTCGGCCTCGGTGCCGGATTCAAGTTCTGTCGGGCCGTTGCGCGAGCCAAAATTGGCCATATCCACCGCCTGTTGCGGATTTTGATACCAGTCCAGCATGGCGATCAGGGTTTTAGCGACAAAATTGATGATATCTGCGCCTCCTGCGGAGCCCAACGCCGCATGCAGTCTGCCCGACGGTTCAAAAACCAGCGTCGGCGACATGGAACTGCGCGGACGCTTGCCGGGGGCGACGGCATTGGCCACGGGCCTGCCTTCTTCCTGCGGAGCAAAATTAAAGTCGGTGAGTTCATTGTTGAGAAGGAAGCCGCTCTGCGTCATCAGCCTTGCGCCAAAGGCGCTTTCGATGGTTGTGGTCATGGCCAGCCCGTTGCCTTCGGCATCGATGACAGAAATCTGGCTGGTGCCGTGCTCTGGCCCGTCGGACGGCGCATAAAGCCAGGTTTTCTTCTGCGGCGGAATGCCCGCCTGCGCCACGCCCATGGAGCGATCGGGGCGGATGAGTGTCCCCCTCTGCCCGAGATAGAAGCTGTCGATCAGCCCCGGCACAGGCACGTCGACAAAATCGGCATCGGCGACATAGAGCGCCCTGTCGGCAAAGGCGAGCCGCTCCGCCTCCGTGATGAGATGAGCAGATTGCGGGCCTTCTCCCAAGGCCGAAAGGTTGCGCGGCTCCAGCATTGTCAGGATCTGAACCAGAGCTATCGCGCCGGAACTTGGCGGCCCCATGCTGCAGATGCGATAGAGATGATAGACGCCGCACACGGGATCGCGCTCTATGACATGGTAAGCGGCAAGATCGGCCAGCGTCATATCGCCGGGATTGGACGGATGAGCCGCTATGGTCCCGACGATATCGGCGGCAACGGCGCCCTCATAAAAGGCCGGGGCGCCCTTTTGCGCGATAAGACGGAACGTTGCCGCAAGAGCCGGATTCCTCAGAATGTAGCCGACCGGCCTTGCCAGCCCATACTGATCATAAAAATAGGCGCGCGCCCGCGGATCAAGCCGCAGGGCGGGGTCTTCCTGCAAGAGCTTATGCAGGCGCGGCGAGACGGCAAAACCGGATTCGGCCAGCTTGATCGCCGGATCGAACAGACGCGCCCAGGGCAGGCGGCCCCATGCATCATGCGCACGCTCCAGCAGGCGCAATGTACCGGGCACGCCAACAGAACGGCCGCCGACAACGGCCTGCATAAAGGGCAACGGTTTGCCTGACGCTTCGAGAAAGCGATCCGCTCTGGCAGCGGCGGGCGCGGTCTCGCGGCCATCGAGCGTGCGGATCGCCTGGGATCTCGCGTCATAGAAGATCATAAAGGCGCCGCCGCCAAGGCCCGAGCTCTGCGGCTCCACCAGATTAAGCACCGCCTGCGCCGCAATCGCTGCATCGACGGCCGAACCGCCAGCGCGCAACATTTCCTGACCGGCAGCGGAGGCCAGCGGATTGGCCGTGACAATCATGTCGCGGCGTGCCTCGGCCATCTGATGATGGGCACGCCCCGATGCGGCCTCGGGCGCAGGCGCAAGCCCCTGCGCCATGCCTGACGCCAGAGGCACAAGCCAGACGCCCAGACATGCCAGAACCAGCCGAATTTTCATTTTTTTGCCCTCCGCCGCATAAAATTAGCGGCAAAAAGTCAAAAAACATAATTGTTTTTCGCGCGATTTCCGCCGGTTAGGCAAATCGAAATCAGCGTAAAATTCAATATAAATATATATAATACAATAAAACCAATTTTATTGTGAAAAGCACATGATTTAGAGCTATATTTATAATAAAATCAATATGTTGTATAAATTTTTACTCTAATATCATTATTAAATACATTAATAGCAATATTCATATATCAATTATAGTGTTGCATGCTGACAATCTGGGCCGGAAAACATGTTAAATTCTGCCAATTCAAATCTCAATCTTGTCGAAAAGCCCGCGCCTGTCAGCGAACCGGATACGGGTCTCGGCTGTCTAGCTCTTGTCTTCGGGCTGTCGGGGGACAGCTTCGACGCCGAGGCGGCAAAGCGCAATTTCGTCAAGGCGGGAGCGCGCGCCTCAGCCGAGGATCTGGTGCGCATCGCCCGCCGCAGCGGCTACAAAAGCGCCATCCGCAAATCTTCCATCGACCGGCTCGAAGCACTGCCCAAACCGGCGATCGGCGAGTTTCACGATGGCCGCTTTTTTGTTATCGGACGGACAACGCAGAATGGCTGTTTCATCGGCGTGGGCGGCGGCGAGCCGCGCGAGTGGAGCTTTGAGGAAATTGCCCGCGAATGGACGGGCCGTCTGGTCATGGCCACGCGGCGCAAGTCCCTGCTGGCCTCATCACGCCTGTTCGGCATCGGCTGGTTCATCCCGGTTATCAAACGCTTTCGCGGCGTCCTGGGCGAGGTGCTGCTCATCTCGGTCTTTATCCAGATTCTGGGGCTGGTCGGTCCGCTGTTCACACAGGTGGTCATTGACAAGGTGCTTGTTCACAACGGCATCACCACGCTGGAAGTGATCTGTATCGGCCTCGTTCTCATGAATTTTGCCGAGGCGGCTCTGAACTGGCTGCGAACCTACACCTTCAGCCACACGACGAGCCGCATGGATGCGATTCTGGGCTCGCAATTGTTCCGCCATCTGATCGAATTGCCGATCGGCTATTTTGAAAGCCGCCAGACCGGCCAGACCGTGGCCCGCGTACGCGAACTTGAAAACATCCGCCAGTTTCTCACGGGCTCTGCGTTGACTTCGGTGATGGATGTCGTTTTCGGCCTGATCTTCATCGCCGTCATGTTCGTCTACAGCCCCCTGCTGACGATGATCGTGCTGATTTCGGTGCCCATCTATGCCATTATTTCGCTTTTCATCACGCCGGTTCTCAAAGAGCGCGTCCAGGAAAAATTCCAGCATGGCGCGGCAAACCAGTCGATGCTCGTGGAGAGCCTCGCAGGGATTCAGACGCTCAAGGCCATGGCGGTGGAGCCGCAGGTGCGGATGCGCTGGGAAGAACAACTGGCAAGCTATACCAATTCCGCGCTGCGCGTCGTCACACTCAATGCAACCGGCAGCCAGCTTGTCACGCTCACAAGCAAGCTGACCACGGCGGCGCTACTGTGGTTCGGCGCGCAGGCGGTTATCGCAAATCAGCTGACGATCGGCGAATTCGTGGCCTTCAACATGCTGTCGGGGCAGATCAACGGACCCGTGCTGCGGCTGGCGCAGATCTGGCAGGACTTTCAACAGTTCCGCCTCTCAATGGAACGTCTGGGCGACATCATCAACACGCCGACGGAAATCCGCCCCAATGCCCGGCAGAACCTGCCTGCGCTGCAGGGCGCCATCACCCTTGAGCAGGTAACCTTCCGCTACCAGCCCGGAGGGCAGGAGGTGCTGCGCAACCTCTCGCTCGAGATTCAGCCGGGCGAAGTGATCGGGGTTGTCGGACGCTCGGGTTCCGGAAAATCGACCCTGACAAAATTGCTGCAACGGCTGTATGTGCCGCAGAGCGGCCGGATCCTGATCGACGGGATGGATATAGCGCTGATGGATCCGGCCTGGCTGCGGCGCCAGATCGGCGTGGTGCTGCAGGAGAATGTGCTCTTCAATGTGTCGGTGCGCGACAATATCGCGCTCGCCAACCCCGCGCTGGAAATGGAACGCATCATTCATGCCGCCACTCTGGCTGGCGCGCACGAGTTCATTCTGGAAATGCCCCACGGCTATGACACCGTACTTGAGGAGCGCGGCTCCAACCTCTCGGGCGGGCAGCGCCAGCGCATCGCCATCGCTCGGGCGCTCATCAGCAACCCGCGTATTCTGATCCTTGACGAGGCCACATCGGCGCTCGATTACAGCAGCGAAAAAATCATCCAGAGCAACATGCGGCTGATAAGTCAGGGCCGTACGGTGATCATCGTCGCCCATCGCCTGTCGACGGTGCGCGATGCCAGCCGGATTTTCGTCATGGACAAGGGCATCGTTGCCGAAAGCGGCAACCATAACCAGCTGCTGGCCAAAAACGGCATCTACAGCGAACTCGTGCGTCAGTCGGAGCAATAGAATGACAAAGTTCAATCTTCTGAGCCGATCCGAAAAGGCCAAAAGCCGCAAGCTCGCGCCGAAGGCGCCTGCACCGCCTCCCGCGCCAGACCGCAAGACGCGCGCCAGAGCCGCGAAGGCCGCACGCCGCACGCGCGACGAATCAGCCTTCCTCGCTGCCGCACTCGAGGTCATCGAAACGCCGCCTTCGCCAACCGCGCGCATTACGGCGCTGACGCTTTGCCTGATGGTGACCGTCAGCATCATCTGGGCCAGCCTGGCCGAACTCGACATGGTGGCGGTAGCGGAAGGACATGTCATCCAGATCGGTCATTCCAAGGTGATCCAGCCGCTTGAAACGGCGGCGATCAAGTCCATTCCCGTTCAGGATGGCGATCACGTTGAAAAGGGGCAGACACTCGTGGAGCTTGACCCCGTCGATGTCGAATCCGATCTCAATCAACTGCTCTATGATCACGATCAGGCGATACTGGACGCCGAATCCGCCCGCCTGCTGATGCTCAAAGACCCGGCAGCGACATTCTCCGTACCGCAGACGATCAATCCAGCGCGTGTCGAGGCAGCGCGCCAGCGCACGATCAATGAAATCGAGAAACTCGCGGCGCAGGAAACCGCGTCCCAGGCGGAAATTGCCCGCCAGCGCGCGGCGCTGGACTCCGCCAAAATCGAAATGCAGAAAACGCGCGAAACATTGCCGCTGCTGCACGAGAAATATAATATGGCCATGGCGCTCTACGACAAGAAATTCGGCACGCGCATGCCGGTCATCGACGCCAGCCAGCAGCTGATTGAAAAGGAAGCCGCGCTGCATGCAATGGAATCCAAGAATCAGGAAGTCGAATCCGGCATCCAGAACCTGCTCGGCAAGCTGGAAGAAACGCGGGCCAATTACATGATCGATGCCGCCGACCGGCGCACCAAGTCTTTGCAGAAGGTCGCCGAACTGGAGCAGCAGATCATCAAGACCCGTCAGCGCGTCAGCTACCGGTTGCTGACATCACCCGTTTCGGGCACGGTGCAAAGCATCAAGATCCACACAAAGGGCGCCGTCGTCACATCCGCCGATACATTGATGACGATCGTACCCGACGATGGCGGCCTTGAAATTGAAGCGCTCATCGGGAACAGCGACATCGGGTTTGTGCGCGACGGCCAGCCGGTCGAACTGAAATTCCAGGCTTTTCCGTTCACGCGCTACGGACTGGTCGCGGGGACAATCAAATCTATCGGCCGCGATGCGGCGACACCGCAGCAGATCGCCAGCATAACCGGAAATCCGAATGCGCCGCCACCGGCCTATGATCTCTCCTACCCGGCACGGATAGCCATGGCAAAAACTGCGGTCGCAACAGAACATCGTCTGGAGCCTGTCCAGCCGGGCATGCGCGTCTCCGTTGAAATCCGCACCGGATCGCGCAGTGTGATGAGCTATCTGCTCTCACCGCTGATGAAGACCGTGAAGGAAGCGGCGCGCGAGCGCTGACGCCGGCGGGATATCCGGAGCGCGCGCCGCCGGGCATGAATGGCGCGCGCGATTCCGGCTTTCCTAAGCCCTGCAGGCTGCTAGAATGCACCTGCTTCACGAGGGCTCCATGTTTCAGTTTGATTTGCAGCGCCGCCAGCTCGACCTTGATCCGCGCGCGCCCGCCTTTTTCCAGAATCCCTACCCTGTTTATGAACAGATACGCGCCCTTAGCCCGGTTTTTTTCTGGAAACAATATGGTTTCTGGTGCTTTATCGGCCATGACGACGTGAACGCGCTGCTGCGCGACAGGCGGTTTGGCCGGCAGATCACCCATATAGCCAGCCGCGCCGCGCTCGGCCTCCCCGAATATCCCGAACATGTCCGGCCATTTTACGACATGGATGATCGCGCCCTTCTGCAACTGGAGCCGCCCGCGCACACCCGCCTGCGCATGCTGGTCAACCGGGCCTTTGTCTCGCGGCAGGTGGAGCGGCTGCGCCCGCGCATCGCGCAGCTTGCGCATGAACTGATCGACAGTTTCCGCGGCAGCGAGATCGATCTTCTGAGCGCCTTCGCGACGCCGCTGCCCGCCACCATCATCGCCGATTTCATGGGTGTGCCGCGCGAGCATATTCCGGCGCTGCTGGATTGGTCGCACCGCATGGTCGCCATGTATCAGTTCGGGCGCACGCGCGCCGCGGAAGATTCGGCGGTGGCGGCAACGCTGGAATTCTCGCAATTCCTGCGGGACCTGCTGAACCGCAAACGCCGCCATCCGGGCGACGATCTCATCGCGGTGCTCAACGCGGCCGCAGCCGATGGAGAAAAACTCACCGAAGATGAATTGATCGGCACCTGCATCCTGCTGCTCAATGCCGGGCATGAGGCCAGCGTTCACGCCATCTGCAATGGCATGAAAGCCGTGCTCGAACAGGGCATCGACCCCGCTGCCGTTTTCGCCGATGACGAAAGCACCGCGCGTTTCGTCGAGGAAATCCTGCGGTTCGATGCGCCCCTGCATCTGTTTGACCGCTATGTGCTGGAGGATCTCGACTATGCCGGCGTCCAGCTGCGCCGCGGCGAGCGCATCGGCCTGATGCTGGGCGCTGCCAACCGCGATCCGGCGCGGTTTGAGAATGCGGCTCAGTTCATGCCAACGCGGATACATAACCCGCATGTTTCATTCGGCGCGGGCATTCATTTTTGCATCGGCGCGCCGCTGGCGCGGCTTGAAATGCAGGTTGCCTTTCAAATTCTGTTTGCGCGGCTGCCGCATATGCGCCTTGCGCGCCCGCCCGTCTATCGCAATAGCTATCATTTTCATGGTCTGGAGGCGCTCCATCTTGTCCTGTGAACGCATATGATGAAATTTCGGTTTGCCCTGCGCCCCGCCGCCGCCCCAAGCACGCATGACCGCCGTCTGGGCGTCGACCTTGCCCGCGGCTTCGCCGTTCTGGCCATGGTGCTTTATCACCTGAGCTGGGATCTGGGCTATTTCCGCCTTGTGCCGGCGGATCTCGCCGGTTCACCCGTGGGACGCGCCATCGCGCATATTATTGCCATGAGCTTTCTGGCGCTGGTCGGCATCAGCCTGATCCTCGCCAGTGCGCGCGTCGATTTTCGCCGCAGGTTCTGGCGGCGGCTTGGCATGCTTGGTCTCGGCGCGGCGGCAATCTCGCTCGCCACTTTCCTGTTCATGCCGCAGGACTGGATTTTCTTCGGCATTCTCCACAATATCTTCGTCAGTTCGGTGATTGGCCTGTTGCTGATCAAGGCGCCGCTGCCGTTGCTCGTTGCCCTCAGCCTTCTGGCTATCGCGCTGCCCTCGCTGCTCGCCTCGCCCATATTTGATCCGATCTGGCTGGTCTGGCTCGGCCTTGGCGAGACCCTGCCGCGCACCAATGATTTCGCGCCGCTGTTTCCGGGCCTTGCCGCTGTCCTCGCCGGCATGGTTTACGCGCGGCTCGTTCTGCGCCGGCCGCAATTTGCCAATGACAACCGCCCAAGGCGTCAGCCCAACCGGGCGATGCGGGCGCTGTTATGGTGCGGGCGCCATTCCCTTGCCATCTATCTGCTGCATCAGCCCATCCTGTTCGGCCTGTTTCTGGGCACAACCAGCCTGCTGCCGCACGAAACGCCTTTTGAAGCGGAATTCCGCATGCAATGCCGCGAGGCCGGCGGCTCCGACATCCTGTGCGCGAAGGCATTTGCCTGCCTCAGGCAGGATCTTGAGACAAACGATCTGTGGACGGCGACGATTCAGGATCGGCTTGACGTGCAAGGCCGCGCCCGCCTGACCGATTTTGCGCTCGCCTGCGGTCGCAAGATTCAGGATGAACTCCGGCGCCAACCCGTTACGAAATAACACATACCGCCCCGAAAGGAACAAACATGCAATTGGGAATGATCGGCCTCGGGCGCATGGGAGGCAATATCGTGCGCCGCCTGCTGCAGCATGGCCATAGCTGTGCCGTGTTTGATACCAACCCTGCCGCCGGGGCGGCGCTGGCGCAGGAAGGCGCGCTCAATTGCGCGTCACTGGCGGAGATGGTGGAGAAATTGCAGGCGCCGCGCGCCATATGGATCATGCTGCCGGCAGGCGCGATCACCGAATCGGCAATCAATGAGGTTTCGGCACTGCTTGCGCCGGGCGACGTCATCATCGATGGCGGCAACACCTTCTGGAAGGATGACATCCGCCGCGCCAAAAGCCTGCAGGAAAAGGGCCTGCATCATGTCGATGTCGGCACAAGCGGCGGCGTCTGGGGATTTGAGCGCGGCTATTGCATGATGATCGGCGGCGAAGCGGCCGTGGTCGACCGGCTAGATCCGATATTCGCGACGCTGGCGCCCGGAGCGGGCAGCACCCCCAAGACACCGCATCGCGAAGGCCGGGATCCGCGACCGGAGCAGGGCTATCTGCATGCCGGGCCGCATGGCGCCGGACATTTCGTCAAAATGGTGCATAACGGCATCGAATATGGATTGATGCAGGCCTTTGCCGAGGGGTTCGACATCATGAAAAACGCCAATTCGGAACAATTACCGCAGGAATTGCGTTTTGATCTCAACCTGCCCGATATTGCGGAGAGCTGGCGGCGCGGCTCGGTGGTTTCGAGCTGGCTGCTTGATCTTGCCGCAGCGGGTCTTGCGGAAGACAATGATCTTGCTGGCTTCTCGGGCTATGTCGAGGATTCGGGCGAGGGCCGCTGGACATTGGACGCTGCCCTGTCCGAAGCCGTGCCCGCAGACGTGCTGGCTGCAGCCCTGTTCACCCGGTTTCGCTCACGGCAGGGGCATACATTCGCTGAAAAGATGCTTTCTGCCATGCGCAAAGGCTTCGGCGGCCATGTCGAGAAAAAGCCCGGGCAGGCGTGAGTCAGCCGCGAGGCCGCTATCCGGCAGCATAAGCTCCGGCGATCTGCGCAGCCAGCCGCGCGTTGTTTTTGACAAGGGCGATATTGGTGGCAAGGCTGCGGCCTTGCGTCAGGTCGCTGATGCGGGCAAGCAGAAAAGGCGTCACCGCCTTGGCCGCGATTTTCTGCGCCTCGGCCTCAGCCAGCGCGCGCCCGATAAAGCCATTGATCTCGCCCGCCGGAATTTCATCGGCCTGCGGCACGGGATTGGCGATCAGCGCGCCGGCGGGCAGGCCCAGCCGATCCTGCGCCCTGAGCATGGCGGCGATCTCCTGCGGCATATCCAGCCGCAAGGGCGCTTTCAGGCCGGAACTGCGCGAGTAGAAGGCGGGAAATTCATCGGTGCCGACGCAAACCACCGGCACCATCTGCGTCTCGAGCACCTCCAATGTGGCCGGAAGATCGAGAATGGCCTTTGCCCCGGCCGCGACAACGGCAACGCGCGTGCGGCCGAGCTCAATGAGATCGGCAGAAATGTCGAAGCTCTGCTGCGCGCCGCGATGCACGCCGCCGATGCCGCCGGTGGCAAAGACGCGGATACCGGCCAGTGCCGCCAGACGCATGGTTGCCGCGACCGTGGTCGCGCCATGACGCCTGATCGCGATGCAATAGGCCAGATCATGTGTCGACAGCTTGAGAATGCCGGGCGCCTGCGCAAAGAACTCGAGATCGGCGGGCGATAAGCCAATTTTGACCCTCCCGCCCACCACCGCGCAAGTTGCCGGAACCGCGCCGTTTTCACGCACGATGGCTTCGACGGCGCGCGCCATTTCGAGATTGGCGGGATAGGCCATGCCATGCGAGATGATGGTGGATTCGAGGGCAACGACAGGCGCACCCTTGCCGAGCGCCGCCGATACTTCGTCGGCAATATCAAAATCAATCATGAACCTCTTCCTTCAGATAGCGCGCGCAAAGCAGCGCATTGACTGTTTGTGGCACGCTCACCGCCAGCGCAGCCGCCCTCTGACCGCTGATGGCAGCAACATCGAGGCTTTCGCCGCGATGAAGCGCCCAGAGTGCTCCGGCAAAGGCTGCATCGCCGCCCCCGGTTGCATCGACAACGGCCTCTGCCAGAGCCGGAACGCGGCCATTGGCGCGCCCGTCGGACCAGAAGGCCCCCTGCGGCCCCAGCCCAACAATGATATTGCGCACGCCCTGCCGATGCAGCGCCGCGCAGGCCGGGGCGAGATCGTTCATATCCAGATTTGCCCCATCATGGACAAGTGCGGCAAGCTGGGCGCGGTTCGGCGACATGAAATCCAGCCCGTAGCGCCGCAGAGCCGGCAAAATCGCCGTGCATTTGGCCACGGACACCGGCTCGAAGGC
Source organism: Methylocystis sp. sgz306128 (assembly GCF_056032725.1). NCBI lineage: Bacteria > Pseudomonadati > Pseudomonadota > Alphaproteobacteria > Hyphomicrobiales > Methylocystaceae > Methylocystis > Methylocystis sp. sgz306128. The sequence continues at coordinate 82,187 of NZ_JBVYWO010000008.1, forward strand.
AAAAGCTGCGCCCGCCATCCGCGCATGTCCGGCCAGAAACATCAGCACATCTGCATCAAGATTGGCATCGGCGACCAGCCAGTCGGGATGCGGCACACGCGCCAGAACGGGCTCCAAGGCGACAACCGCGAGATCAACGATGCACTCCATCGCCGCCACGCCAACCACGAGATCCCCCGCCTGATCGAGAATGGCCGTGTAGGTTCCTGTCGGCCTGGCGGACAGATGGGCCGAGAGCGCAATTTTCGCCCCCTCACACGCGCGCCGGATCATTTCGGCATGAAGATCATCGCCCAGCGCGGTGACAAGATGCACCTCGGCATCAAGCTGCGCCAGATTATGAGCGATGTTGCGCCCGACGCCGCCGACCGAAACACTGACAGTTCCCGGGTTTGAAGCAGCCATGACGAGATCGGCATCAATGCGGCATTTAATGTCGATATTCGCGCCGCCCACCACCAGAACCTTCATCGCACCCTCACTGCCGAATTAACGAATCATACGACGAACGTCTAGGTTTTGGAACGATCCTATGCTATTCACCGCCCGGGCATCGACCGATGGTCCGATGCAGGCTAGTATATAGGTTATAAAGAGGGAAGTCCGCATGGTCAGCCGTATAGTCACCGTCGAACCTTTCGATCTTGTCGTCTTCGGCGGCACTGGCGACCTTGCCTATCGCAAATTGTTTCCGGCGCTGTTCCGCCGCGATGCCGACCACCAGTTTTCTGAACCCACCCGCATTATCGGCATTTCGCGCAAGGACATGGATGTTGAAGCCTTCAAGGCGAGCGTGTTTGACGCCCTCAAAAAATTTGTCGCCCCTGACGCGCTTGAACAAAATTGCATCGAACGTTTCATGTCCCGCGTCGATTATGTCGCCGTGGACGCCAAGGGCGAATCCGGCTGGGATGTTCTGGCCAGCCATCTCAATTCCCATCCCGACAAGATACGAGCCTATTACCTCGCCACGAGCCCCGATCTGTTCGGCCCTATCGCGGATGGCCTCGCTCGCCAGAAACTGGTGACCCCGAATTCACGCATCATCGTCGAGAAGCCCATCGGCAAGGATGGCAAATCCGCCGCCGCCATCAACGATGCCATCGGCAAGGTCTTCAGTGAAAAGCAGATCTACCGCATCGACCATTATCTCGGAAAGGAGACGGTGCAGAATCTCATGGCACTGCGCTTCGCCAATGCCCTGTTCGAGCCGATATGGAACTCTGCGCATATCGATCATGTGCAGATTACGGCGGCCGAGTCGATCGGCGTCGAGGGCCGCGGCCCCTATTACGACAATTCCGGCGCCATGCGCGATATGGTGCAGAACCATCTTCTGCAATTGCTCTGCCTCGTGGCGATGGAGCCGCCTTCCTCGCTCGACGCCGATGCAGTGCGCGACGAGAAGCTCAAGGTGCTGAAATCGCTGGTGCCGATCACCGCCTCCAATGCTGGCAACCTCACTGTGCGCGGCCAGTATCGCGCCGGAGTGAGCGATGGAGCTGCTGTACCCGGATACCTTGAAGAACTGGGCCGCGACAGCAGCAATACCGAAACATTCGTGGCACTGAAGGTCAATGTCGCCAACTGGCGCTTTGCGGATGTGCCGTTTTACATCCGCACCGGCAAGCGAATGCCGCAGCGCGTGTCCGAAATCACCATCGTCTTCAAGCCCGTGCCATTCTCGATCTTCGGCGAGAGCGTGGGCATGATCCCGCCCAACCGGCTGGTGATCCGCCTCCAGCCGGACGAAGGCATCAAGCTGTGGCTGATGATCAAGGAGCCGGGGCCGGGCGGCATCCGCCTGCAGCATGTGCCGCTGGACATGAGCTTCGCCACCACGTTCGATGGCCATATTCCGGAAGCCTACGAACGCCTGCTGATGGATGTCATCCGCGGCAATGCAACCTTGTTCATGCGCCGCGACGAAGTGGAAGCCGCATGGCGTTTCATTGATCCGATCCGCGCGGCCTGGGCCAACAGTTCCGATCAGCCGCGGCCCTATGTGGCCGGAACCTGGGGGCCGGTTTCCTCGATTGCGCTTGTGGAGCGCGATGGCCGCACCTGGAACGAAGACATCGAATGAGCGCTTACGATCATCATTTCATCTCCGGTGCGCTGCTGGCCGAGGCTCTGGCCGAAGCCGTGGCCAAATGTCTGCGCGAGGGCATCGTCCAGCGCGGGCGCGCCTCGCTCGCAGTTTCGGGAGGGCGAACGCCGCTGGCCTTTTTCGCGGCGCTTTCCTGGCAGAAGCTCGACTGGAGCCGGGTTTTCGTCACGCTGGCCGATGAACGCTGGGTGCCGCAAAGCTCAGAGCGCTCGAATACGCGGCTGGTCTATCAGCATCTGCTGGTCAATGAGGCGACGCCTGCACATTTCGTGCCGCTGGTAAGCGAGGCCGAAACGCCGGAAGCGGGCCTTGACGGCATCATGGCCGGACTGGACGCCCTGCCGCTGCCGATTGACGCCGTGGTGCTGGGCATGGGCGATGACGGCCACACGGCCTCATGGTTTCCGGAGGGCGATAATCTGGCCGCGGCGCTGATGCCGGATGCGCCGCTCGTGCTGCCGATGCGTGCGCCCGGCGCGCCGGAGCCGCGGATGACCTTCACGGCACCCGCACTGCTCACCGCGCAAAACCTGTTCCTGCATTTTGAGGGCGCAGGCAAGCGCGCCGTCTATGAGCAGGCCTGCGCCGCGCCCGCCGACGTGCTGGACATGCCGGTCCGCGCCGCCCTCAACACCGGCAAGGCGCAGGTTTACTGGTGCGGCTGAAGCCCTGCCTTGCCTCACCCTTCGACAAGCTCAGGGTGAGGTTGGTCTGCTGCTATAAGGTTCTGCAGAAGCAACATAAGCGAGAGGCGTGGCCGCCGCTCAGCCCAGATTGAGCTCCTTGAAGAAGTCGTTGCCCTTGTCGTCGATGACAATGAACGCCGGGAAATCCTCAACCTCGATACGCCAGACAGCTTCCATGCCCAGTTCCGGGTATTCGAGTACTTCAACCTTCTTGATGCAATCTTGCGCGAGACGCGCGGCCGGCCCGCCGATCGAGCCGAGATAAAAGCCGCCATATCGCTTGCAGGCCTCACGAACCGCAGCCGACCGGTTGCCCTTCGCCAGCATGATCATTGAGCCGCCAGCGGCCTGAAACTGATCGACGAAACTGTCCATGCGCCCTGCCGTCGTCGGGCCGAACGAGCCGGAGGCATAGCCGGCGGGCGTCTTTGCCGGACCGGCGTAATAGACAGGGTGGTTCTTCATATATTCGGGCATCGGCTCGCCGCGCTCAAGCCGCTCCCGTATCTTGGCATGGGCGGCATCGCGCGCAACAATCATCGTCCCGGACAGCGAAAGGTGGGTGCGGATCGGATAGGCCGAAAGCAGCTTCAGGATATCCGTCATCGGCTGGTTAAGATCGACCTTGACGACACCTTTCTCAAATTCGGATTCGTCGATGGCGGGCAGGAAGCGGGCCGGATCATGTTCCAGCTCCTCAAGGAAAATACCTTCCCGCGTGATCTTGCCCATGGCCTGCCGGTCCGCCGAGCAGGACACGCCAAGCCCGATCGGCAGGCTGGCGCCGTGGCGCGGAAGGCGGATGACACGCACGTCATGACAGAAATATTTGCCGCCGAACTGCGCGCCGACGCCGAGTTGCTGCGTCAGCCGGTGAATTTCCTCCTCCATGGCAAGATCGCGGAAGGCATGGCCGTCCGGCCCGCCGGAGGTGGGCAGATTGTCGAGATATTTGGTGGAGGCGAGCTTCACCGTCTTCATCACCAGTTCGGCTGAGGTGCCGCCAATGACGATAGCCAGATGATAGGGCGGGCAGGCGGAGGTGCCGAGGGTAAGAATCTTCTCTTTCAGGAAGGCGACCATCCGGTCATGGGTGAGAAGAGACGGCGTCGCCTGATACAGAAATGTCTTGTTGGCGGAACCGCCGCCCTTGGCGACGAACAGAAATTTATAGGTGTCCTCGGCCTGCTCATGCTTCGATGCCGCGTAAATCTCGATCTGGGCGGGCAGATTGGTGCGGGTGTTCTGCTCCTCGAACATCGACAAAGGCGCAACCTGCGAATAGCGCAGGTTTTTCTTGAGATAGGCGTCCTTGATGCCCTGCGCGAGCGCAGCTTCGTCCTCGCCCTCCGTCCAGACATGATTGCCCTTCTTGCCCATGACAATGGCTGTGCCGGTATCCTGGCACATGGGAAGCACGCCGCCCGCCGCGATATTGGCGTTCTTCAGCAGGTCATAGGCGACGAAGCGGTCGTTCTCGGTAGCCTCCGGATCATCGAGAATTTTTGCAAGCTGGGCGAGATGGCCCGGCCGCAGCAGGTGGTTGATATCGATCATCGCCTGCTCGGCCAGCAAGCGGATGGCCTCGTTGCTCACCGAAAGCACTTCGCGCCCGCCAAGATGCAGCACTTTGATGCCGTCAGAGGAGAGCTTGCGGTAAGGCGTCGTATCCTTGCCCAGAGGAAAAAGACTGGCATATTGATCCATGACACACCTGTATTTTTGAAAGGAAGTGGCTCCCTCATAAGCGCTTTGGCCTGCTTTTCCAAGCGCTGCTTGCGTTGCACAGGCAAACTGGCCCGGTTGGATGTTTTGGCCATTGACAGGCGGCGCGCCCTTCGCCAAACCAGACGAAAGTTCAATGAAATCATTCCTTCTCCGGAGACCGGGCGCATGTTTGAATTCCCGCTTCTTGTTTGTGACATCGGCGGAACCAATGCCCGGTTCGGCCTCATCCGTGAGGCGGGCGGCGAACTGACCATCATTGCCCGTCTGAAAACCGCAAGCTTCCCTGGCCTTGCGGAAGCCATTACGGCAGCCATGACAGGGCTCGATGTCAAAGTGCGATCCGTCATCGCCTGCGGGGCAGGGCCGGTCAATGGCCTCACGCTCAAGCTCACCAATGCGCCATGGCTGATGGACGGCCCGAAGATTGCGGCGGCGCTCGGCCTGAGCCAAGGACTGCTCCTGAATGACTTTGAGGCGCAGGCGCTGAGCCTGCCCGCTTTCCGCCCGGAATGGCTGCATGTCATCGGCCCGCAGATTACAGCCGGCCCCGGCCCGCGCCTCATTCTCGGCCCCGGCACCGGTCTTGGCATCGGCGCGCTGATCGAGACGGGCGGCCGGCATGTGCCGGTGGCTTCCGAGGCCTGCCATATCGATTTTGGCCCCGTCGGCGCGGAAGAAGAAGCATTCTGGCCGCATCTCGAGCGGGTCTTTGGCCGCGTCACCACCGAAAGCGTGATGAACGGCGCCGGCCTTATCCGCATCCACAATGCCCGCGCCAAGGCCCGCGGGCTGGCCATTCCCGGGCAGGACGGCCCGACCATCGTGTCCGCCGCTCTGGCCGACGCGGCAAGCAATGAGGCGGCAACGATCAATGCCTACTGGAAGATCGTCGCCCGGTTCGCGGGAGACATGGCCATCACCTTCGCCGCAACCGGCGGCGTCACTCTGGCGGGGGGCATTCTGCCCCGCATCATCGCGCGTCTTGCTCCGGCCACATTCCGCGCTGCGTTCGAAAACAAGGCTCCGGTGGACGGTCTGGCCAAGCGCGTCGGCACAGCCCTTCTTGTCAATCCGGAAGCGGTGCTTCATGGCATGGCAGCCATCGGGGCAAACCCGCGAGCCTATGCTATCGACTATGAGAGACGCGCCTGGAACTAACGATCGCCATGATTTAATTTTTGCGCTCTCCGGCTGCCTTGCCGATATTCATGCTGTTCGCCTCAAATGTGTTCATGACATTCGCCTGGTACGGCCATTTGAAATATGTCGGCTCGCCCATATACAGCGCGGTCTTCACCAGTTGGGGCATTGCGTTTTTTGAATATTGGCTGGCCGTGCCGGCAAACCGCATCGGCCATCAGGTCTATTCGACGGCTGCGCTCAAGACCATGCAGGAGATCATCACCCTCACGGTCTTCGCCGGATTTTCCACCTTCGTGCTCAAGGAGCAGCTGACGCTCAACCACGCCGTCGGCTTCGGCTTCATCGCCGCGGGGGCATTTTTCATTTTCTACGGGCCGATACGCTGATCAGCCGATCAGCGCCTGCCTCTGCGCATCGACCAGCTGCGCAATGCCGCCGCGCGCAAGTCCGAGCAATTCGCCCAATTGCGCCTCGGTGAAAGGCACGCCCTCGGCTGTGCCCTGCACCTCGACGATGCCGCCCTTGCCGGTCATGACAAAATTGGCATCCGTCTCGGCGGTGGAATCCTCGTTATAATCAAGGTCGAGCATCGGCACGCCCTTGATAATCCCGCAGGAAATGGCCGCCACATGATCTCTGATCGGCGAATCTTTCAGCATGGACCGCCCGCGCATCCAGGTAATGCAATCGGTCAGCGCGATGAAGGCGCCGGTGATGGATGCCGTGCGCGTGCCGCCGTCCGCCTGCAGAACATCGCAATCCAGCGTGATCTGGCGTTCCCCGAGCAGACCAAGATCAACGACGGCGCGCAGCGAGCGGCCGATCAGACGCTGAATCTCCTGCGTGCGTCCCGAAGGCTTGCCGCTGGTCGATTCGCGCCGTGTGCGCGAATGGGTGGCGCGCGGCAGCATGGAATATTCCGCCGTGACCCAGCCCTTGCCCTGACCGCGCAGCCATGCCGGCGGCTTTTCCTCCAGAGAGGCCGTGCAGAGCACGTGCGTCTCGCCAAACTTGATCAGACAGGAGCCCTCGGCATAGCGCGCCACGTTGCGTTCGATCGATACAGGACGCAGGGCGTCGGCGGCTCTGTTATTGGCGCGCATGAACTTCTCCTCATTTTGATTGCCCGTCTTTATGCGGCTTCTCCCGCCAAAGCAACCGGCACCTGCCCCGAGCCATTCAATTTTCGCGTATCAGCCATGCAACAAGAAATTATCGTCACGCTGCGACGTATGCGACAGATGGGTATAAGCTTTTGTTCTTATCGTCGCCCTCCAAGCATCCGGCGCCAATTGTAAAATGAGTTCCATGCACGTTCACAATTCTGCTCCTGCTCTTTCCGAACGGGATATCAAAACCATTGTCGTCGGCATCATCCTGGCCATGCTGCTCGGCGCGCTGGATCAGACCATCGTCGCCACGGCCATGCCCACGATCGGACGGGACCTCGGCGACCCGGATCAGATATCCTGGGTGGCCAGCATCTATCTGCTGACGGCGACCGCCGTCACCCCGCTTTATGGCAAGCTCAGCGACATTCATGGCCGGCGGGTGGTGCTTCTCACCGCCATCGTCATTTTCACGCTCGGTTCCATCGCCTGCGCGCTGGCGCCGTCGATGCTCATTCTCATTGTGGCCCGTGCCGCGCAGGGCGCGGGCGGCGGCGGGCTTATCTCGCTGGCGCAAACGATCATCGCCGATATCATCGCGCCCAAGGAGCGCGGGCGCTATCAGGTTTACATTGCCAGCGTCTTCATGATGTCGAGCCTGCTGGGGCCGGTGCTGGGCGGCTTCTTCACGGAGCATCTGCACTGGTCGATGATTTTCTGGATCAATCTGCCGCTCGGCATTGCCGCCTATGCCATGACCAGTTCGTCGCTGCGCAGGCTGCCGCGTCATGACCGTCCGCACCAGCTCGACATTCTGGGCGCGGTGCTGATGATGCTCGCCACTGTGTCGATCATGCTGGCGCTCAGCTTCGGCGGCATCCGCTTTGCCTGGACGTCGCTGCCCATCGCCGCGCTGGTCGGCATTTCGCTGGTTTTCTGGGCCGCCTTCGGCCTTCGCGTCAGCACTGCGCATGAACCGCTCATTCCCGTCGAACTGCTGGGCAATAAAGTGGTGCTCAACGGAACGCTTTCGGCCTTTTTCGGCATGGGCACCTATATCGGGCTGACCATTTACATGCCGGTCTATTTTGAAAGCGTCTCGGGGCTGAGCGCCGCCGATTCCGGGCTGGCGCTCATTCCGCTGATGATCGGCACGGTCTGCGGCGCAACGCTTTCGGGGCGCGTGATGCTTTATCTGACGCATTACAAGCGTTTGCCGATCTGGGGTCTTCTGTTCGCCATTCTTGGACTGAGCATTCTGGCGCTGGGCGGCAAGTCCCTGCCGCTGGCCGGCGTCGAGGTCATCATCGGACTGGTGAGCATCGGTCTGGGCACGTTGCTGCCGGTCACAACGGTCGCCATCCAGAATGCGGTGGAGCCGCATCAGCTCGGCACGGCCACAGGCACAGCCAATTTCTTCCGCCAGCTTGGCAGCGCGCTGCTGGTGGCCATATTCGGCGCCATCCTGCTGGCCGGAACCGGCGCACAGAGCGTGGAAATGCTCAACCGGGTGCTGACCGGCGATGTCGCGATCGCCGCTTTCCGCCTGATCTTCATGGCGGCGGCGCTGGGCTTCTTCTGCGCCTTTCTCTTCCTGCTGCGCATGGACGAACTGCCGCTCAAGGCCGGCGCCAGACATGCCGCCGAGGCCGTGATCGCCGATTAAGGCAATTCCTTTCCCCGTCCTTCGACAGGCTCAGGACGGGGGAGATCGCGCGAGGTTCAGAAGGGCACCCCAGTCAGGGCTGGAAACAGCCCCGGAGCGCGCGCCATCAGACCCCCAGCCGCGCCCGGAGATGGTCGGCCACACGCAGGGCCTGCGCCGCGATGGTCAGCGACGGGTTGACGGCTGCGGAGGATACGAAAAACCCGCCGTCGACACAGTAGAGATTGTCGATTTCCCAGGTCTTGCACAACGGATCGAGAACGGAGGAGGCGGGATCGGCGCCCATGCGCAACGTGCCGCATTGATGCGATGTGGTCTCGATGCCGCCATGTTTCTCGAAAATCAGCGGATGACCAAAGGCCCGCATGATCTTGCGCAGTTCATCGGCAAGCCTGCGGTTCGGCACACGGTTGTTCAGGCGCCAGATCAGCTTCACGCCCTCGCCATCAGGCAGAACGCGGTTGTCCGGATCGGGAAGATCCTCGCTCATGGCGAGCCAGTCGATCGAGCGGTTGGACAAAGCCTGCATGACGGGCCGCGGCACAAGCGGCACTTCGGCGGTCAGCATGCCTGCCTGCAATTTGCCGAGCATCTGCAGATTACCCATCGGATATCTGAAGCTGTCGGTGCCCCAGTAAAAATCATTCATCGAAATGGTCTTCTGATAGACCGTCTCGTTGAGTCTGAACGGGTTCACGCACATCATGGCCGTAAGATGATGCGCCATATAATTGCGGCCAAGCTGGCCGGAGCCATTGGCAAGACCATCGGGATGCGCGCCATTGGCCGAGCGCTGCATCAGCAGGGCGGAATTTATCGCACCGGCGCTGAGCACGACAACCGGCGCGCGGCGGATCTCGCGCCCATGCGGCGTTTCCACCTCGACGCCGTCAATCTGCCTGCCGTCCGGCGTGGTGAGCAGGCGCAAAACCCGGACAGAGGTTTCCATGGTGATATCGGGATCAAGCAACGCCGGACGAAGGGCGCAATTCTCGGCATCGCCCTTGGCATCGACCTGACACGGAAAACCATCACAGGTCTTGCAGCGGATGCATTTGCCGCCATCGCCCTGCTGCACGGAAGCCGGCAGCGGAAACGGCCTGTAGCCGCTCTTCCTGAGATGTTCAAAAAGCCGTGCGATCGGCGGATCATGCGCGATGGGCGCATGCGGATAAGGACGGGAGCGCGGCCCCTCCCCCGGATCAAGCCCGGCCTCGCCCCGCACGCCCAGCATGGATTCGGCGCGGGAATAATAGGGCTCCAGCTCGTCATAGGAGATCGGCCAGGCAGGCGAAATGCCCTCATGATGCTCGACGGCGTCAAAATCCCGCGGACGAAAGCGCATGATGCAGGCGCCGTACATCTTGGTGTTGCCGCCGACAAAATAATGCTGGTTCGGTTTGAAGGCGCGGTTATCCTGATCGCGCCATTCCTCGCCGGAGCGATAGCGCTTCTGATGAAAAACACTGGTTACGCTCCAGTTTTCCGGCTCGCGCGGCAGGTGGGTGCCGCGCTCCAGAACATGAACCTTGAGACCGGAACCCCGAAGCCCATAGGCGAGGCTTGCCCCGCCCATGCCCGAGCCAATGATCAGAATATCCGGCTGCTTCGTCATCAATCGATCCGCTTGGTCGTCGCCGGATCAAAGATGACAGCCTTTTCCATGTTGAAGGCGAAAACCATCGGCTTGCCCGAAACGACGTCGATATCGGCGCGAAGACGCGCCGTGACCTCGGCGCCGCCAAGCTTGGTGACGACAAAAGTGTCGGCGCCAGCCGGTTCCACCACATCGACATGGGCGCTGACCTTTTCGATATGCGTCGAATGATGGTCGGCGCTGGCCGGATCGGTGATGGCTTCAGGGCGGATGCCAAGAATCACCTTCTGGCCCTGCGCGGCATTCTTCACCTCGCCCGGCAGGGCAAGCGTAATGGCGTCATCGCCCTCGCGCTGCATGACGACGCGCACCCCGCCGCCGGAGCGGTCGATCGTGCCCTCGATCAGGTTCATCGCGGGCGAGCCCATGAAATCGGCGACAAACAGGTTCGACGGCTTGTTGTAAATTTCAGATGGGGTGCCGAACTGCTGCACTTCGCCATCCTTCAGAACGGCGATCTTGGTTGCCAGTGTCATGGCCTCGATCTGGTCATGCGTGACATAGACAATGGTTGTGCCGGTTGTCTGATGCAGGCGCTTGATCTCGACGCGCATGTCAACACGCAGCTTCGCATCGAGGTTGGAGAGCGGTTCGTCGAACAGGAAGATGCGCGGATCGCGCACGAGCGCACGGCCCATGGCGACGCGCTGGCGCTGGCCGCCGGAGAGCTGGCTGGGCTTGCGGCCCAGCAGATGCGTGATCTGCAGGGTTTTGGCCGCCTTGTCCACCGCCGCAGCGCGCTCGGCTGCCGGAACGCCGCGCATTTCGAGCGCGAAGGCAATGTTCTGCGCCACTGTCATGTTGGGGTAGAGCGCATAGGACTGGAACACCATGGCAATGTCGCGCTTGGACGGGTGCAGATCATTGACCACCTGCCCGTCGATGCGGATCTCGCCGGCAGTGATGCTTTCAAGCCCGGCTATTGTATTAAGCAGGGTGGATTTGCCGCAGCCCGAAGGCCCGACCAGCACGAGAAATCCGCCCTTGTCGAGTTCAAGGTCGATGCCCTTGAGAATATCAACCGCGCCGAAGCTTTTTTTCAGGTTCACAATATCGAGAAAGGCCATGGTTCTATCCTTTGACGGCGCCTGCCATGAGACCGCGCACAAAATAGCGGCCCGCGACAATATAAACAAAAAGGGTGGGAAGGGCGGCGATGATCGCCGCAGCCATATTGACGTTATATTCAACGACGCCGGTCGAGGTGTTGACCACATTGTTGAGCGCCACCGTCATCGGCATCGAATCGCCTGCGGCGAAGGTCGCGCCGAACAGGAAGTCGTTCCAGATATTGGTGAACTGGTAGATCACCGTGACGATGAAGATCGGCATGGAATTGGGCAGCAGGATACGGCGGAAAATCTGGAAGAAGCCCGCACCGTCCATCTGCGCCGCCTTGATCAGCTCGGTGGGAAAGGCGTCATAATAATTGCGGAAAAACAAGGTGGTGAAGCCGAGACCATAGACCACATGCACGATCACGAGATTTTCGGTCGGCGCGCCGAAGCCAAAATCCCAGCCGAATGTCTCGGTCAGGCTCTCGCCCAGCCCGCCCAGTTGGCCCAGCACGGTCGCCATGGGAATAAGCACCGACTGAAAGGGAATGAAGCAGGCAAAAAGCATCAGCCCGAACACCAGACGGTGTCCCTTGAACTGCCATTTGGTCAGCACATAGCCATTGAGCGCGCCCAATATGGTGGAGATGAGCACGGCCGGAACCACCATTTTGATGGAGTTCCAGAAATAGCCCTTGATGCCTTCGCAGGTCAGGCCGACGCAGGCCTTGCCCCAGGCTTTGGTCCAGGGCTCGAAGGTCAGTTGGTGCGGCAGCGCGAACATGTTGCCGCCCGTCACTTCGGGAAGCGGCTTCAGCGATGTCATGACCATCACAACCAGCGGCAGCAGGTAGATCAGGGCAAAAATCAGCAGCAGGCCATAGATGATGACACGGCTGGTGGCCGAAGAACGCGAGGGCTCGCGCACCGGCGCTTTGAGAAGGGCGTCGACGCTCATTATTTCTTCTCCCGCAGTTCGGAATAAAGATAAGGCACCATGATGGCGGCAATCGTCATCAGCATGATCACGGCGCTGGCCGAGCCGATCGCCATCTGGTTGCGGGTGAAGGTGTAGGAATACATGAAGGTCGAGGGCAGTTCCGCCGCCCCGCCCGGATTCTTGCCCGTCACCGAAAGCACGAGATCATAGGATTTGATCGCCATATGCGCGAGCACGATCAGCGCCGAGAGAAACACCGGCCGCATGATCGGGATGATGATGCGCCGATAGGTCTGGAAGGCCGACGCGCCGTCAATCTGGGCCGCCTTGAGGATCTCGCCGTCAATGCCGCGCAGGCCCGCAAGAAACATGGCCATGACAAAACCCGAGCTCTGCCAGATGCCGGCAATCGCGACGCAATAGATCATCATGCGCGGATTGACCACCCAATCGAACTTGAAGCTTGTCCAGCCCCAGACATGCATGGCCTTTTCAAGTCCGATGCCGGGATCGAGGAACAGCTTCCAGGCGGTTCCGGTCACAATGAAGGACAGCGCCAGCGGATAGAGATAGATCGGGCGCAGCACACCCTCGCCGCGGATTTTCTGGTCGAGCAGGATTGCCAGCGTCAGGCCGAGAACCAGACAGAAGACCACATAGAGTCCCCCGAAAAGGCCCATATTGACAATCGCCGTATACCAGCTTGAAGGCGGGTCATATTCGAAAGTCCAGCCCCACAGGCGCTTATAGGATATCCAGCCCACCAGATCGTAGCTCGGGAAGGCCTTGGAATTGGTGAATGAAAGATAGATGGTCCAGAGAATGAACCCATAAACAAAAAACAGCAGAGCGGCAAAGCTGGGCGCCAGCACCAGTTTCGGCAGCGCGTCCTGAAGACGGCTGCGCAGGTCGCGGCGCGCGTGTACGGAACTGGATGCTGCGAGCGTCATGCTGCAATCCTTGAGCTGGGTGAACAGGAAGTGTTCCCCCACCCTTCGATAAGTCAGGGTGGGGAATGCAAAGCAGGAGATTCTGTCTCCTCCGTATGAGCGGAGACCTTATCCAACCTCATCCCGCGGCCTTGTCTTCCGACAGGCTCGGGATGAGGCGGAGTCCCGGACGCGAGGTCCGTTCTTACTTGGCAGCGTCGATCGCCTTCGAGAGTTCGGCAACAGCCGACTCGGAGGTCTTGATTTCGCCATGGAAGAACTTGGTCACGACGTCCTTGTAGGCATTGGCCACAGCCGGAGGCGCGCCATAACCCTGCGCCAGCGAGCCGAACAACGTACCCTTGGAGTTGGCTTCAGCCAGATCCTTCATGCCGGCCTTGCCGCAAGCGTCAAAGGCGGTATCCGGAACGTCGACACGGGCCGGAACCGAACCCTTGACCACGTTGAAGGCGGACTGGAAGCTCTTGGACAGCGTTGCCGTGGCAAGTGCGATCTGGGCTTCCTGACGGTCAGCCGGAACCTTGAACATTCCGAACATGTCCGAATTATAAATCACGCTGCCCTGAGTCTGCGGGAAGCGCGGGCAGAGGAAGTCGGTACCGGCAACCTTCTTGGCGGCGACAAATTCACCCTTCGCCCAGTCACCCATCACCTGCAGGAGCGCATCACCCTTGATCACCATGGCGGTGGCAAGGTTCCAGTCGCGTCCGGCATAGTTCGGATCGGTGAATTCGCGCAGCTTGGCGAGATTGTCGAAAGCCTTCTTCATCGTATCCGACTTCAGAGCAGCCGGGTCGAGATCGTTGAAAGCCTTCTTGTAGAAGTCTGCACCGCCGGTCGCGAGAACGACAGAGTCAAACATGGTGGCTTCCTGCCAGGGCTGGCCGCCCTGCGCCAGCGGAATCACGCCGGCTGCCTTGGCCTTCTGCAGAAGGGCAATGAGATCGTCGAAGGTCTTGGGCTCGGTGCCGCCGATCTTTTCGAGGACGGCCTTGTTGATCCACAGCCAGTTGACCGAGTGCACGTTCACCGGAACAGCGACCCACTTGCCCTTATAGACAGCGAACTTCTGCAGAGCGGCGGGAACGACCTTGTCCCAGCCTTCCTTTTTGGCGGTCGCAGTCAGGTCGCCCATCTTGCCGGCAGCCGCGTAATCAAGAACCGTGTAGCCAAGCATCTGCGAGGCCGTCGGGTTGTTGCCGGCAGCGACCATGGCCTTGAGGGCGGTCATGGCGGCATCGCCGCCGCCGCCTGCAACCGGAACGTCCTTCCAAGTATAGCCTTCCTTGGCGAGGTCCTGCTTGAGGACGTTCAGAGCGGCAGCTTCACCGCCCGAGGTCCACCAGTGCAGCATCTGCACTTCCTTAACCTGGGCATGAGCCGGCGCTGCAAATCCGAACGCAGCCAACATAACCCCGGCCAGCAATTTTGTTCTATTTGACATCTGTTTCTCCCTTGGTCCTTTGCCGGAAGAACGTCCGGCGCGTATCACTCTGGCCCCGACCGGAATCTTCCGGCCTTACCGGCCCGCATGAACCTTCAACAGTCTGTGCGACCCCATTATTACGGGCTGTCCGCATCAGGCTGTATCCGGTCTCATTCATACAGACGCTTTTCAGCGCCAATGTCCACCTGCCAGCGCGCCGCGTGCACCCGCGCCGCGGGCGCGAAACGCCTGCGCATCCGGCATTCAAATTCCCGGCTCCACTTTTATGGCCCGCCCTTCGCGCGCCGATTGCAGCGCGGCAAAGGCAAGCGCCATGGATCTGACGCCGTCTTCTCCGGTCGCAGCGGGGGCGCATTCGCCCCTGACAGCGCCATGAAATGCGCGTATCGCGCGCTCGTAAAGATTTTCATGAACGAGGGCCAGTTGCTCCTCGCCGCCCTGATGCCGCAGCACAACCTCGCCGACCGGCTTTTGTGTCATGCAGTTGCGCGCGATGAGCGAGCCTTCCGTGCCATGCACCTCAAAACCCGTTCCGGCATATTGGCAGGTGAAGGCATCATGAAACTGCGCCAGAACTCCGGAGCCGAACCTTACAACGCCCATGACCCCATCTTCGATGCCCGGCGCGCCCATGCCGCCTTCCTGCGTGAACGCGGTTACCTCCACCGGATCATCGTTGAGCACGAATCGCAATGTATCGGCGTCGTGCACCGTGATATCGGCAACAACGCCCGCACCGGCTCCCGGATTATTGATGCGCCAGCCCTGCAGGTGCGGCGGCAGATAGACCGCATGAAACACCCGCGCAAACAGGGGCTTGCCAATCCTGCCCGCGCCGATGGCCGCGCGCATGGCGCGGTGCGTGGCGGCATTGCGCAGATGATGGTTGGTGGCCATCACCACTCCGGCCTCCTGCGCGGCCTTCACCATGATGCGCGCATCCCCGAGGCTCATAGCCAGAGGCTTTTCGCACAGAACATGCCGGCCCGCTGCGATGGCGGCCAGAGCCTGCTGCTTGTGCAACTCGTTGGTGGTAGAAATATAGACGGCATCGACATCGGCAAAAACCTCGTCAAGGCTTCCGGCAACGTGCTCAACACCATTTGCGGCGGCAAAATCAGCGCCGCGCGCCGCATCTGAGGACATGACAATGCGTGGCAGGCCACCCGCGGCGCGAATAGCCGGAATCACCCATTCCCTGGCGATCGTGCTTGCCCCGATCAGACCCCAGCGAAGCGCGCTCATTCATGCCCCTCCTTGCGATAAAGAATAGGGCCCGGGAAAATAAAATGAAGGGAGATGGCTGCAAAATCGGTTTGTGTCGGGCTCCGGAGCCGCAGCACAATTTCCCGAGGCAGCCTTTGCCTCAGCCTCCCAGTTATTGCCTCCCCAGGCATATTCATTATTTCAGAAACTCTTTATTGGAACGTTCCATAAACCAAAAAATTGAACAGTTCAACCTATTTTCTGCAAATGCTACCCAAGATTACCAAATTCGACGCAAATGTCGATAATTGCAAAATTTTCCGCCTCGCGGCCAAAGCTCTTGACGAAAAGCCGCTGATCAGGCCATTGGCTGAAAAACTTCAGGAAAGAGCCGATCATGAATGATGCATTGCCCGACCGCCTCAGCGCCAATCCCAAGAGTCCCTATTATGACGAGGCCGCGCTGGAACGCGGCGTCGGCGTCATTTTCGACGGCGCGGACCGCACCAATATCGATGAATATTGCGTCAGTGAGGGCTGGGTGCGTGTCACGGCCGGGAACGCGAGGGATCGTTTCGGCAATGCGATGACCATCAAGCTCAAGGGCAAGGTGGAGCCCTACTGGCGCGAGTCCCGGGACTGAGCTGCGACCGGCGCGTTTTCGCCTGTATCCTCATCCGTCAGGGTAGCGAGGCGCAGGCCGAAACCGAACTGAACGCGCTCGAGCAGATGTGCCTCCGCGTCATAGGCCTTGCCCTGTAACCGGAGATATTCGAAGGACAGGCGCCCCAGCGCCGCGAGAAGATCATAGGACGCGACAACCTGATCGTGCTGCGCCTTGACGAGATTGACGCGGGCGCTGACCAGCGCGTGCTGGGCGTTGAGTATGTCAAGAATGGTGCGCCGGCCGAACTGGGCCTCGTCGCGCACGCCGGTCACCGCAATGGCTGCGGCGTCTACCTCCGATTGTGCGGCGCGGATGACGGCCGCGCTGTTCCTGAATACGCCCCAGGCTGAGACAAGTTCGGCGCGCACCTTGTTTTGCTGGGCGTCCAGATCCGCCTGCTGCTGCGTGAGCTGCTCGCGCGCCTGACGCTGCGTTGCGTCCGTCAGCCCGCCATCGTAAATCGGCACGGTCAGGCTGGCCGAGATGCCGGCAACCCAATTCCGTGAATTATCGAGACTGTTGTAGGAATTGTAGCTCTTCTGAATTTGCCCCGACAGAGAGAGCACCGGAAAGAAGGCCGCGCGGGCGATATCGACATTCAGCTGAGCAGCCCGGACATCTTCTCTGGCTCCGCGCACTGCGGGATGCTCTTTGAGCGCACCCCTAACAGCCTCGTCAAGCGTGGCCGGGATGCCATTTCCCGCAGGCGGCGGCGATTGAAGTTCTCCTGGCAGACTGCCGAAAACCTGGCGGTAGGCCGCCTCGCTGGATTTGAGATTCGACTCCGCTGTCAGACGATCGGCCGTGCCGCGCGCCAGCGCCGCCTCGGCCTGAGCGACATCGGTGCGCGTCGCGTTGTCCAGCGAAAACTGGCCCCGCGTCTGCTTGAGCTGCTCATTCAGCACGTCCTGATTGGAGCTTTGCAGCGCCAGAATCGCTCTGTCGCGCACAACATCCATATAGGCCTTTATCCCCGACTGGAACACGGATTCCTCGGTCAGACGCAAACGTTCGCGGCTGGAGTTCACGCCGGCTTGTGCCTGCAGGACGCTGTTGGCCGTCTTGTTGCCATTCCAGAGGTTCTGTTGCACGGTCAGACCGATTGAGCTCGGGCGAAGGTGGCTGGTAGATTTCGTTACCGAACGGAAGCTCGGATATTCATAGCCAGAACTCTGATACCCGCTCTGCCCTGATAATCCGATCTGGGGCAGAAAGCCCGAACGCGCTCTGAGAACGTTTTCGTCCGCAGCCCGTGTTGCCGCACGCTGGCCGGATAGCGAGGGATTGTTCGCATAAGCGGCCTGCAAGGCACTCTGCAACGTCTCAGCCTCCGCTTTCAGATCAGAAAATGCGATAATTGCGCCGCACGGCAACAACAGGCTTAATACAAAACGCAAGACTCGGATATTCATCGCATACTCTTTTATTATTACTTCAATAAAATTATCAATTTCGAATTAATATTTGGTTATGAGTCTAAATTTAGAAATATATTTAAATTATATAAGGATTTTTGCTCTTTATTACTTTTAATCAACCAGACCCAAAGGCATAATGAAGTCCGGTTCTTCCCCGTTCCGCAGACGGAACAGGTTGCGTCGAGCCGGTTCAATGGGCATCACCGGGCAATGCGCAATTTGCAGGCGCGCGCGAATATGATAGTTGGCTGTCAGGCTGAGATGCGGCCGGGGACAAGAAGGGCATAATTTGGTGGACGAACATGTTCAGCGCAAAAAGCGGCGGCTTTTTATCCTTGGCGGCAAAAACGGCGCGGTGATCCGGCGGCTGTTCTCAGAAAATTTTCTGCATTATTGGCGTTATTATGCGCTTGCAGCGGTCTTCATGGTGATGGTTTCGGGCAGCACCGCCCTCTCGGCGTGGATCATGCGCGATGTGGTCAACGCCATGCTGATCAATCACGACATGCAATTGCTGTTGCCGCTGTGCTTCGTCATCATTGGTATATTCGCGACCAAGGGGCTTTCGAGCTACGGACAGGATGTGACGCTCGGGCGTGTCGGCAACCGCATCGTGGCCGATGTGCAGCAGCGCGTCTACAAGCATGTGCTGAAGTTCGGGCTTGACTATTTCACCAAGACGCCCTCGAGCGAACTGGTCATGCGTGTATCGGGCGGCGCGAATTCTGCTCGCGACGTGATCAACATGATCGTTGTCAGCTTCGGACGCGACCTCCTGACGCTGGTCAGCCTCATTTCGGTCATGCTGATCCAGACGCCTGTGCTTACGGTCATTACGCTCGTCATTGCGCCCATTGCCATTCTCGGCGTCTCGCGGCTGATCCGGCGCGTGCGCGGTGTCATGGAACAGGAATTCCTGCTTGCGACGCGGGCAATGCAATTGCTGCAGGAGACGGTGCTGGGCGCCCGCATCATCAAGAGCTTCAATCTCGAACCCCGGATGCGCGGGCAGATGGAAGAGGCGGTGCTGGCGCTGGAGCAGCGCGCCAACCGCCTGATCTCGCTGCAGGCGCGTTCCAGCCCGCTCATGGAGTCTCTTGGCGGCATGGCTATCGGCATCATTCTGCTTTATGCTGGCTGGGCTTCAGCCAAGGGCGACCAGACACCGGGCAATTTCATCTCGTTCCTCACGGCCTTTTTGTTTGCCTATGAACCAGCCAAGCGTCTTGCCCGCCTGCAGATCAATCTGGAACAGAGCATCTTCGGTGTGAACATGATGTTCGATGTCCTCGATTCTCCGGCCGATGTGACCGAACGCGAGGATGGGCTTGTTCTCCAATCCCGGGATCTGGATATTTACGCGAAAGACAGAAAAACGGGGCTTATTTCCTTCGATTCTGTGGAATTTTCCTATCGCGCGGGTCAGCCTGTGCTGCGCGGCATCAATCTCGATATTGCCCCGCACAGCAAGACGGCCCTTGTCGGCCCCTCCGGCGGCGGGAAGTCAACATTGTTCGCCCTTCTGCAGCGTTTCTATGACGTGAACAAGGGCACGATCCGTGTCGGCGGACAGGATATCCGCGACCTGAGCGTTGCGTCGCTGCGCGGACATATCGCCTTCGTCAGCCAGGACACCTATCTGTTTGCGGGCAATATCCGCGACAATATCCGCGTCGGACGCCTTGACGCGAGCGACGAAGAGATCGAAACCGCGGCACGCGATGCCTATGCGCATGAATTCATCAGCGCATTGCCCAAGGGCTACGAAACCAATGTCGGCGAGAACGGCGTCCAGCTCTCCGGCGGCCAGCGCCAGCGCATCGCCATTGCACGCGCCATTCTGAAAGGCGCGCCGATCCTGCTGCTGGACGAAGCCACTTCGGCGCTGGACAGCCAGTCCGAGCATATGGTGCAGATGGCGCTCGACCGCCTGATGCAGGGGCGCACCACGCTGGTCATCGCACATCGCCTGACAACGATCCTGAATGCCGACAGAATTCTTGTTCTCGATGGCGGGAGGATCGTGGAAGACGGCGCTCACGATGAGCTGCTGAAAAAGCAGGGGCTTTACGCCAGCCTGTATCATCATCAGTTTGAACAGGAAAGCACCAGCGAGGTCTGAGGGCCGTTCGCTCTTTTCAGCGGTGCCAGACATCCTTTTCGTTTTGTGCCAGCTTGGAAAGCTTGATGCGCAATGCGAGCTGCGAGGCCGTGGACAATTCCTTGTCCGTCATGCGGGCGGTGAGCGCTTTGAGAAAACTGGTGGCGCGTGTTCGCGTCTGGCCGTTTGGCAATTGGTCCATGGCCAGCGCGCACCATTTATAAGCGTCCACATCGTTTCTGGCAAAGACATTGCCCGCAATATACATTTCGCAGAGCGAACCATAGGCCGGAACATAACCTTGTATAGCCGCCTGTGTAATCCAGAACACCGCCATCGAAGGATTTTTCTCCACGCCTTCCCCGCCAAAATAGGCCAGACCCAGATCGTTTTCAGCTTCGGCAAAGCCATGCTCTGCGGCATCCTGATAAAGGCTGAGCGCATATTGCGTGTTCTTGAGAACATGATGTCCGTTGGCATAGGCATCCGCCAGAGCATGGATGGCAAAGGCATCGCCCTGGTCGGCACCCAATTCGAGCCATTTTATTGCATCGGCAAAGTCGGGTTTGTGACCATTGTCTTCGGACAGCTCATATTTGATCAATTCAGGCAAGGCATTGAGATCGCCGTTCTGCACGATGAAACGTAATTCCACGCCTTCGCCTGCCGGCCTTTGCAGCGGCGCGTTGGGAAAGTGATTGTCGGGAACAGCGCCCGTGTAGGGCATGTGAAATCCAAGCCGGACAATCAGCTGATCCTGCGCCGGCTTGGTCTCGTCATAGGTGAGATTGACCATGGTATAGAAGGGCGTGATCGAAATGATGTGTTTCATCTCAGGCTGCATGCCCATCTCGTCGAGATAGTTCTCGACAAGGCCTTTCAGGAACGCCCCGCCCGATTCGAGGCTGTTGTTTTTATGGACGATCGCCGCACCATGCAGCCCGAGGTGACTCATGTGCCTCTCGACCGCGCCCGCGGCAATGAACGTGCAAGCCGAACTGCAGCTGCGCGGATCCTCCTTCGTCAGCGGATTGCCGGATATGACAACGCCCTGATGCTCGTGCAATATGCGCCCGATACCGAGGGCTGCATTCAGATTGCCGCCGGGCGAAGCGAGATAGGTAACGGGAAAGGGCTTGTTCCTCGGCCAGAAGCGTTCCAGCTTTTCATAAAAATCGAGATCGCTCGAAACAATGCGGCCGGTGACGAAGACAAACTTCAGGCTGCCGACGGCAAGACAATCGTCGGTGACGCGGCCGCGGCAATCTTCCTGAAGCAGGACGTAGGCCTTGGCAGGCAATGTGTATATACTTGCTGACACTGCGGCCAGAAGACACAGCGCCAGGTGCCAACGCAAGATTGCAAAAAGTGAATGCATTACGTTAGGATAAGAGACCGGATAAGCAACATCAAAAAAATATTATTCTTATCTTACGAATAGATATTTCTGATTATTCTTATAAGTATCAAAATCAAGACATAGTCACGCTGCGAGAGTTCTGATTCCGATTAACATGAGTTGGCCGCAGGGAAATCCGGGCACCGTCCGGCGGATTGGCGCGGCGCTGGCATTGCTGATATCCTGAGCCGTCTTCCAACGGAGCATCGCCATGTCGCAAGATTCCATGCCTGCGCATTCCATACCGGACACATCAGCGCCAGAGTGCAGGCTGCTGCGCGCCGGCGCGCCCTTCGTCGGCAAGCAGGGCCTGACCTATGCTCCCGCGATCAGCGCGCAAACCACGGCCGCGCAGGCCATCCATATGCAATTGCTGTCCATGCCGCCCGGCGCTCGCGCCAGAGCCCATAAGCATGAATCGCATGAAACAGCGATATATGTGCTGAGCGGCGAATCCGGCATGTATTATGGCGAAAGGCTGGAAAACCATATGATCGCGCGGGCCGGGGATTTCGTCTATATCCCGGCAAATGTGCCGCATCTGCCCTATAACCTGAGCAAGACCGAACCCTGCACGGCGGTGGTCTCGCGCACTGATCCCAATGAACAGGAAAGCGTGGTGCTCCTGCCCGATCTTGAGAAGCTTGTGCCCTGAGGCCGAAACCGGAGCGCCTACCGGCTCTGGTTCAGGAAACTCTCAAAAATTTCGTTAAATGCGCGCGCCTCCTCAACATGAGGCATATGCCCTGCGGCTGGCAGCACATGCATCTGCGCGTGAACAGCCTGCGCCTTGGCGCGGTCCATCGGATTGATCCGATCCTCGCCACCCCAGACAACAAGCCTTGGCAGGGCCGCGGGCAGGCGCGGCAGCAGATCCGCGACCGGCTTTTCGGCATGGACGGCCACAGCGCCGATGGCGGCAAGTTCCTGCCGTATGCCGGGCTTTTCGAGATGATCCAGCACGCGGGCCACCATCTGCCGGCTGATGAGACGCGGGCGCACAACAAGGCGCGAGAGCAGCCGTTCCGCTTCCCCGGCATCCCTGAGCGCGGCAAATTGCGTAACAAACTCCCGGTCAAGATCTTGCCCCAGACCGGCGGGGGCTATCAGCGTCAGGGAGCGGACGCGCTCAGCCAGCGCGCAGGCCAGCGCAAGCGCAACGGCGCCGCCGAGGGAATGACCGGCCAGATGAAAGTCCTGCACAGGGCTGGTCTCGATGGCGGCTTGCACCAGAGCGGTAAGATCCTCAAGTGAGCGGGCCTGTGCAGGCGGGGCACCGCCATGGCCGGGCAGATCCAGCCCCCAGACATTGAAATGCGCGCCGAGCACCGGCGCATTGGCCAGCCAGGACAGGCGATCCGCGCCAAAGCCATGAATCAGCACAATATCGGGGCCAGCTTCCCCCGCGAGCTTGCGAAGCGGCGCAGCCTTTTTCAGGTCGGTCATGATCCGGCTCAGGCTGAAATTATCGCGAGAGTTGCGCCAACCTCGACGAGATCACCCTCTGGCGCAACAATCCGGGACAATCTGCCGGAAACGGGCGCGTCAATCTCCATGCTCAGCTTGGTCGTGGTGATGACGACAATCTGCTCGCCGGCCCTGACCTCATCGCCCTCCCGTTTGATCCATTCGGTGACTTCGGCTTCCGTGATTTCATTGCCCAGCTGGGGCACTAGTACAGGCACATCCATTGCAGTTCTCCCGAAATTTTGTCCGATCACAGGGCCCGTCTCGCCAGATCCAGATCATTCCAGTTCCGCACGCCGCGGCGGTTGAGGCGCAGATCAGGATAGAAATCGCTGGTGACGGCATCGATAATATCATCAGCCTGCGGGAAATAGGTCGATTCCATTTCCGCGCCTGGCACAATCCAGTTCGGCGTGCCGAGCACGCGCGGCGCGGCCTTCAGGCTGCCATAGGCAAAACGGGTGATCGTGCTGGCCAGCGTCATGGCAAAGCTGCCGCGTTCCGAAGCCTCCGAGACAACAATCAGCCGTCCGGTCTTGCCCACCGATGCAAGCACCTTGTCGTAATCGAATGGCACGAGCGTGCGCGCGTCGATCACCTCGCAGGAAATGCCGTGGCTTGCCTCCAGCTGATCGGCAGCGGCAAGGCCGGCATAAAGCGAGGGGCCGATGGTCAGAATGCTGACATCGCGGCCCTCGCGCCTGATCTCGGGTTCGCCGAAAGGAATACGATAATAATCGGCCGGTACGCCTTCGGGATGAAATTGCTCGACCGTGTCGTAGAGACGCTGGCTTTCGAAGAAGACGACGGGGTCATTGCCGGAAAGGGCCGAGGCCATCAGGCCCTTGGCGTCATAGGGCGTGGCCGGATAAACCACCTTGAGGCCGGGTATATGCGCGACAAGCGCTGTCCAGTCCTGCGAATGCTGCGCGCCATATTTGCTTCCCACGGAGCAGCGCAGCACCACCGGCACCTTGAGCATACCCCCGGACATCGCGTGCCATTTCGCCATCTGGTTGAAAATCTCATCACCTGCGCGGCCAATGAAATCACCATACATCAGCTCAACGAGCGCCCGCCCGCCTTCCAGCGCATAGCCTACCGCTGTGGCGAC
Source organism: Methylocystis sp. sgz306128 (assembly GCF_056032725.1). Lineage (NCBI taxonomy): Bacteria > Pseudomonadati > Pseudomonadota > Alphaproteobacteria > Hyphomicrobiales > Methylocystaceae > Methylocystis > Methylocystis sp. sgz306128. Next base: position 106,050 of record NZ_JBVYWO010000008.1, read on the forward strand.
GATCGCCGCCTCGGAGATGGGCGAATTGAACAGCCTGTCATAGGGCAGGATATCGGAAAGACCGCGGTAAACGCCGAACGCACCGCCCCATTCGCGGCATTCCTCGCCGTAGGCGATCAGGCTCTCGTCATGGATCATATGGTGCAGGATCGCCTCGAAAAGGCTGTCCCGCAGCGTTATGGCGCGCATGGACGAGAGCTTCTCGCCATTTTCGCCCAGACCAAATCTGGCCTTGCGCTTGTCCTGGCGCACACGTGCGGCGGCTTCGGGCTCGGCCAGCACTCTGGCCTTGCCTGACGGCACGTCGATCTGCGTATCGCTGAACATCAGCTTGCCGATCAAGATCGGATCAGCCTGAATATTGACCGGCGGCGCGGCCTCGGGATTGACCGCGGCGGCCGTGACCGCGCTGATCTGCCCGACGACGTCCTGATGCAGGGCGGCATATTCCGCCTCGCTCAGAACGCCCGCATCGATGAGCCGGCTCCTGAACTGCACGATCGGATCATGCGATTCCCAGAGTGCGATTTCTTCACGCGAGCGATAGGCATTGGCATCCGTTGTTGAATGGCCGCTCAGGCGATAACACTCGACATCGAGCAGCGCCGGTCCCTTGCCCTGCAGCAGCAAGGCGCGCTTGCGGGCCACGGCATCGGCCACGGCGAGCACATTTGCCCCGTCCACCGTCTCTGCATGCATGGATTGAGGATTGACTGCACCGGCTATGCGCGCGAGGCGATCCCAGCCCATGGTCTCGCCGCTGGTCTGGCCGCCCATGGCATAGAAATTATTATTGAAGAAGAAAAGAACCGGCAGACCTTCGATGTCACGCTTCCAGAGCGTGCCATATTGCGCCATGGCGGAAAAATTCATGGCCTCCCACACCGGTCCGCAACCGGTTGAACCGTCGCCGCTGTTGGCGACCGTAATGCCCGGCGCACCGGAGAGCATCTTGCGCAAGGCCGCGCCCGTGGCAATTCCGGCGGATGCGCCGACGATGGCATTGTTGGGAAAAGCGCCGAAGGGCGGAAAAAACGCATGCATGGACCCGCCCATGCCGCCGTTAAAGCCATTCGCCCGCATGAAGATTTCGGCCAGCAGGCCAAGAAGCAGAAAGTTCTCGGCGCGCCTTTTGCCCTCGCCGCCAAGGAATTTGTCCACCGAGGCCAGCAACGCGCCCTGCTGATGGCCCTGCATGAGCGCGGCGAGGCGGTCTTCATCAAGCTTGCCAATAGCCGAAAGCCCCTTGGCAATGAATTCGCCGTGGCTGCGGTGCGAGCCGAAAATGTGGTCTTCCGGCTCCAGCGCCATGGCCGCGCCCACCGCCGCACCCTCCTGGCCAATGGAGAGATGCGCCGGCCCCTTATAATTGAACGCAATATCGCCATAACGTCCGGTCGATTTGAACGAATTGAGCATGCTCTCGAATTCGCGGATAACCAGCATGTGGCGCAGCGCCTCCCGCAGAGCGACATCGCCGCGCGCCGCGCGCTCCTGCGCAAATGGGGTGGAATAGGCATGAACCGGAATTCTGGCGAAACTGATCTCGCCGCTCCGGCGCGTGCGATTGGGATCAACCACGAGTTCTTTGGGCATGAGCGCCTCCGCTGGCAAATTATGGCAATGGACTTGGGCGCCGCTGACGGCGCGCCATCCCGCGCTGAATGATAAATGCAACCTCGACCATCTATTGCCCCGTTAGCGACTTATGTCAATATGATTTGGCAAATGTCCTATTTTGCGCTAATCTGATTTCATAAATCCGACTGTGCGCAGCGGCGCGCGGGCGGTATCGGGAGATGAATACGTGGCCAAACTGAGACGAGGAACACAGGTTGCGCTATCCGAGGCTTCGTCCCTGCGTCTGCGGGCCGCATGGCTCTATTACAATCAGGGCCTGACCCAGAAGGATGTCGCCGAAAAACTCGGCGTGAGCCGCACGACGGTCATCCGCATTCTCGAGGAAGCACTCAAGCGCGGCGAAGTGCAGATCTGGATCAGTTCCGGCATCACGGAATGCGACGAACTGGGCTTCAGGCTGGAAAAGGCCTTCGGGCTTGACGAGGCCATTGTCGTTCCGGCTGCGGCCGATGTCGAGAGCACGGCAAAGGCCGTCGGGCTGGCGCTCGGCAAATTTCTCTCCGAGGCCGTGACCGACAATTGCTCGATCGGCGTCGGCTGGGGCCGCACGCTGACGGCATCGCTGGCCAGTTTCCGCCCGGCGCGCAAGAACGGCGTCAAGGTGATTTCACTGCTCGGCGGTATTCTTGAAGCGCATCTCAACAACCCGGTGGATTTTACCTGGCGGCTTGCCAGCCAGCTTGGCGCGGAATGCTATATTTTTCTCGCGCCGCTGCTTGTCGACTCGGTAGCGACCAAGCGTCATCTCATTGACCTTTGCGGCCTCAGCCGGTTGTTTGAACTGGCGGAGAATCTCGATATTGCGGTGCTGAGTTCGGGCGATATCAGCACGGCGGCCAGTTCGCTGTCGCGCAATCTGCTTAAGCCGCAGGAGCTTGAGGAACTGATCGCGCTTGGCTGCATCGGCGACACGATGTGCAATTTTCTCGATGCGGAGGGCCGCTCCGTAAATCATCCGCTCAATGAGCGCGTGATGTCGGTCGATCTTGAAACGGTAAGCCGGGCGCGCCACGTCGTGCTCGCCTCCGGCGGCGCGGCCCGTGCACCCGCCATCCGCGCCACGATCCGGCGCACCGGCTGCCACACGCTGATCACGGATGAGGCGGCGGCCAGAAGACTGCTGGAACTGTGACACCTGCGCGGTAACAGCCGGGTAAACGGAACGAAACCGCTCTAACGGCGCGCCAGCACGACGAGGAGCGCAACCAGCAGCGCGGCTGCCAGCGCCTGCCAGAACAAGAGCGGATTGCGCTCATAAAGCGAACGCCTGACCGGATGCACGGGACGGGCAAGCGTGGCCGCGCTTTCAAGTTCATGAATGAATTCGACAATATCGCCATAGCGCTGAGGGCGCTGAGGGTGGTAGAGCCGCGACAGGACATTGTCGAGCCAGGCGGGAAGATCGGGCCGGTATTTCGCCAATGGCGCGGGCGTGCCGAAACGCGGCCGCATGAACGGCTCTATCTCGCCATAAGGATAGGCCGCCGCAAACATGCGATAGAGCGTCACGCCAAAGGCAAACTGATCGGAAAGCTCGTCGCCTGCCTCGCCGTCGAACATTTCCGGCGCCATATAGCTTGGCGTGCCGGGCGGTTCGGCCTCAGGCAGATCTTCGATGCCCGGAATGCGGGCGACACCCAGATCGATCAACCGCAGGCCGCCGTCAGGTGTCAGTATGATATTATCCGGCTTCACATCGCGGTGGATGATGCCCGCGCGGTGCAGGGCGTTAAGCGCCCGCCCGAGCTTTGCCGCGATCGCGATGCCTTCGCCGAGTGCAGGGCGCGGATGACGCCTGAGCCGTTGTTCCAGAGTCTCGCCTTCATAAAGCGGCATGACGGAATAGAGGCGGCTCTGGCGCGAAGGCGCAAGCTCGATGACTTCACCGACACAGGGGCTGCGCACCCGCGCCGCCACCCAGTTCTCACGCAGGAAGGCCAGCCGGAAAGTATCCTCGGAGGCCACGCGCGGATGCGGAAACTTGAGCACCAGCGCGCGGTTCATGGCAGCGTCGCGCGCCCGGAAGAGACGCGAATAGCGCCCGTCGGAGATCAAGCCTTCCAGATGAAACCCATCCACCACATCGCCGCTGCGCGGCAGATCCCGTATGGGCAAGGCCGCCATATGGGCCTGCAGTTCCAGTGGCTGCGCCAGAGGAACATCCAGAATATCAAGAACAAGCGCCGTGACATTGTCCTGGCTGCCGGCCGCCAGGGCGGCTTCAACAAGGCTCCGGGCGGTCTCTTCGGCGTCAAGGCGCTCGCCCAGCAGCAGGCGCAGCCTTGCATCCGCAAGGCTGCCGTGTACGCCGTCGCTGCACACCATCAGGCGGTCGTGCTGCCGCAGTCCGACCGAGGCATAATCCAGCCGCAGGCTGTCCTCGAAGCCGACGGCGCGATGCAGGATATGGGCATAATCTGCGCGTCCGGCGACATGATCCTCGGTGAGGCGCTCAAGCTGTCCGTCGCTCAGGCGATAGACGCGGGAATCGCCGATATGAAGAATATGGCAGATGCGCCGCTGCAGGATGAGCCCGGAAAATGTACAGGCCATGCGGGCAAGCTGCGGATCATGTTTTCCCTGAGCGTGAATCCAGCTGTTGATGGCTTCCAGCGCGCGCGAACCGGCGCGGCGCGGGCCAAGGGTCTCGGGCAGGGCATAATAGCCGTCGATAAAGCTGCGGACAGCAAGTTCGGCGGCCTCGCGCCCGCCTTTGTGGCCGCCCACGCCATCGGCCACTGCGGCAACAATGGCCCGGGACTCATCCTGCGGCATGAGCGCGGCAACATAATCCTGATTGGTTTCGCGCAGACCCGTCCGGCTGGCAAAGCCAAGCCGGACCTGAAGCTTCCGGGAGTGCGCGGTCCGCTGCGCCATATTCAACAGAACACCCTTTCAGCGCTAGACGCGCGCGCCCGAAACCGCGCCCCAGGTGGTGCGCCAGCGCGCCTTCACCAGTGCAAGGCCAATCAGACCGCAAAGCGCCAATAGCGCAAAAAACAGGAAGCCTGCGCCAAAGCCGCCCGTCAAGCCTTTCGACAGTCCCAGCATCTTGGCCAGAAAAAAGCCGCCGACACCCCCCGCGCAACCGACAAGCCCGGTCATAACGCCGATATCGGCCTTGAACCGCAGCGGAATCAACTGAAAGACAGAGCCGTTGCCCATGCCAAGGGCCAGAGCGCCCAGCGAGAATATGGCCGCAGCCAGCCAGGCCACAAGCGGCATCTGCGCCAGCGACCAGCCGGGAGCGCCGGTTGCGGGCGCCGCGCCTTCCGGCAGGAGAGCGATGAGCGCATAGGCCAACGCCACCACGCCAAACAGACCAGAAAGCGCCTTTATCCCGCCGATACGGTCGGCGAGCATGCCGCCGACAGGCCGGAAGCCGGAGCCGAAAGCCACGATCAGCGCCACCAGCAGCCCCGCGGCCACTGCCGAGACGTGATATTGCACAGTGAAATAGAGCGGCAGCGCATTGGCCAATCCGACAAAGCCGCCAAATGTGATGAAATAGAACAGCATGAACCAGCGGCTGTCCGGATCACCCAACAGACGCCCATAGGCGCGCAGCGAAAAGGGCCTGCGCTCGCCCGGCGCATCCTTGGCGGCGATGACGTAATATCCAAGAATCAACGCCATCGGCACCAGCAGGGCCACAAACACGCCGCGCCAGCCGAAATGTTCGGCGATGCTCGGCGCAAGCAGCGTATCGAGCACGACGCCCATATTGCCCGCTCCCGCAATGCCCATGACAACACCCTGATAGTGCGGCGGATACCAGCGGCTGGCCTGAGGCAGCGCCACGGCGAAGGATGCGCCGCCGATGCCAAGAAACAGACCAAAGATTTCCACCGCTTCCTTGCTGCCAAGCCCGAATGCCGCCACCCAGGCCGTCGCCAGCATCACGGTCACCTGCGCGCCGATGCCGGTTTTTTTCGCGCCGATCCGGTCGGCCAGCGCACCGAGCGGAATGCGGAATATAGCCCCCGCCAGCACGGGAATGGCGATCAGCGTGAATTTCTCGTCGACAGAGAGATGCAGCGCCTGCGTGATATAGACAATGAGTGGGCCAAGCGACGTCCAGGCCATGAAGCCGATGTCAAAATATAGAAATGCCGCCACCAGCGTGGGCCAATGTCCGGCTTTTTTGAATTCACCCAAATTCATGCTGAACCCTTTCGACATAACCCGCGGGGCGGGAGAGGGCAGACCGGAGGATGCCATCCGTCCGGGCCGTGACGACATTCAAGCAATGGCCGTGCCAAATGAAGAAAGCGCATGGATTCCATCGGCATCCGATCTAACCGGCCCGCGCCGGGTGCCCGTAAATTCGGTCAGAACCATGAATGAAGGCAGATTGCGCTCAACTTCTCCGCAAACGCCCAATTTTTGTGCGCTGCACAACGAGTGGCTCGCATGAGCCGGCTGCCGATGATTGATAATGTTCAATATTTCTTATTACGATATGTTGGCACGCCGCTTGCTTCACCCTCATCATCTTCAGATGTGAGAGGCGAACATGCTGGAACGCGTCAAACGGCAAAAACTGGTAGTCATCGGCAATGGCATGGCCGGAATGCGGACGGTCGAACTGCTGCTCGAGCGGGCGCCCGATCTTTATGACATCACCGTGTTCGGAGCGGAGCCTTACGGCAACTACAACCGCATCCTGCTCTCGCCGGTGCTGGCTGGCGAAAAAACCATCGATCAGATCATGCTCAATACCCCGGAATGGTATGAGGCCAACAATATCGAGCTGCGGAGCGGCGAGACGATCGCCATGATCGACCGGCGCACCCGCGAGGTGGTGAGCGAGAGCGGGGCGCGCGCGGCTTATGACCGGCTGCTCATCGCCACCGGCTCAAGCCCCGTCGTGCTGCCCCTGCCCGGCAAGGACCTGCCCGGCGTCGTCGGCTTCCGAGACATTCACGATGTCAACCAGATGGTGGCCGCGGCGGCGCATTATAAAAGTGCGGTGGTGATCGGCGGCGGGCTGCTCGGCCTTGAAGCCGCGAACGGCCTGATGAAGCGCGGCATGAAGGTCACGGTTGTCCATCTGGTGGAAACCCTGATGGAGCGCCAGCTTGACCCTGTTGCCGCCGGCCTGCTGCGCAAGTCCCTCGAAGAGCGCGGAATGGCGTTCAAGATGCCGGCCCAGACCGAGGCCATTCTCGGCACGGACCGCGTGACGGGTGTCCGCTTTGCCGATGGCAGCGAAATCGATGCTGAACTCGTGGTGATGGCGGTCGGTATCCGGCCAAATGCGGAACTCGCCCGCAAGGCCGGGCTTCATTGCGAACGCGGGATTGTCGTCTCCGACACGATGCAGACCTATGACGGGCGTATCTATGCGGTGGGCGAATGTGTGCAGCACCGCAAGCAGGTCTATGGCCTCGTGGCCCCGCTCTGGGATCAGGCCAAGGTCTGCGCCAATCACCTCGCGCTCAAGGCTTTCGCCAGCTATGGCGGTTCACAGGTCTCGACCAAGCTGAAGGTGACCGGCATTGATCTGTTCTCGGCCGGCGATTTTGCTCCGGCGCAGGACCGCGAGGAGATTGTGCTGCAGGATGCCGGGCGCGGCGTCTACAAGCGCATCGTGCTCAAGGACCACAAGATTATCGGCGCGGTGCTCTATGGCGATACGGCCGACGGCGCCTGGTATTTTCAGCACCTGCGCGACGGCACCGACGTCGGACAGATGCGCGAGCGTCTGATGTTCGGCGCGGCCCATATCGGCGAGGGCGGCCATGGCGGCCAGAATGCCGCCGCCGCCATGAGCGATGAAGCGGAAGTCTGCGGCTGCAACGGTGTCTGCAAGGGCACCATCGTCAAAGCCATTTCCGAAAAGAAGCTGTTCACGGTCGAGGATGTGCGCGCCCATACCAAGGCATCCTCGTCCTGCGGCTCCTGCACCGGGCTGGTGGAGCAGATTCTCGCCAATGCGCTTGGCAGCGATTATTCCGAGGCGCCAAAGGTCAAGCCGATCTGCGCCTGCACCGATTACAGCCACGACGAGGTCAGGCGCATCATTGTCGCGCAGGAGCTGAAGACCATTCCGGCCGCGATGCGGTTCATGGAATGGAAAAAGCCGGATGGCTGCCATGTCTGCCGGCCCGCGCTCAATTATTACATGCTGGCAAGCTGGCCCGGCGAATATCAGGACGACCAGCAATCGCGCTTCATCAACGAGCGCGTCCACGCCAACATTCAGAAAGATGGAACCTATTCGGTTGTGCCGCGCATGTGGGGCGGCGTCACTACGCCAAACGAACTACGCGCCATTGCCGATGTGGCGGACAAATTCAGAATTCCCTCCGTCAAGGTCACCGGCGGCCAGCGCATCGATCTGCTTGGCGTCAGGAAGGAAGACCTGCCCGCCGTCTGGTCTGACCTGAACAAGGCTGGCATGGTTTCCGGCCATGCCTATGCCAAGGGCCTGCGCACCGTGAAAACCTGCGTCGGCTCCGACTGGTGCCGCTTCGGCACGCAGGATTCGACCGGGCTCGGCATAAGGCTGGAAAAGTTCATGTGGGGCTCATGGACCCCGGCCAAGGTCAAGCTGGCCGTTTCCGGCTGTCCGCGCAATTGCGCCGAAGCGACCTGCAAGGATATCGGCGTCATCTGCGTCGATTCAGGCTATGAGATTCACTTTGCCGGTGCAGCCGGCCTGCATATCAAGGGCACCGAATTCCTCACCAAGGTGGCAACGGAAGACGAGGCGCTGGAGGTGATTGTCGCCCTGACGCAGGCCTACCGCGAGCAGGGCCGATATCTGGAGCGAATATATAAATGGTGCGACCGCGTGGGCCTCGACAACATCCGCAGATCAATTGTCGACGACCTCGAAAACCGCAAGGCCTTGTTCGCCCGTTTTGCCCATTCGCAGCAATTTGCCCAGCGCGATCCATGGGCCGAGCGCGCCGCAGAAGGCGTGGACAAGCATGAATTCACGCCCATGGCCGAACTGGAGCTTGCCTGATGCAATGGATTGAAATTGGCTCCCTCGACAGCCTGCCAAAACTCGGCGCCCGCCTGGTGCGGATCAACCAAAAGGACATTGCCGTTTTTCGCACCGCCGACGATGAGGTCTTCGCTCTGGACAACCGCTGCCCGCACAAGGGCGGGCCGCTGGCGCAGGGCATTGTTCATGGCCGCCATGTCACCTGCCCGCTTCACAGCATGGTGATCGAACTTGATACGGGCAATGTGGTGGCGCCCGACAAGGGCTGCACGCGCCATTATGCGGCGCGGGTGGAAAATGGCACGGTTTTCATCGAATACCGGGCGCAAGCGCAGGCAGACGCCGGATGACGGGCGGCGAGGCTATGTCGCAGGCGCGCACCACCTGCCCCTATTGCGGCGTCGGCTGCGGCATCATTGCGGAGCGCACCCGCGAGGGCGATGTCCGCATCAAGGGTGATCCGGATCATCCAAGCAATTTCGGGCGATTGTGCTCGAAAGGCGCGGCGCTGGCCGAGACCATCGGGCTCGAAGGCCGCCTGCTTGAGCCGCGCATCAAGGGCAGCCCAGCCTCCTGGGATCAGGCGCTTGACCTCGTCGCAGAGCGCTTTTCAAGGGCCATTGCCGAACATGGGCCGGATTCGGTGGCCTTCTATGTGTCCGGCCAGTTGCTGACGGAAGATTATTATGTCGTCAACAAGCTCGCCAAGGGCTTTATCGGCACGGCCAATATAGACACCAACTCGCGCCTGTGCATGGCCTCCTCGGTGGCCGGGCACAAACGCGCCTTCGGCTCCGATACGGTACCTGGATGCTATGAGGATCTCGAACTTGCCGACCTCGTCGTGCTTGTCGGCTCCAATCTGGCCTGGTGCCATCCGGTTCTCCACCAGCGGATGATAGCGGCCAGAGCGCGCAACCCCAATATGCGCGTGGTGGTGATTGATCCACGCCGCACGGACAGCGCCGAGGGCGCCGATCTGCATCTGCCGCTTCGCTCGGGCAGCGACGCCGTGCTGTTCAACGGCCTGCTCGCCCATCTGCATGCGCACGGCATGACCGATAAAGCCTTCGTCGCGGCGCATACTTCGGGATGCGAACAGGCGCTGGCAAGCGCCGGCCGCTTCGATATCCGCCAGACAGCGCAGATCTGCGGCCTTTCGGAGGGCTCGACCGAGCTGTTCTTCAATTGGTTCGCCAGAACGCGCCGGGTTGTCACGCTCTATTCGCAGGGCATCAACCAATCGAGCAGCGGCACCGACAAGGTCAACGCCATCATCAACTGCCATCTGCTGACGGGGCGGATCGGCCTGCCGGGGATGGGGCCCTTCTCGTTGACCGGCCAGCCCAATGCCATGGGCGGACGCGAAGTTGGCGGGCTAGCCAACCAGCTTGCCGCGCATATGGAGCTTGAGAATCCGGCGCATCGCGACATCGTTTCTCGCTTCTGGAACGCGCCGCGCATGGCGCACACCTCCGGCCTCAAGGCGGTGGATATGTTTCGCGCCGCAGCGGCTGGCCGGATCAGGGCGATCTGGATTATCTCCACCAACCCCGCAGTCACGCTGCCCGAGACCGCCGCCGTGCGCGCGGCGCTAGAGCAATGCGAATTTGTCGTCGTCTCCGACGTGATGGAAAAGACCGACACGATGCAGTTTGCCGACGTGGCGCTGCCCGCCAGCGCCTGGGGCGAGAAGAACGGCACGGTCACCAATTCGGAGCGCCGCATCTCGCGCCAGCGCAGCTTTCTCGTGCCTCCGGGAGAGGCGCGCCCGGACTGGGACATCATCTGCGATCTGGCGCGGCGCATGGGATATCACGGCTTTGATTTCACGTCGCCCGCCGAAATTTTCGCTGAACATGCCGCCCTGTCCGGCTTTGAGAATGACGGAACGCGCGACTTCGATATTTCGGGCCTGTCCGGGCTGGATCAGGCCGGATATGAGACATTCGCGCCGGTGCAATGGCCTTTGCCCCGGGGCGCTGAGGGCGGCACTGCGCGTTTTTTTGCGGAAGGACGATTTTTTACGCCGCATGGCAGGGCAAACTTCATTGCCGTTGTGCCGCGCGCACCGGCCAATGCCACAGATGCGGGCTTTCCGCTGGTGCTCAACACCGGCCGTGTGCGCGACCACTGGCACACGATGACGCGCACCGGCAAGTCGCAGCGGCTCTCGGGACACATATTCGAACCCTATGCGGAAATCTCTCCCGATGATGCGCGCAGGCTGGGGCTGTCCGAGGGCGGACTTGCCTCTCTGGAAACCGCATATGGTCAGATGACGGCGCGGGTGCGCATCGCGCCCGGCCAGCGCAAGGGCTGCGTCTTCGTACCCATGCACTGGAGCGGCCAGTTTGCCAGCACCGGCGGTGTGAACGCGCTGGTCAACGCCGCGGTTGATCCCGTTTCCGGCCAGCCCGAATCGAAACATACGCCGCTCAGGGTGACGGCCTATCAGCCGCTCTGGCAGGCGCTGGCCCTGTCGCGCAACGCCATGACGCCGCCCGATGGCGCCCAATGGACGGGCGGACTTGCCGGCAGGGCGCACCGGCTGGAACTCTGGGGCGATGCGCCGCCGCCAGATTGGGAGAAATTTGCCGCAGATCTTATAGGGCCGGCGGGCGGCGCCGAATGGTTGTCCTATCGCGACGCCAGCACCGGCCAATATCGCTATGCGCTGATCAGGGAAGGCCGGCTGGAGGCCTGCCTCTTTGTCGGCGCGCAGACTTCCCTGCCCTCGCGCAGCTGGGCGACAGGCTTGTTCGAGGGCGACCTGCTGCCCGCCGAACAGCGCATGTCGCTGCTGGCAGGACGGCCGCTTCAGGCCTCGGCGGATATTGGCGCGCTCGTCTGCTCGTGCCACTGCGTCGGCCAGAACCAGATCACAGCCGCGATTGCCGCCGGAGCGTCCACCCTTGAGGCCTTGGGTGAGCGGCTCAGGGCAGGCACGAATTGCGGCTCCTGCAAGCCTGAACTCGCCAGAATGCTCGGCGCTGGCGCGCGCTGACCGGCGTCCAAAGCCAATGACAGGCGCTGCGGCACGCGGCATTCAGCCCGCTTTGGTTCCCGGCCTCTTGCAGGGATGGCCTTCAAATGGCGTGATGGGGAACAGGCTAACTGGCGGAGAGAGCGTCTGTCGAACTTTTTTTATTTTATCAATTTTTTCAATAATAAAATTTTTAAAATTTAGAATAACCCCGCCATTCACCCTGTCAAAGCACGAAATTCGAGTTTCGCCGAAAATCGTGTGCGTTTAATAGGGAACAAAATCGCACGACTCGCCTAGCAGTCATACTTGCTTCGCTGATGGCTCTTCCTCAGAGCAACTCTGAAAACAATCGCCTCAAGGAAATTGGTCTGACAACATTGACCTCAATGCTTATCTGCGGTATTTGTAAGATGTCAGACCAATTTTGAATTTTCGTCTTTTATGCAGATGCAAAGACTAAAGCGAAGGAAACGCCGCTGGCTCACTCGCAGCCTTTGCCAACAGCGGGTGTCAGTATAGAGGCTGCGTGCGCCACCAAACCGTGCATAACAGCTAATTATAGTTTTTGAGAAAAATGAATAAATTAGAAAAAAAATTTGCTTTCGCTGATTTCGAATACTCAGAATCGTTGGGGCTTAGGCGCGAAGGCATATTGATCGATCTGTGTCCTCGCGCACAGGAGATCTTGCATTTGCTTGTTCATACCAAAGGGCAGTTGGTGTCCAAATCGGATATCGCCAAGCACGTATGGGGACAACAGGCAGTTTCCGACAATTCAATCTCTCGAGCAGTCTTTTTGCTGCGCCAAGCTCTGGATGATGATGTCGATCACAATGTTATCAAAACCGTTCACGGATGTGGATTTCGCATTGGCGTTCCCATTCGACAAATGGCCGACTCTCATTCGGAAAGTGGTATAGAATTTGAAAGGGACAAACCTCATTTCGGTGCGACAGACATTATTAGAACTGCCTTCGAAATCGCATCTGAGCGGACGGAAGAAAATTTACAATCGGCTTTGAAAGTTCTTGAATACGGGAGTCTGGCTTTTCCGAACGACCCGCTTATTTTTGGTATGCAGGCAGTTGTCGAGGTCGCTCGGTTAATACGTGGTTTTATCCGTCCTCGAGAAAGTTTTGCTTTAATAAATCAGGCCGTCGACCGGGCGCTGCAAATTGATGGCAATTTTACTCCGGCTCTGGCCACAAAGGGCTGGATCATGGCTATATCAGAAGGGCGAATCGATGAAGCGTCGGAGCTGATTTGTGGCTGCCTTTCCTATAATAGCTTCGACTGGACGACTTATTTTTATAAAGCCATGATTTTGATCGTGCAGCGCCGTTTGGCTGATGCTTTGTTCGCAGTGGACGAGGGGCTTAAGATAAATCCGCTGGAGCGCTCTCTTTTGGTGCTCAAGGCTTGGATTTTATGTGCTGCTGAACGTTATGACGACGCAGAGGCATTTTGTGCACAAGTTTTAACTATTCGCCCCCAAGTCGAAATACTGTGGGCCTTAAGGGCCGTTGCAGCATTGCATATGGGTCGAATTGATCATTCCAAAGAATTTGGTCAGCGGGCCATGCTTATCTATCCAGAGGATCCGTTCGTGCAGGGGACATATGGATGGGTTCTCGCCAAAAGCGGGGATGAAGAAGGGCCCCAAGCTATTTTAAGGAGATTAAAATCGTCGTCCAAATATGTTTCTCCTATGATTCTAGCTATGATTCACTATGCTTTGGGTGATTTTTATCGAGCTGAAAATCTTAAGGAGATTGCCAAAGACGGAAAATGTCCCTGGCACAGGCTGTCTTGGTGCGACGCACGATTTAAATGACATTCTGGTGGCAAGTTATGTTTCAAATTATGTTGGCGATCGATAGCCAAGGGCTGAATTTAGCCGTTTGGCATTGCAAACCCCTTCGGTGAATCTGGGTAACCCTGCCCCAAGTTTTATCCATATTTGAGTGCCCGGCGTCAGCGCCAATGGAACAAATTAGGCGCTTTTCCTAATCGAGTATTTTTGGTCTCATCTGTTCCAAGAAGGACAGGCGATGAGAACGAAGGCACCGATTACGAAAGCGACATAAACAAAGCCGCGCCAAATGGATACATAGGTGAAATCCGAGACACAGAGCTTGATAGGTGCAGGGCAAGGAACTGCCAGTTAACATGGTCGCGCGGGAATGGTGCTGCCTTGTCCTGAAGCGTTGTTTGCATCGGTGTGCCGCGAATGACACCTTGCAAGCCTATTTCTTTCATCACCCTTGCCACAGTGCAGCGGGCAACATCAAAGCCTTCGCGTGCAAGCTGGAGCGAGACCTTGCGTGCGCCATAAACCTTGTAGTTCGCCCTAAACACTCGGGAGATCTCCGGTTTCAGTGCCATATCAGAATTTACTCGCGTTGATTGGTTGGCCGGATCGACCGGCTTCGCGACATGCTCACGATAGTTTTAAGGGGCAATCGACAAGACTTTAAAGATTGGCTCGACCCGTGCACCTCTTTTTGACCGCTCGCTACTCAAAAATTGCATTTTGGCGTCGTATTTCGGCGAATTTTAAACCAGTTTTCCGTCTAGTCACGATCCTCTGATCGACGATAAAGTTGCTTTCTAATTTTCACTCAGAACCAAGCCGGCTCAATTCTGGGTGGAAATCAACTGCCGGGGGCTTCTCTTTTCCAGTATGGAGGCAAGGCTATCACGGCTTAATCTTTGGCACATGGCCCAGCTTTTACCTTTAGAGCTATCGCATCCCTGATACCAGTGAATAGCACAACCGTGCCAAGGCTCACAGATTTGACCTCTATCAATGCAGAATAACTAAGGCAGGCATAGCCTCTTAATTGTTAAAAAAAGGGTCATTTCTATGAGTGATATTATCTTATTTGCTCATCCCACATTTGGGATGCTGGGTATTATTGCCTCGGTTTGGATATTGGTCGAGGCTTTGAATGCAAATCCTGAAAATCAGTCCAGAATACGCTTGGCCTCGCTGGTTGTGGCCGGTTGCATTATTTTAGCATGGCTGCTGGGGGGCTACTGGTATACAATCTTTTATGCACCAGAAAAGGCCATTATTCTTAAGGGTCCATGGCCTTGGGCTCACAACCTTGTCATGGAAACCAAGGAACATCTGTTCTTCATTCCACTGATACTGGCGCTATATCTGCCCATCGTCGCGGCTAAAAATCTGGCAACAAACAAAGCAGCCAGAGGCATGGTGATGGCGGTCGCGACCTTTGTCATACTGAATGGGCTGGCCATTGAAGGCGCCGGTGCTGTCATCAACTATGGCGTCAAGGTGGCCTTTGTACACACCGGTGTGAAAGGAGCTGAATAATGACCGCGACGACATCTCAAAAACTCGCCAGCCATTCGGCGTCAATCGGCACAGAGTCTAAATTGGACGGCGCCGCCGCCGCGTTCGGGTTATCGGCTGCAATCACGATTGTTTTCAACACCATACTCGCATGGGTCAAGGATGCCTATGAACCTCTCAACACCTTCATGGCTTCTTTGACCGGTCACCATTGGCGCACGCACGGGCTTGTCGATGTGATCCTATTCATTGTGCTCGGATATATATTTATGGCGCAGCACGTGGTCATCGGTGGCGCTAAAATGGTCGGGCTACTCATCGCCTCGATCATCGCCGGTGGCGGTGGGCTGGCACTTTGGTTCCTGTTGTTCTAAGATTGTTATATGATCATGTTTACCGGCGCGAAGACAATCGCGCCGGTTTTTCTTTGATCTGCATCCGACCGATTTTGCCGAGCCAAATATTGACAAATCTTCTCAACTCAACATGCGCACGATGCCAGCGGCCTTTGTAGCGATCGGCACAACGTTTAGAGCGGCGTCGACCCTCCGGCTTGTCGCGTCTCCGGCCATTAACGGCCACCCTGAACGCCTCGGCATCGGCCTCATACCTCATACCTGAACATCTGAATCAGCCGTCATTCATCATCAATGAAAGCCGAGCCTCGCATCAGGACGTGGTCAATATCCCCGCAAGTTAGTCAATGGCAAAACAGGGGCCTATATGCTCCAACTGCTGGTTGACGAGCCGCGAAATGAATGCGGGCGGGTCGCCGAACCGCATGCTCTCGAATACCGCGATATATACAGCGATCGGAAGTGCGATAATGACGGGGAGTTTGTAACGCAGAAGCCACATCGGCCAAATATCTGAAGAAATCGTCTCAATTTTGAGATTAAAAGCTAGACTGGAAATGGGCCTGCCACTATCTTCTCGTCATTATTTTATAAATTTTAGGGGCGAATAAAATGAATTTCATATCAACGATCGGCGTATTGGCGCTTATTGGCGTTCCATCGGCCGCATCCGCCGCCGATATTCCGAGCAAGAAAAGCGCCCCGATCGTTCCGGTTGCCGCAGCGCAAAAGCCGCATAATTGGACAGGTCCGTATATTGGCCTGAATGTTGGCTGGGATTGGCAACATGACTCCTTTGATAATTCAGCATCGGTGATCAGTGGATTTACCGATGGTACCGGTGCGGGCAGCTATGCCGCCAATTCAGCTGCCGCAGCGACGGCTAATTTCAAAAAGCAAACATCAAGCCCGATTTTTGGTCTTCAGGCCGGCTATAACTGGCAAATGTCTCCGGCGTTCGTTGCTGGCTTGGAGGCAGATATTGGTTCGACCGGCGCTCGCAATCACTCGGCAACTGTCAATACTGTCTCTGCCGGGTTCCCCTTTTACAGTGCCAATGAGGTTCTTACGACCGGGCTGACGGACACTGCCCGTTTGGATTATCTTTCGACGGTGCGCGGTCGCTTGGGCTTTCTTGCAACGCCGGATTTGCTGATATATGGCACGGGAGGCTTGGCGCTCGGCAATGTCAAATTTGGTACGAGCATTACGCAATCCAATAATGATTGCGCGCAATTTTCGCTCGCGTGCATACAAACGAGTGCATCCACGTCAGCAACGAAATCTGACTTCAGAGCAGGTTGGGCTTTAGGGGCTGGTTCCGAATTGGCGCTCTCGCAGAATTGGACGGTGAAGGCAGAATATCTTCACTATGATTTAGGTCACGTTTCCTACGCCGTTGGTAATCTGACCTATACCTCTGGTACTTATTCTGCTGCTGGAGGACCGTCGGTTGTGTCAACGCACGCCAAAGTCAGAATTGACGGTGATATTCTTCGCCTTGGTTTGAACTATAGCTTTTGAACATTCGCGGCTAATCAATTGCTATGACAAGGCCTTGGCGGTACCAGGCCCTTTTTGTTTTTCAACGGCATATTCACCCTTGCGCCGGGTCATGGTCGCCTCGCGGTTCGGTTGCCTTGGCCGCCTCCATGAAGAACTGATGGCGGATGAAGCCATGCGATAAGGCCCCGTCCACGTGTTAATTTCCCTTTCGGATTGACTCATTTTGGAGTGAACCCCTGGGACTGGACCACGGGGCAGGGAAAAACTGATACGCTCTGCGGGCCTTAAATGGAGAAGGCTCATGAAAACCAGAGGTCCATATCGGCGGCACTCGACACCGTTCAAATTGCAGCTTTGTCAGGATATCCGAAACGGCATTATCGGAAGGCGCGACGCACAACGCACTTACAGTGTCTCGGCCAACCTCATCCCGTTGTGGCTGACGCAGTTCGATCATGGCGAACTCAATGATGAAGAAGCTGAAGCCAGCGTTATCGCCGAATATGAGGCGCACATTGCGGCGTTTGAACGCAAGGTCGGCCAGCTCTGTTGAACTCCGCTAGTAATTGACCACTTTTCCATGTGGTGCGGATCCATTCAAGAGCTCTTTAAGTATCTGTTTTTTGAACTCTTCCGACGTTCCGCTGAGCTATGATGAAATGGAAAAGTGGATCTAGTCGTAACCGTAAACAACAATGAGCGGCCAAAGTGCGCAAATATCGGGCAAAAATCCCGATAATCCTCCGCGCAGAGACAAATGAGCCGGAGAATTGCCCGAAATCCAGTTGATCCAACCGTGGAGAAAAGGGGTGCGCAGAGCACCGAAATCGCTTGGAGGAACTCTCGATTCGATAGAATATCGTTTTAAATCAGAGACTTGATAGCCGATAGGTCCTTCATTTTATTTTTAATTTATCAATGTTTTCAATGTTAAAATTTTTTTATTTCAGATTTACCCCACCATTTACCCCGCCTAATCTGTGATATTCTGGATTTGTTGCTAATTGTGTGCCGAGTATGGAACAAATTCGAGCGGCGCTCTAGGTGGTAATTTTCCTTGGCTGATGCCGCTCGACGATCATTAGAATTTTATTGGTGTGACGAAATAGCCACACCAATTTTGAAAATCGAAGACAGCGTCGCTCTGGGATTCTATTGAGTTTGCCCTCGCGATATAATCTTTCGATTAGATCTTTAATTTTTCAAAGGGGGTATCAATGAAAAGATTGCTCGCAACGACAGCGTTATGCCTTATCGCCGTCAGCGCAAGTGCGGCGGACCTTCCGTCAAAGAAGGAAGCGGCTCCCGCTCCAATGATGGCGGCTCCCCTGTTTACTTGGACAGGCTTCTACGTCGGCGTTAATGGCGGCGGTGGTGGTGCTGACTACAAGCGTAATGGCCTTTATGACTCCAATCCTGTAAGTGATTCTCATTCAAAAGCGGGTTACTTGTTCGGTTTACAGGCGGGTTATAATTATCAAGTTGGACCGACTTGGCTCGTGGGCCTCGAAGCCGACTTCCAAGGGTCCCAATTCAAGGAAGTCCAGTCTTGTGGCGCGGGGTCATCTTTTGGCAGCTGCTACGACACTTCTTCGGTCGCCACATATGACGTTGATTGGTTCGGCACAGTTCGTGGGCGTATCGGCTATCTGGCCACCCCCAGCTGGCTGCTCTACGGCACGGGTGGTTTTGCCTACGGTCAGGTCAAATATGGCGCCTTGGATTATCTGCCCGACAATAGCGCGACCCAATCAAAGGTTGCGGCAGGCTGGACAATCGGCGCCGGCACCGAATATGCCATTGATAGGAACTGGTCGGTCAAGGCTGAATATCTCTATGTCGATCTTGGAAAGAAATCTTTCGATCCTATTCCATCGAGTTCCCCCGATTATGTTGCGGATGTCAAAGCAAAGCTCAACATTTTCCGCGTTGGCTTGAACTATCGCTTCTAGTCGTTAAGCAAATCTGGTTTGAGTTAATACCGAACAGCCCCCAAATAAGCTTTGGGGGCTGTTTTATTGGCTTTTGTGTTTTTTAATTTGCCTCAAGTACTTTTTAATCACCGCTTGTAGAAAGGCTCGAACAGTTTGATTGGTGCTGGAGCCAAATGGACGACACTAGCAAATAGGTGCTCACTTTTGCGCCACTCTATAGCGATGGTAAAAATTCATAATTTTGCGCAGGCTGTCAGGCTGTTAGTGACCTTGTTCGTCGCCAAACAAGAATGACGTTGCCCGCCGTCCTGTAACTCTCCCCCATTGACAACGTTCTCCGGCAGGCAGACATTATCTGCATAAACGAATTGGCATCCGGCGCGCGTAGCCACATCGAGCTGCCAATTTTTGACACCCCATAGTTCCATCGGACAATCGACATCGCTGCTGCAAGGCAGAGGTCTCGATCGAACATGCTTTGAGAGGTTCCAGGATGAATGATCTCACCCTCGTCATGAAGGCGGCGCAGATGGCCGCGCAATGGCACGTCCGGCAGCGCCGCAAGGGCAAGGCGCGCGAGCCTTATATTAATCATTTGATCGAGGTGGCCGAGATCGTCGCCGAGGTGACAGGTGGTCAGGACGCCAATCTCGTTGCCGCGGCGCTGCTGCATGACACGAGCGAAGATTGCGGCGTCACAGCGGCGATCCTGGAAGAGATGTTCGGCGCCGACGTCGCCAGCCTCGTCCAGGAAGTCACCGATGACAAGTCGAAGCGAAAGCCGGAGCGCAAACGGCTGCAGGTACTCAATGCGCCCAAGAAGAGCCCGCGGGCCAAGATACTCAAACTGGCTGACAAGACCAGCAATCTGAGGGCGATCCGGAACAGCCCGGCGCGCACATGGTCAGCAGAGCGCCGTTTAGCCTATATCGCCTGGGCCCGCGACGTCGCGACCGGCCTGCGCGGCGTCAACGGCGCGCTGGAAGCCAAATTCGATCAGGCGGCCCACGAGGCCGAACAGGCCGTCGCGGAGATTATAACCGAGTAAACCACTTTATCGAGACAAGGTTCGGGATCATGTGCGATTTCGACGTCACTTTGGAAGCCATCCTCACGTTCATCGATACCGAAGGCAGCCGCAATGCCTATGTCTGCCGGCATAGGAGTCTCACTCGCCAACACCTTTGGCGCGGGCGGCGTCGATCACACGCTGCGGCACGCGGCAACGAGGCTCGCCGGGAGGATCTCCGATGTCATAGGGTCAGAAGCCGCTTTCATCGAACCGGTGCACCGCGTTCATCACGGTGGATTCGGGCCAGATGAAGCCGCCGCCAAAACCAATCTTGGGTTCTGTGCCGGCAGGCTTCGGGGCCTGACAGGATTGTCCGGCTTTGGCGCGCTTCTCCGTGCTTTCGAAGATGGCATCGACGAAATAGGACCATGCTTTTGCTTTCAAGCGTTGGCTGTGCACCCTGGTTGCAGGCAGAATGGTGGTTTCAAGATCAATGTCGCGATGAATCAGCGACGGATCGGACAATCCGGGGCGTGGCGAATTTTCAAGACCTGCCGCTTGGCGCAGCTGGACCTCAAGCGCGTTGAGGCTGACGCGATTTTTCGGCATCGGAACAATGCTGTGCAACTTTGATTCTGTCTCTGTTTCTGTATCTGTTTCTGTTTCAGGTAACGTTAAATCGCCGTTTCATGTAACGTTTCCTGTAACGTTACACGGCGTTACACGGCGTTTCATGGCGTTTCATGGCGTTGCCGTCCGTTACACTATTTCGCTCCTTCACTGTCGCGAGCATTCGTCGATCATTCGACGAATGCACGGCGAATTGATCCAAATTATCGCGGGGCTTTCGGGGATATTTGGGCTTTTGTGGCCGGTCAATGCGCTGGTGTTCCCAGCCTGTTACCTGCAAATAAGGCTTACAATTAACGGTATAGATCGCAACAAAACCATTCGACGATAATTCGTCGAGCATTCGCTAAGCGTCCGCGATCTAGCCCCAGCAGTGCAGAAACAGATCCGCATCCATAATCACTTGATCGCGCCGAGCGGCATTAATGTCTGGCCAGATGGTTGCCTGGAACTGCGCCCAAGACTGATGATCAATCGTCGGGATAACCTCATCGCCGTCCAGCCGCGCCAGAGTCACCTCATATTGCGCACGATTATATTCAACGCCATCGCCCGGATGAGGCGAGACGGACACGGCTGCTAATTTTGCTAATTTGCTAAATTTTGGCGAACCTTCCCGCCGACTCGCAAAATTAGCAATTTTAGCAGGGTGCGGAGGCTGCACTTTCCGGGAGTGCCGTTGAAGAACGGTCATGCCGTAACTCCGCTTTTGAGCCGGATGATCCGAGGCTTTTTCGAGAGATTTTCAATCCAGCCATGCTCAAGCAGAATATCGGCAGCCGCCGATGCAGCCTCCTTTTGTCGGACCGTCGAGGGGCCGCGCTGCATGATGTCTTTCATCGGTGTCGGGTTGCCTCCCCGCTGGATCAGCCACTCCAGCAATTTGGCCGCATTCGCCTTGGCGGGCGATATCTTGCTCATCGAGCGCAGGCGAAGATTTTCCGTCAAATACCAATCGACCAAAATGCAGGCGTTCTCCATCGCCTCGGCTTCAATTTCGGCTGCGTCTGGCGCGTCGACCAAAGTCAGAACTCCGGCGATGCGAGCAGCGTGTTCTGCCGCCTTGCTGGCAAAGTCGCGGATCGGCTCCAGCTTGCCGCCCTTGCACTGCGATGCCTCGACCGCATTATAAAAGTCGATCCACGCCGTCCTGGCCTGTTCCGTCATGCGAAGTGCAGGCAATTTGAGTTCGTTGCGCTTACCATCCTCCATGGGCCAGCGCTGCTCCAGGATTGACTTGATGCGCGCACCATAGGCCTTGATCATGACGTCATCGTCGATCGTGGACTCACGATAGAAGCGAGAGCCGGCCGAGCTTTCGGGCGCGGCAATCAAAACACGCGACAACAAACCCTGGTCGCGCAGGATAGGATCGTTAAAAAACTGCGCGGCCGTGTCGGGCTGGGCCATGAGATGTATAGCAAGGCGGCGGCCTTTCAGAATGGTCAGGCCATCGCCCGCGCGAAGACGGCGCGCTCCGTTGCCATCCCAGAACTCGGAAAGGCCAGCGGCAGTTTTGAGACGATGATCTTGACTCATGCCATAGCCACCAATGAACCCGCCGCCCTCAGCGCTAAAGATTCCAAGCGAAGCCGGAGCATCGGTCCAGATCTTTACGAGCCCCTCAAGCGTCGGTTCCGGCGCCGTGAGAATAGGATAGAGCGGCTTTTCCGGCTCCTTGCCAAGCTCCAGGAGCTTGAACTGGCGATCAGAGAGGCGCACCTTACGTTCGGTCTCAATCGCCCGTTTCTGAGCCGACCATGCCGCGTGTTTCATCTTCCAGTCCGTCAGCTCTGTCTCGAAAACGAGCCCGAGGCCTTTTTCGTGCGCACGAACGGGCCATGCGGCTTCGTTGTCCGATGTCGACTTGCGTCCGGATGAATAGCCCCTAGAATTGTAGACACCTTGTCCCTTAAAAATGAGGCAAGGAGATCGTCATGGGTAATGCCAATTTCACAGAAGAATTCAAACAGGACGCGGTTAA
>NZ_JBVYWO010000009.1:0-120392 GCF_056032725.1 Methylocystis sp. sgz306128
TTAACCGCGTCCTGTTTGAATTCTTCTGTGAAATTGGCATTACCCATGACGATCTCCTTGCCTCATTTTTAAGGGACAAGGTGTCTACAATTCTAGGGGCTATTCAGTGACAGTTTCATTGTCTCAGGCAACGTGAGCTTCACTAATGTCACAACCAATAACGTGACAATAGTGAATAAGGCAAATGTGACGGTCTCGAATGCAACGCTGAACCTTGCCAATGGCACCAGCGCGACGGTGACGGGTTCCAACGACACGCTGGTCATTGGCAACACCACCAACACAAATGTCACTGCTGCAGCCGGACACACGAACGACATGTTCCGGTTTGGCAATAACTTTGTATCGTCCACTTTGTCGGGGTTTGTTTCAGGCAATGCTACGGGTCATGATATGATTTCGTTTACAGCAGCTGATTTTACCTTCAACGGCAATACCAGCTACTGGAACAACCTTTATAACCACGCGGTGCAATCAGGCTCCAACCTGGAGATCACGGACTCGTGGGGTGACAAGCTGACAATGATAAATATGAACCTTTCGATGCTTGCTGCCAGCAGCGCCTCATTCAGCTTCGTATGATGCTGAAGCGGAGTCCTGTCGTTATGTGTTAGGTTTTGCGATACATGTTTTGAAGCGGCCAGCAGGCGCGCCCGATCATGTGCCGTAAGATTCTCAATTCCGGGCTCCTTCAGGCCAGATTTCCTCTATCGGGCATCCGCTGCATCTCTTTGCAGCGGGTGTCTGATGCTTTGATAAAGCCCTGTCTTGCCGGCCCTGTGATCTGAGCCGAAGTTTTTCATATTCGGCGCAGATTTTGCTCTCTGGGCGGGGACGCCAGACGGGCCGGAGTCAGAAAAATTTCTGCACAATGAGCGGTACACGGAACCGATTTGGACTCTTGCAAAAGCCCGGCGCGTGGTTTAGCTTTTGGCTGTTGCTGACATTCTAGAATACATCATTTGATATAATCACAGAGAGAAGCCGAGAATATCGGTCGGTTATGGAAACGCTGCTTGTTTGAAAAGGGAGGATTACTGATGAAGTCGTTTTTTGCCGTAAGCTCCGTTGCCGGCCTTGGAGCCGCATTGCTGATGACCAGCGCGCTCAGCACGGCCGCACTGGCCGCAGGGCCTCAGATTGTCGCCGGTCCGGCGGCTGACGCCAAATGTTATGTCCCCAGCGCGAAGGATACGAAGTTTTTCCAATATCCTGCCAAGAAGGGGCCGTATCGCATAGCTCTTGCCAATGGTTACATCGCCAATACCTGGCGCATTCAGATGGTGCAGACGGCAAAGGCTTATGCGGCCCAGCCTGAAGTCAAGGCCATGCTCAAGGAATTTAAGGTTGTTTCAACCGGCGAGGATGTCGCCGCCCAGATTTCGGCTGTGAATAATTTCATCGATTCCGGCTATGACGCTATTGTTATCGATGCGCAGAATCCCGAAGCCTTTGCGCCTGTCATCAAGCGCGCCAAGGCGGCTGGGGTCATTCTCGTGGCCTTCGACAACATTCTCAACACGCATGACGCGATCAATGTGAATGTCGATCAGAAGGGTCTTGGCGTGCTCTGGGCCAAATGGCTGATCGACAAATTGCCGAAGGGTGGCAAGGTTCTTGAAGTGAGGGGCGTAGCCGGAACTTCGGTTGATACGGATCGCCACGCCGGCATCAAGGAAACGCTTGACGCCTCCGGCAAGAAATGGAGCGTTGTGGAAGCAGTTGGCAAATGGGACGATGGCGTTGCGCAGAAAGCTGCCGCCGATGCCATAGCCGTGCAGGGGCCGTTTGACGGGATTACCGCGCAGGGCGGCGATACGGGTGTGGTTCAGGCGCTGATCGACGCCAAGCAGAAATTTGTGCCCTTTGCCGGTGAAACTGAAAATGGCTTTCGCAAGTTCTGCGCCAAATATGCCTCGCAGGGATTGTCCTGCACCTCGGCTGGCAGCGGACCGGCACAGGTGGCCGTGGCGATGAAGACAGCGCTCGATGCATTGCAGGGCAAGACCATACCGCAATCGATCCTGCTGCCGCTGGCGATCACGTCCGATCCGGATTTCAAAGACGGCGTAAATTTCTATTCCGACCAATCCGACAATTTCTTTGTCGGCAATTCATTCCCGACCTGCGGCATTAATTTCAATGCGCAGGAAATCATGGGGCAGACCAAGGAAAACCAATAATCCTTCCGGATTGACGAAAGCTGTGTCGTGGGGCCGTCGGCGCCCCACGCTCTTTCCAAAGGGGTTTTCTGATGGCTGATGCAGGCCCTCTCCTGCAAATGGAGGGGATTTCAAAGCGTTATGGCGGCGTGCGGGCTTTGCAGGATGCAAGCCTGACCGTCTATGGCGGCCGTGTTCATGCCATTCTGGGTGAGAACGGCGCCGGCAAATCAACATTGATCAAGATTATGTCGGGCGTGGTGGCGCCCGATGAAGGACGTATTCTGCTGGATGGCCGGCAAATCAGCTTTGCCAGTCCGGCAGCTGCCAATGCGGCCGGAATTGTCTGCATCTTTCAGGAATTGTCGCTCATTCCCGACCTTTCAGTCGCGGATAATATTGTCATCAGCGATCCGCCGACACGATTTGGCATGATTGACCGGCGGGAACAGCGCCGGATAGCCGAGCAGGCGCTGGCGCGGGCGGGGGGCGAAGACATCCATCCCATGGCGCCGGTCAAGGATCTGCCTCTGTCGCGCCGGCAGATCATCGAAATTGCCAAGGCCCTTGCCCGCAAGCCGCGTCTGCTCATTCTCGATGAAGCCACATCGGCGCTGACTGCGTCCGATGTGAATAAAGTGTTCGGTGTACTCAATCGCCTGCGCGACGAGGGCCTTGCCCTGCTGTTCATTTCGCATCGCATGCATGAAATCGCCGAGATTGCCGACGATTGCACGATTTTCCGCAATGGGCGCAATGTCTCGACCTACAAGGCGGGGTCAAAAACCGACAATGAAGTCGTGGAACTGATGATCGGCCGCGAATATAGCCATGTCTTTCCGCCCAAGCCGCTCCTCGCTGATGTCGCTGCCAGGACTCCGGCGCTCGAAGTGCGCAATATGTCCTGGGCGGGTAAGCTCAGGGATATTTCGTTCAAGCTGCATCCGGGCGAAATCGCAGGGCTTGGCGGCCTTGACGGACAAGGCCAGCGCGAATTGCTGCTGGCGTTGTTCGGGGTGTTGCGCGGCGTTGCGGGTGAGGTGCTCATCGACGGCAAGCCCGACCATATCCGCAGCCCGCGTGAGGCAAAATCGGGCCGGGTCGGCATGGCGCTCATTCCTGAAGACCGAAAAACCGAGGGGCTCATGCTGCCGATGTCGGTGGCGGACAATCTGTCTTTCGCGGCGCTGGGGCGCATGTCGCATGTTGGCATTATCGACAGATCTGCGGAGCAGGCGGCCATTAGCGAAATGATCAGGCTGCTCGCGATCAAGACCGATGGCGCCGAAATGGCGGTCGGTTCGCTTTCGGGCGGCAATCAGCAGAAGGTTGTGATTGCAAAATGGCTGATGACATCGCCGCGCATCATCCTGCTCAATGATCCGACGCGCGGAATCGATGTCGGCACCAAGCAGGAGATCTACGCGCTGCTGCGCAGACTGGCGGATTCGGGGGTGGCCGTGCTGCTGTATTCAACCGATTACGATGAACTCATCGGACTGTGCAGCAAGGTGCTGGTGTTTTACGATGGCGGCATAAAGCGCACTCTGGCCGATAATGAGATAAACGAGCGCGCGTTGATCGCCAGTGCGCTGAATATCGATGTGGAGCCAGACGATCACGGCCGGGTCAAAGAGGTTGCATCATGAACGACTGGCGTTACCGGCTGGCCGAATGGCGAGGGACATTGCTCGCCTTTCTGCTGTTTATTGTGATGTTCACGATCTACAGCAGCAATCATCCGGCGGGCTTCTCGGCCAATGTGGTGCAGACAGCGGCCAACAAGGCCGTTCTGCTGGCCTTTGTCGCCATGGCTCAGACCTTTGTTGTTCTGACGGCGGGAATCGATCTTTCGGTCGGAATGGTTTTCATTCTGGCAAGCTGTCTTGCCTCCTATGTGGTCGTCGGTTCGATATGGACAACCCTTGGCGGGGTCTTGCTCGTGCTTCTTTCGGGGCTGGCCTGCGGGGCGGTCAATGGGGTGATCGTCGTCTTTGGCAGGTTGCAGCCGATCGTCGTGACCATTGCTTCCGGCGCTGTCTATTTCGGGCTTGCGCTCTGGCTCCGGCCCGATCCCGGCAGTTCAGACGTCTTCAATTCCGATTTCGCCGATCTGTTCACCGGGCGCCTGCCGCTGGGCATACCCTCCAGTCTGGCGACGCTTTTTGTGATCATTCTGTTGATCTGGGTGCCATATCGCCGGTCGAAGCTCGGCCGGGCGGCCTATGCGGTCGGCTCGTCGGAACTTGCCGCCTATATGTCCGGTGTGCCGGTGCGCCGGGCCAAATTCATGGCCTATGTCTTGTCCGGGCTTTTTGCCGCGCTCGGCGGCCTCTTCCTGACTTTTTTCACCTATTCGGGCGAAGCGTCGCTGGCGAACGGCAATACCTATACCCTGTTTTCCATCGCGGCTGTAGTTCTGGGCGGTGTTTCGCTGTTCGGCGGCAGGGGCAGCGCGCTGGGGGCCGTGTTCGGGGCGCTGGCGTTCCGCACGATCGGCGACCTGCTTTTTGTATTTGATCTTGATCCGCTCTGGCAGCCGCTGTTTCAGGGCATCGTTCTTGTCATTGCGGTATCCCTTGGTTCGGCCCGGCTTCTGCAGGTGCGGAACCGGCTCGATCTTTTTTCGTGAGGCGCTGAATGAGCACAGGACACTCTCCCGCAGCCAAAACCGGGCGCGGCGCCATGTTCAGCAAATTCGACCCGGCTGTGGCGACGGCCTTTGGCTGCATAGTGGTGCTGCTGCTCGTCGGCAGTCTTTACTCGTCCAATTTTCTTTCGCCCGAATATTTGCTGCAGCAATTGAAAGTGGGCTCCTTCCTCGGCGTCATCGCCACGGGCATGATGATTGTCATTCTGCTGGGGCAGATCGATCTTTCCGTGCCCTGGCTGGTGACAGCAGGCGCGATGATGAGTTGCGCCGCCGCATCCTACGGTTGGTTCGGCTCTCTTCTCGCCATTCCGTTCGGCATCCTGTGCGGGGTTGCGCTGGGGCTGGTCAACGGGATCGGTGTTGCTTATCTGCGCATTCCCTCGATGATCGTCACCTTGTCGATCAATGCCGTGGCGCAGGGCCTGATGGTTGTCTATACTGGCGGGTTCTCGCCAAGAGACACGGCAACGCCGGCGATGCGCTTTCTGGCAACGGGCACCACTGTTTTTGGCATTCCCAACGGCCTTATCGTCTGGGCGCTGGTCGGGCTGCTGGTTGTCTTTCTCCTCACCCGCACGGTCTTTGGCCGTTGTGTCTATGCGATCGGTAACAGGGAGCAGGCCGCTTATCTCTCCGGCGAGGATACGCAGAAAGTGGTGCTGTATGCCTTCGCGCTCTCCGGCGGGCTGTCAGCTTTTGGGGGCGAATTGCTCGCGGGCTATGCAAGCAAGGCGGCGCAGTCGATGGGCGATGCCTATCTCCTGCCCGCGATTGCCGCTGTCGTGCTTGGCGGCACCTCGATATTGGGTGGCAAGGGGCGGTATATAGGCACGGTTGCGGGTGTAATCCTGATCACATTGCTGCAATCCATTCTCTCCGTTATGCAGATTGCCGAATTCGGGCGGCAGATCATTTATGGCGTGGTCATCATTGCCATGCTGCTGCTTTATGGACGTGAGAAGGCCGTGCGCTGAGATTGATGAAAATCAAAGCAACCTTTTCGATTTGCGCCTTCAATCGGGCTGAGGTTTTCGGGCGTCTCCAGACATGGCGCTTTCGGCACGGATTCCGTTGAAACCAGACAATTGTCCGATGGCATTGTCCAGCCTTCCGGAGAGGTTCAAATGACCAAGATCATTCTGTCCAAAAATACACATCTGCTCGTTGCTGATGGCAAGCGGGCCTTTGTTTATCTCAACGAGGGCACGGCGGACGCGCCGCATCTCAAGGTCGTGCGGGCCTTCGCTCAGGATAATCCGGCAACCAGCCGGCAGGGTACCGACGCGCCGGGCCGGTTTTTCTCGGGGCCCGATGGCCGGCGCGGCGCTGCGGGCGATACGGACTGGCACGAACAGGCCGAGCGTGAATTTTCAAAGCTGGTCGCCTCCGTCGTGGATGAAAGCGATTATGAGCCGCCGATCGAGAGGCTCGTGCTGGTTTCGCCGCCCCGTATGCTGGCCAGCCTGCGGGCCGATCTGACCGACAGGGTCAAGCATCTCGTCATTCATGAGATCGACAAGGATCTGACCAAACATCCGACGGATCAGATCGTCAGGGTGCTGACGTGAGCGGGCTTGTGCGCGTCTGAATGCGTGAATTTGGTTCTGAGGAAAATGATCTTCCGGCTGAAAATTCTTTTCCGGTCGCTGAATCTGCACTATAGCAGAGGCGTGCCGCACATGTTTTTGCCCCATCCCCGATAAGCCGGAAATCGTTTTTCATGCTTCTTTCGCGTGTCCTTGCTGTTGTGTGTCTTGCTTTTGGCCTGTCCGCCTGCATGACGATCCCGCCTTCAGAACGAGCGTTTGCGCCTCAGGACGTTACGGCGCAAGCGCTGGAGCCTTTGAACGCCTTTCGCGCCCAGAACGGCCTCAGCCCCGTCGCCGCCGATACCGCGCTTGTGCGGGTGGCGGCCCGTCAGGTTGTGGCCATGGCGTCGCGGGATGTCTTGTCGCATGAGGTCGATGGCGATTTTGCCGCGCGGATCAATGCCGCCGGGTTCTCGCAGGCTGCCGCGGCTGAAAACGTGGGCGCCGGGCATCCGACGGTTGACAGTGCGATCAGGGCTTGGATTGCCTCGCCGCATCACCGGGAGAACATGCTGCTCAAGAATGCAGCGCGGGTTGCCGTTGTCCGGGTGGACGCGCCGCAGTCGCGCTACCGGTCTTACTGGGCGCTGGAAATTGCCTCCGATCCGGCAAAAAACAACAGCCGGCCTTCCCTCGGCCTGTCTGCGCTTTCGTTTCTGCCGCAGGTCTCCAGCAATTAGGCTTGTTGCCGCTCGATCAGATCCCGCGTTTCCGGCCTTCGCTGAAAGGCTCTCGGACAGGGGTGAAGGCGCGCTCACATCGTAGCCGATGGCCAGTCCGGGCTCTGAACCTGACGCTGCAGGCTGGCCGAACGGCGCACGACTTCGGAAATCTGCTGCAGTTGCTTGGCCAGCGGACTTGTCCTGCGCCAGACCATCCCTATCGTTCGCGAGGGCTGCGGATCGCTGAACCGCGAGACCGACACTTTGGCCGAGCGCGTTTCCACAGCCACCGCCATTTCCGGAATCAGAGTGACGCCGATGCCGGCGCCCACCATCTGCACCAATGTCGACAAGGAACTGCCGTCCAATAATTCCCGTTGCACGGTCGAATGGATGTTGCAGAAGGACAGTGCCTGATCGCGAAAGCAGTGCCCCTCCTCAAGCAGAAGCAGCTTCATCTCGCGAAGCGCCTCCCGGTTGGGCACCGGCTTGCCCTCATCCTCGCCGGGCCGCACGAGAACGAAATTTTCGGCGAACAGGGCCACCTCGGTCAGCGAGGGCTCGGACACGGGCAGGGCAACAATCGCCGTATCAAGACGGCCTGCGGCCAGTTCCTGTATCAGTTTTTGCGTCAGCGTTTCGCGCACATGTATTTCAAGGCTGGCGTTCATGCGCGTCAGGTTGCCGATGATCGTCGGCAACAGATAGGGCGCGATCGTCGGAATAACGCCGATGCGCAGACGCCCCACCAACTGGTCGCGGGCGGCGCGCGCCAGATCTCCCAGTTCGTCGACCGATTGCAGAATGCCATGCACCCGCGAAGCGAAGACCTCGCCGAAATTGGTGAGCCGGATCTGACGTGCGCCCCGCTCGAAAAGCTCCGTGCCGAGCGTCTGTTCCATTTCCTTGATCTGCAACGACAAAGCCGGCTGGGATATGGCGCAGGCATCGGCGGCGCGTCCGAAATGGCCATGTCGCGCCAAAGCCTCGAAATAGCGAAGCTGTTTGAGCGTCAGATTGATCATAAGGACACCTTATCGTCGTAATCAGGAAATACAACTTAAGCTAATGGAGCGGCTTTGATAAGCTGCATGTGGGATCGACAGGGAATGCAGGTGCAATCTCTGCCGCACATCACGACACTTCACGTCACGCTAATGGGAGAAGACCATGAACGACACAGCAGGCAAATGCCCGATGGGCGGCGCGCGCCGTCAGAGCGCCACCGGGAGTTCGGCTAATCAACGCTGGTGGCCGAACCAGCTGAACCTGCGGATTCTCCACCAGAATTCAGCCTTGTCCGACCCGATGGGCGAGACGTTCAGCTATGCCGAGGCATTCAGGAGTCTCGACCTGAACGCGCTCCGGCAGGATATTCTTGCCCTGATGCGCACGTCGCAGGACTGGTGGCCGGCCGATTATGGCCATTATGGGCCATTTTTCATCCGCATGGCTTGGCACAGCGCCGGAACCTACCGGATCAGCGATGGCCGCGGCGGCGCGGGATCGGGCGCGCAGCGTTTTGCTCCGCTCAACAGCTGGCCGGATAATGCCAATCTCGACAAGGCGCGGCGGCTGCTCTGGCCGATCAAGCAGAAATATGGCCGCAAGATCTCCTGGGCCGACCTGATGATTTTCGCCGGGAATTGCGCGCTCGAATCGATGGGCTTCAAGCCATTCGGCTTTGCTGGCGGACGCGAGGATGTCTGGGAGCCTGAGGAGGACGTCTATTGGGGCTCCGAAACCAAATGGCTCGGCGACGAGCGTTATTCGGGCGACAGGCAGCTTGAGAACCCGCTTGCCGCCGTGCAGATGGGCCTGATCTACGTGAATCCGGAAGGCCCGAACGGCAAGCCGGATCCGCTGGCCTCTGCGAGGGATATCCGCGAGACTTTCGCACGCATGGCCATGAACGATGAGGAGACCGTGGCGCTGATTGCCGGTGGCCACACTTTTGGTAAGGCGCATGGCGCGGCTGATCCGTCCAAATATGTCGGCCCCGAGCCTGAGGGCGCAGGAATCGAGGAACAGGGACTGGGCTGGAAGAACAGTTTTGGCCGCGGCAATGCGGGCGACACGATCACCAGCGGTCTTGAAGGCGCCTGGACCACCAATCCGGTGAAATGGGACAATAATTATTTCGACAATCTGTTCGGTTACGAATGGGTGCAGACGAAAAGTCCTGCTGGCGCGACGCAGTGGGTTCCCAAAAATCCTGAGGCGGCCAATACGGTGCCCGATGCACATGACCCGTCCAAGCGCCACACGCCGGTGATGTTCACCACGGATCTTGCATTGCGGATGGACCCGGTTTACGGGCCGATCTCGAAGCGCTTCCATGAGAACCCGGATCAGTTCGCCGAGGCTTTTGCCAAGGCCTGGTTCAAGCTCACGCACCGCGACATGGGCCCCTATGTGCGGGGACTGGGGCCGCTGGTGCCGTCGGAGCCGCAATTGTGGCAGGATCCCATTCCGGAGGTCACTCACGAACTGGTCGACGAAAAAGATATTGCCGCACTGAAGACCAAAATACTTGGTCTGGGCCTGTCCGTTTCGCAGCTGGTCTTTGCGGCATGGGCCTCGGCAAGCACGTTCCGCGGTTCCGACAAGCGGGGCGGGGCCAATGGCGCGCGTATCCGTCTTGCGCCGCAGAAGGACTGGGCGGTCAATGCTCCGGCTGAGCTGGCGAAAGTGATCGGTGCGCTCGAGACACTCCAGAAGGCGTTCAACAGCGCGCAATCGGGCGGTAAGCGGGTTTCGCTCGCCGATCTTATCGTTCTGGCTGGCGGTGCGGCCATCGAACAGGCCGCGAGAAACGCCGGGCACGAGGTGCAGGTTCCCTTCACGCCGGGGCGCGCCGATGCCGCGCAGGAGCAGACGGATGTCGAATCCTTTGCCGTGCTGGAGCCAAAGGCGGACGGCTTCCGCAACTATGTTGGGGATGGGCTTTCGCAGCCAGCGCCTGAACTGCTTGTGGACCGCGCGCAATTGCTGACGCTCAACGCACCGGAGATGACGGTGCTGATTGGCGGTCTGCGCGTCTTGAACGCAAATACCGGCCATTCCGCACATGGCGTATTCACCAGCCGGCCCGGAACGTTGAGCAATGATTTCTTTGTCAATCTGCTCGATATGTCCAATGTCTGGACGGCATCGCCCGCGACACCGCATGTCTTCGAGGGACGCGACCGTGAAACCGGCGCATTGAAATGGACCGGCACCGATGTCGATCTGGTTTTCGGCTCGAATTCCCAGCTGCGTGCAATTGCGGAAGTCTACGCCTGTGACGATGCCGGCACGTCTTTCGTGCAGGACTTTGTCGCGGCATGGACCAAGGTGATGAATCTGGACCGCTTCGATCTGGCCCGTTCCTGAAAGCGCTCAAATCCGGGCAATGCGCCGTAAGCGCCATGTCCGGGCTCCGACAGCCTGAAAATGCCGCTCGATGCGCGGCCGTGAAAAGAAAATGGCGCCCAGCGGCGCCATTTTTTGCGATATACGCGACTAGCTGTGCTTAGTGGTAAGCGTGGACGGTGTCCGTTACGCTGCGCTGCTGAGCCGGAACCTTGAGGATCGAATCCGCATTGGTCGGATAGGTTACGACGTAGCCAGAGGCGTCGACCGTGCCGGTGGAAGCTGTCGGGGAGAAGTCGACGGCAGCCGGGCGGGTTTCCTGATTGCTCGGGCCATGGTTTCCGGCAAATGCGGCAGTTGTCAGCAGGCCCAGGCTCAGGGCGGCGACCGAGATCTTGATGAACTTCATGATATGTACTCCGTTTTTTCTTGTTGTTCAGCGATTTAAGACTGCGGAGGGTCTCTGTTGAGAAGTCCCCGCCGCTGATGGACAAGAGATAGGCCGGAAACCTGCGATAGAGAATATTCAGTGCGAGCAAATGATAATTGACAAATGAGCAATAATAACCCCTTGAAAGGCAAATTTCCGCCACATTTAAAAACAGATCTGCGGCGCTATTTTTGATTTCAAACAAGTTTTACATGTGAAATTCCGCCGCGGCGGGCAATGCTTATGTCGCTGATCGCGCGAGCAAAATTGTTAGAATGGGCGCTTTTTGTGAAAGCTGGCCTCGGAGTGCGATCCAAGGTGGACGGCGCCCAAGAACTCAGGCTGCCCCGGCAAGGCTGCCGGGGCCGTGGCAGGTCTATTCGGTCCGCAGTGCTTCGTTCCGGCCCTGGATGGTTTCAATCACGGCGTGCGTTACCTCCGCCGTGGTGGCTGTGCCGCCGACGTCCGGCGTCATGATGCCCGCAGCGCAGACGCGGTCCACCGCCCGCATCAGATCGCCGGCCGCCTCCGCTTCGCCGATATGCTCAAGCATCTGCGCGGCCGTCCAGAAGGTCGCGATGGGGTTGGCTATGCCCTTGCCGGTGATATCGAACGCTGAGCCATGAATCGGCTCGAACATCGATGGGAACCGGCGTTCGGGATCGATATTGGCGGTCGGGGCCACGCCGAGGCTGCCAGCAAGCGCCCCCGCCAGATCAGACAGAATGTCGGCGTGGAGATTTGTCGCCACGATCGTGTCGAGGCTCTGCGGCTTCAGGGTCATGCGCACGGTCATGGCGTCGACCAGCATTTTATCCCATGTGACATCGGGAAATTCGGCTGCGACCTCCGCGGCGATCTCGTCCCACATTACCATGCCGTGGCGTTGCGCATTGGATTTCGTGACGACTGTCAGCAATTTGCGCGGGCGCGCCTGCGCCAGTTTGAAGGCATAGCGCATGATGCGGGCGACGCCGGTGCGGGTGAATACAGCCACTTCGGTGGCCACTTCCTCCGGCAGCCCGCGATGCGAGCGGCCGCCATGGCCGGAATATTCGCCTTCCGAATTCTCGCGCACGATGACCCAGTCCAGATCGCCGGTCCTGACGCCGGCCAGCGGCGAACTGATCCCGGGCAGGATTCTGGTCGGGCGCACATTGGCATATTGATCAAAACCCTGACAAATGGGCAGGCGCAAGCCCCAGAGCGTGATGTGGTCCGGCACATCCGGCGCGCCGACAGCGCCGAAAAATATGGCATCGAAGGGCCTGAGCTGCGCCAGCCCGTCGGCGGGCATCATCGCGCCGTGCTTCTTGTAATAGTTGGACCCCCAGTCGAAGCTGGTGAAGCTGAAGTTCACGTCGCCGCGACGAGCCTGCAGCGCATTGAGCACCCGGACACCCGCATCGATGACCTCAGGGCCGATGCCGTCTCCGGGAATCACGGCGATGGAATGGTTGCGCATAAGCTTTATCCTATCTTGATTGTGGCGCGCCTTTTCAGGCGGCAGCATCGATCTGGTTATTGGATGGGCAGGTCTAAGCCAATATCCGGGTGCGATGTCCAGACATTTTATTTTCGACACGCAACCGGCAGACTTGGGAAACGATCATTGATCATATGTTTGAGATTTTTAAAAAAGTAAACTAATTCAGATATTTGAACAATATTTTTCATATCGTCGCCGTATGGTGAGCCATTGCATACCGTCCTTGCATCATCCTAGAACGACACGGCATTGGGCAAACGGGTAATTTAGCCGGTAATCACAAGACAGCAGAAATGATTAAGACGCAGGCAGTCCGTCTGCGGCCTTGAATCATCCGTGGCCGAGAGAAAATGGAAACAGCCGTGAACCATTTTGAAGATAGATCAGCGCGCCTGTCGCCGGGTGGCAGCCTCACAGCGGTCCCTGGGGGTATGTCATGAAGCTCTCGCAAATCCCTACGCCTGCATTGGTGCTCGATCTGGCGAAGCTGCGCCGGAATGCGCGCCGCATGTCGGATGCTGCGCTCAGAAATGGCGTTGCGCTGCGGCCGCATATGAAGTCGGCAAAATCCATCGACGTGGCGCATGTGGTGCTCAACGGGAAGTCGAGCGGCATCGCCGTCTCGACACTGAAGGAAGCGGAATATTTTGCCGGGCACGGCATCAAGGACATTCAATATGCCGTCTGCATCGTGCCGGACAAACTGGAGCGCGCAGCAGCGCTGATGGCGCGCGGCGTCGATCTGACGCTTGCCACGGACAATGTCGGCGTGGCCAGGGCGATTGCGGCGCGGGGCGGCGAACTGGGCTGCCGCTTTCGCGTGCTGATCGAGGTGGACAGCGGCGAGAACCGCTCCGGCGTTTTTGCCGACTCCGCCGAATTGCTGGACATTGCGGCCATTCTCAAGGAGTCGCCGCATGCCGAACTGGCAGGCGTCATGACTCACGCGGGACATTCCTATGCATCGCGCTCGATCAAGGCGGTTGAGCAAGTCGCCAGCGACGAGAGAGGCGGCGCGGTTCACGCCGCGCATCGCCTGCGCCGGGCGGGTCATGTCTTTGACGTTGTCAGCGTCGGCTCAACGCCGACCGCGCTTCATTCCGCCGATATGTCCGAGGTCACGGAAGTGCGCGTCGGCGTCTATATGTTCGGCGACATGTTTCAGGCGCAGATCGGAACATGTTCTTTTGACGACCTCGCGGTTTCCGTGCTTGCCGAAGTGATTGGCCAGCGCGCCGAATTCGGCCGTATTCATGTCGATGCCGGCGGGCTGGCTCTTTCAAAGGACCGCAGCACGCAGGCCGTACCGAACGATGTCGGCTTTGGGCTCGTCACCGACGAGCACGGCCGCGTTTTTGATCCGCAGCTGATTATCAGCCGCGTCTATCAGGAACATGGCGAGATTGTTCTGGGGAATGTGCCGATGTCGGATATGCCAATTGGCCGGCGGGTTCGCATTTACCCCAATCACGTCTGCATGACCGCCGCAATGTACGACGGCTATCACGTCATCGATACGGAAAAAGCCGATCATCAGGAAGTGCTGGGCTTCTGGCCCCGGATCAACGGCTGGTAGGACAGGGCAAGCAAAAGGGGGCGCGAGCCCCCTTCATTACCAATCGGAGACGCGTGTGCCGAGGCCGCGCTGCCCGGCAAGTGTCACGGCAAGTTCGGCCACGACCAGATCCTGCAGGGAAACGCCGGTGCCATCGAATATGGTGATTTCATCTTCGCTTTTACGGCCCTGCGCCAGACCGGCGATAACTGCTCCGATCGTGCCGCGCAGACTGGCTTCGCTGATCAGCTTCTGCCCGTAGGCATGCTGACATTCGCCTATGGTCAGGGCCTGTGTCACCTCATCGACATAGACTGCAGCCGTGGCGATCAAGCGCGGATCGAGCTCCTGCTTGCCGCGGGTGTCGGCGCCCATGGCCGAGATGTGCGTGCCGGGGCGCACCCAGCCAGCTTCGATCAGCGGCGCCTTTGCGGGCGTCACGGTGACGATGATATCGCTGGCTGCAGCAAGCGCCTGCCGCTCGCTCTGCGGATGGAAGGTTAAACCGAGGCTCTCCACGAATGCGCCGAACTTTTCCAGATTGGCCGCTGAAGGGTCCCAGGCGAGGACTGTTTCGATAGGCCGGACCGCGCGGGTCGCAAGCAGCTGATAGGTCGCCTGCACGCCGGTGCCGATGATGCCGAGAGTGCGGCTGTCGGCACGGGAGAGATATTTGCTGGCCAGCGCGCTGGAAGCGCCGGTGCGGATGCCCGTGAGGTAATTGGCGCTGACAAGTGCCTTTGCCTTGCCGGTATCCTGATCGAACAGCAGTGTTGAGGACTGATGGTTGGTGACGCCTCTGGCACCGTTGTGCGGCCAATAGCCGCCGGCCTTGAGGCCGAGCACGCCCGCGCTCGCGTCATAGCCGGTCTTGACGCCGAACACGGCATCCTGATGGCCCAGTTCCTCGCGCACGACCGGATAATTGCGGGCCTGTCCGCGCGCCATCGCGGCGAAAGTCGCCTCAACGCAGGACAGGGCATCCTCAACGGAAACGAGATCGCGCAACAAGGATTCAGGAAGAATAATCAATATCAAGGCCCTCCGGTTGAAAGCAGTCTGGTTCTAAGGATTGATGTCGTCGATCATCACCTTCATGCTGGCCAGCAAGCCGCCATCGACGGGCAGCACGGCGCCGGTAATGTAACCGGCATCCTCCGAGGCCAGAAAGGAGACGGCACGGGCAATGTCGTCGGGCACGGCCACGCGGCCAAGCGGATACCAGCGGCCAAGCTTCTCAAACACATCGGGATCGCGCTCAAGCCGTTTCTGCCAGGAAATGGCGTCGGTGCGTACCGAGCCGGGACAGACGGCATTGCAGCGGATGCCGTGCGGGCCATATTCTGTGGCTATCGACATGGCGAGATTGATGGTGCCGGCCTTTGCGGCGCTGTAGGCCGGATTGCCGAAATAGCGCACGCCATTCACCGAGCTGATGATGACGATGGCGCCGCTTTTGCGCTCCACCATGAAAGGCAGCGTTGCGGCAATGGCGTTATATGTGCCGTTGAGATTGATATCGACTTCGCGCACCCAGTCCTGCGTGTTCATTTCCGCGAAGGTCGAGGTCTTGGTGTAGGCCGCATTGTTGATCAGAATTTCGACCGGGCCGAAGTTTTTTTCGACTTCGGCAATGGCCTGAGCGGTTACTTCCGGCTGAGTGAGGTCGGCGTGAACGAAATAGGCGGGAGTCCCCTGATCCTGCAGCAGGGCGCAGGTCTCCCGGCCCAGAGCCGCATCGATTTCGAGAACGGCAACTTTCGCACCCTCCCGCCCCAGACGCGTGGCGATGGCCCGTCCAATTCCGTGGCCGGCCCCGGTGACAAGAGCAATTTTAGCGGCGTGACGCGACAAGGATGGATCCTTTTTGCAGATAACGGCCCTTGAGGGGCGCAGATTCAGTGGTCCCGGACGTCAGAGTTTGTTGCGTTTCGTGTGAACCGTCTCCCGCTCCCCATTCATCCTTCGACACGCTCAGGATGAGGGGAGCGAGGCAAGGCTTGCGATTGTTTCCGTCAAAACGCAACATGCTCCAAAATCCCAGTTTGAAGTCTATTCACGCCAGAGCGGCACTGGCCAATGCCGATGCTACATAGTCTGATTAAATATTCGCATTCGCAAACAAACCAGCCCGGACTTAAGACTGCAGGATCAAGTCCCGTCCGGGGACAATCCAACTGA
Source organism: Methylocystis sp. sgz306128 (assembly GCF_056032725.1). Taxonomy (NCBI): domain Bacteria; kingdom Pseudomonadati; phylum Pseudomonadota; class Alphaproteobacteria; order Hyphomicrobiales; family Methylocystaceae; genus Methylocystis; species Methylocystis sp. sgz306128. Next base: position 16,076 of record NZ_JBVYWO010000009.1, read on the forward strand.
AAGGGACGCGATCATGAAGAACATCATTGTGACCGGTGGCAGCGGCAAGGCGGGCCGGGCCGTGTGCCGCGATCTGGTTGAGCAGGGCTATCAGGTTCTGAATGTCGATACCCAGCGCTCCAGCGATCCGTGCTGCCCGTTCTATAAGGTCGATCTCAATGATCTGGGCCAGACGATCGATGCTCTGCGCTGGACCGGCGGGCGCGATCATCCGTTCCGCCCCTTCCGTCAGGCGGATGCGGTTGTGCATCTTGCCGCCATTCCGGCCCCGGATCTTTGCCCCGAAGACGTGACCTTCCGCAACAATGTCGCCAGCACCTACAATATCTTTGATGCGGCCATGCAGGTTGGCATCAAGCGTGTGGTTTGGGCATCGAGCGAAACAACGCTGGGCCTTCCCTTCAGCCCGGATGCGCCGCCCGCCTATGCGCCTATCGACGAAGCCCATCCTCTTCGCCCGGAAAGCGCATATTCGCTCTCAAAGGTGCTGGGCGAGGAAATGGCCCGGCAGTTTCACCGCTGGAATCCGGATTCGACCTTCATCGGCCTGCGTCTCTCCAACGTGATGGCGCCGGAGGATTATGCGCGTTTTGAAAGCTGGCAGGAAACGCCGCGCTTTCGCGAATGGAACCTGTGGTCCTACATCGATGCGCGCGATTTCGCCCAGGCCGTGCGGCTCAGCCTGACGGTCGATTTTGTCGGCGCGGATCATTTCATCATCGCCAATGCCGATACGGTGATGCGCCGCTCCAGCGCTGCGCTGATGCGGGAGGTTTTCCCCGGCGTAAAGATGACCCGCAAGATCGGCGAGCATGAAACGCTGCTCTCCATCGACAAGGCAAAGCGCGTACTTGGCTTTGCGCCGCAATATTCCTGGCGCGACGCGGGCGCGCGTTAGAATGAACGCCGGGCGGCAGGCATGGCCTGCCGAATTCCGGCGCCAAGCTATGCCGTCGTTCTCATACCGTGATGCTATCTTTCTATTATCCACGGTCGCAGACGTAGCGCATACTGAAATGGTCAAACGCTGAAAATTTCTGAAAATGGCGCTAAATATTGGAGATGAGGCATGGGTTTTTCGTTTTTGAAGAAAGCTGCCGTTGTGTCGGCGGCGGCTCTGAGCAGCTTCTATTTGCAGACTACAGCATATGCCGCGACAACCGTGCATTTTACTGTCGCGGAATATAGTTCCTTTACTGGAAAGTATTATCAGGAAATGGCGGCTGCTTTCGAGAAGCAGAATCCCGACATCAAGATCGACATCGAGGTCGTGCCGTGGAACAATCTGCTCCAGCGCCTGACCACCGATATTGCCGGCGGTTCCGCTCCGGACATCTCCATCATCGGCACCCGCTGGCTGGTCGACTTTGCGCAGCAGGGCGTGGCCGAGCCGATGGATTCCTACCTTACGCCTGAGGTCAAGGGCCAGTTTATCGATGCCTTCATGGCGCCTTCGGTGATCAACGGCAAGACCATGGGCCTGCCCGTGGCCGCTTCGGCGCGCGCCATGATGGTCAATCTCGACCTTCTCAAGAAAGCCGGCGCCGAACCGCCGAAGACCTGGGATGAGCTCTACACCGCCGCCCAGAAGCTTTCGAAGCTTCCCGACACCTTCGGCTTCGGTCTGCAGGGCAAGGAAATCGAGACCGACGCCTATTATTACTATGCGCTCTGGACCTTCGGCGGCGATATTTTCACCAAGGACGGCAAGAGTGCGCTGACCACGCAGCCTGCGCTCGATGCGGCCAATTTCTACCGCAAGATGATCACCGAGAAGCTGACGCAGCCGTCGCCCACCAACTACAGCCGCGAGGATGTGTTCAACCTGTTCAAGCAGGGCAAGGTTGGCATGATCTTCACCTTCCCGATGCTGATCCCGCAGGTGAAGGCCGAGGCTCCGAACCTGCATTATGCAGTTCTGCCGTTCCCGACCAAGGCGGCTCAGGCCACCTATGGCGTGACCGACACGCTGATGATGTTCTCCTCGTCCAAGGTCAAGGATGCGGCCTGGAAGTTCATGAAGTTCTCCTATCAGCCGGAATGGCGTGACCGTTTCGACAAGGGTGAAGGCTTCCTGCCGGTGCTGAAGGCCAATGCCGCCGAGGATTACTACAAGACCGACAAGGACATTGCCGCCTTTGCCGCCGGTCTGCCTTATGCAAAGTTTGCTCCGACCATCGCGCACTGGGAAGAAATTGCCGATACGACGGTGCAGGCCCTGCAGAAAATCTATCTGGGTCAGGAACCGGTTGACAGCGCCATGAAGGCTGCGGCCACCAAGATCGATGAGATCCGGGCCAGCAAATAGCTCTCCCTGAAGGAAGAGGGGGGTATCCTCCCTCTTCCTTTTTTTTATTCTCAATTGTGTATTCTTGTTCCGGGCCGGCCAATTCCGAAAAGGCCGGTCATACGCCGAAAGGACTGTTCCGGAATGGCGGCTTCGATGAGGGAAACGGTATGAAATCGGTGTTACGGTCCGCGCCGCTGTGGTTGATATTGCCCAGTTTCGCGCTGACATTTTTCATCATCGGCTATCCGGTTCTTGATCTGGCCTGGAGTTCGGCGCATGAGGTCAGCCGTTTCGGCCTGTTGCAGGGCTTTTCCGGGCTTGCCAATTTTCAGGACGTGCTCAACGACCCGCTGTTTCTCGCCTCGCTGATCCGCACACTGATCTGGACGGGTACGGTCGTTGGCGCCACCCTGCTGATCTCCATGCCGGTGGCGCTGGTGCTGAACGAGGATTTCATCGGTCGCGGCCTCGCGCGCATCATCATCATGCTGCCCTGGTCGGTGTCGCTCACGATGACGGCGGTGGTCTGGCGCTGGGCTTTGAGCGGGCGCGCCGGGCTGCTTAATGCCACCTTGATGGATCTCGGCATCCTGAGCCAGCCTGTCGAATGGCTGGCAACCGCCAAACTGGCTTTCACCGTCGAGATATTGGTCGGGATTCTCGTTTCCATTCCCTTCACCACCACAATCCTGCTCGGCGGCCTCTCGTCCTTGCCACAGGATATCTACGAGGCGGCGCGGGTTGACGGCGCAACGCGCTGGCAGCAGTTCCGCAAGCTGACGCTGCCGCTGATGCGGCCCTTTCTCAACATCGCGGTGGTGCTGAACGTTATTTATGTGTTCAACTCCTTCCCCATCATCTGGGTGATGACGGAAGGCGGCCCGGCCAACGAGACCGATATTCTGGTCACTTATCTTTACAAGCTGGCTTTCCGTTTCGGTCAGCTTGGCAAGGCCTCGGCCGTGTCGCTGGTGATGTTCTTCATTCTGTTCGCTTTCACCATTGTCTATGTCGGGCTGGTTTCGCGCAACGCTGGCCAATCCTCTGAAGAGGGAGCAAATCCCTGATGTCCCGTCTTGTCCGAAGCATCATCTGCTGGGCGATCCTTTCGCCGCTCGTCGTCATCATCTTGTTTCCATTCGGCGTGATGTTCGTCTCCGCCGTGCGCCCGCGCGACGAATTGTTTACCTATCCGCCGACATGGACATTCAGCGCGTTCCGCTGGTCCAATTTTGTCGAGATGTGGGACAAGGTGAATTTCGGCGGCGCGTTGCTCAATTCGCTCTATGTGAGCATCGGCTCGACGCTGCTGGCGCTGTTACTGGGAATTCCTGCCGCCTATGCGCTTTCGCGCTACCGGTTTGGCAGCAAGAACCTGTATGAAAAGTTCCTGCTTGTGACGCAGATGATGTCGCCCATTGTTCTGGTTCTCGGCCTGTTCCGGCTGATGGTCAATTTTGGTCTGGTCAACAACCTGAATTCGCTGGTGCTGACCTATGCGGCGTTCAATCTGGCCTTCACCATATGGATGCTGCGCAGTTATTTCGATACTGTGCCCTACGAGCTGGAGGAGGCCGCCGCTATCGACGGCGCCACGCCCATCGTCAGCCTGTTCCGCATCTTCCTGCCGCTGGCGGTGCCTGCCATCGTGGTGACCACTATGTTCACCTTCATCAACAGCTGGAACGAATTCGTGCTGGCGCTGACCATGATGCGCTCTTCCGAAAATTATACCCTGCCGGTGATGGTCTTTGCGCAGGTCGCGGGCCGCTATCAGATCGAATGGCATCACGTGATGGCGGCAACTTTGCTGGCCACGGTGCCTGTCGCGGTGCTGTTCTCCTGGCTGCAGCGCTATCTGATCCGCGGCATGGCGCTCGGCGCGGTCAAGTAGGTTTATTTTTGCAGCAGGCGGCCGCAGCGGCCCTTGGTGCGCAATTCTAAAAGGATTTCACGTCATGGCTTCTGTGGAAATTCGCGGCATCGGCAAGAGCTACGGCCAGGTCCGCATTCTTCAAGACATCAATATCGACATCGCCGATGAGGAATTTGTGATTCTGGTCGGCCCTTCGGGCTGCGGCAAATCCACATTGCTGCGCATGATCGCGGGTCTTTCCGACGTAACCGACGGCGAACTTCGCATCGGCGGGCGCGTCGTCAATAACGTCAAGCCGCGTGACCGCGATATTGCCATGGTGTTCCAGAGCTATGCGCTCTATCCGCATATGTCGATTTTCGAGAACATGGCCTTCAGCCTGCGCCTGCGCAAGCGTCCGCAGGCCGAGATCGAGGCTGAGGTCGGCAAGGCTGCTGGCATTCTTAACCTCAAGGATTACCTTTCCCGTTCGCCGCGGCAATTGTCCGGCGGCCAGCGCCAGCGTGTCGCCATGGGCCGGGCTCTTGTGCGCCATCCCAAGGTGTTCCTGTTCGATGAGCCGCTGTCCAATCTTGACGCCAAGCTGCGCGTGCAGATGCGCACCGAAATCAAGGCCTTGCATCAGCAGTTCCGCACCACCACCGTCTATGTCACGCATGACCAGATCGAGGCCATGACCATGGCCGACCGTATCGTGGTGATGAATGCCGGTCGCATTGAACAGATCGGCACGCCTCTGGAGCTTTACGACCGGCCGGACAATCTGTTTGTCGCGGGCTTCCTCGGCTCGCCCGCGATGAATTTTATCTCCGGCACGTTCCACCGCGAGAATGATCGCAGCAATGTCAGATCCGATGACGGCGCCGTCCTGCTGCCCGCTGGCGACGTGGAAGCTCAGCCGGGACAGCGCGTGGTCTATGGTGTGCGGCCCGAGGCCTTTTCGCTGGCGGGATCTCTCGACGGGCTTCCGGCGGAGGTCAATGTTGTGGAGCCGACCGGCCCCGGCATTGAAGTCTTTGCAACCCTCGCGGGCAAACCGATCTGCGCATCCTTCGGCACGCGCCACAGCTTTGCCCACAAGGAGCAGATCCGCCTCGCCATCGATGTCGCCAAGACCCATGTCTTTGACGAGGCCACCGGCAAGCGCATCTGAGACGCGGGCTTGGCCGGAGGACCGGCCATGACGAGCAAATCTATGAAGTTGCGTTCCGACAGAACTGTCCCCCTCGCCCCGCTTTGCGGGGAGAGGGTTGGGGTGAGGGGCAAAAGAGTGTGTAAGGGGGAGGGATGCGCACGGCTGTTTCTGCCTGCATCCCTGATGTTCTAGAGTCTTATGCCGACATTCTTGGTCTGGACATAGCCGAGAAGGGCTTCCTGTCCCTTTTCGCGGCCATAGCCTGAGCGTTTCGTGCCGCCGAATGGCGTTTCCACGCCGCCGACCCACCAATCATTGACATAGACCTGCCCAGCCACAAGGCGCTCTGCCGTCCAGTGTGCGAGTTTCAGGTCACGGGTGAAAACGCCCGCTGCAAGGCCATAATCGGTGCTATTGGCAATCGCCACCGCCTCCTCCGGCGTATCGAAGGGCAAAACCACCATGACAGGGCCGAAGAATTCTTCCCGTGCCACCGTCATGTCCGGTGTTACGTCGGCGAAGATCGTGGGCGGCATGAAATGCCCGCCGGTGTTTTTCAGGCGCTCGCCGCCGGTCACCAGCCGCGCGCCTTCCGTCACGCCCTGATGACACAAGCCTTCGACGCGGTCCAGTTGCCGGGCTGAAATCAGCGGCCCCATGTCTTTGCTCTCAAGGCCGGGGCCGACTGTGCGCTTTTCGGCCTCCGCCTTCAGGCCGGCCACAACCGCGTCATAGACAGGGCGCTGCACCAGCAACCGGGAGGCGGCGGAGCAGATCTGTCCCGCATGGTGAAAGATGCCGCGCGCAGCATTTTTAACCGTGCGCTCAAGGTCGGCATCGGCATAGACAATGCCCGCAGATTTTCCGCCCAGTTCCATGACGCAGGGAATGACGCGCTCGGCCGCGGCGCGCAGCACGCTCTTGCCGGTGGCGACCGAACCGGTGAACACGATATGGTCGATGTCGTTGTGCGACACCAGCGCGGCGCCGGCATCCCAGCCATAGCCGCATAGAATATTCACCGCGCCCTCCGGCACACCCGCCTTCTGGCAGGCTTCGGCCAGCAGGAACAGGCTGAGCGGCGAATCTTCCGGAGATTTCAGCACCACCGTATTGCCGGTTATCAGAGCGCAGGCGATTGAGCGCGCGCCGACTGGCAGCGGCCCGTTCCAGGGCACAATCTGCGCCGAGACGCCGAACGGCGCGTGGATCGTATAATCGATGCAATCGGGACCCAGAGGAATCTGCCGCCCTTCGAGTTTATCGGCCATGCCGCCGTAATAGGTCAGGTAACGCACGGTCAGGTCAACTTCCGCCTGTCCGGCAGCCCATGTCTTGCCGTTGTCGAAGACCTCAACCGTGGCGATCTCATCGCGCATGGCGATCAGCTGACGCCCGATCTCGAACATCAGTTCGCCGCGCGCCGCCGGGCGCATGTCCTGCATCGCACGGCGGTTGAAGGCTGCGCGCGCGGCCCTTACGGCGGCATCGATGTCGGTGGGCATGGCGCGCGCCACTTCGCTGATCGTTTTGCCGGTGGCCGGATCCTCGATTCTGATACGCTCTCCGCCGGCGCTGTCGGCCCATGTTCCGCCGATGAAGTTCTGCCAATAGGGCCTGACATTTCCGATCATCGATATCTCCTTCGGGTGGAATGGGTTGCGGTTGTCGGGAGTTGGTCCCAATATAGGGATGCAGAGGGAAAGATTACGGTTTTCCGACCGGATTTGACGAATGCTGATTGCGGATGACGTCATGCGGCAATTGCATTTGTGTCTCATAATATACATTTTTAATATACTTATTGACTTCAGCAGGGGCATCTTTCAATGGAAATCAAATGGCTGGAGGACTTTCTCAGTCTGGTAGACACGCGAAATTTCTCCCGTTCGGCGGATTTGCGCTATACGACGCAGCCAGCTTTCAGCCGCCGCATCAAGAGTCTTGAGGAATGGGTGGGCGCGCGTCTGTTCGACCGCTCGATCCAGCCGATCACGCTGACGCCGGCGGGCGAGCGTTTCCGCCCCACGGTCGAGGAAATTCTGCGGCGGTTGTATCAGGCGCGCGAGGATATCCGCCAGACGGACAGGGTGGCGGCCAACACCATCAAGTTCAGCGCCACGCATAGCCTGTCCCTGACCTTTTTCCCCGACTGGATACGCAGTATCGAGGAGCGCTACCGGGTTCTGAGCACGCGATTGGATACGGACCAGTTCGAGCATTGCGTGCGTGCCCTGTTGCGCGGGGATTGCCACTTCATGCTCACGCACACGCATCCGAAAGTGGATATCAACCTGCCTCAGGCGCATTTCGCCATATTCAAGGTGGGCCATGACCGGCTGCTGCCGGTGACGGCTCCGCGCGAGGACGGCACGCCGCCGGTTCTGCTTCCCGGCACGCGCCAGAGTCCGGTGGATTATCTCGAATATGCCGAAACATCCGCTATCGGACGTGCTGTCGAAAACGCATTGTCGCAACGCGCGGCACCGCCGCATCTCAACCGGGTGTTTGTCTCGCACCTTGCGGCGGTGCTGAAATCCATGGCCTGTTCGGGGCGCGGCACAGCCTGGCTGCCGGAGAGCCAGATCCGCTCGGAACTGGCCTCGGGCGCGCTCGCATTGGCCGGCGATGAGAGCTGGCACGTGCCGGTGGAAATCTGCCTGTGCCGCTCGCGCGATCCGCTGCCCCCCAAATCGGAAGAGTTCTGGGCATTCGTCACCGGCGGCGCCGAGGTCTGACCCAAGTTGCGCTGGCCCAAGTTGCGCGGGCTCATGTCGCGCGGGCCGATATTTTGAGGCCAATACCTTGGGGGCATTGCCCTAGACCAAGCTTGCATTGGCCCCCGCTTGTCTGAGGCTGTTATGCTCTGACCGGAACATGATGGAAGGGACAGGACATGAAGCCGAAAGGGGCGAAGCGCATTGCAGTTCTTGGGCTGATGCTGGAGAGCAACAGCTTTGCTCCGGTGATCCAGAAGGAAGATTTCCTCAGCCGGCTTTATGTTGCGGGCGACGAGATTCTTGACGAACTGGTCAGCGCCGATTCGCGCCTTCCGGCCGAGCTTCGCAGTTTCTGCGCCACGCTTGACAGCAAATGCGAATGGATCAACGTGCCGATCCTGTTTGGTCTGGTCGAGGCGGGCGGCCCGATGGATCACGCATTTTTCAACGCCAGCCTTGAGGAGATGCGCGCGCGCCTTGCCGCAGCCATGCCGCTTGACGGTGTTTATATCTGCAATCACGGCGCCATGATCACCACCGAGGACCGCGATCCGGACGGCACGATCTTCCGGATGGTGCGCGAGATGGTCGGCCCGGCCGTGCCGGTCGTGGCAACGCTGGATCTGCACGGCAATGTCTCGCAGACCATGGTCGATTGCGCCGATGTCATAGTCGCCTATCGCACAAATCCGCATGTGGATATGGTCGAGCGCGGCGTGGAGGCAGCCCGCGCCATGCTTGACCTTTTCGGCGGCATGAAGCCGCAAAAAGCCTTTCTGCGGCTGCCGATAACGCCGCCGACCGTCACGTTGCTCACAGCCGCAGGGCCTTATGCCGATCTGATCAACCGTGGTCAGGAACTGGTTCAGGGCGATATTCTGAATGTCTCGATTTTTGGCGGCTTCGCCTATGCCGATACGCCGAAGAACGGCCTCGCCATTCTGGTGACGGCGCGTAGCGACAAGGCACAGGCGCAGGGCGTGGCCGATGCGCTGGCCCGTTTTGCATGGGCGGACCATCAGCGATACCGCCCTGTGCTGACGCCGCTTGATGAGGCGATCAGGCGTGCCGCTCAGGTGGCGGCGGACCCGTCATTGCCCGCTGTTGCGCTGGCCGATGTGGCGGATAATCCCGGCGGCGGCGGCAACGGCAATACGACATGGATTCTTGCCGCCCTGAAGGAGGCCGGAGTTACGGGCGTCATCATGGGCGTTTTCAACGATCCGCTGCTGGCGGCGGAAGCGCATCGTCTTGGCGAGGGCGCCAGGTTCCGCGCGGTGTTCAATCGCAATCTCGTCAACGATCCGTTTTCCGAGCGGTTTGAGGCAGAAGCCACGGTTCTGGCTGTCAAGGACGGCGATTGCGTCGGACGGCGCGGCTTTTATGCCAACCGCCGCATGAACCTCGGCCTTACTGCGCTGCTGGATCTGGGCGGCATTCAGGTCGTGGTCATCTCGATCCGCACGCAATGCGCCGATCCGGTATTTCTTGAGATGATGGGGCTCGATATTGCCAAGGCGCGGGTGACGGTGGTCAAGTCCCGGGGGCATTTCAGGGCCGGATTTGACGAATTTTTCAATCATGATCAGATTATCGAAGTGGATGCTCCCGGCCTGACCTCGCCGATTCTCTCGCGGTTCAACTTTGTGAACATACCCCGTCCGGCGTTCCCGATTGACGAGAACGTCAGTTGGCCGGTGTCGAAATAACAGAAGAAGGCAAGGCTATGGCCGACAGTACGCTGATCCGCAATGTCCGCATCATCGACGGTACGGGCGCGCCCTGGTTTGCCGCCGATCTGCGGATAGACGGTGCGCATATAGCCGAAATCGGATCAAATCTCTCGCCCGGTGCAAGCCGGATCATCGAGGGACATGCGCAATATCTTGCTCCGGGGTTTATCGATGCGCATTGCCACGATGATCTGATTGGCCTGCGCGAGCCTTTGCGGCCGGAGAAGATCCTGCAGGGCGTCACCTCTGTCGTGGCGGGCAATTGCAGCTTCTCGCTCTATCCGGCCGTTGAAGGTTCGAAGGAACTGCTGCGCCAGCATTTTTCCTCCTTGCTGGGGGAAACGCGGCCAGATGAAATCTTTGCCGATCTTGCGGCCTATCGCGAGGGGTTGCACCGGCGCGGCATTGCGCTCAACGTCATTTCGCTTGTCGGACATGCGGCGCTGCGTCTTGCCGTCATGGGGTTTGAGCAGCGCGCGGCCACGCCCGACGAAATTGCCCGGATGCAGGCCTTGCTGGCTGCTCAGCTGGTGCAAGGCGCGGCTGGTCTTTCGCTCGGGCTGGTCTATCCGCCCAGCGCCTATGCCGATAATTCGGAAATGCTGGCTCTGGCACGTACAGTCCGCGACCACGGCAAGGTGCTGGCCGCGCATATCCGCAGCTATGAGGCCGGTCTCCTGACCGCCATCGACGAGTTTACCGCTATCCTGCGTCAGGCGGGATGCGCGGGGCTGCTTTCCCACCTGCAGTCGGCGGGGCGACCAAACTGGGGCAATATTCCCAAGGCGCTGGAGCGGCTGGAGCAGGCGCGCGCCGATGGCGTCGATGTCAGCTTCGATATGTATCCCTATCCGGCGGGCAGCAGTTATATTCTCCAGCTTCTGCCGCCGCAGGCGCTGGCGGGCGGCCATGCGGCTCTGCTGGCGCGTCTCGACGATGCGCCGAGCCGGACGGATCTGCAGCGCTGGGTCGAGCAGGGCAGTGCGGATTCGCATATCCAGTCCAAGGTCGCGCTGATCGGCTGGGAAAATGTGCGCCTGTCTGCGATCAATTCGCCCGCGCTCAAACATCTCGAAGGGCGCAATATGGCTGCTGCCGCCGAGGAAACCGGCGTCGGGCCTTTCGATCTCATGGTGCGGCTGATCCGCGAGGATGACGGTCAGACAGGCATCGTCCTGTTTCAGCTCGATGAAGCGGATCTGCGCTGCGCCTGTACGCATCGCCTGCACATGTTCGGTTCCGATGGCCTGCCGCGTCCGGGTACCAAGCCGCATCCGCGGGCCTTTGGTACCTTTCCGCGCATCGCCGGACCGCTGGTGCGCGAGGCCGGGTGGTTCCCGCTGGAAGATGCCGTGCGCCGCATGACATCCGTGGCCGCCCAGAGGTTCGGACTGGCCGCACGCGGGCTGGTGCGGCCTGGTATGATTGCCGATCTCGTATTGTTTGGTGACGACGTGGCCGACCACGCCACCTTTGACCAACCCACATTGCTGCCTTCGGGCCTAAGCCATGTCTGGGTAGCCGGGCAGGCAGTTGTCGCGCAGTCGCAGGTTACCGGCGCCTTGCCGGGGCAGGTCCTCAGTGCTTTTGCATAGGAAAATACATGCAGTTCTCGATGTGGACCTATCCTTGGGATGTGCAGGCGCTGGGTATTGAGCGCACCTGCGCCGAGCTTGAGGAGCGTGCCGGGCTCAATAGCATCAGCCTTGCCGCATCCTATCATGCGGGACGCTTTCTCCAGCCGCGCTTTGCCACGGAGAAAGTCTATTATCCCGAGGACGGCGTGATTTATTTCAGGCCCACGCGGGATGCCTGGCAGAAATCCCGGCTGAAGCCGAGGGCCGCCGATATTCTGGCCAAGGGCGATGTGCTGCGTCAGCTTGTGGATATGCGCGAGCGCACCGGCCTTGGCGTTTCGGCTTGGACCGTTTGTCTGCATAATTCGCGCCTCGGCATGCTCCATCCGGATGTCACCACCGAGAATGCCTTCGGGCACCGAAATTCCTTCAGCCTCTGCCCGTCGCATGAAGATGCCCGCGCCTATGTCTGTGCTCTGGTGCAGGATATGAGCGCGCAGTACCGCCCCGATTCCATCGAGCTGGAAACGCCCTGCTTCATGCCCTACGCCCATGGTCACCATCATGAGAAGGATGGCGTCGGCCTTACGGCTGAAGATGATTTTCTGCTGTCGTTGTGCTTTTGCCCGGCCTGTATCGCGCGTTCGGGTAAGGCGGGCGTGGATGCGCTGGCGGCGCGCGCGCGCGCGCGCACGTTGATCTGCGAAGCGTTTGAACGGGCGGTTCCCGCGCCGCGCTGGCCCGATTTCCAGAAAGGCGGCTTCAATAACTTCAGCAATGAACCGGCAATTCTGGATTATGTGCGCTGGCGCAGCGAGCCGGTGACGAGCCTTGTCGCGGCGATGCGCGAACATACCCATCCGGCAACCCGGCTTTATGTGATCGATATTCTCGATGGCTGGCTCAGCGGCTGCGATACCACAGCGCTGGCGCGGGTCAGCGATGGCATGATCTTCTGCGCCTATGACATGAGCGCGGATGAAACCCGTGATATGCTCCGCCGTGCTCGGGCGGCCATCGGGCCGGACCGCTATCTTGGCGCGGGCTTCCGGGTGTTCTGGCCTGAGATGCGGGATGCCGCGGATCTGGCCGCCAGGGTGCAGGCCGCCGTTTCCGCCGGAGCCGGCGGCGTGAATTTCTATAATTTCGGGCTGATACCGGCGGCCCGGCTGGATTGGGTGAAGCAGGCGATAGAAGCGGCAGCACCAGTAAATTGAAATGATCGGCAAGCCGCTGTGCGTTGATGCAGACGTTGAGGGTATGAGTGGATGACACATAGCGCCACCACCGCCATGGCGCGGGAAATCCGGCAGATTCCCGCCATAATCGGCGAATTTTTTGCTCGGGAAGGCGCTAATCTCAGGCAGATCGGCGCGACCTTGCGCGATCTTGATCCGGCTTTTGCGGTGACCTGCGCGCGGGGCTCCTCGGACAATGCGGCCGGCTATTTCAAATATCTGGCTGAAATTCTGCTTGGGCTTCCCGTGGCGTCGATCGGGCCTTCGGTTGCCTCAGTCTATCAGGCCCGGCTGAAAGTATCTGGCGCGCTGATCGTCTCCGTGTCCCAGTCCGGCCAGAGCCCGGACATAGTTGCCCTGCAGGCCTCGGCCCGTTCTTCCGGAGCTTTTGCGCTTGCGGTCGTCAATGACGGGGACTCCCCGCTGGCCGCAGGGGCCGATGCCGTGGTGCAGATTCACGCAGGGCCGGAAACCAGCGTCGCGGCCACCAAGAGTTTTGTCATGTCCGCCCTGGCCCTTGCCGCAATTCTGGCCGAGTGGAAACAGGATGCCCACCTGCTTCAGGCGCTGCATGACCTTCCCGAGGCCATGACAGCAGCCATCGAAGCCGATTGGCAGGCTCCGCTGATGCTGCTTCGTGAGGCGCCGAGCGCCTATATAATCGGGCGCGGCCCGGCCCTGCCGATCGCCCATGAAGCGGCGCTGAAGCTGAAGGAAACCGCCATGCTCCATGCCGAGCCGTTCAGCGGCGCGGAAGTCATGCATGGCCCGCTGCAACTGGTGCATCGCGGCTTTCCGGTTCTGGCCTTCCACCCGAAGGACGCTTCATTCGCGGCCATGCAAACCGCCATTGAAAAGCTGAGATCGGCGGGCGGGCATGTCCTTGTGGCCGGTGAGGGGCCTGATACCGAAGATCGTTTGCGGTTCCGGCCTTGCAAACATCCTCTGCTTGATGCGCTGGTTATGCTGGTCTCGTTCTACGATCTCGCCGAGAAGCTGGCGCGGGCGCGCGGCTGCGACCCGGATCATCCCGTCCGCCTGCGCAAGGTGACGCAGACCCTGTAACGGGACAGCACCGCCCGATCAAAGGCTCAGGGTGAGGCCGGAGAGGTTCAGGCGGGCGCGCTGTTCAATGCACTGGCCAAAGCCGCGGAACCCCGGTCAGACCGAGGAATGCGCCCAGTCGATGCGCTCGCGGGCATTGACATCGACAAAGCCCAGCACATCGTTGCCGCTGACCAGCGCCACGCGGTCGAACAGGTTCGAAACCACGCAGGCGTGGTTCGGAATGATACGCACTTTGTCGCCCACATCGAGCGCGATGCCGCCCCCGGCCTTGTCGAGGTAGCCGTGCTCTTCGTCGAGCCGCGATACGATCACGCCCGGCTGGCCGACCACGAGGCCGTAATCCTGCATGCCGAGCAGGTCGCTCGTCAGCACCTTTGAACCGGCATCGATGATGGCGCGGCCCGGCGAATGGCGGCTTACAACGCTGGCCAGAACATGCAAGGCGCATTCGCTCTCGGTGCAGGCGCCGCGATGGATCAGGGAGCGGTCATTGTAGATATACGTTCCGGCCCGGTATTCAGTTACTGTATCGAGCCCGTCATCACTGCCCTTGTCCGGTGTGCCGCCGGAGGAAATGACAGCCACGGTCAGGCCGGCGTTTTCACAGAGCGCTTTTGCTTTTGCGAGAAAGTCGCGCGAGGCCTTGCGCCCGCCCGGCGGCGGATAGGTCATCAGTCCGCCAAAGGTCAGGCCCGAAGCTCCCGCAATCTGTGCCGCCAGATCCTGTGCCGCTTCCGGTGTTTTCACGCCGCAGCGGTTGGCACCGGTGTCGCATTCGACAAGAACCGTCAGCGAAACGCCTTCATGCGCGGCGAGGGCGGCAAGGCCGTGCACCACTTTTGCCGAATCGGCGACGACACTCATTTTTACCCGTCGCGCCAATGCCGCGAGCCGGGCCAGTTTGCTGGCGCCGATGATGTTATAGGCGATCAGGATATCGCCGATTCCTGCATCGGCCATGACTTCCGCCTCGCGCAATGTCTGGCAGGTGACGCCGACAGCGCCAAGCTCCATCTGCTTGCGGGCCCAATAGGTGGATTTGTGCGTTTTCACATGGGGACGATTGGCGATGCCCAGCGCGGCGCAGCGGGTTTGCCAGCGGGTAAGGTTATCGAGCGCCTTGCCTGATTCGATGAGGACGCAGGGCGTCTCGAGTTCGTCGATGGTCATGCCGGCAGGTGCCGGATGAAAGCCTGTGGAAAAGAAAAGGGTCATGCGGATTGAGTCCAGCTCTGGTCGGAAAGTTCTCGTGCAGATTCAACGAGGCGGTTGAGCAATTCCTGTTTGCGTGTTGCGGCTGAATCAGCCGGAATGACGAAGCAAAGCGTGGCCGCTGCCACGCCATTGCGATCGCGGATGGGCGCGGCGAGGCATGTTGTGTGTGGGTCCGAAAGCGCCGTCGTTTCGCAGCATCCGGCCTGACAGGCGCTGGCAACATCGCGGATGAAGTCCTCGATGTCGATCACGCGGCCGTTCGGCAGCCGCAGGTCTTCAGGCGGAATGAACGACCTGATCCGTTCCGCGTTCATATGGTCGAGCAGCAGGCGGCCTGACGCCGTCCAGGGCAGGGGCACCTCCACGCCCACATCTGTGGAGATGCGGAACAGGCCGGAGCCGTCACGCGTATCGACAACCACATATTTATTGCCGCGCAGCGCGCAAAGCTGGGCCGTGGCGCTCGTCTCGGCGGCCAGCCGGTCCAGCATCTCGCGGCAGCGCCGGTGCAGCGGATTGGCGTCGCCATAAGCGCGGCCATAAAGATGCAGAGCCTTGCCGAAGTAGACATAGCCGTCTTCGCCGACGGTTTCGAGGATATCTGCTCGAACCAGACGATTGACGATTGCATAAACGGTTGAGCGCGGCGCGCCCATCTGGCGCGCGATTTCGCCGATCTTCGTCGGCGCGTGCAGGCGCAGCAGGGTTTCGAGAATTTCAATCACCCGGTCGATGCCGTTCTGACGTTCTGCCGGCGCCTCTCCGGATGTCTGTCTGGCGATATTGCTCATGCATCATTCCCACTTTTACAAACCTCTTGACACAAAAGCGCTAAATTGTATAGCGTCCATTTGTCTTTAATTATGGACATATGTCTTTTATAAGAGACAAATAGGTGAGGTTCACGATCCTTCCAAGGATTGAAGGCGGCATTCATGAAAACTTTTTCCAAAGCATTGTGGGCCGGGCTCGGCGCCTTGACCCTTGCGGCTCTGACTGCCGGTACGGCGCAGGCCGAAAGCAAGCTCCAGCAGGTGCTGGCGCGCGGCAAGCTGATCCTGGGAACGGGCAGTACAAATCCGCCCTGGCACTTCAAGGATGATAAGGGCAATCTGTCCGGATTCGACGTGGACATCGGTCGGATCATCGCCAAGGGCCTGTTCAATGATCCGAACAAGATCGAGTTCGTGACGCAATCGTCGGATGCCCGCATTCCCAACATCATGACAGATCAGGTCGATATCACCTGTCAGTTTATGACCGTCACCGCCGCCCGGGCCCAGCAGGTGGCCTTTACCATTCCCTATTACAGGGAGGGCGTCGGCCTGCTGCTGCCCAGCGGCGGCAAATATGCCGATTTTGCCGCCCTGAAGGCTGCCGGTTCCGCCGTCACCATTTCGGTGCTGCAGAATGTCTATGCCGAAGACATGGTTCATCAGGCGCTGCCGCAGGCCAAGGTTGACCAGTATGAAAGCGTCGACCTGATGTATCAGGCGCTCAATTCGGGCCGGGCGGCGGCGGCTGCCACGGATATGTCCTCCTTGCGCTGGTTCATGAAGCAGAACCCGGGCAAATATGCCGATGCAGGTTACGGCTGGAATCCGCAGACCTATTCCTGCGCCGTCAAGCAGGGGGATCAGGATTGGCTGAACTTCGTCAATACAGCGTTGCGCGAAGCCATGACCGGCGTCGATTTTGCTGATTATAAGAAGTCCTTCGAAACGTGGTTCGGCGAAACCCCGCCGGAGCCAAAGATCGGCTTCCCGTCCGAAATGCGATAATGAACAGCGGCATGGCGGGCGTTGCGCTCCGCCATGCCGGTCAGCCGAACGGCATCACTGATTTCAGAACGGGTTGATCATGAGCTATGTGCTCAATTTTGCGCCGATATGGGCCAATTTCGATAAATTGCTGCTGGGCCTTGCCCGTGGCCTCGGCCTTGCGCTGGCATCGGTGGCGATCGGCGCCCTCATCGGCCTGATTGCAGGCTTTGCCAGCACCGGCCCTTCGCGCGCCGCGCGCCGCTGTGTGGCAACCTATGTCGCCATCATCCGCAACACGCCTATTCTTGTCATCATCCTGCTGATCTATTTTGGTCTGCCGCAGGCAGGTATCACTTTCGATAAAATACCGAGCTTCATTCTGGCCTTGTCGGTCTATTCGGGCGCCTATCTGGCGGAAGTGTTCCGCGCCGGCCTTGTCGCTGTGCCAAGGGGCATCGTCGAGGCGGGCCGCGCAATCGGCCTTACCCGCTTGCAAACCAATGTCTATGTGGTCGCGCCGGTGATGTTGCGCAATGCTTTGCCTGCGCTTGGCAGCACGTTCATCTCCCTGTTCAAAGATACGTCGATTGCTGCCGCTATCTCCGTGCAGGAACTGACCTTTCAGGCGCGCAAGATCAATATCGAGAGTTTCCGCGTGGTCGAGACATGGTCGGTCACCAGCGCACTCTATATCGTCACCTGTTTCATCATCGCCCTTGCGCTGCGCCGTCTCGAGCGCCGCTTTCCGAAATTCTGAGCCGGGAGAAAGATCATGAGTGAATTTTTCGTCCAGCTCTGGATGGCGCGCCTTGAACTGGCCGAGGGGTTTTTCCATACGCTGGAGGCCTCTGCGGCCGCCATTCTTTTCGGGACGTTGCTTGGCGCCCTCATTGGTCTGGCGCTGGTTTATGGGCATTGGACTCTGCGTCTGCTGAGCCGGATCTACATCGACCTCCTGCGCGGCACGCCGGTTCTGGTGCTGATATTGGCAGCCTTTTATATTCCGGCGGCTTTTGGCCTGCGCCTTGGGGCTTTTGTCTCTGGCATGCTGGCGCTGACTTTGTTCTGTGCTTCGCATGTGGCCGAAATTGTACGCGGCGCGCTGCAATCCATCCCGCGCGGCCAGACCGAGGCTGCCCGCTCCATCGGTCTCACCTTCCCGCAGACGATTGCCTATGTGCTGCTGCCGCAGGCATTGCGCTCCATCCTGCCGACCCGGATCAACACCGGGGTTGAACTGGTCAAGGCCTCGACGCTGCTTTCCGCCATAGGTGTCGGTGAATTGCTGCTCAAAACTCAGGAAATTGTCGGGCGCAATTTCATGACGCTCGAATTCTACCTGCTGGCCGGGATTCTCTATCTGCTCGTCAATTTTTCCATCGAACGCCTTGGCGCCTATGTCGAGCGCCGCGTCGCCTTCCGTTGAAAGACCTGATCATGCCGCCACTTCTCCAAATCAAAGACCTGCACAAGCATTTCGGTCCGGTGGAAATCCTCAAGGGAGTCGATCTCGACGTCCATAAAGGCGAGGTTGTCTCGATCATCGGTTCCAGCGGCTCGGGCAAGACGACGCTGCTGCGCTGCGTCAATCTTCTCGAGGAATTCGATGGCGGCGAGATCATCCTTGACGGCGCGGCCATCGGCTATCGCACTGAGAACGGTCGCCGAACCCGCCTGCGCGACGCTGAATTGTCGCGCCAGCGCGCCATGACCGGAATGGTTTTTCAGAGTTTCAATCTGTTCCCCCACCTGACCGCAGCCGAGAATATCATGCTCGGATTGCGTAAGGTGAAGGGTATGAGCAAAGCTGAGGCGCGGTCGATTGCCGAAGGCTGGCTGGCGCGGGTTAATCTCGCGGCGCGGGCCGATCATTATCCCGGCCAGTTGTCAGGGGGGCAGCAGCAGCGCGTGGCTATCGCCCGCGCTCTTGCCATGAACCCCAAGCTCGTGCTGCTGGACGAGATTACCTCGGCGCTTGATCCGGAACTGGTGCAGGAGGTGCTTGCCACGGTGCGCGCGATTGCCGCCGAAGGCGCAACCCTGCTGATCGTAACGCATGAAATGCGTTTTGCCCGCGATGTATCGCATCGGGTTGTTTTCATGGAAAAAGGCCTGATAGCCGAGCAGGGTAAGCCGGACGAGATTTTCGGCAGGCCGAAAAGTCCGCGTCTGGCCGAATTTTTGGGCAATGCCCGCGATTGATCAACAAGAGGAAAAGCACATGACAATCATAAGGTATGGCGGCGTTGGAACGGGTGCGGGCGGCAAGGCTCTGCCTTTTGTCAAGGCGGTGCGGGCGGGGGATTTTGTCTATGTTTCCGGTCAGGTGGCCATGGGGCCGGATGGCGAAATCGTACCGGGTGGCATTGTCGCGCAGACGCGCCTGACCATTGAAAATGTCAGATCGGCGCTGGCTCTGGCCGGGCTTGATCTCTCGCATGTGGTCAAGGTCACGGTCTGGCTGGCCGATACACGCGACTTCTGGAGCTTCAACAGTGTCTATAACGAATATTTCGGAGCGGCATTGCCGGCCCGTTCCTGTGTCCGGGCTGACATGATGGTGGATTGCAAGGTCGAGATCGAGGCTATCGCCTATGCGCCGTTGGGCGCCAGCTGAAGTCGTCTTGGCGCGGATGGCGCACGGGGCACCGCCCGGAGGTCTTGATGCGAAACCCGCTTGTCCGCACTTTTTCCGCCTTTGGCAGACTGAGACCGATGGGAAGGGCGTTTATATCGGCGCTGCCCGTCGGAAGGTGCTGAACTGAAATTTCTGGATCGCGCCCCAAGGCACGATGTGTTCATGGCGGCGGCTGTCAATCAGCGCGAATTCGGGCCCCAGAATGGCCGCGATCGAGGCCGCGTCGTGCCGGGCTACCGGCAGGCCCGAGCATTTCTCGGGGCCATCGGGTGCAAATGTGCCAAAAATCGCATGTCCGTTCGGCTTCAGCGCGCGCCTGAGCACCTCTGCATAAGCGCGCTGCTGCTCCGGTCTGATCAGGAAATGAAAGGCCGCGCGGTCGTGCCAGATGTCATATGTGCGCCGGGGACGCCATTGGGTGACATCGGCAACGACCCACTGAACCATTTCGCCAGCCTTGCCAAGGCGCGCCTGCGTGGTCATCAGGGCGGTTTCAGACAGATCGAGAACGGTCAGGTCGGTGAAGGCCTTCTCGAGAAGTGCATCGACCAGATGCGAGGCGCCGCCGCCGATATCGACAATCGCGCTATCCGGTGCGGCGTGAACCAGATCGAGCAGTTCCAGCGAGATTGCCGGAGTTTGCTCATACCAGCTCACGTCCGTTTCCTTTTTGGAGGAATAGACCTGATCCCAGTGCAGCTTGAGGTCGTCAGTCATGGTCGTCTGTATTGGTTGATCCTGTTGTGCTGTCGCAACGTCGGGGCAAGAATGCCCCGGCGCCCACTTTAGCACGGATTAGCCAAACGGTATCTCCGTGTCTGCGAACCGCAAATTACTTTATTGCCCTGCCTGCGGGCCGTTCAGCAGCGGTGTGATACGTCTTATTGTGACGCGGCGGTTTTCACGCGAAGCTTCCTGTGTATTGACCTTCAGGAATTGCTCGCCATAGCCCTGGCTGGTGAGATTTTCCGGCGGAACGCCAAAGTTTTGCGTCAGAATGGTGGCAACAGATTGCGCCCGGCGATCGGACAGGGAGAGATTATCAACCTCGGAGCCCACTGCATCGGTATACCCTTCAACGAGGAATACTTCATTGGGATTTCTTCTGATCGACTGGTTCAGTGCCTGTGCGACACTTGCCAACTGGCCGATCTGATCGGGCGTAACTTCCCAGGAGGCTGTGTCGAAATTGATCGTGTTGAGCTCGACGGAGCGCATGCGGTTGCGCAGATCGGGGCTGACGCGCACTTCATCCAGAGTGTAGCGGCGCGGTAATGGCGCAACAGGTGGCGCTGTCAGGGTTTCGTACAGCATGCCTTCGGGCGCGCTGCGAGCATCTACGATATAGTCCTGCTCCGGCATATCCCGGGGCGGCGGCGCAAGATAGATAATTTCATCATTATAGGTGCGCTCCGGTCCGGAATAGGTATTGTCGATCAGGACGATCTCGCGGCCGTCGTTCAAGCGCCGGATACGGCGAAGCAGACGGCCGTTGAGATCAGTGATCGTGATGATCTGATCGCCATCCGGGCGACGCCAGATTGTGACAAGCGTATTGCCCTGCTGAACAGTCCGGACATCTTGACCTAGGTCGCGGAAACGCCGCGTTTCATCATGCCGAATGATATAATTGTCATTCTGCTGGATGATCATGCGGTCAGGCTCGCGGTAGACCGTGAAGCCATCGCCGTTCACCTGCTGGCGCTGGCTTTGGACATCCGAATATTGATGTACCGCCGTGCCGGCTATGAAGCCGCCGATAAGACCGGCACCAAGGCCGATCGCGGCAGCGGTGGAAGGCGTGATGCCTTTACTCTGCGGGGCCGGGGCGGGGGCAGGAGGCTGAGCATTCGGCGCGGCGGAAGGTTTCAGCGCCGACGGCGCATTTGGCGCCGGGGCAGGCGCAATCGCGGGAGCCGGAGGCTTCACCGAGGCCGGTGCGGTTTGTGTCGGCGGCGCGGCCGGCGGCTGGCCAGCGGGCAGGGCAGGCTTCACCTGCGCAGGCGCGTTGAGCGGTGCCGGGGCGGGGACAATCGCGGGAGCCGGAGGCTTGACCAAGGCCGGTGCGTTCTGCGGTGGCGGCACGGGCAGCACATGTCCGGCGGGCAGGGCGGGCTTCGCCTGTGGAGGCGCGTTGAGCGGTGCTGGGGCAGGGACTATCGTGGGAGCCGCAGGCTTGACCAAGGCCGGTGCGGTTTGTGCAGGCGGCGCGACCGGTGGCTGGCCAGCGGGCAGGGCAGGCTTCACCTGCGCGGGCGCATTGAGCGGTGCCGGGGCGGGGACAATCGCGGGAGCCGGAGGCTTGACCAAGGCCGGTGCGTTCTGCGGTGACGGCACGGGCAGCACATGCCCGGCAGGCAGGGCGGGCTTCGCCTGTGGAGGCGCATTGAGCGGCGCAGGAACCGGCGCTTTCGCAGGGGGAACCGGCTTCATCTGTCCGGGCGCATTCTGAGGTTCGGGAGCAGACGGCAGGCTTGTGGCAGGTTTCGGCGGTTCAGGCGCTTTTGGCGTGCCAGCGGGTTTGTGATCAGGGACGCCTTTGCGTTTCTGGAGCAAGAGAGCCGGATCTTCTGCCGGCTCGGCTGAATTTTGTGCCAGCAGCCAATTTTTTGATGGCATTTGCGCTGCTACGGGGGCGGACTGGCCCAGAACAAAGGACGGCAAGATTGAACCGGCTAGCAGCAAGTCTCTGATTTTACTCATTTATAGTTTCTCCGATACAATCAGACGTGACAGAGCGCAAACATCTTTGGCTCGTTGCCATTGCCGATCCCATTTGTTTCTTGTGAATGCAGGCGATTTAAACGCAATCGCGCCTGCCGCGATAGTTTCGGAAACTACTCATCGGAAATTTGGCGCATATTTCGTGATTTTCGCAGTCTGCCAGCGGTAAATCTCCGTCGTTGGGTCGCCGACAGACGATAATCTGGCAACGCAATGATTTTAAGCCTAACGACGTTGTTTGGCGGAATTTGGGCGGCGGTTTTTTGGGAATTTATGCCGATGAGGCCACAGATTCCGGTCGTCATCCCGTCTTGAGGCAGGCCGGTGATGAAATATGGCCAGATTTGACCGGCGGCCTGTCAGCCACCGGCAAAATGCAAAAGTCTTGTGATCGTCACCTTGCAATGACGGGCTGACAAATCAGTCTAGATGCGTCCGAGCAGCATGAGAACCACGAGGATGATCAGGATGACTCCGATTGCGCCGACGCCGCTGTGGCCGTAACCATAGCCATAGCCGCCGAAACGGCCACTGAAGCCGCCAAGCAGAAAAATGATCAATAAAATAACGAGAATTGTTCCAATGGACATGAGCATGCCTCCTTCGTGAGGGGTCAATAAATATTTGTATTATCTGAGTTTTATAATTCGAGGTTTTGACTGGCTTCTGCAAATTCACGCCAGTTTAAAAAATCATCGAGACAAGAAGCTATTTACTTCTTCTCTATGGAAATACCTTTTTCATTGAACTGAATTTCGACGCTGTTCGTCTTCCGCCGTTCGTTGTAAAGTTGATAGCCAACCACGGTCAGTGCAACGGCCAATATTCCGATGATAGCAAAAAGCGTGTTACGGTTCATGTCCTGGCAACCTTATCCAATTTGGCCTGATGTCGCTGTGACACACCTCAGATTAAGCTTCGCACATATTGTCCAATAAGCGAACCTTTATTTTAAACGCATAATATTCTGCCGCGCTTACCTATGGAATTTGGACGCCGGTGCTGGGTCAGTCATTCCGCCTGCAATACTATTCACGGACGCCACTAGCCGGAAGGTCATTCCCGATTTAACAATGGGGCCGATATGACCGGCGCAGGCCGGAAGCACAAGAGAGGCACGCCATGGGACAAGAACTTGAAGGCAAGATTGCAGTCGTGACAGGTGCTGCGTCGGGTATCGGGCTGGCAAGTACCGAGGCGATGCTGGCCGCCGGGGCGCGCGTGGTGATGGTTGACCGGGACGAGGCCGCGCTCGCGGGGCATCGCGCCAAATATGGTGATGCCGTGATTCCGCTGGTGATCAACCTGCTTGATGCCGGCGATTGCGCCAGCTTGCTGCCAAAAGTTCTGGAAAAGGCTGGCCGGATCGATATCCTGCACGCCAATGCTGGCACCTATGTCGGCGGCGATCTTGTCGATGCCGATACAGCAGCCATCGACCGGATGCTGAACCTGAACATCAATGTCGTCATGAAGAATGTGCACGACGTGCTGCCGCACATGATCGGGCGCCGCACGGGCGACATTATCGTCACAAGTTCGCTCGCGGCGCATTTCCCGACGCCGTGGGAGCCGGTTTACGCGGCTTCCAAATGGGCAGTGAACTGCTTTGTCCAGACCGTCCGGCGTCAGGTGTTCAAACATGGCATCCGCGTGGGTTCGATCTCGCCCGGCCCGGTTATCACCTCGCTGCTGGCGGACTGGCCGGCGGAAAAGCTGCAGGAAGCACGGGACACCGGGAGCCTGTTGGAGGCCAGCGAGGTTGCAAATGTAGTGCTGTTTATGCTGACGCGTCCGCGCGGTATGACCATACGCGACGTGGTCTTGCTGCCGACCAATTTCGATCTCTAGAGCGGACGGCATCAGACCAGATGCTGATATCGGAAGAGATGAACCTTCAGCTGATCGAGGATGAGCAGATAGGCTGCCACCACCGCCAGCAGCAAGGCGATCAGAGCCGGACTGACGGCCGTCATCAGAATGCCCCGCGACGCCATAAAGGCAACGATGACCAGATCGGCTATTGAACTGACGATCAGCCAGTTGCTGGGCCGCGATCGCCAGAAATGGCCTCGTTCCCGCACGAGATAGACATTGCCCTGCCCGGTTGCGACAAGCATGACGAAAACAAGTGTCTGGATTTGCTGAAGTTCAAGACCCAGAAGGTCGCGTGCGACGAAGAACAGGCCGAAGGAGAGCGCGAGCACGAAAGCCGCCAGAAGACCGCCTGTCAGCATCAGCGTCCGGATATCCCACTTGTCGGGCCCCGGCGAATAGCCAACATTGTCGGTGGCCAGAGCCATCGTAACGAAATCATTGGTGAACAGCAGCAGCACGATAAGAAAGGGTGTGATGATGAAACTATGCGTCAGGATTACGCCGAGCGTGAGGAACACCGCGATTTCCAATGTTTTCATGATCTTATTGATGGTGTAAGTCAGCATGCGCTGATAAATGCGGCGGCTGGCGCGTATCGCTGTCAGAACATCCACCAGACCTGGCTGCGTGAGCACCATGCCGGCGGCGGCGCGCGCAACGTCTGTGGCGCTCGCCACAGCAATGCCGACATTGGCCTGCCTGAGTGCCGGTGCGTCATTGACGCCATCGCCTGTCATGCCCACGACATGCCCCGCGTTCTGCAGCAAGCGGATCAGCCGAATTTTGTGTTCGGGGAAGACGCGGGCAAAAACGCCGAACTCGAGCGCCTGCCTGCTGTCAAGCTGGTTCAATATGTCTGGTGAGGCGCTCTTGCCGATGATCCCAACCTGACTGGCGACGGCATGGGCGGTGGACCCGCTGTCGCCCGTGACCATGATCACACGCACGCCCAGTTCCTGCAGACCCTTGATGAGCGCCTTCGAATCCGTCCGCAGCGGGTCCTCCAGAGCGAGCAGGCCTGTCAGTCTGAGATGGTCGCGGTCCGGACCGTCGGCCACGGCAAGAACCCGGTTGCCCGCCGCGGTTAGCTCTGCCGTCATCTTCGTGATATCCGGCGCCTGAGCAATCAGGGCGCTGATCGCCGCCGGAGCCCCCTTGGCCACGCAGAGCCCGCCCTTGCTGGTCTGATAATGGCCCATTGCGTAGCGGGTGGCCGGGTCAAACGGCTCGAACCGAAGCCTTTGCGGCGTGTTGGCCGGTATCGGTTCTGAATTCTCCGCGGCGAGAATGGCAAGGTCGATCGGATCCTGAGTAGCGGGGTCGCAGGCGAGTGCGGCAAGATGCAGGAGGTCTTCGCGGGAAACAGCGGCGACCGGCCGGGCATCGGCCAGAGTCATGCGATTTTGTGTCAGCGTGCCGGTTTTGTCGGTGCATAACACGTCCATGCCGGCGGCTTCCTCTATGGCCGACAATCGTGTCAGCAGAACTCCTGAACGCGCCAGTTCTGACGCGCCGAGGGCCGTGGCGAGGGTGAAGGTGGCTGGCAGCGCCACGGGAACGGATGCAACGAGCAGGATCGTGGTGAACGACACGACATCGCGCGCGGGCAGGTGCGTCCAGACGGAGAAGGCCAGAAGGGCGGCGATCAGAACGGCGTCAACGCTGATCAGGACACGAACGATCCCGAAGATTGTCGTCTGCAGATGGCTTTCCGTCCGCGCTGTCCGCACCAGTTCAGCCGTCTTGCCAAAATAGGTCCGGCCGCCGGTTTGAACGACCTCGCCGGTGGCTTCGCCGCGACGGATGATGGCTGCGGCATAGGCGAACTTGCCTTCTCCTAATTCCACGGGAGCGGATTCTCCGGTGAGGACGGATTGATCCAGAAGCAATTCGCCTTCGCCGATCATGATGTCGGCCGGCACCAGATCACCCATGCGCAGGTGCACCAGATCGCCCGGAACCAGTCCGGTCGCATCGATGGTTCGCCATTTGCCGTCCCGCTTGGTCCGGGCTTTGGCGCTCAGGCGATTACGCAACAGGTCCAGCGCATGGCCGGCGCGTCCTTCTTCGATGAACGAGATCGCGGCATTGGCCAGAAGCAGGACAGCGATCACCAGCGCTTCAATATGCTTGCCCATAGCGAACTGAAGCACAATTGTGGCTTCCAGCATCCAGGGAATGGGACCCCAGAATTTTTTGAGCAATTTCAGCAAAGGCCGTTGCCGCGGCTGGGGAATCGCGTTCGGCCCGAATTGCTTCAGCCGGCGTGTGGCCTCTGCTTCGCTCAATCCGGCGCCTTGGGCTTGCGTAGCTGAACCGGACGGTAAGCGCGCCATCCTCATCTCCCAGGAGCCGCATGGCCGGAAACTGAGCCGCGCACTGATCTTCCTGCGTTCTGGATCCAGCGTCAAGGCCGGGCAAGTTGCGGACATCCGGCAATTCCGGGCAGCGCCTACCGGGCGGCGATAAAATCGACGAATGCGCGCAGCGGCCTTGGCATGAAACGGCTTGAAAAATAGAGGCGGGGGCCATCGAAGGCGGGCCACCAGTCCTGCAAGACCGGCACGAGTTCGCCCCGTCCGATATGGGGATCGAGCCAGTTGCGGAAGCTGTAAATCAGGCCGTGCCCGGCCATTGCGAGCGCAATGGCCGCAGAAGCCCCGCCCGCGCCGATCACAAGCCGGGCTGGCGGATCGAGTGTCAGGCTTTCGCTTGCCTTCTCAAATGTCCATTCGCTCAGCGCGCCGCTGGCAAAGCGGGTGCGGATGCAATCATGATCCAGCAGGTCGCGCGGATGGCCCGGCATGCCGCGCCGGTGAATATATTCGGGCGAGGCGGCCAGCGCGCTCCATTGCCGGCGCGGGCCGATGGGCACGGCGATCATGTCCTGCGCCAGATGTTCGCCATAGCGGATACCGGCGTCACAATCCTCGTTGATAATTTCGACGAACCGGTCATCGACCATGATTTCGATCCGGACCTCGGGATGAAGAGCCAGAAACCCGTCGATCAGAGGCGGCAGAATATCCACCATGACGGCGCCCGGCACGTTGAGTTTCAGGCGTCCGCGCACCTCGTCACGCGAACTTGCCGCATCGTCCAGCGCCATGCGTGTCTCGGCAAAAAGCGGGGCGACCCGATCATGAAGGGTGCGCCCAGCTTCAGTTAGCCGCAAGCTGCGCGTGGTGCGGGCAAATAACGGGAGGTTGAGTTGGCGCTCGAGCCTCGAGACCGTCTCGCTTATTGTCGAGGGCGAGAGCCCCAGCCGCCGCGCCGCCATCCGGAACCCGCCCGCTCTGGCCACTGCGAGAAAAACTGAAAGATCGTCGAAGGACGGTTGGTGCAAATTGTTCGGCATGACGAACAGTGTATTCGTGATTACGCGGATTATCAAGTTTTCGTCGATCAGTCATAGTGATCGGAAAAGGAGACTTCTGATGAACACTTCCGTTTCGGCCGCCGATGCAGGCCGCTTCACTTTTCCCGGCACGTCCGTTTCTGTTTGCCGCATGGGCTATGGCGCGATGCAGCTTGCCGGGCCGCATGTTTTCGGGGAACCTGCCGACCCCGACGAGGCCCACTCCGTTCTGCGCGAGGCCTTGCGGCTTGGCGTCGATCACATCGACACGAGCGATTTTTATGGCCCCTATGTGACCAATCGCCTGATCCGCGAGTCGCTGTTCCCCTATCCGGACGATCTGACGATCGTGACCAAGGTCGGGGCCTGGCGGGACGATCAGGGGCGCTGGATACTTGAGCGCAGCGCCGGATTCCTGCGCAAGTCCGTCGAGGACAATCTGCAGAATCTGAAACTTGACCGCCTGTTCATCGTTAATCTGCGCATGGGCGGCCCGGAAGATGATATTACCGCGCCGATGCATGCGATGCGGCAGATGCAGGAGGAGGGGCTGCTGGCGCATATCGGCATCAGCAATGTCAGTATGGCGCAGGTTGCGGCGGCCCGGGAAATTGCTCCTGTGGTCTGCGTGCAAAACCATTATAATATTGTGCGGCGCGACGATGACGCCATGATCGATGCTCTGGCCGAGGCCGGCATTGCCTATGTGCCGTATTTTCCGCTGGGTGGCTTTACTCCGCTGCAATCGGATGAACTGTCCCGCGTGGCTCAGGACATGGGGAAAACGCCGCAAAGCGTTGCGCTTGCCTGGCTGCTGCAGCGCAGCCCGAACATTCTCGTCATTCCCGGAACATCGCGCCGCACGCATCTGCGTGACAATGTCGCCGCGGCAGCACTGCGCCTGAGCCCGCAGGAACTTGCGCGGCTGAACATGATCGCCGCCATGGCGTGAAGACTGCGGCCGGGCTGGTTCATATTTAAAAAGCCCCCTGATCCTTCGATCAGGGGGCTCTTGACTGCATGGAGCAGGCCGTCCGCGTCAGGCGTTCTGCAATTCCGGATAATCCGTGTAGCCTTTTTCGCCGGGGGTGTAGAAGGTTTCCATGTCGGGCGCGTTCAGGGGCGCGTTCAGCTTGAACCGGCTCACCAGATCCAGATTGGACAGGAACGCGCGGCCAAACGCGATGAGGTCTGCCTGATTTGCGCGCAGGGCAGCTTCGGCGCTGTCCTTGTCGAAGCCGCCGGCTGCGATAAAGACGCCCTTGAATGCGGCGCGCAACTTGGCCTTCAGTTCGGCCGGTACAGGCGGCGCACCCATCGCCGAGTGATCCAGCACGTGAATATAGAGAATTCCGATATCGGAAAGCTCTTTCACCAGCGCCTCATATTGCTGATCGACATCGGCAAAGGCGCCCGTGCTGTTAAAAACGCCGTGCGGCGACAGGCGGATGCCCACGCGGTCGGCACCGATTGCGGCCACTGTGGCGCGAACCACTTCAAGCGCGAAGCGGTTGCGGTTTGCGATGCTCCCGCCGTAGCCGTCCTTGCGCTGGTTGACGTTGGCGTTCAGGAACTGCTCGATGAGATAACCATTGGCGCCGTGAAGCTCCACGCCGTCAAACCCGGCGCTGATGGCGAGGGTGGCTGCATGGGCAAATTCCGCCACTGCGTCGGCAATGTCTTTTTCCGACATTGCATGCGGCGGCGTGTGCGGCTGCATGCCTTTGGCGTCCGTGTAGATTTCACCCGAAAGCACTTCATCGGTCGGGCCGACCACTTTTGCCCCAGCCGGCAGGTTAAGCTGGTTGCCAACACGGCCGCAATGCATGAACTGAACGAAGATCTTGCCGCCCTTTGCATGAACGGCGTCGGTTACGCCTTTCCAGGCCTTGACATGGGCTTCATTAAAAAGCCCCGGAATACGCGGGTATCCCAGGCCATTCGGCGAGGGCGATGTTCCTTCGGTGATGATGAGGCCGGCCGATGCCCGCTGGCCATAATAGGTTGCCATGAGCGCATTCGGCGTGTTGTTCTCAATGGCGCGGTTGCGCGTCATCGGCGACATGACCATGCGGTTGGCGAGTTGAATTCTGCCGAAGGTAAAGCTGTCAAAAAGCATTCTGATTTCCTCTGATTGCGAGACTCTATCGCGTGAAGGATCTGTCTGGCTCCGTTGAGCCATTAGCCAGACGACCTGTCCTGAGCGCGGGAAATCTCAGCATCTGTTTCGTTGAGCTAACGCTCCTTATATAGGTACGGGACAGCGTTCGAATAAGAATGGATCAACTTGCCGATTTGCAAGACGAGTTTGCTCTGATGCATAGCAGAGGCGTCATCGGTACAAATTCCTTGCAGCGGTGATTACAGGTGGGGAGGCGAGGGAGTTCTTCTGTTCAGCGCTTCAGCTGCAGTTCTTCAGCTCATGGCAGGCATAGAGCTTAGGAATAGCGGATAAATGAATTTCCTCTTTTTGAACCTCGCCCTTTTCCAATAATCATCCCAATGGCCCCAAAGAAGGGGGACATCGCCTTCAGGCGAAATATAATTGGAGGAAGCCTTATGAGGAAATTCAACGCAGTGCTTCTATGAACGTCAGCGTTTGATTTGTCTTTTACTCTCGCTGGCCAAGCACCCGCCGTGGAAGATCGGCTATGCTTCGAGCTATGACGGCAATATCTGGCACGGCGGCGCTTGGCCTGCCGTCGCTGTTCGTCTGGCAGGTTTTGTTCTATCTGATCGGTGTCCCGCTGGTCTGGTGGCTGGCCTATCGTTCGCGGCTCGGCCTTACACAGGACGAGGGCCTGCGCCGCATCCCGTTTGATGCTGGTGAAGGCCAGGAAGCGCCAGACTGGATCGCGGCCTCGGTCGCGCGGATGACCGAACGATGAGAGACCTGCGCCACAGACCCGCGAGACCTTCGGAAGTTTCACGCTGAAGCGTCATGCATTGGGCAGATAGCGGCCATTGTGCTTTTTTATTTCCCAGCCGGGCCGGTTCGATTGAATCTGGCCCGACGACCCAACAGGAAGAATGAGATGAACCAATTCGATCCGACCGCAGAATATTCCGCCATCCGCGAGGGCGTCGCCAAGGTCTGTGAGCAGTTTCCCGGCGCCTATTGGCGCGATCTCGATGCCCGGCGCGCCTATCCAAAGGATTTTGTCAATGCGCTCATCAGCGAGGGATATCTGGCGGCGATGATCCCGGAAGCCTATGGCGGGTCGGGCCTCAACCTTTCGGCCTCGGCGGTCATTCTGGAGGAGATCCATCGCAACGGCTGCAATGCTGCAGCCTGTCACGCCCAGATGTATACGATGGGGACGGTTCTGCGCCACGGGAGCGCGGAGCAGAAGGCAAAATGGCTTCCCGGCATTGCCGATGGCTCGCTCAGACTTCAGGCTTTCGGCGTCACCGAGCCGACCAGCGGCACCGACACGCTGGCCCTGAAAACCACCGCACGGCGTGACGGCGACAGCTATATCATCAATGGTCAAAAAATCTGGACATCGCGGGCCGAACATTCCGATCTGATGCTGCTGCTGGCCCGTACGACCCCGCGCGATCAGGTCAAATCCAAAACCGATGGTTTGTCGGTCTTCCTGCTCGATCTGAGGGAGCTTGTCGGCAATGGCATCACCATCCGCCCGATCCGCGCCATGATCAATCATGCCACGACCGAGGTTTTTTTCGACAATGTCCGTATTCCGGTCTCGGCTCTGATCGGCGAGGAGGGTAAGGGCTTCCGCTATATTCTCTCCGGCATGAATTCCGAGCGAATACTGATTGCGGCCGAATGTATCGGCGATGCCAAATGGTTTATCGACAAGGCCTCTGCCTATGCCCGCGAACGCGTCATCTTCGGTGCGCCCATCGGAAAAAATCAGGGCGTCCAGTTTCCCATAGCCCGCGCCTATGCCCATATGCTGGCGGCGGAAGCTATCGTCTATCGGGCGGCCGCCATGTATGACAGCGGCCTCAATCCCGGTGTCGAGGCCAATACCGCCAAGATGCTGGCGGCTGACGCCAGCTGGGAAGCGGCAGAGGCCTGTCTGCAGACGCATGGCGGCTTCGGCTTCGCAGAGGAATATGATGTCGAGCGCAAGTTCCGCGAGGCGCGTCTCTATCAGGTTGCGCCAATATCAACCAATCTCATTCTCTGCTTCATCGCGGAACAGGTTCTCGGATTGCCCAAATCCTACGGGGAGGCCCGTTGATGGAGCCGATGAACGCACTCGTCGATCTGGCGCTCCTGCCTGCGGCGGACATAACCCCCGGCGCCCGCGCCATGGCCCGGTTTTCGCTCTTCGACTGGCTGGCCTGCGGGCGCGCGGGCGTCAGCGAGCCGCTGGCGGTCATTCTCCGGAATATGGCCATATCGGAGGCCGGCAAGCCGGTGGCCACGCTTTTTGGCGGGGGGCGTGTTCCTGCGCGCATGGCGGCGCTGGTCAACGGCGCAACCTCGCATGCGCTTGATTTTGACGACACGCATTTTGGTCATATCGGTCATCCTTCTGTGGCGATCTATCCGGCCGCTCTTGCGGCTGGCGAGGAGGCGGGCGCGAATGCCGCCGATATTGCAGATGCTTTCCTCGTCGGCGCCGAGGCCTCGATCCGGATCGGCAAGGTACTGGGCGCGGTGCACTATAACCGCGGTTTTCACCAGACGGCGACTGCCGGCGCTTTCGGGGCGACGATTGCTGCCGGGCGTCTGCTCGGCCTTGACCGCGCAGCCATGCGCACAGCGCTGAGCCTCGTGGCCACGCGGGCTTCGGGCCTGAAATCGCAATTCGGAACCATGGGCAAGCCCTATAATGCCGGACTGGCCGCCGCCAACGGAGTTGAATGCGCCAAACTCGCGCAAGCCGGGTTCACCTCTGCCGACGATGGCATATTCGGTGCGCAGGGTTTCGTGCCCACGCATTCCGATGCGCCCGATCTTCAGGCGGGGTTCGGCGATATGCCGCCCGGGACGTTCCTGTTTGAGGATATCAAATACAAGTTTCACGCCTGCTGCCACGGCACGCACGCCATGATCGAGGCCCTGCTGGCGATTCTGCCGCGCTGCGCCAAGGCCAAAGTTGCGGCCCTGCATCTGCGGACCAATCCGCGCTGGCTGAAAGTGTGCGACATCAAGGAGCCCCGTACCGGCCTCGAAGTGAAATTCAGCTACGCCTGGCTGGCCGGCATGGTGTTTGGCGGCATGCCGACCGGCAATGACCGCACTTATACCGACACGCTGGCCGCCGACCCGGAGCTTGTCCGGTTTGCGCGCTGTGTCACTGTCACCGGCGATGCCGCCGTTTCCGATATGCAGGCCGAAGGCGTGGTGGAACTGACGGATGGAAGCCGGGTCGCCTTTTCGCATGATCTGGCCGCACGCCTGCCGCATGACAGGCTTGCGCAGGGCCTGCGGGCCAAAGTTTCGGCGCTGCTGGGGCAGGCGGAAGCCGACCGGCTTTGGCATGCGGTCGAGGCGCTCGACAAACTTTCCACAGGCGCGCTTGCCGGGACGCTGGCGCCGTCATGAGCACCGCACATGAAGAATGGATCGGCCGGTCCGGCCGGCGCGAAGAGACGATAGGCCCTCGTCAGTTATCCCACTTTTGCACGACGTTCGGCGACCTTCTGGCCGACATGCCAGTGCCGCCCGGGTTTCACTGGACGCTGGTGCCCGACCTTGCCCCTGCCGCCGAACTGGGCCGGGATGGTCACCCGCGGCTGGGCCTTTTCCTGCCCGACCTGAATTTGCCGAGGCGGATGTGGGCCGGGGGCGAGCTCGAATTTCTGGCGCCTCTTGCACCGGGGGATCATGTTGCGCGCGAAAGCCGGATTGAGGCCATTGCCTTCAAGTCCGGTTCGAGCGGGCCGCTGGCCTTTGTCACGGTCAGGCATCTCTGGACGGTCGCGGGAAAACCCGTCATCTCGGAGCGGCAGGATATCGTCTACCGCGAAGAACCGAAGACCGGCGAGACGCCTGCGCCGCCGGCGGCGCAGACCTGGGCGGCCAGTCATTCAGAGCCGTTTTTTCCTGAAGCCGTCCTGCTCTTCCGGTATTCGGCGCTGACTTTCAACGGCCATCGCATCCATTACGATCACCCTTATGCGACCGCCGTTGAGGGTTATGCCGGTCTGGTCGTGCACGGCCCGATGCAGGCGACATTGATGCTCAATCTGGCTGCAAAGCTGTTCGGGCATTTGCCGTCCCGTTTCAGATATCGCGGACTCTCTCCCCTCATTGCCGGTCAGGAGGCCTATATCGAGGCGCGTCCGGGCGAGGCCGGTCTTGATCTGCGGGTAAGAGCCGCAGCCGGATACATGGCCATGAGCGCAGCTGCTGAGGCCTGAATCACAGAGCCGGCGTCGGGTGTGCCGGTTCTTGCCGTCCCTGTGAGGGGGCGGCGCTGCAGACGATGGCGCAGGCGCGGTGCTTCAGCCGTGGTGGGCGGCGACGGTCTTGACCGTCGAGAAGCCATAGAGTGCCTCAAAGCCCTTTTCGCGGCCATGTCCGGATTTGCCATAGCCGCCGAACGGCAGTTCCACGCCGCCTCCGGCACCGTAATTGTTGATGAAGACCTGACCGGCGCGGCTGGCCGACGAAGCCGGGTTCCCGGCTTCGTCGGCCGGTCGCGCCATGGCGATCGACGTCAGGCAGGCTTCCTCAGCCGGCTTGATGACGCAGGCATTGCCCATCGCAAGCGCCGCTGAAACCGACCGTGCGAGAATCTGCATCGGATAGTTCCAGGGTACGATATGGCCCGTGACGCCATGCGGTTCGCGGAGCGTGTAAACGGTATAACCGTTCTGAAACGGGATGGTTTCGCCCATCACCTTGTCGGCAGCCCCACCGTAAAATTCGAAATAGCGCGCCATGGCGACGGCATCGGCGCGGGCCTGTTTCAGGGGTTTGCCGACATCAAGCGCTTCCATGCGGGCGAGCGCGTCGAGACGTTCCAGAATGAGGCCGGAAAGCTTTAGCATCAGGCGTCCGCGCTCGGTTGCGCTCAACTGGCCCCACGCTCCGGCGCGCGCGGCCTGAGCCGCTTTGACGGCGTCGTCGATGTCGTCGCTGCCGCCGCGCGCGATCCGGGCGAGCAGGCTTCCGTCCGATGGGTTAAGAACATCGATGGTCTGGCCGCTTCTTGCGGGGCGCCATTGGCCGCCGATCAGGATTTTATCGGTTTCGAACCAAAAAGCATTGTCCATCCGCGGAACTCCCTGCCCATATTATTTTATGGAGATGTGATTTTGAGGTGGAAGTGTCACGAGGCGACTGCCGCGCGTCAAATCGGCAAATCCTATCGCGGCAAGAATTTTTTCGACTAGCTGTGAAGTTCGTCCATCTCGGGCGTCAGTTTTCCCTCCCATATGCCCCGCCGTACCAGATCGCGGGCCACATCGAGCGTGATTGATTCGACGGCCCGTGCTGCGCGGCTCATGGGGCGCATCGAATTGGTCACCAGATAAACGGGCCGCCAGATTTCCGGCGCAACGATCGGAGATTTGATCAGTTCCCCGCGCTCGACGAAATCATGCGCCGCCGCCGGTGCGAAAATCGTATAGCCCGAGCCGCGCGCCACGAGTTCCTTGATCTGTGTCATCGCATCCATCTCAATGACGACATTGAGCTCGATGCCCTGCTGCTCCGTATGGCGTAAGATTGTCTTGGTCAGTCCGTGGGTGCTCGACGGCAGAATAAGCTCCAGTTCCGCGATCTTGTTGAGCGGGACGGGACTGCCGGGCGGCGTGTCGAGCGGCCAGTTGTCTGGCGCCGAGAAAAAGCATAGCTGCTCGTCCAGCAAATGGTTGGCGCGGAGCTGATCCTTGCCGGTCAGGCTGTACAGGAACGCGATATCCACTGTTCCGTCATCAAGAAAGGAACGGATATAACCGCTCATCGCCTCTATTGCCTGCAAGCGGACGCCCGGCAGTTCCACGCGGACGGTCTCGGCAAGCGGCACGGACATGACCATCGAGACCGAAGGCGGCATGCCGAACGCGACCGTGCCGTGCACGATGCCGCTGGCTTCTTTCATCTCGGTGATGCATTGGTCAACACTGCGGCATATTTCGATGGCATGGCGGACGAGCAGGCGGCCCTCCTCGGTCAGGATGATGCCCCGCGGCGAACGCTCCATGAGCGGGACGCCGAGTTCTTCCTCCAGCTTGATCACATGCTGTGACAATGAGGGCTGGGCGACGCCTAGTCTCTGCGACGCGGCGGACAGCGATTTCTCTTCTGAAATCGCTATGAAGTAGCGCAGATGGCGTATATCCATGGGGGCTCTCCCTTGATTGGAGAAGAGTTAGTCGCCTTCGATCTAGCGTGTCAAGGAAAGCAATATTACCGCGTCGGCAAGGTCGCCGGTAACCTTTCAATAAAAATGAGGGAGGAAAAAAGCCCATGCGGGATCTCGAAGGGATTTTGGTGGTGTCGCTGGAACAGGCCGTGGCTGCGCCGCTGGCGACAGCGCGGCTGGCTGATGCCGGGGCGAGGGTGATCAAGGTTGAAAGGCCGGAGGGGGATTTCGCCCGCGGTTATGACCGGCTGGTTCATGGTGAAAGCGCCTATTTTGTCTGGATCAACCGGGGCAAGGAGTCGATTTGCCTTGATCTGCGGCAGGGCGAGGATCTGGCGCTGCTCAAGCGCATGATCGGCGCTGCAGATGTCTTTATCCAGAATCTGGCTCCCGGTGCGGCAGTGCGTCTTGGCGTCGGCAGCGAGGCCATGACGCGGGAGAACCCGCGGCTGGTCTATGTCTCGATCTCGGGTTATGGCGAACGGGGGCCCTATCGCGACCAGAAGGCCTATGACATGCTGATTCAGGGCGAGAGCGGCCTGATGTCGGTCAACGGCACGCCGGAGGGCAGCGCACGCGTGGGAATCTCCGTTTGCGACATTGCCGCCGGCGAAACCGCCTTCGCGGCCATTCTTCAGTCTTTGCTGGCGCGCGCGAAAACCGGGAGCGGGCGCGTGGTGGAGGTCTCGCTGTTCCACACCATGGCCGACTGGATGAACGTGCCTTACCTGCAGACGCGTTATGGCGGCAAGGCTCCCCCGCGCCTCGGCATGCGCCATCCCTCTATTGCCCCCTATGGCGCCTTTCTGTGCGCGGATGGGCGCGAGGTGCTGATCAGCGTGCAGAACGACCGCGAATGGGCGATCTTTGCCGAAAAAATTTTGGGCCAGCCCGAACTTGCGCGTGATCCCCGGTTCGCGGACAATTCTGGCCGCGTCGCCCATATGGCTGAGATTGAAGCCCTGATCAGTGCGGTCATGAAACATCTGGAGCGCGAGGACGCGATTGTCCGGCTCAATGCAGCCGGAATCGCCTGCGGGCGTCTGTCTTCGATGGAAGACCTGACGCATAACCCGCAAGCCTGGCATATCCAGACCGAAACCCGCACCGGCCCCGTTGAAATGATGGGGCGCGGCGTGCGCTTTTCGGATGGCGAGATCGAAGGCAAGGCGGTGCCAGAGCTTGGCCAGCATTCCGCGGCGCTGCGCGCGGAATTTCATTCTCGCGGGATGCGGCGGGCATGACGAGCGGCGCAGACTGGCAGACGCTGTTGTTCGTGCCTGTCGGGGCCGACAGGCATCTGGCGAGCGCAATCCGTCATCGTCCCGATGCGATCGTTCTTGACCTTGAAGACGCGATAGCTCCGGCCGACAAGCCGCTTGCCCGCACGCGCCTCGCGCAGGCGCAGGCTCTGATTGCCGATGCCGGGATCGATTGCGTGGTCAGGGTCAATGCCGGTGCGCAAGATTTGGCGGCGGACCTGCTGGCGCTCGAAGGGAACAAGGTCAAGGCGCTCTTGCTGCCCAAGGTCGAAAGCGCCGCCGATGTCGCGAATTTATATGAGCGTGGCGAGGGTCTGTCTCTCATCGCGCTCGTGGAAACCCCGAAGGGCGTTCTCAATCTTGCCTCGATTGCGTCGTCGCCCGGACTCTGCGGGCTTATGCTCGGCTCCGAGGATCTTTCTGCGGCAATGGCGATCAATCCCGACGCGGGCGGCCTGATGATGCCGGCGGCCAATCTCGCCATGGCTGCGATTGCCCATGATCTTTTGCCCATCGGCTTTCCCGGTTCGATCGCCAATTTCCGCGACCTCGACCTCTATGGTCGCCAGATCGCAAGTGCGCGCTCGCTCGGCTTCCAGGCCGTCGCCGCCATTCATCCCGCGCAACTGGCAGTGATCCGCGCGGCGCTGGCCCCCGATCCGGCTGAGCTGGAATGGGCCAGAAAAGTCATTGCCAAAGCCTCCGAAGGCGGAGCGGTCAGCGCTCTGGACAAGATCATGATCGATGCGCCCGTCATCGCACGCGCAAGGCGCATTCTGTCGCGCTGTGGCTGAGATGTCGCCGAGGCCGGACATGAACCGCAGGGGAACTGGGCGGCTGTGTGCGCCTGTCCCGCGGGTCAGGTCCCGGGCATTTCTTGGTGAAGGATTTCCGGCTGCCGTCCGCAAGCGGCTATGCCGGGGCTTTTCCCGCAAATTCCGGCAAGACTGGAACCCGATGGCGATTTTGTCGGGCCGGTGTCTCTGCGCACTCTCTGATGCGCTGCGCCGGTCGTGCTTCACGCTCGGGACGGGCGTGTCAAACTGGCGGAGGCACGCGCCGCTTGCATCCCATCCGGCCTTTAGCAATGAAAATTGACAAATTTAATTTCGTACATATGAGTAATTTTGAATCCATATATACGACTTAAGTCAAAGCCGCTTCGGCTGCACACTTTAGGTGGATTACAAGCTTTTATTTATTATCAATATGATTTTAAATGATTTTTAAAAAAATTTGCTAATTTTCACAGGTGCTGATCGTGTAAATTCACACGATAAAATGATAAAATTTATTGACGAAATTATAAACATATGTCTTCTTAAAAAGAAAAATGTTCATATCTCACAGGGAGTTTCGCAATGGTGGAAATCTGCGATCACGCCGGGGCGCCGGTAAAACATGGGCGGGCGCGCGTCAACGGGATACGCATGCATTATGTGACGGCCGGGCAGGGCGAACCGCTCCTGCTTCTGCATGGCACGCCCAAGACCCACTTTTACTGGCACAAGCTCATTCCGCTGCTGACGCCGCATTTCCGCGTTGTCGCGCCTGACCTGCGCGGGTTTGGCGATACCGACAAGCCGCCGGCAGAGGAAGGTTATGACTCCCTGACGAATGCCCGCGACATGGCTGAGCTGATGACCTTGCTCGGACATGAGACCTTCCATCTGCATGGCGAGGACCGCGGCGCCGAATTTGCCTACGCGCTGGCGGCAACCGAGCGTTCGCGCGTGAAGACGCTGTCGTTCTCGGAAATGCTTCTTTCCGGCGAGGGGCTTGAGGAATGGTCGAATTTCACGCCCGAAAATGTCGGTTCGCAATTCAATCTGCGCGGCGTCTGGGTCTGGCATATTCCTTTCTTCTGGATTCCCCATCTGCCGGAAATGCTCATCAGCGGGCGCGAGCGTGAATTCTGGGAATTCTGGATCAAGGCGGAAACCTGGAACCCCAACGCCATCACCAATGAGGCCATTGACGAATGGATTGCGCGTCTTTCCGCTCCGGGCGGTCTGCGCGGATGTCTGGAGACTTATCGTGCCGGCCTCAAGAACGCCCGCATCAACGCTGAACTGAAGCAGAACAAGCTCACTCTGCCCATTCTGACCATTGGCGCGCCGGAGTTCTTCGGCGAACTGGTGCGCGGCCAGATGGAGAAGGTCGCTGTCGGCGTCGAGCGCAGCGAGGTCTTCGAGGAGTGCGGCCACAGTCTGGCGCTGGAGGCCCCCGATCGTCTCGCGCGCACATTGTGCGAGTTCATGCTCAACCGAAAGGCATCCGCGACCGCGGCGGCCTGAACAAAGCCACCCACAGACACGGTTCAACCCGGCACGTCTCAGAGAAGGACGAGGGTGCCGCATATATCATCAGGAGGAAAAACGATGAAATACGGAAAGTTTAAATATCTGGCTCTCACCGCCATGCTCGCGGCCCTGCCGAAACTGGCAATGGCCGATGTCGCGCCCGACATCAAGCATCCGCTCTGGTACAAGGCGCCGTCTGCCAAGACGATGGAACTTGCCAAGAAGGACGACCTCTCGAACACTGTCGTCTCGGACGGCCAGCGCGGCGAGCCGGGTTTTCCGGCTTCGAAAATTGTCCTTACGCCTGAGCAGATCGCCAAGGTCAAGGCCGGCAAGTTCACGGTGGCCATCTCGATGGGCTGGCTGGGCGACGACTGGGCCTCGCAGCAGCTGATCGGTCTCAAGGAAACCTTTGAGTCTATGGGCATCAAGGTGGTGGCTGAAACCAATGCCAACTGGGATGACGCCAAGCAGATTTCCGATCTTGAGGCCATTTCGGTGCTCAAGCCCGACCTGCTGGTTTCGATCCCGCTCAACGGCCAGACCACGGCAGGCGCCTACAAGAAGATTCACGATGCAGGCACCAAGGTTGTCTTCATCGATCAGGCTGTCGACGGCATGGAGCCGGGCAAGGATTATGCCGCCATCATCTCGTCGGACAACCTCGCGCTCGGCATGTATCTCGCCGATGAACTCGCCGATGCCATTGGCGGCAAGGGCGATGTCGCAGCGATGTATTTTGCCAATGACTTCTATGTGACGAACCTGCGCTATGAGGGCTTCATTGCACGCGTTCTGGCGAAATATCCCGATATGCACGTCAAGGTGGCTGCTGGCCATAATGATCCGAACAAGGGTCAGGAAGTGGCGCAGGCTGTGCTCGCACGCTTCCCGAACCTGAAGGGCATGTATGCCAGTTGGTCGATCCCGGCCATGGGCGCGGCAACAGCTGCGAGCGTCGCCGGCCGTACGCCTGCCGATTTCAAGATCGTCAACGAGAATTTTGACCAGATCGTTGCCTTGAACATGGCGCAGAACGGCTTCATTGCCGGCATTTCCTCGCAGCGTCCCTATGATCAGGGCGTGGCGGAGGCCAAGGTCGGTGCGCTGGCCCTGATCGGCGAAAAGACCCCGTCCTATGTCGTGGTGCCGCCGCTGAAGGTCGAGCGCAAGAATCTGGCTGAATCCTACAAGACGATCTACCGCAAGGATCTCCCTGCCGAGATGCAGAGCGCTCTGACCCACTGATCAGGTTCTCCCTGGGCGCGGCTCCCTCCCCCGCCGCGCCCCTTTTTCTTCAACCCGCAGTTCCGCCGAGGTCTGACATGGCACCTTCAGCCATTCTCGAAATGACCGACATCCGCAAGCAGTTCGGAAACATCCCTGTTCTGAAACGGGTTTCCTTCTCTCTGCGCCGCAGCGAGGTGCATGCGCTCATGGGCGGAAACGGCGCGGGAAAATCCACGCTGATGAAAATCCTGACCGGGATTTATTCCAAGGACAGCGGCACCATCCGCATAGACGGACAGGTTGTCGATTTGCGCGACGCGACATCAGCCGAACGGGCAGGCGTCGCGATGATTTTTCAGGAATTTTCTCTGGTGCCCACGCTGACCGTGGCGCAGAATATTTTTCTCAAGCGCGAGCCGCATTTTCCTGGCACACCCTTTATCAATGGCGCCGAGATGCGCCGCCGCGCCAGCGTCATTCTCAAGGATCTTGGCGTCGATATCGATCCGGACGCTCCCGTCGGCGGGCTCAGCGTCGGCTATATGCAGATTGTCGAGATCGCCAAGGCCCTGTCGAAAAACGCCCGGATTCTCGTGATGGACGAGCCGACCTCGTCGCTGTCCGAAGCCGAGACGGATGCTCTGTTCGAACTTGTCAACCGGCTCAAGCGCAACGGGATTTCCATCGTCTATATCTCGCATCGCATGGCTGAAATTCTCAAGCTCTGCGACCGCGTGACGGTGATGCGCGACGGCGAAACGGTCATGACTTCCGAATGCGCCGGCCTGTCGGTTGCCAATATTGTCGAGGCGATGCTTGGCGCCGGAAATTCCGCCTCCTTCGAATGGCACGAACGCCGCGCGCCGCAGGGCGCGCCCATCCTGCAGATACGGAACCTGCGCCTTCCGAGCCGGATCGACGATGTCAGTTTCGACATCCGCCCCGGGGAGATCGTCGGGCTTGCGGGCCTGATGGGATCGGGCCGCACAGAAATTGCGGAGACTATTTTCGGCAGGCGTCACGCCCTTTCCGGCGAGATCATCTTCGATGGCAAGCCGGTGCGCGATCAGGCGGACGCCATTGCGCGGGGCATAGCGCTTGTGCCGGAAGATCGCCGCAAACAGGGTCTGGTGCTGGACCATTCGGTTCGCGACAATATCATTCTGCCCAATCTTGCCGGCTTCACCTCGCATTTCCTGGTGCAGGACGCTGCGGCTCTGAAAGTGGTCATGTCGACGATCCGCAATCTGTCGATCAAGACCGATGGACCCGACAAGACCTCCCGGCTGCTGTCCGGCGGCAACCAGCAGAAAATCGTCATCGGCAAATGGCTGGCACGCAATCCCCGCCTTCTGATCCTTGATGAACCCACGATCGGCGTCGACATCGGCGCCAAATCCGAGATTGTCGAAACGGTGCGCGCTATGGCCGATCGCGGCATGGCCGTGTTGGTGATCTCGTCCGAACTCGAAGAACTCATGACCATCAGCGACCGTATTCTCGTTCTTCATGGCGGCCGCATCATTCAAGACATGAACCGCCGCGATCTGACTGCAGAAGAGGAGCTTCACCATGCAATCCAAGGCCACAGCATCCGTCAAGCCGCCGATGACACTGCCCAAAATCCAGCTTCATAACTACGTCGTCTATATCTTCTTCGCTCTGGTTCTTGTCTTTTTCGGCGTGACCATCGGCGACAGCGGTTTTCTGACGATCACCAATCTGTTCAATATTGCCCGCACCACCGCCATGATCACGGTGATCGCCATAGCCATGACTTTCGTCATCTCCGCTGGCGAACTTGATCTTTCCGTCGGTTCGACCACGGCTCTTGCGGCGCTGGTCGCGGCCCTGACGATGAAGGCGGGCTTTGCCTGGCCGGTTGCTCTGGCTGCGGCGCTGGCCGCCGGGATCGGCGTAGGCGTGCTGAACGGCATTTTTGTCACGATTATCGGCATTCCATCTTTTCTGGTGACGCTCGGCATGATGCAGTTCATCCGCGGCCTCGACATGCGCATCACCTATACAAATCCCGTTTCGATTTCGAACTCGCTTTACAACAGCCTGTTCGGCGGCGGCTCGGTCCTCGGCCTGCCTTCGCTGCTGCTCTGGTCGGTTTCGATCGCGGTCGTCGGCCATGTGGTTCTCAAATACACCGGCTTTGGCCGCGAGGTACTGGCGACGGGCGGCAACCGTCTGGCCGCAGAATATTCTGGCGTCAAGACTCGCCGTGTCAAATTCATGGTCTTCCTGCTCTCGGCAGCAGCGGCGGCACTGGCCGGCCTGCTTTATGCCGGCATGATGCGCACCGCCCGTTTCAATTTTGGCGAGGGCGCCGAGCTTATGGCCATTGCGTCGGTGATTCTGGGCGGCACCAGCCTGTTCGGTGGGCGGGGCACTATTCTGGGTACTTTCGCTGGTTCCTTGCTGATCGGCACAATCAATAACGGCCTGATCATCATGGGGCTCGATGTCTCGGAACAGATGATGGTCGCGGGCGGCATCATTATTCTCGCCGTCGCCTTCGGCAAGAAGCCGTCAGCCGCCTGACTTATATGGATATGAATGTCTTGATCGGGCAATTTGCCCGATCAGATCTTTTCTCAATGTCAAAAGTTTGAGCCCCGGGTATCGCCCGGGGGCAGACCGGACGTTTAAATTCTCGTTGAAATCAGGCTGTGCGTCCCGTGCCGGGCTTTCATGCTTTGCCCGGCAAGCCGCTTTGTTTTAAGAAGCCCAGAAAATCGCAACATCTGTCCCCACCCGTATAGTCCTGACTCCGGGCCAAGCTTTGGCGCGAGGGGCACCCTTTTTTTCGGGGGCATCGATTGTTGAATGTGGTTCTGAGCCGCACCGGCACCGGGCGAAATGACAAGATAATCAACAAAGCATATCAGGTGACCTTTCTCACAAACTTTGATACCGATTCCGATGCGTATATTCCGGTGAGGGCTCTCATTTGGGTGAGACATGAATTTCAGCTACAATCCATTGCTCGTCATTCTTTCGGTTCTTGTTGCGATTCAGGCGAGCTACGTCGGGCTGAGTCTGGCTCAGCATATTCCGCGTGCCTTTGCGCTTAATCGCCGTTTCCTGATCGCCGGTTCAGCCCTGACGCTGGCCTTTGGCATATGGGGCATGCATTTTATCGGAATGCTCGCCGTCAAGGCGGATTTCAGCCTCAGTTACGATATTTTGCCGACGCTGATTTCCTTTCTGGTGTGTGTGCTCGTGACGGGAATTGCCATTTATCTGGCCAGCCTGAGGGCCATGCGCATGCTGGTTCTTGCTGCTGGCGTGATGGGCCTCGGCATAGTGGCGATGCATTATATCGGGATGATCGCGGTTCATTCCAGCGCGCATATGATCCACAATCCCGTATTCATTCTCGCCAGCGTTGCATTGGCTGTTGCTGCCTCGGGTCTGGCGCTCTGGCTTGCGTTTGTTGCTGAGAAGGCGCCGCCTTTGCTACTGTCAGCCTGTGTTCTGGGCTGCGCGATTTCCGGCATGCATTATGTGGCCATGGCCGGCACCACTCTGCATGTCATGGACGGCATGCCGATGGATGTCGCCTCCGCCATTTCGGGCGATTTTCTTGCCGTCATTGTCAGTATCGTTGCATTCTCCATTTCCGGCATATTCATGCTGGCGCTGATTCCCAACAAGACAGCCGACGCCCTCGACCGCGGAAACTGGCGAAGCGCCGAGGAGAGCGCCAGACCGACGGCAGAGCTGGAGGTCAGGCCGCAAGCGCCAGAACCGCCTCCTGCCACAGGCATGGCTCACGACTCTGCGGCGGCAAGTTCCGCCACCGATGTCCTGCCATTTGAAAGGAACGGCAGCCGCTTTCACATTGCGGTCACCGAGATCGTTTCCGTTCATGCAAATGCGCATTACACCTATCTGTTCAATGGCCGGGAGGATCTGTTCTGTCCGCTGTCCATCACGGAAATTGCAACCCGACTGCCCAAGGCGAATTTTTTTCGGGCGCACCGAAGCCATATCGTGAATCTGGCCTTTGTGATTCTGATCAGAAAATCGGCCGATGCCGGAATTGCTGAATTGAGTTCGTCCGTTCGCCGCACTGTGCCGATCAGCCGCACGCGTGTCGCAATCCTCAGGCAGGAATTGTCCGCATATCAGGAAATGGCGGTCGCCAGACAAGTCAATATGGCTTGATATTAGGTCAGGACTAGCGACGCAATTCGTGCAGACAAGCGCAATTGGTGCAATTTGATGCGCTTCGTGGGCTTGTTCTTGTCTTTTCTGCCCCGGTTTTAGCACTCTCAGAGCAATCGAGGGCCCGCAGCCCGGAAGCTGCCGGGTCTTCTGTGCCGAGGCTTGATCAAGCCCGTCTGCTCTGGGAGGAGCGTTCATGATACCAGGTTCATTTGACTACCATCGTCCGGATTCCGTCGCGAGCGCCGTGGCGCTTCTTGGCCGGCTGGGTGACGAGGCCCGGCCTCTGGCCGGAGGGCAGAGCCTCATCGCGCTGATGAAAACGCGTCTGGCTTCGCCTGAACACCTTATTGATCTGTCCGCCATCGCCGACCTGAAAGGTGTGCGCGAGGAGGGCGGCGATATTGTCATCGGAGCCATGACCACCCAGCATGAGATGATCGCGTCGGAGCTTCTGTCCCGGCATATTCC
Source organism: Methylocystis sp. sgz306128 (assembly GCF_056032725.1). NCBI lineage: Bacteria > Pseudomonadati > Pseudomonadota > Alphaproteobacteria > Hyphomicrobiales > Methylocystaceae > Methylocystis > Methylocystis sp. sgz306128. The sequence continues at coordinate 61,031 of NZ_JBVYWO010000009.1, forward strand.
CATCATCCGCGAAACCTCATGGGTCATTGCAGATCCGCAGATCCGCTATCGCGGCACACTCGGCGGCAACGTTGCCAATGGTGATCCGGGCAATGACATGCCCGCCCTGATGCAATGTCTCGGCGCAATTTTTCATCTTGCTGGCCCGGACGGTGAGCGCCGCGTGCCTGCCCGCGAATTTTATCATGGCGCCTATGTCACCGAGCTTCAGGCTGGGGAGATTGTTACCGCGATCCGCATCGCCAAGCCGGCAGCGGGGCATGGTTACGCTTACGAGAAGCTGAAGCGAAAAGTTGGCGATTACGCAACTGCGGCAGCTGCGGTGGTCATCACTCTTTCTGCCGGAACCTGCACGAGTGCGTCGATCGGGCTGACGAATGTTTCGGAAACGCCGCTCTGGGCCGAGGAGGCAGGCAAAATTCTTGTCGGAAGCACTCTGGATGAAGCGACGGTTGCCAGGGCGGTCGCTGCCGCAGAGGCCATAACCAATCCGGCTTCCGACATGCGCGGCCCGGCTGAATACCGGACCAAAATGGCGGGCATCATGATGCGCCGGGCGCTTGAGCGGGCAAAGTCCCGCGCGACGGCTTGAGGGGAACCAGCATGACGAAATCTCACATCAAACTGACCATTAACGGCAAGCCGGTCGAAGCTCTGGTTGAGCCGCGTACGCTGCTGATCCATTTTCTGCGCGAACAACTCAATCTGACCGGCGCGCATATCGGGTGCGACACGGGCCATTGCGGGGCCTGCACCGTGGAAATAGACGGAATGTCGGTCAAGAGCTGCATGACCTTCGCCGTTCAGGCACAGGGTGCGCAGATCACCACCATCGAAGGCATGGCCAACCCGGATGGCACGCTCAGCGCGCTGCAGGAAGGCTTTCGCATGATGCATGGTCTGCAATGCGGCTATTGCACGCCGGGCATGATCCTGCGGGCGCATCGTCTGCTGCAGGAAAACCCCAATCCCACCGAAGAGGAAATCCGTTACGGCATCGCGGGCAATCTGTGCCGCTGCACAGGATATGTGAACATCGTCAAGGCCATCCAATATGCGGCGGCCAAAATCAACGGAACACCATTTCTGGAGGCCGCACAATGAACCAGCAGACCCCGATTGAAATTGATCGTGCGGAACGCACGGAAAAGCTGCAGGGCATGGGCTGCAAGCGCAAGCGCGTCGAGGATATCCGCTTCACGCAGGGCAAGGGCAATTATGTCGATGATCTGAAATTGCCGGGCATGGTGTTCGGCGATTTTGTCCGCTCGCCCCATGCGCATGCCCGGATCGTCAGCATCGATACGAGCCGCGCCAAGGCTCTGCCGGGTGTGATTGCCGTGCTCACCGCCGCCGATCTCAAGCCGCTCGGCCTGCATTATATGCCGACGCTTGCGGGCGACGTACAGGCCGTGCTGGCCGAAGAAAAGGTGCTGTTCCAGAATCAGGAAGTCGCATTCGTCATTGCCGAGGATCGTTATATCGCTTCTGACGCCACCGAACTTGTTGACGTTGTTTATGAAGCGCTGCCCTGCATCGTCGATCCGTTCAAATCCATGGCGCCGGATGCGCCTGTCCTGCGCGAGGACATCAAGGACAAGATGGTTGGTGCGCATGGCCCGCGCAAACACCCCAATCATATTTTTGAATGGCAGATCGGCGACAAGGACGAGACAGACGCCGTATTTGCCAAGGCGGATGTGACCATCAAGGAAATGCTGGTTGATCACCGCACGCACCCTTCGCCGCTGGAAACCTGCCAGAGCGTGGCTTCGTTTGACAAGATCAAGGGCGAACTCACCCTGTGGGGAACATTTCAGGCCCCGCATGTCATCCGCACCGTGGTTGCGCTGATCTCCGGCCTGCCGGAACACAAGATTCACGTCATTGCGCCGGATATCGGCGGCGGATTTGGCAACAAGGTCGGCGCTTATGCTGGCTACGTGTGTTCTGTCGTTGGCTCCATCGTGCTGGGCGTGCCGGTCAAATGGGTTGAGGACCGGATGGAAAATCTGTCCACCACCTCCTTTGCCCGCGATTATCATATGACGACCGAACTTGCCGCGACCAAGGAGGGCAAGATTCTGGCCATGCGCGTCCATGTGCTGGCCGATCACGGTGCGTTTGACGCCTGCGCCGATCCGTCGAAATGGCCGGCCGGGTTTATGAATATCTGCACCGGTTCGTACGATATTCCGGTCGCGCATCTGACGGTGGATGGCGTTTACACCAACAAGGCGTCGGGCGGCGTGGCCTATCGCTGCTCGTTCCGTGTGACGGAAGCCGTGTTCGCCATTGAGCGCGCTGTCGAGGTGCTGGCGCAGAAGCTTGGCATGGATGCTGCCGAACTGCGGATGAAGAACTTCATCAAGGCAGAGCAGTTTCCCTACAAGGCGGCGCTGGGCTGGGAATATGACAGCGGCGATTATCACACCGCCATGAAGAAGGCTATGGAAACCATCGGATATGCCGAGCTTCGCAAGGAGCAGGCCGCCAAGCGCGAGGCTTTCCTGCGCGGGGAAACCCGCGAGATCATGGGCATCGGCATTTCCTTCTTCACGGAAATTGTCGGCGCGGGGCCTTCGAAGAATTGCGACATTCTCGGCATTGCCATGTTTGATTCCGCCGAAATCCGCATTCACCCCACTGGCTCGATCATTGCCCGCATGGGCACAAAGAGCCAGGGCCAGGGGCATGAGACCACCTATGCCCAGATCATAGCCACCGAACTGGGTATTCCGGCCGACGACATTATGATCGAGGAAGGCAATACCGATACCGCGCCTTATGGTCTTGGTACCTATGGTTCGCGCTCCACGCCGGTTGCCGGCGCAGCAACGGCGGTTGCCGCGCGCAAGATCAAGGCAAAAGCCCAGATGATCGCGGCGCATATGCTTGAGGTGCACGAAGGCGATCTTGAATGGGATGTCGATCGCTTCCGCGTCAAGGGCCTGCCGGAAAAGTTCAAGACTATGAAGGAAATCGCATGGGCGGCCTACAATAATCCGCCGCCGAATCTTGAACCGGGGCTGGAAGCGGTGAACTATTATGAACCGCCGAACATGACCTATCCCTTCGGTGCTTATTTCTGCGTTATGGATATTGACGTGGACACGGGCGTCGCCAAGACCCGCCGCTTCTATGCGCTGGATGATTGCGGGACGCGCATTAATCCCATGATCATCGAGGGGCAGGTCCATGGCGGGCTGACGGAAGCGTTTGCCTGCGCCATGGGGCAGGAAATCCGCTACGATGAAACCGGCAATGTCATGGGCGCTTCGTTCATGGATTTCTTCCTGCCGACAGCGGTGGAAACGCCGCATTGGGAGACGGATTTCACGGTTACGCCCTCGCCGCATCACCCGATCGGCGCCAAGGGCGTGGGCGAGAGCCCGCATGTCGGCGGCGTGCCGTGTTTCTCCAATGCGGTCAACGACGCTTATGCTTTCCTGAACGCCGGACATATCCAGATGCCGCATGATGCATGGCGGCTCTGGAAGGTGGGCGAGCGTCTGGGTCTGCATAAATAGGCGGAAACCGGGCCGATGGCGATGAAGATTCCACAGGACAGGATTGCGGCTCAGATGGCGGCGGTCGGGTATATTCCCGACTGCGACCTGTCGACCGCGCTTTGGCTGATGGAAAGCCTGTCCCGTCCTCTGTTGCTGGAGGGCGAGGCCGGTGTCGGTAAAACCGAAGTCGCGAGGGCCCTGGCTCTGGCGCATGAAACGAAGCTGATCCGGCTGCAATGCTACGAAGGGCTGGACCAGAGCGCGGCCCTCTATGAGTGGAATTATCAGCGCCAGTTGCTGGCCATCAAGGCGCGCGAGGGCCGTGATGCCGATGCGGTTGAGGAGCATATTTTCTCCGAGAAATATCTGCTTGAGCGCCCGCTTCTGGCTGCGATCCGTCAGGCGAGGGCGCCGGTTCTGCTGATCGATGAAGTTGACCGTGCCGATGAGGAATTCGAAGCGTTTCTCCTCGAACTGCTGTCTGATTTTCAGATCTCGATTCCGGAGCTTGGCACCATTGCGGCGACGACCATTCCGCGGGTGATTCTGACCTCAAATGGCACGCGCGAGCTCTCTGACGCCCTGCGTCGCCGGTGCCTGTATCATTATGTTGATTACCCTGATGTCGACCGCGAGGCGCGGATCATCCTGTCCCGTGTTCCGGCAATCGATACGGCGCTCGCCCTGCAGATTGCCAGCATGGTCGGCCTGATCCGCAAGGAAGACCTGCGCAAGACGCCGGGCGTGGCCGAGACGCTGGACTGGGCGGCAACTCTGGCGGGTCTTCAGTTGCGGCATTTGCAGGACGAACCGGAAATCGTGTTTGAAACGCTGATGTGTCTGATCAAGACCGCCGAGGATAAATCGCGCATGACGCGCGAAGTGTCTGATCGGCTGTTGGGCAAGGTGGCCTGAGATGACCGCGCTGAGGCAGGAAAACCAGAGCCTTGGCGCCGGCATGCGCGACCGTCTCAGCGGGTTTGTGCGCACGCTTAGGGATCATGATTTTATAATTGGTCTGGCGGAATTGCATGACGCGCTCAGCATCCTGAGCGGAGCTGGTGCTGCGCGGCCAGCACTTCTGCGACCGGCCCTGCGTACGCTTTTTTGCAGCCGCCAGTCTGACTGGCAGAGATTCGATGAAATTTTCGATGCCTTCTGGCTTCGGCGTGGCATGAAATCGGCAACGCGCATTTCCGGCGCGCCGCAAAAATCGCCATCAGGGCTGAATGTCGCACAGCATGGGTCCCGTGGTCAGGGAGACAGCAGGTCGGTTGATCATGTTCAGCGCGGCGAAGCCGAAACGAGCGAGACAGGTCAATCGAAACGCGAGGGCGCATCGCGCACCGAGGTTTTAAGCCAAACCGATTTTCGTCATCTCACGCAGCCCGAAGACCTTGCGGCCGCCCATGAGATCGCGGAGCGTCTGGCGCGAGCCATGCGTGCGCGGCTGACCCGGCGGATGCGGGCGCGAAGCCGCGGTTCGCGGCTGGATCTGCGCCGCACCATTCACAAAAGCATTGCCCATGGCGGCACGCCGCTGGAACTGGTGCATCGCCAGCGCAAGGAAAAGCCCCTGCGGTTGGTCATCTTGCTGGATGCCTCTGGCTCCATGAGTTTGTATTCGGCGGTTTTCCTGCGTTTCATGCATGGCGTTCTCGAAAACTTCCGGGAAGCGGAAGCCTTCGTTTTTCACACCCGGCTGGTGCATGTTTCGCCAGCGCTGCGCGAGCGCAATGCGCAGCGCGCCGTGGAGCGCATGTCGCTGATGGCGCAGGGCGTTGGCGGCGGCACCCGCATCGGGGCAAGCCTCGGCTCTTTCAATCGCTGGCATGCGCGGCGTGTCATACACTCGCGTACCTGTGTGATGATTGTTTCGGACGGCTACGACACCGGCCCGGCGGGCGATCTGGGGGCGGAAATGTCGGTTTTGCGCAAACGCTGCCGACGCATCGTCTGGCTCAATCCAATGATAGGCTGGCAGGATTATACGCCCGCCGCAGCCGGAATGCAGGCCTCTCTTCCCTATATCGACCTGTTTGCGCCTGCACATAATCTGGCAAGTCTTCAGGCGCTTGAACCCTATCTGGCGAGGATCTGATCATGCAGAAGCAAGCTGATATTCTTGACCTCATCAGCGACACCAAGGCGCGCGGGGAGCCCTTTGCCCTGGCCACCGTAGTGCGCACTGTTGCGGTAACGGCGGCAAAGGCGGGGGCGAAGGCGGTGATCCTCGCCGATGGCAGCATATCCGGCGGCTGGATCGGGGGCGGGTGCGCCCGGGGGGCTGTGCTGAAAGCCGCGCGTGAGGCCTTGTGCGATGGCCAGCCGCGTCTGGTCAGCATTCAGCCGGATGATTTGCTGCAGGAGCAGCACGTCAGCGCCGGCGAGATGCGTGATGGCGTGCTCTATGCCAAGAATATGTGCCCCAGTCAGGGAACGATGGATGTGTTCGTGGAGCCGATCTTGCCGCGCCCGCAAATGATCATCTGCGGGGCCTCGCCCGTGGCTGCGGCTCTTGCCGATCTTGGCCGCAGGATGGGATTCTTTACCGTTGTCTGCACGCCCGCTGCGGATCATGGCGCATTTGGCGAAGTGGATCGGATGATCGACGGGTTCAACCTGCCGCAGGATTATGCCGGGCATGGTTATATCGTCATCGCGACGCAGGGCCGCGGCGACACGGCCGCATTGCGCGCCATGATCGAGGCGCCGGCAACCTATTTTGCTTTTGTCGGGTCGCGCAAAAAGGCAGCGGCTCTGAAAAGCGATCTTATCGCCGGCGGCATCATGCCTGATCACCTTGAAAAGATCCGCGCGCCGGCCGGGCTCGATATTGGTGCGATCACGCCGGACGAAATCGCACTCTCCATTTTGGCGGAAATGGTGGAATTCCGCCGTCGCGGCCAACGCAAATCATAACAATCAGAGGAAAACGTCAATGGATATGAACGGCTCACAACGTATCGAGGCCTCACGCGAAAAGGTTTATGCAGCGCTCAATGATGTCGATATTCTGCGCCAATGTATTCCGGGGTGCGACTCCATTGAAAAGACATCTGAAAACGAGATGAACGCCAAGGTGACCCTGCGCATTGGCCCCGTCAAGGCCAGCTTCACGGGCAAGGTCAATCTGTCGGATCTTGATCCGCCGAACGGCTACACAATCTCGGGAGAGGGCTCGGGCGGCATTGCAGGTTTTGCCAAAGGCGGCGCAAATGTATCGTTGCTGGCCGATGGCGAGGCCACGATTCTAAATTACACCGTAAAGGCCGAAATCGGCGGAAAGCTGGCACAGTTGGGCAGCCGCCTGATTGACAGCACCGCCAAGAAACTGGCCGGTGATTTCTTTGAGAAATTCAGCGAAATTGTCGGGCCGGTTCCGGTTGCGCCGTCTGAGGCTGCGGAAGAACCGGCGAAAAAGGGCTGGTTCACAAAAATTCTGGGTACCACATCCGCTGCGGCGTTCCTGCTGGTGGCAAGTACGAATTTGTGCTGTCTCACGGGGCATCATCACGAACCGGGCGACGCGATCCGGTTTCACATCTGCTCGGCGTCGAAGACGATCTAGGTCACCGGATTTCCAGAGACAGACAGGCGTCTCTGGCCTGTCTATCCGTCGCGGCAATGCCTTAATCCGGATGCGCAACGATGTTGGCAAGGCCGGAGCGATGTCTGGGCGAAGTCGTTCGGGCCGGGACACTTTGTCGGCGCACAGGCGCAAGCCTTTGTCCGCTTCAGTGCGCTCCGGTCCCGATCTCTTGTTCGATCCCGATCTCCTGCATGAATGTTGCCGCATCGTGCCGGATCTCTTGCCTGCGCGCGGCGCTCATTTTTGCCAGTGTCGCATAGGGCATGGCCATGCGCGGATTGCCCTTGAGTTTGTTTTCGTTTTCGATCAGGAAGTTCCAGTAAAGCGGGTTGAAGGGGCAGGCGCGCTCCCCGGTTTTCACGGCAGGGTCATAGAAGCACCCCTCGCAATAATCCGACATCCGGTTGATATAGGCGCCGGAGGCGGCATAGGGCTTGGAGGCTAGCAAGCCGTCATCCGCATACATCACCATGCCGTGCACATTCGGGAGCTCAACCCATTCATAGGCATCCAGATAGACCAGAAGATACCATTCTTCGATCTGGCGCGGCTCAATTCCCAGTAAAAGCGCAAAATTGCCGGTGATCATCAGGCGCTGGATGTGATGCGCATAGGCGGTGCGCCGGGTGACATCAATCACCTGCCTCAGGCAATTCAGTTTTGTTTCGCCGCCCCAGTAGAGCGCGGGCAGAGCGCGGTTTGCCTGCAAGGCGTTTGTGTCCCTGTAGCGGGGCATTTCCAGCCAGTACAGCCCGCGCACATATTCCCGCCAGCCCAGAATCTGCCGGATAAAGCCTTCCACCGCATTGAGCGGTGCGCGGCCTTGCGCATATTCGGCTTCCGCTGCGCGGCATACTTCGCGCGCACCCAGCAGGCCGATATTGAGATAAGGCGACAACAGGCCATGAAACAGAAAATCCTCGCCCTTTTTCATGACGTCCTGAAATTCGCCAAACCGGGGAAGACAATCCGTGATGAAATGTTCGAGTGCCCTGAGTGCATCGGTGCGCGTCACCGCCCAGCCAAAGGGCTGTACCTCGCCAAAATGCGCGGGAAAAGCCTGTTCAACCATGGTCATCACCTCGCGGGTGATGGCGTCCGGCTCAAATCGTAGCCGCTCGGGCGCGGTAAATTTTTTGGGCAGGGGCTTGCGGTTTTCCGCGTCGAAATTCCATTGGCCGCCGATCGGTTCGTTGTCCTGCATCAAAATGCCGGTCTTGCGGCGCAGTTCCCGATAAAAAAATTCCATACGGTAGTTTTTGCGTCCCCGGGCCCAGTTCGCAAAAAAGGCCGGCGAGGCGTAAAATCGCGTGTCCTGCAGGATCTCGACGGGGCAATCCAGGGTCCAGCCCTGAATCATCTGTGCTACCCGCCATTCGGAAGGCTCGGTGATCAGGACACGTTCCGGCCTGTGCCGCGCCACCGCCCGGGTCAGTTCGCCGGTGAACGAACCGCTGTTGCGGGGGTCATCAAGCCTGACATAATCCACCTGGAAGCCGGCTTGGCGCAGTTCATGCGCAAAGTGCCGCATGGCCGAAAAGACAAACACCAGCTTTTGCTTGTGGTGGCGCACATAGGTTGCCTCTTCAGCCACCTCGACCATCAAAATCACGTCGTTTGCGGCCATGTCGCGCAATGAGGAAATTCCCCGCGACAATTGATCGCCAAGCACGAATCGCAGTGTCGTCATTTGGCGCCGCGACATTTTTCAGAACAATATTTGACGTCCGGCCAGACTTTTTCCCACTTCTTGCGCCAGTTGAACGGTCGTCCGCAGGCGATGCAGATTTTTTGGGGCAGGTCAGATTTCTTGCGCATTTTAGCCATGCACCGTTTACGCAGCCAACCCCGGACCGGACCGCTGCATGCGGCGAAAGTCGGGCACAATGCCCGCTCCGCGAATGTTGAATTGCGTGCGGACAAAAAGCCCCCTTGTCCTGAGTCTGCGAAACAACGAGGGGGAGAGGAACCTCAGGACAAGGGGCAAGGGAGATGCCGCGCCATTTGGGCCAAAACGCAAATATTCCGGCCGCGAACGGATTTCGGGATTTCACATGGTTAAAATTTTGAGCGAGCAGGCCGCACGCCTGCTCGCTCCGTAGATCAGATCGCGCCGGATTTCATCTGCTCGGCGATATATTCAGCCTGACGAATGGCCAGCGAAACGATGGTCAGTGTTGGATTTTCCGCACCGCCGGAGGTGAACTGGCTGCCGTCAGAAACGAACAGATTTTTGATGTCATGCGTCTGGCCCCATTTGTTGACGACGCCATCGCGTGCATTGGCGCTCATCCGGTTGGTGCCCAGATTGTGGGTCGAGGGATAGGGCGGGGTTGGGAAGGCGCGAACGGCCCCGACAGCCTCATAGAGCTTGACGCCCTGCGCATAGGCATAATTGCGCATGGCGATGTCGTTGGCGTGATCATCAAAATGCACGTCGGCAACCGGCATGCCATATTTATCCTTAACCGAACTGAGCGTGATGCGGTTGGTTTCCTGCGGCATGTCCTCGCCCACAAGCCACATGCCGGCCATGTTGGAATAGCCGTCGAGGGCGCTGGTGAATTCACGGCCCCATGCACCCGGATCGAGGAAGGCCGCCATGAACGGAATGCCAAGCGACAGAGTTTCCATCTCATAGCCGCCAACAAAGCCGCGGCTCGGATCGTGCCGCGCTTCATCGCGGATAATGCCGGCCATGGTCGTGCCGCGGTACATGTGCACTGGCTTTTCAAACACGCCATAGACCGAGCCGGTCATGTGGCGCATGTAATTGCGGCCAACCTGACCGGAAGAATTGGCCAGACCGTCCGGATATTTGGACGAGGCGGAATTGAGCAGAATGCGCGGGCTTTCGATGGAATTTCCCGCCACGGCAACCATGCGGGCCTTTTGTTTCTGCTCCTTGCCGTCCTTGTCCGCATAGATGACGCCGGTCACCTTGCCGGCAGCATTATGTTCGATGCGCAATACATGGCTTTGCGGACGCACCTCCATCTTGCCCGTGGCTTCGCCCTTTGGAATTTCGGTGTAGAGGGTTGACCATTTCGCGCCCCATTTGCAGCCCTGAAAGCAGAAGCCGGTCTGCTGGCAGGAGTTGCGGTTGTCCCGTTCGACCGAATTGATGGCCATATTGCCGGTATGGCACTCCTTGTAGCCGAGCTTGTCCGCGCCTGCCTTGAGGACTTTGAAATTGTTGTTGCCCGGAAGGCCCGGCCGCCCGCCGGTGCGCGTGACGCCCATTTTTTCTTCCGCGCGCGCATAGAAGGGTTCCATTTCGGCCAGAGTGATCGGCCAGTCGAGCAGATTGGCGCCGGGCACGTGGCCATAGGTGGTTCGGGTCCTGAATTCATGCTCCTGAAAGCGCAGCGAAGCGCCGGCCCAATGGGTTGTCGAGCCGCCGACCGCCTTGACAATCCATGCCGGCAGATTGGGGAAATTCTTGTGAACGCGCCAGCTGCCGGAGGTGGTGCGGGCATCCGTCCATGCCAGCTGTGCGAAACTGGCCCATTCATCGTTGATGAAATCTTCATATTCGTGCCGCTGGCCGGCTTCCAGAATAACGACGTTGATGCCTTTTTGCGCAAGCTCGTTGCCCAGAGTGCCGCCACCTGCGCCCGAACCGATAATGACGACCACACTGTCGTCGTTCATGTCAAATTTAGCTGCCATTGTTTCAACTCCCGAATTTTTGTCTTTTCATGCCGGAGACGTTTGCGTCAGATCCGGTCAGGCTCAGAGCCAGTCAATGTCGTTGAAGCCGCGGTGAATATAGCCGCCCTTGGAATAGGACTCGCCCTCATAGCCAAAGATCGGCCAGATTTCCTGCTGGTTGTAGAGAGAAACAACGAGTGTCGAGCGTACGGCCTCAAACATCGGCGTGGAGCTGATCGAGCGGAGCAGGGCGACGCGATCGGCCTCCCAGCCAACGCCCGTATAGCCCGACGCGCCTGCCGCGACGTTGAGCCCGTCAATGCCGGATTCAATCATGGCCTTGAAGGCGGGGTCGGACTCGGCCTTCGTGTCGAAGCCCTTCACCGCGATGGCATAAAAGCGGTCGGCAATTTTGTCGTGCGGATAGATGTCGCGCGCCAGCAAAATCAGGGTTTTCATTGTCTCGGGCTTCAGGCCCTTGACCTCGAGCGCCCAGGCTTCGGAGCTGTTAAGCAAAGCGCCAGCCGAGGTGATGGTGACAGCCGTGGCAAAGGCCACTTCGGATGAGCGCCGCAAAAATGTGCGGCGGCTCATCGGCGGCCTTTTATGGCCGTGGTGATGGGGATGATCGTGGTTATGGTCGCTCATCAATGTTTCCTCCGTTTGTTTTTATTGTCGTTTTCAACTTGTGTTGAAAATCGTTCGCGGCGCGGATGCGCCGCCGCCAGCCAAGGCTATTGATACCGGCCGTGCCGTTGTAAAACTTCGATCTTGTAACCGTCCGGATCTTCAACGAAAAAGAACCGCGCGAGCAGAGCGCCGTCGCGGTTGAAATCGACAATCTTGCGCGGCGCATAGCCAAGGGACTCAAAGCGGCGATGTTCGGCTTCGAGATCATCGACGACAAAGGCAATATGGCCGTAGCCGTTGCCCAGATCATAAGGCGTGGCCTGACCCTTGTTGACGGTCAGTTCGATTTCAAAATCCGCCTCTGCATTGCGCAGATAGATGAGAGTGAATGTCTCAAAATCCAGCCGGTCGGCAATGTGCAGATCAAAAGCCTTTGCATAAAATTCGACAGAGCGCGCCTCGTCGAGGACGCGGATCATCGCGTGAATTGCTTTAGCCATTTCGGCCCTTCCCTTACTATCTCCGATGCAATGAGGATAGTTGGGAAACCCGGAGCCGGGTGTTATTGGGATACTACTCCGCCTATGTTTCCTGCTACTTTTGTAGTGGGCCCCAGCGCAGATGGCCAAACCTGCTCCAGCGCCTTGTTTTCAATGGCGACAAGGCAGATGCAACGCAAATGAGAGGCAAAATTCGGCGCCTCTCCGCGAAGCAGCAGCACTTCATTATGCAAAGTCGATATGAAGCGCGGGAGAGATATGCCTTCCTGCTGGGAAATGCCCTCAAGAACGAGCCAGAAAATCTTTTCGAGCCGAATACTCGTGCTCTGGCCGTTCAAACGTATCGACCGGGTTTCGAATGCATAGCTCTCCGGAGACTGTCTCGCATAAATCTGGCACATGGTTTGTCTCCCTGAGGCTCACGTCCGGCTCTGCAATCCATCACCGGTATGAACCGTACTGGCATTTCCGGAAGCTGTGCGGTTTAAATTAGGCTGCTATTTCCGGTTCGTCCAGCATTGCGTGATAAAGTTCCCCGGCATCATCTGATGGAAGCTGGCCTGTGGGTTCTGGCAGTCTCGGCTTGTTCTGCCAATTCATTATCAGCCGTTTCATTCTATTGAAGGGGCTTGGGCCATCGACCGACGGCACTTACATGAAGTATGATTGCGGCAACATACTGCCAGCTGCAACTGAGGAATGCTGATACGCCATGCTGAACGAACCAGCCATGGCAACTTAATTTGAGTCAAACAGTCTCGGGCAATTCTGAGGTGGTTTATCTTAAGATATAAATTTTGCCATTTAGCAGCAAGGATTCCCAGTGAACCATATGCGGAAGATTGCGTTTTCGTTTATTGTCGATGCTGATCCAAGATTTGCCTATCAGGGATGGCACCTCGCTCACTCGATCATTGAACAATGCGGCACCGCGCCGCAAAATATCTATGTTCAATTCACGCCGGAAGTGGGTACGCGGACCATCGACATTTTTAAATCAATGGGATGCAATGTGTCGAAGTTAGAAAGGTTCGGCGACGGGAAATACTGCAATAAGCTTGCTCAATGGAGCAACGTGCGCCAAGCTGACGCCGAACACTTCGTTTTTCTGGATACAGATATGATCCTCGTCGCTGATTGCCGGGGGCAAATGTCAACAGAAGTTATCAGCGCAAAAATTGTTGATTTCGCCAATCCGTCGCTCGAAGTGCTCAATCAAATTGCTATTGCTGCCGGTTTCACGACGATGCCGACAACTTGCATGGTTGATGCTGATCAAGCCAAGACCTACCATGGAAATTGCAATGGCGGCATGTACAGCGTTCCCAGAAAATATGCAGAGATTTTGTTTACCGCTTGGAGGCGGTGGGCTCTCTGGCTTCTCGACAATATCGAATTATTGCGCCACTCAGGTAAAGAGAACCACGTAGATCAAGTAAGTTTCTGCTTGGCGATTCACGAGACCGGCTTGCCTCTCGATCTGGCACTTTCGAACATCAACTACTATGTTCATTTTACCGGCGAACACAAATATTTCGACCCGACACAACCGATTTCAATCCTGCATTACCATAACGATTCGCTCAATATGGCCGGCGCGCTAGAACCGAAGGCCGCGCTTACCCCGATTGAAGCCACCGCGATCAGAATCGCAAATGCCCAGATAGCGAAACATTTCGACAATCGACTATTCTGGGAAATGCGTTAAGCGCATTTCAGCGAACGTGACTTCAGTGTCGGCCCGCGCGTAGAAAATCTGAAACACAAACGCTGATTGCTCCGGTTTGAGGACGTGGAACAAGCGCAGGCTGCGCTTGATTTTGGTTGCGGCCATGAGGTCGCGATGTTGTTTCATACGCGATCATCAGTCTCGACGCTTATCCTGACACTGTGTGCCTGCGGCAAAATATCCGCCATCAAAATTGCCGGATTGTTGACTGGCGGCAAATAATATACATAAAAGATATATCTTTATGAAAGCCTGGACATGATCTCAAATCTGACCGTTTTCGAACGGCAATTCGCCATAGCCATCAGCATCGGCGTCGCGCTCGTTGGCCTCATGTTTTCGATTGCCGGTCGTGATGACCCGATCGGCGTTCACGGCGCACTGATCCTGCTTTTTGGCATTGCCATGGTCGTCCTGATTGGCCGGGCCTATTATTCGCCCGAACCTGATCCTGCCGATAAAGGCGAATATTTCGACGATCCGTCCCGCGCGGGCATCATGCTGGCGATGGTTTGGGTGGTATTTGGTCTTGGCGTTGGTGTTCTGGTTGCCTGGATGCTGGTTTTCCCTGACCTCACCCGGGACATTTCCTGGCTGAGCTGGGGGCGCATCCGCCCGATCCACACGACTGCTGTCATCTTCGGTTTTGGCGGCAATGCGCTTATCGCAACGTCCCTCCATGTGTTGCAGCGCACGACACGGGCGCGCCTGCCAGACCAGCTGAGCCCTTGGTTTGTGCTGACCGGATACAATCTCTTCTGCCTGCTGGCGGTCACCGGCTATATGCTCGGAATTACCCGCTCGAAGGAATATGCCGAGCCGGAATGGTATGCCAATATATGGCTGGTTGTCGTTTGGGTTGTCTATTTCAGCATCTATTTGCGCACTCTGGCGCGCCGAAACGAGCCGCATATCTACGTGTCCAACTGGTATTACATGGCCTTCATCCTTGTGGTGGCCATTCTTCACATCGTCAACGGCCTGAGTATTCCCGTCTCGCTCGGTCATGCCAAGAGTTATGGCATTTACGCCGGTGTGCAGGATGCAATGGTGGAATGGTGGTACGGCCACAATGCCGTCGCCTTTTTCCTGACTTCGGGCTTTCTCGGCATGATGTATTATTTTCTGCCCAAGCGCGCCGGGCGTCCGATTTATTCCTACCGCCTGTCGATCATCAGCTTCTGGGGCATTACTTTCTTTTACATGTGGGCCGGTTCGCACCATCTGCATTATACCGCTCTGCCCATCTGGGTGCAGACGCTCGGCATGTCCTTCTCGGTGATGCTGCTGGTGCCGTCCTGGGCTTCGGCCACCAATGCGCTCATGACGCTCAACGGAGCCTGGCACAAAGTGCGCGATGACGCGACGCTGCGCTTCATCATGGTGGCCGCCGTATTTTACGGCATTTCAACCTTCGAAGGCTCGTTCATGGCCATACGTCCGGTGAATGCGCTGTCGCATTATACGGACTGGACCATCGGGCATGTCCATGCCGGCGCGATGGGCTGGGTGGCCATGGTTACGTTCGGTTCCTTTTATGCACTGACGCCCTGGCTCTGGAAGCGTCCGCAGATGTATTCCCCGGCGCTTGTCGAATGGCACTTCTGGCTGGCGCTCGCGGGGACGGTTGTCTATGTCATGGCCATGTGGAATGCAGGCATCATGCAGGGCCTGATGTGGCGCACCTATAATGACAGCGGTACGCTGGCCTATTCCTTCCTCGACAGTGTTGTCGCCAGCAAACCCTATTACGTTGCGCGCGCATTTGGCGGCCTTTTGTTCCTGAGCGGTGCGATTATCGGCGCCTATAACATCTGGATGACTGCCCGTACACATGCGGACGCCGCCCCGGCAGCCATGCCGGACAGGCCGCTTGGCCTCCCGCAGCTTCAGGCGGGGGAGTGAGGACATGTTCGGATTGCATTACAGGCTGGAACGCCGCTCGATGGCTTTGGTTCTGGGGATCATTGCCGTGGCATCCGTGGGCGGCTTTGTCGAAATCGCACCTCTGTTTACCATTTCGGAGACGGTTGAAGCCGCGCCGGACATGCGGCTTTATACGCCTCTGGAGGTGGCGGGCCGCAATATCTACATCCGCGAAGGCTGCTATTTGTGTCATTCGCAGATGATCCGCACCCTTTCCGATGAAGTGGAGCGCTACGGCCATTATTCGCTGGCGGTTGAATCGAAATATGATCATCCGATGTTGTGGGGCTCGAAGCGGATCGGACCGGACCTTGCCCGTATCGGCGGCAAATATTCCGATGAATGGCAGGTGAAGCACCTCAACAACCCGCGCGACGTCGTGCCTCAATCCATCATGCCTGCCTATAGCTGGCTCAAGAACACTTCACTGAAAACAAGCGATCTCGGCCAGCATCTGGCCACTCTGCGCCGGGTTGGCGTACCCTATACCGACGATGAGATTGCCAATGCGGCACAAGATGCCTATGGGCAGGCCAATCCCGGCAGCCCCCAGGCCGAAGCCCTGGTCAAACGCTATGGCGAGGCGACGCATATTCGCACCTTTGCCGGAAAGGCCGGCGATCTGACCGAGATGGACGCTTTGGTGGCGTATCTGCAGGTGATCGGCCAACTGACCCCGCTGCCGCAGGACGATACCGCCAAAGCGCTGAAAGAGGACTGAGCCATGACGCAGTACGATACCCTCGTAGCCATAGCCAAGTCATATGGCCTTTTTTACCTGATCGGGCTTTCTCTGGCTGTGTGCATCTATGCCTATTGGCCTGCCAACCGGAAAGGCTTCGACCATGCCGCCAAGGCCATTTTCGAGGAAGAAGACAAGCCATGTCCGTAGGCGAACGCGACCCGCACACCGGCCATATGACGACCGGCCATGAATGGAACGGCATCAAGGAACTGAACACACCGGTTCCAAAGCCGGTCTATTTCTTTCTGGCACTGGCGTTTATCGTTGCCGTTACGCTGTGGATCCTGCTGCCGGCCTGGCCGACCGGGCTGAACTATACAAGAGGCGTGCTCGGATTCGACCAGCACAGATCCGTGGCCGAAGCCCTTGAAGGCAATGCGAAGATTCGTGCTGTCTGGATCGACCGCATCAAGGCCGACAATTTCGATCAGATCCTTTCCAGCCCGCAACTGATGCAGGATGTGCGGGAAACCGGCCGGACATTGTTTGCGACCAATTGCGCAGCCTGCCACGGCCAGAATGCCAAGGGCGGCAAGGGCTTTCCCAATCTCACGGGGCCGACGTTCATATGGGGCGGTACGCCCGATATTATGGCGCAGACCATCCGTGTTGGCATAAATTCGGCCCATAAGGAAAGCCGCTCCTCGCAAATGCCTGCCTTCGGTCAGGATGGCTTGCTGAAGCGCGCCGATATCGAAAAAGTCGTGGATTATGTCCGCAGTCTGACCGATCCGGCAGTGGCAAAGACCGTTCCGGCGGCAGAGTTGGCAGCTGGCCATGACGTTTTCATAGCGAATTGCGCGGCCTGTCATGGTGAGGACGCGAAGGGTAATCCCGAGATGGGGTCGCGTAACCTCACCGATGGCGCATGGCTTTATGGCGGCGACGCGGAAACGCTGTTCAAGACGGTGTTCTACGGCAGGCAGGGCCATATGCCGACATGGGAAGAGCGACTCACCCCGGCGCAGATCAAGATTCTTGTCGCTTATCTCGTCGATCTGAGGACAAAAGGCCCGTGAACCGGATTCGTATCCTCACGCTGACAGGTGTCGCTGCAGGTGTCCTGCTTTTGGGCGCAGCCAATGCACATCTGATATATGTGGCGCTGAAATCGCAGCCCGCTTGCGTGGCGCATGCGCTCCCCGGTGAGACCAACCAAAAGCTGCCCTATGCCGCGGCGCAATCCGGCTGCACGCCGTCGCCTCTTGAAGCCCGAGGGAGATAAGATGATCAGGATCCCGGCCACTGTCCCGCCACTTCCGCGCGAGCCCAAATATGCGCGCCACCTGCCTGCCACTGCAGCTGTCGGCTGGCTCGGCGCGGGATGGAAGGATCTCATTACGCGGCCCGGCCCGAGTCTGGCCTATGGTTGCCTGATAACCCTTGTTTCGTCCGTCATCATAATCGGCCTGTTCCGTTTCGGGCTCGACTATATCCTGTTTCCTGTCTTGGCCGGATTCTTCGTAGTTGGCCCCATGCTGGCCATAGGCCTCTATGACAAGAGCCGGCGTCTCGCTCTGGGTCAGAAAATCGACCTTGCCCGCATGGTCCTTGTCAGGCCGGAATCGGGCGGCCAGATGCTGTTCGTTGGTGTTTTGCTGTCATTGCTCAGCATTCTGTGGCTGCGCGCGGCCGTGCTGATCTATGCGCTGTTCTTCGGTCTGCGCGGCTTTCCCGGGCTTAATCACATCCTGCCCATGCTGCTCACGACGCCCACCGGCGCCTGGATGCTGATCGTGGGAACGCTGGTCGGCGGCCTTTTTGCGGCTTTCGCCTTCGCCATCAGCGTGTTTTCCATACCTATGCTGCTCGATCAGCCTGTCGATGCGCTGACAGCCATGGGAACAAGCATGTCTCTGGTCTGGAATAACCTGCCGGTTATGCTGGTCTTTGCTGCGCTGGTTCTCGGTCTGACACTGCTGTCGCTCGCATCTGGCCTTGTTGGCATGATTGTCATCTTTCCGCTGCTGGGCCATGCGACCTGGCACGCCTATGCTGCAATGGGACGTCAGTCATGAGCAGCGTGGTGTTTCTGATTGCCATCGGCCTTGCACTCGGCGTTGCGGCCTTGACGGCCTTTCTATGGTCGCTCGACGCGGGCCAGTATGATGATATCGATGGTGCTGCGGTAAGGGTCCTGCTCGATGCAACAGACCGACCCGACGCTTCCGATTAGTGCCTAAGCCTTGGCCGCCATGGGTTTTGCCGGAATGAGGCCGAAATCTTTCGGACGCAGCATCAGGTCGGCCAGTGTGTGACGGTCAAGAACGTTGCTGAACGCATTCAACGCTTCATGCAGAATGCCCTGCAGCCGGCACCTTTGCGTGATGATGCATTGATTATGTGTCGAAAAGCATTCAACCAGAGCAAAATCCGGTTCGGTCGCCCGTATCACGTCTCCAAGCCTTATCTCGCCCGGATCTTTGCCCAGAATCAACCCGCCCGAGCGCCCGCGCACCGCCTTGAGATATCCGGCGCGGGTCAGAAGATTGGCGATTTTCATGAGATGCGCCCGCGAAATTCCATACACCTGCGCCACTTCCTCTATCGTGATCAGATGCTCGTTTTGCGAGGCTGTATACATCAGCAGACGCAGGGCATAATCGGAAAAACTCGTGAGTTTCATTCGTAACTCCAGCAACTTGATCCGGCGGCGTGGAAAAGGAAAGCATCTGAATAAAACATATGTTTTGTTTGTATCTTATACAAGCCGGCGGGCCGATTCTTTATTATTTGCGGCCATCAGCTTCGCCGGGCGATCCGCACTGTCAGCCCACGGGCGGCGCAAGGCTCGCCGGGCCGTTTGACCGTGTTACGGGAGGTGCAAAAATAGTGTTCGTTCTCCGCCCGGAACTGCATTATGCTGATTTGGCAGAGTTACCACATTTCATATTTGAGCAATTTTGAGACTAAAATGTATCGCGGCTGCATCCGCATATAATTTGTAACAACGTGATCCGGACTTATTCATGCGGCGACTGACTGAGCAGATGGATCGATTTTTCAGGGATGAGACCGGCGCAACTCTGGTTGAATATACGGTATTGTTATCGGTTATGCTGGTAGGCGTCATCGGAACAATTCTGCTTGTAGGGGACTGGGTCGGCGTCAAGTGGCAGGCGGTATATTGTGCGCTGTCGGGCGGCAGCTATCATCATGATAACGGGCAAGGCAACAATTATGGCGCCAATAATTGCCATTAGGCCGTTTGCCCATGATGCGCACTATTCTTTGTCTTGATTTGCCAATGTGAGTGCACATGGTGTCTGAATTGCGAGCACGATTGATTTTGCCGTGGTGCTGCTGAGGCCGACCGGAATTTCAGGATGGATTTGAGCAGTTTTCTGTTGATCCCGAAAGATTAAAACTTTTTAAATCAATAGTTAATTGGCGGTGGACGCAGTATGGTGCGAACCGGTCTCTGCACAAATTCCCTGATTTGCAGGGAAAATACAGGGAATTTTTGGATTTTTGAGGGTTCAAAAGCGCAGATTTGTACTGATATATTGCGTAGAACTCAGCGCGTTAGTCGCGGATGTCGCTAAAATTCGATTGAATCATAACAGGGATAATTCTCGTTCCGAACGGGGAAATAGATGCCTCAATAATCATGATAACAGTAAGCAGCACCACATTGGCAGAAAAGGCGGTGAGGCTCTCAGTTCATCGCGGCGCTGGCCCCGAGATGCAGGTTGACAATATCCTTATCGGATTAACCCATTTTCTGTTTCATGGTGACCCGCTTGATCTGGAATAATTTGATAAATTTCAGTGATCTGACAACTTATAATTGGTCAGTGCGGAGCAAACAAATCGGTCGAACTGAGGCGAAAGTTGATAGTCTCGGGCCATAATCATTTCGGATTATTGCCTCGGAATAATGAATCTTGTCGGAGACAGGCAAGCGCCTTGGAACTCGCATTGCTCTTTCGTAACACCGGATTTTTAGATTTCCATCACGGATCAAATAGTTCTTCTTTGGCGGCTGGCTGTGTTTTGCCTGTTTGATCGCACAGATTGTTTATGCGTTTATGCAATAAATATTGCGTATTTGCACAAAATTAATATGATCCTGTAAAAGGACTCAACCATGCACCAGCCCAGATCAAAACCGCAGACGGCCAGCGAACTGCTCGCGGTACTGGATGCTGCTCAGGATTATCTGGGAAAGGGCGGACGGCGGCTTGCAGCTTTCTTCGCTGCAAATCTCGGCGTAACTGCGCTGCTGTCGAGCGCCGAAGTGGCGCAGCGCTGCGGGGTCAATGCCTCGAGTGTCGTCCGTTTTGTACAGGGGCTTGGTTTTTCAGGCTATCGCGATTTTCAGGCCGTACTTCAACAGCATCTGTCGGCGTCAATCGAAGAAGCGAGGCTTATGGACACAGGAAATCTCTCCTTGCCGGAGATTTCGAAGCCTCTGCGTCTTCATCTCGTGGTCGATTCGGGGCGCTCGTTCAATGAGGCGGCGGCAGCCGCAGCACGACATTTTTGCGTCCAAAATCCGTCCGTGGAAATTGTGGCCGAACTGCATGTTTCCTACACGGTCGATACCGCTGATTTTGCGCGGCGAATCGAAGCCGCGGCAGCAGCGTCGGACGGCATTATTCTGGTCGCAAGAGAGCACCCGGAGATCAACGATGCGGTCCGTAATGTGACCGGCAGGGGCATCCCGGTGATCTGCCTGACGACAGACCTGCCGTCGTCGGGACGAACGGCCTATGTCGGCTCGGACCAATATGTTTCCGGCGCGACGGCGGGTTGGCTGTGCGGCCGGCTGCTGCCGAGCGGAGCGGCGGGAAGGGTGCTTTTCGTTTACAGTGTTCCATTTCGGTGTCATCAGGACCGCGAACAGGGATTCCGGCATGTTCTGCGGTCGGAATTCCCGTCTCTGGTCATTGACGAAAAAGTCAGTTCCAACGAGAGCGTCGACGTGATCTACGAGGCGGTGCGCCGATATATCGGGAAAAGCGGCCCGCCGGCGGCAATCTACAACGTATCGGGGGCGAACATTGGTGTGGGAAAGGCGCTGGAGGACGAGGGGCTCAGCCATTCAACCGTGTTTGTCGGTCATGAACTCAATGTGAACTCGCGCTCGTTGCTGGAGCGGGGTATCATGGACATAGCTATCGGGCATGATTTCGAGCGCGAGATCGCCCTGGCGGTGGAATGCATCCGGATGGCGCGGCAAGGCGTTCAACCGGTAAACCGGATCACGCAGAGTCAGGTCTTTACCCGCTGCAACTGCGCCATTTTTTAATCGGGTTCTTCCCCGATCAATTCGGCCTCTTCTCCCTTCATCCGGAACTTGCCGAATACGGGGAGAAGAGGCTCTGGCTTTGTTCGCGTGCTGGCAAAGAATTTCCGGCCTTATCAAAGCGCCAGTTTTGCCGCCGGTGTTGGCGGCGCGAACGAATAGGCGCCCCAGACCGATTGGTCGAAATTGATCACCGATCCTGTCATCATGCCGGAATCGCCCGAGGCAAGGAATGCGACGGCGCGGGCGACTTCCTGCGGTGCGAGAAGACGTCCGAAGGGTTGATCGGCCGCGGCCTTTTCGAGCCAGTTTTCATCGGCGCCGTGGTATTCGCGCTGAATGCGGTCCTCGCCGTCGGATGCCATCCAGCCGATGTTGAGCTGGTTGACCCGGATCCGGTTCCGCATGGCGGCAAAAGCCGTGTTGCGCGTCAAGGTCGCCAATGCGGCCTTTGAAGCGCAGTAGGGCGAGATGAAGGGCTGCCCGGCGAGCGCCGAGGTTGAGCCGATGTTGACAATCGCGCCTTCGATATTGTCCCGGATCATCCGCCGGATGGCTTCCTGCATAAGAAAGAAGGGTGCACGGGCGTTGACGGCAAACATGCGGTCGAACAGGCTTTCGTCGGTTGTGAGAATATCGCCCCGATCGGTCAGGCCGGCGGCATTGACGAGAATGTCGACGCGTCCGAAAGCTGTGTCCAGCGCTTCGAACACGGTCCGGCAGTCAGCAACTTTTTCGAGGTCGGCCTGAACAAAGCGAACGTCACAGCCGGTCCTGGCGCGGATCGCCTGTGCAACGGCCTGGCCTTTTCCGGCGTTGCGGCCGCATGTCACCAGCCCTGCCGCACCCGATTCGGCCAGCTGCATGGCGACGGCTGCACCCAGACCCTGCGTTCCGCCGGTTACTACGGCGATCTTGCCATCAACTCTGTTCATTAGACGACTCCTCTCTGTGCAATAAAAATTGCGTTTTTTAATATCTCGAATTTTTATTGACAATCGTGCGTTTATGCAACATGTTTTGCATCAATGAAGCAAAAAATAATGCACAAAATGCATTGGATATGACAAGGAGGAATTACATGTTGCGTATCGCTGTTCTAGGATGTGGCCGGATCGGACAAATGCATGCTGCCAACGTCGCGCGTCATCCGCGCGCCGAACTGGTTGCGGTTTTCGATGTGCACCGCCCATCGGCTGAAAAGGTCGCTCAGGCGCTTGGCGTCAGCGCAGCGGCCAGTGCCGCCGAAATATTTGCCTCTGACAAGGTCGACGCTGTCCTGATCGCAACGGCGACACCAACTCACGCAGACTATATCGAAATGGCTGTCGCCGCGGGCAAAGCCGTGCTGTGCGAAAAGCCGATCGACCTCAGCCTTGCGCGGGTCAATGCCTGTGCCGCCAAAATCGGCAATACCAGCATTCCCATACAGCTCGGTTTCAACCGGCGCTACGATCCGGGCCACAGCGCGGCGCGCGCTGCACTGCTGGCCGGCGATATCGGCGATCTGCATCAGGTCATTATCACGTCCCGCGATCCGGCCATTCCGCCGCGTGCCTATCTTGAGGCTGCCGGTGGCCTGTTCCGCGACATGACGATTCACGATTTCGATCTGGCCCGCTTCATGCTGGGCGAGGAGCCGACCGAGGTCTTTGCTGTCGGCGGTGCACTTATTGATCCGGCTCTTGGGGCTGAGCTGCGCGAGGTGGACAGTGCGATGTTCATTCTGCGGACGGCGTCCGGCAAGCAGTGCCATATCAACAATTCGCGCACAGCCGTCTATGGCTATGATCAGCGTGTCGAATTGATGGGAAGCAGTGGCATGCTGATCTCGGACAATCGCAAGCCGCACGAATTGCGTCGCTATACGGCCAAGACGGTCGAGGCCAGCGAACCGTATCAGTTCTTTTTCCTTGAACGTTATCTCGAGGCGTTCATGGCCGAGATCGACGGCTTTGTGGATTGTGTCGAAAAGGGCGCTAAGCCGCTGGCGAGCTTCGAGGATGGCCGCCGCGCCCTTATCCTTGCTGAAGCCGCCTATATCTCGATGCGCGAGCGCCGTTTGGTGCAGGTTTCAGAAGTCAAAGCCTGAGTTATCCAGACATCCAGATCTGCAGGTCTGCCGCAGCGACGGCAGATCCCACCCGCGGCCACCCCGGGATAGTCTTTCAGCGCCCGCCATGCGGGCTCTGAGACCGTATTTGCGGCTGACGACATCGCAATCGGACTTTGTCTCAAATCGCAACTTCAGACTCCCTCTGTGAGCAACACAAAGGGCAGAGGCGGTGCGTCGTGCTTCTCTCGGAGGCGGTCGGACCAGAAATACAAGTGGAGGAAAGCATGAAATCGACAAAGCATTTACTGACCCGTCGGCAATCGGCAAAAGCGATTGTGGCGAGCGCGCTGCTGGTAGCATTGACCGCAGGAACCAGCATGGCGCAGGATAAGAAGCCGGACATCAGGATCGGGTTCACCCCGAAATTCCTGAAGGACGATTTCCAGACGCTGATGCTGGATTTGTCAAAAAAGGCTTTCGCCGCCAAGGGCTTCACCCTGGTTGGAGCGCCTGATCCGAACGGCGATATTGCCGCTCAGGTTGATGCGTTGCAAAATCTGATGGCCAATGGCGCCAATGTCATTGTTTTCGCGCCGATCGACGCCGCAGGCATCGTGCCCGTCGTCAAGAAGGCCAATGACGCCAAAGTTCTTGTCTTCTCGATTGATGACAGTCCGGCTGGCGGCAAGGTGACGGCGACCGTTCGCGCTGACAACGTTGGCGCTGGCGCACAGGGTGCCAAGGAAATGGCCAAGCGTCTTCAGGACAAGGCCTGCTGGTCTGATAACAGCTGTGTTGTTCTTGAGCTTCAGGGCGCTCTGACCACGCCAAACGGGCTCGACCGCTCCGAGGGCTTTGCCAAAACTCTGCACAAACTGGCTCCCAAAGTGAAGCTTATACAGCGCCCAACGGAATGGACCGCGGATATGGCGGCGGATGCCACGCAAAATGTGCTCACCCAGAACCCGTCGCTGAGTGGCATCTTCATGGCATCCGAATTGATGGCGTCTGCTGTCAACGCGCGTCTGACCGCTGCCGGCAAGGGCGCTCCGGTAGGCGATGCCCATTCTGTGATCCGCATTGCAATCGACGGCACGCCGCAGGGTTTGCAGCTCATTCGTGAAAAGGCTCTGGATGCAACCGTGTCTCAGCCTCTCAGCGCCTATGCGAGCAAGACTGCCGAGCTGATCGATCTGGTCTCCAAAGGTGGCACGATAAAGATCGGACCCCGCGACGATGGTCAGGTCATCGAGACTCCTGTCGGACCCCAGTATCAGCTGAACGCGACGCTGGTGACCGCCGACAATGTCGACTCGCCTGACCTGTGGGCGAACAAGGTCGGCAAATAAGCCATAGAAAGGGACGAAACGTGGAACCGAAGATCATGGACAACACGCGGCCCATCGTAGAGATGCGCAATATCGCCAAGACCTTTGGTTCTACGCGCGCTCTGCTCGGCGTGGATTTCACCGTCATGCACGGTGAGGTCCACGCCCTGTTAGGCCGGAACGGCGCAGGAAAAAGCACGCTCGTGTCTACAATGAGCGGGTTTACACCAGCCGATACCGGATCGATCCGGATTGCCGATACCGAAGTCGAGGCAAACGGCCACAGTTACGCGGCAAGCATCCGCAATGTCATCGCGCATGTCCAGCAGACGCCGCAATTGTTCAACCTGCTCACGGTCGCGGAAAATCTTTTTCTGGAAAACCCGAACGTCCGGTCAAAATTCGGCATGGTGAGCCATTCCCGCATGTTGGCGCTCACCGATGATTTGCTCCGCAAGTGGAACATGGACATCCGGCCAGACTCGCTGGCGGGCGAACTCGGCGCGGGCGCGCGCCAGTTGCTCGAGATTATGAAAGCGCTCAGCCGCGGCGTCCCGGTCATGATTCTCGATGAGCCGACAGCGGCGCTCAGCAATGCTGAGAAGCGGATATTGTTCGATCAGGTGAGGACGCTCAAAGCCGCCGGGGTCTCCTTTATCTACATTTCGCACCACCTCGATGAGGTTTTTGAGGTTGCGGACACCGTGACCATTCTCAGGGACGGCCGGGTCGTCAAGGCGCGCGAGCCCGTCAGCGGTCTTGATGTGGAGACGATCGCCGATCTCATGATGGGCGAGAAGACCGCCCGAAGCGTGCGCGTGGACTATACGGATTATGATGCGCCAGTCCTGCTTCAGGCAAACGGCATCCGGGTTGATCAATTTTCGGACAAGAATATCGACTTTCAGATACGCCCGGGCGAAATCGTGGCTCTGGCCGGTCCTGTCGGCGGCGGCAAGGAGACGCTGGCCATGATTCTCGCCGGACAGGAGAAGCCGGCCAAAGGCGAAATTGTCAGCCCGCGCGGAACGCTCCCGACGATCGGGCTTGTCCCTACCGACCGGCATGCGAGCGGTTATGTCGGCATACTCGGCGTTCGTGAGAATGTGGCCATCGGCGGTCTCGACATGTTGTCCGGCACTTTGGGCTTCATCAATAAAAGCCGGGAAAACAAACAGGTCGGGCGGCTCGCACGGGAGACCAATGTGATCGCGTCGTCTCTTGAGCAGGCTGTCAGCCAACTGAGCGGCGGCAACCAGCAAAAGGTGGTTTTTGCGCGCGCACTTTGCCGGGACCCCGAGGTTATCGTTGCCCTCAGTCCCACCCGCGGCGTCGATGTGGGGGCCAAGGAACAACTCTACGCGCTGCTGCGCGACCTAGCCAGAAAGGGTCTGGGCGTTGTCGTTGTTTCTGACGAAGAGGATGAAATCGCACAATTGGCCAATCGCGTCGTCATCGTGTTCGAGGGACAGATAGTCGACGAACTGGTCGGTGAATACACGATGAAAGATCTAATCTTGCGCATGGAGGGCGTGATATGAGCATCGAAATGGTGAGCAATTCCAAACCGGACAGGCGGAATTCCGGTCAGTCGCGATTTTCGGCCTTCGGAAGCGCCTTCGTCGCTGACGGGTACACGATGTACCCCGTGCTTCTCATACTTGTGATCGTGGGTGCCGTCGTTGCGCCGCGCTTTGCAACGTCGGCTAATCTTATCAACATTCTCGAGCAGGTCAGTGTCCTCGGGCTGACCACCATCGGGCTGACATTCGTCGTGCTCATCGGCCGTTTAGACCTTTCTTTGGAAGGTATCGTCGGCTTCGCGCCGATGCTGGCGGCGATAACCCTGGTTCCTGCAGCAGCAGGCGGGCTTGGTATTGAATTGCCCGCTTGGGCTGGTCTGGTTGTCGCGCTGGGAACGGCCGGACTTATCGGGCTTTTCAACGGCTTCATGGTGGTAAGGGTGGGGCTTAATCCCTTCATCTCGACTCTGGGTCTGCTCGTGCTGCTGCGCGGCGGTGTCCTGATCATTTCAAATGGCCGTTCCATTTACTCCCCCGGCAGGGCTCTGACCTATCTCGGCTCTGAAAAGCTGCTGGGACTCCCGGTCTCGGTGCTTGTGTTTGTCGTGATCGCGATTCTGGTCGGATTGGTCTTCAAATATCATCGCTACGGACGGGCATTGTACGCGGTTGGCGGCAATGAAGAAGCGGCGCGCGCCGCCGGTATCAACGTCGACAGGGTGATCTGGTCTGCTTTTGTCTTTGCCGCGCTTCTGGCGGGGCTGGCTGGCGTCCTGATGACCGGGCGACTGGATTCGGCGGTGACGACGCAAGGGCAGGGGATCATATTTTCGGCCTTTGCTGCGGCAGTTATCGGCGGCGTGAGTCTGGGCGGCGGCCGTGGCACCATCGTCGGCGTCGTGAGCGGCGTGCTCCTGATCGGCGTCATCAATAATCTGCTGACGCTGGCGCAGGTGCCATCCTTTTATGTGCAGGCGTCGACTGGCGCTGTCATCATCATCGCAGCCGTGTTGACAACCGTTGCCAGCAACCGTTCAAGCGGCGTGCGCACGCGGACCTGAATTTCTGCTCCGGCATATGCTGCGAAAGCGGCCTGTGCCGGAGCGATATACGAGACGATTGTCTCCACCATTGTACCAATCTGGGCGCGTCGCTCGGCAAATGTCGGGGCGCGCCCATTCGCGACAGATCTCATTTTGAAAGTTCAGAGTGCAGTCCGGATGATCATTGCACGCAGGAGAGATAGATGCGTATCGGAGTGGTAGGTTACGGCACCGGTGGACGGCACTTTCATGTACCCTTCATTCAGGCTGCCAAGGGTGTCGAACTAGCGGGCATCGTTGCCCGTGCGCCCGAGACTATAGCTGCCGTTCGGTCCGACCTGCCGGATATTCCGATTTACGCAAGTCTTGCCGAAATGCTGAGAAGCGGCGTAGATGCCGTCACCATCACGACGCCGCCGCACACGCGGCGCGAACTTGTGCTCGAGGCGATTGCCGGAGGTATCCATGTCATTGCCGATAAGCCCTTCGCGCCAAGCGCTGAAGCCGGCGCCGAGCTTGCGCGCGCTGCCAGAGCGCAGGGCGTCGCGCTGGGGGTGTTTCATAACCGCCGCTGGGATACTGATGTTCTGACGCTCAGAAAGGTGCTCGAAAGCGGCCGGCTGGGCAGGCTTTGGCGTCTGCATTCTCGCATGGATCAGGATGATCCGCGAACCCTTGAGAAAGGCCCGGCAGGAGGCCTTCTGCGGGATCTCGGCAGCCACATGGTTGATCAGGTTCTCTGGCTGCTTGGGCCTGTGGTTTCCGTCTATGCGGAACTTGACTTCATCGATTATGCCGAAGGCCTGACCGATGCCGGATTTGTGCTCAATCTTCGCCACGCTTCAGGCGCATGTTCCCACCTTTCGTCAAGCAAGCTCAATAGGCTCGCGGTCAAGGAATACCGCGCCTATGGCGAGCTTGGCAGCTTTGTCTCGACGGGCAGCGATGTGCAGGCGCAGGCGATATATGCCGGACGCCGGCCCGCAGATGATCTGAAGGGCTGGGGGTATGAAAAGGCGGAACACCGGGGAGCGCTGCGTACCGCAAACGGTACGGAACGCGTGCCTTCCGAGCAGGGCCGTTACCACGATTATTACGAGCAGTTTGCCGCAGCCGTGATCAGCGGCGGGCCGTTGCCAGTCTCGGCTGAGGAGGGCATCGCGACGCTCGCCGTGCTGGATGCTGCGCGGATCAGCGCGGCGGAAGGCTGCGTCGTTATATTCTAGGCTGCAAGAAAAGGCGGTTTGCTAATTTCCTTCTCGCTTCGATGCCTTTATCCAATTCTCCGTCATCTGCCTCATCTGGAATATTTTTGATTTATTGCAATGATTTGAATAGTTGCACTGGATTATTGCAGAGTGAACAATTGGATCAATCTGAAGCCAGAATCACCATTTCAAACCAATGAAACGTCGTCTTGCGAACTACTACACGGACGTCCTTGGTTGTGCGTTAGGAGCGCTCAGATGCAGGAGACTTTCGTCAATCTTAGTTTACAACAAGCCAGCGTGTATTTGTCGTACGCCTAAAAATGACGTCACTTTTAGCGTTGACGCGCCATTGATTGATTGGGATGGGCATTTCTCTTGGTCCACTGCATTGGTTGAATGGAAGAATATATCGGTTGCTCCGCAAGAACGTTGAAGAGCATAGCGCATCGCGCATGGTCTCCTCGTCATCGCTGTGCGGGGCGCAATTGATCCGAGCGAACCGACTATGGCAACATCAGTGCGTGCGATACCGAAGGGCGTCGACTAAGACTGCAAATGCGGGCGTCGGCTGTCTGCGGCTTGGATAGTAAAGGTGAAAGCCGGAAAACGGGGCGCACCAGTCGCTCAAGACCCGGATCAGCTTGCCTTCGGCAATCAACGGTAATACGCGGTCTTCCGGCACGAACGCCAGCCCCGCTCCGGCCAGAGCGGCCTTGACGGCGAGCGTGGCCGTGTTGACGACGAGCTGGCCTTCCACCCGCACTTTGAGCTCGCGCGTTCCTTTTTCAAATTCCCAGGCGTAAAGACCGCCGGCGCTTGGCATGCGCAGATTGATGCAACTGTGAACGGTTAAATCCTGTGGTGTTCGCGGCTTTTTCCGGTCGCTGAAGTAAGCTGGCGATCCGACCACAGCCATGCGCATGTCTGGCGCGATGCGTACCGCCACCATGTCCTTTGCAACCTGCTCGCCGAGTCGCACGCCCGCATCAAGGCGTTCGGCGACGATGTCCGTCAGCCCGTTGTCGATGATGATTTCGACAGTGATGTCGGGGTAGCGTGGCAGGAGTTTTTCGATTGCGGGCCATAGCACCATATCGGCGGCATGCTCGCCGGCAGAAATCCGCACCGTCCCCGCGGGTTTATCGCGAAGCGCCGTCAGCGCAGCCAGTTCCGCGTCGACCTGCTCCAGCCTTGGACCGACCGTGTCGATCAGGCGCTGTCCTGCATCGGTCGGCGCAACGTTGCGCGTCGTTCTGGTCAGAAGGCGAAGACCAAGCCTGGCTTCAAGATTGCGCATGGTCTGGCTCAAAGCCGACTGTGACACGCCGAGACGAGCGGCGGCCCTGGTAAAACTTCCCTCCCGGGCGACCGCCAGAAAGGCGGTTATGTCATTGAGATCGATCCGCGCCATTCATTAGCTCACCTTATGACTACATGCACATTTTAGCATCTAATTGTAGCAATGGGCAGGTGCTAAATTGAAAACAGGATGAAGTAGAAAAGTTTCGCACTGTCTCCGGCTTTTTCTGGATAGGAGAACAAAATGAACATTATAAGTTCTGGCTTGCAGGCCTCAGCCAAAGGCCCTTCTGAATATTTTACGGGAACCGTTCGCATTGATGCGCCGTTCGCCGCCAGCGAACCCGCTCGCGCCAGCGGCGCCACCGTTACGTTCGAGCCGGGCGCGCGCACGGCCTGGCATACGCATCCGCTGGGCCAGACACTGATCGTCACCGCCGGATTTGGCTGGGTTCAGCGTGAAGGCGGACCGGTCGAAGAGATACGCCCAGGGGACATCGTCTGGTTCGCCCCTGGCGAGAAACACTGGCACGGCGCATCGCCGGCGACAGCCATGACGCATATTGCCATTGCCGAAAAACTCAATGGCAGCCCTGTCGACTGGATGGAAAAGGTTACCGACGAGCAGTACCAGTCCGGTCCCACCCGCATCTAAACGAGGAACTGCACATTATGCAAAAACGAACACTTGGAAAAAGCGGGCTGGAAGTTTCGGCCCTTGGCCTTGGCTGCATGGGTCTGAGCTTCGGCTATGGTCCAGCCACAGACACATCAGCCGCGATCAAGCTGATCCGCGCCGCATTCGAACAGGGGGTGACCTTCTTCGACACCGCCGAGGCCTATGCGCAGGGCGCCAATGAGGCACTGCTGGGCGAAGCGCTGGAGCCGTTCCGCGATCAGGTTGTGATCGCCACCAAATTCGGCTTCCGGGATGGTGATGCCAGCAAAGGCCAGGACAGCCGTCCTGAGCGCATCCGTCAGGTAGCGGACGCCGCGCTGAAGCATCTGCGCACCGACCGCATAGACCTGTTTTACCAGCATCGCGTCGATGCCAACGTGCCAATAGAAGACGTCGCAGGTACGGTGAAGGAACTGATTGCAGCCGGCAAAGTGAAGCATTTTGGCATGTCGGAAGCTGGCGTCGAGTCAATTCGACGCGCTCATGCGGTTCAGCCTGTCGCGGCCCTCCAGAGCGAGTATTCGCTGTGGTGGCGCGAGCCTGAGAAGCATATCCTGCCTCTGCTCGAAGAACTCGGCATCGGCTTCGTCCCATTCAGCCCGCTCGGCAAGGGGTTCCTGACGGGCGCCATCACTGCCGGCACGAGCTTCGACAAGACCGACTTCCGCAACATCGTACCGCGCTTCTCGGAGGAAAACCGCAAGGCCAATCAGGGATTGGTTGATGTGATCGGCAAAATTGCCGCTGGCAAGAAGGCGACTCCCGCGCAGATCGCGCTTGCCTGGCTGCTTGCGCAGAAGCCATGGATCGTCCCGATTCCGGGAACCACCAAGCTGCATCGGCTGGAGGAAAATATTGGCGGCGCCTCTGTGGAACTGACCTCGGAGGACCTTCGTCAGATTGAAGCTGCCCTTTCGGGCATCACGGTTGTGGGCGACCGCTATCCCGCCCATTTGCAGGCGCGTGTGGGGCGTTGATGAAAATGCAGCCTGCGTCACACGCCGTGTCGGCCGATGGCACGACCGCCATTTGGGTGCTCGCTATTCTGAGCGCCCTGATGGGGTTTGCCTCTATTTCGACGGACTTTTATCTGCCGGCGCTGCCGACGATGACCCAGGCCCTGCATGCGGGGACAGGGACGCTTGAGCTGACCGTCTCCGGGTACCTGGTGGGCTTCAGCGCTGGCCAGCTGGTGTGGGGACCGGTCGGCGATCGCTTCGGGCGCCGCGGGCCGGTCGCGCTCGGCCTCATCCTATTTCTGATCGGCTCGGCGGGTTGTGCCCTATCCGGCAGTGCCCTCGTCATAATTGTCTGGCGTATCATTCAGGCGCTTGGTGCCAGCGCGGGCGTCGTCCTGGCCCGCGCGATGGTGCGGGACCTCTACACCGGCAATCGCGCGGCGCAGATGCTGTCGACGCTCATGACGGTTATGGCGATAGCGCCTCTGCTCGGACCGATCCTCGGTGGCCAGATCCTCGTTTTGGCTGGCTGGCGAGCGATCTTCTGGACGCTTGTCGCGGTCGGCCTGCTGACTCTGGCTTCGCTGTCCGTTCTCCCTGAAACGCTTCCGGCTGCGCGGCGCAATCGCCAGCCGCTGGGTGAAGCCTTCTTGCGATATGGGCCGCTGCTGCGCGACAAGCGATTGCTCGGCTATGCCGGCGCAGGCGGGCTCTTCTACGGTGCCATGTTCGCCTATATCGCCGGTTCACCCTTCGCCTACATAACCTACCATCATGTGCCCGTGCAGTTGTATGGCGTGCTGTTCGCAGCCGGAATCGTCGGCATCATGATTTCGAGTCTTATCAACGCCAGGTTCGTGACCCGGCTTGGCAGCGATCGGCTTCTTACGGCCGGGACGCGAGGCGCAGCCGCCGCCGGAGTCGCGATTGCCATTGCGACCTTCACCGGTTGGGGCGGCTTGTGGAGCCTCGCTTTACTCCTGTTTGTCTTCGCCTCGGCTACGGGCTTTATTGTTGCCAACTCGATTGCAGGAGCTCTGGCGGGATTTCCGGAACGTGCCGGAGCGGTATCTGCTTTGGTCGGCGCCATTCAATACGGCTGCGGCATAGCTGGTTCTGCGCTTGTGGGCGCATTCGCGGATGGAACACCCTGGCCCATGGGCTGGGTTATCGCTGTTTGCGGCATTGGCAGCTTCGCGAGCACGCGTCTGTTGCGACGCGAGACGAAAACTGTCGCCCTACTTCATAACCATCAACCAACAACATTGGAGACTATCCCATGAAAGCACTCGGATATGCTGCGGCCTCGCCTGAATCCGCACTCGCGCCCTTTAGCCTTGAGCGGCGCGAACCGCGGCCCGACGACGTCGTGATTGACATCCTCTTTTGCGGCATCTGCCACTCGGACATCCATTCGGCGCGCAACGAATGGGGCGGCACGCAATATCCATTTGTTCCAGGTCACGAGATTGTCGGGCGCGTATCTGCTGTAGGCGGCAGGGTGCAGAAATACAAAACTGGCGATCTGGTCGGTGTCGGATGTCTCGTCGATAGCTGCCGTCACTGTATCGCATGCGATGACGGCTTGGAGCAATATTGCGAGCATGGCTGGACGGCAACCTATAACAGCGAGGACAAAATCGGCGGCACGCCGCATAAGTTCACACTGGGCGGGTACGCCGACAAGATTACCGTCGACCAGCGTTTTGTCCTGAGCATTCCGTCCAATCTCGATCCGGCTGCTGCAGCGCCCCTGCTGTGTGCGGGGGTGACGACATATTCCCCGCTGAAGCATTGGAAGGTCGGCCCGGGGCAGAAAGTCGGCATTATCGGCCTGGGCGGCCTTGGTCATATGGGCGTGAAATTCGCTCATGCCATGGGCGCGCATGTTGTGATGATCACGACCTCGCCTGAAAAAGGTCAGGATGCCAAGAAGCTCGGCGCCGATGATATTTTGATCTCAAGGGACGCCGACGCCATGACGGCGGCGGCGAGCACCTTCGACTTCCTGCTGAACACGATCCCCGTCGGTCACGATACCGATCCATACATGAACTTGCTGAGACGCGATGGCACGATGGTTATCGTCGGCGCAGTTGAGACGCTCAAGCATGTGAGCGGCGTGCCATTTATTTTCCGCCGCCGCTCAATGGCCGGGTCTCTTATCGGCGGCCTACCCGAAACTCAGGAAATGCTCGACTTCTGCGGTGAGCACAACATTGTTTGCGACATCGAAACGATCGCCATGAAGGACGTCAATAACGCCTACAACCGCACTGTCAAAGGCGATGTGAAGTACCGTTTTGTCATCGATATGGCCACGCTGCCCGCAGCAGCCGCAGAGAGCGCTTGACTGTGCTCCGATGCGGGGCGCAACGGCCAGTTGGCGCGTAATACTGCAGGGGTGCCTATGCAGCAGACCGATGTGGTACGGCGATCTTTCTGCGTTAGGCAGGCGGTCTGCTGACGCCGGGTGCCAGACGGGCGAAAGCCGTCGGGGGCGATGTCCTCGACGGTGCAGCGTTGCGCGGCGCCATGAAGGATAAGGGTGTCGTCGATCCAATCTTTCCGGAGACAGGGCGCGCCAGACACACCCCATTATCAACGCTATGTAATTGAGCGGCATTAAACGCCTCATCTTTGGCACTTAGATCGGCATCGACGGCGAAGGGCCAGCTGAAAAATATCGAGCGGTGCTCAATCCGTATAGGGACGGCCAAAGTGCGTAAATGTTGGCAAGAAATCTTGGCAATCCGGCGCGCAGAGACGAGTGAGCCGGAGAATTGCCTGAAATCGAGTTGATCTAAACGTGGAGACAAGGGTGCGCAGAGCGCCGAAATCGCTTGGAGGAACTCTCGATTGGATGAAATATTGTTTTTCATCAGAGACTTAATGGCGGTGGACACAATCTGGTGCGAACCGGTCTCTGCGCAAATTCCCTGATTTGCAGGGAAAATACAGGGAATTTTTGGATTTTTGAGGGTCAGATTGATCTGAATTTCTCAAATTTCCTAAATTTTTCTGATGCGTGGATATTTTCACGCCTAAATCATAACAGGGAAAATATTTGGCTGATCAGGGAATTTACAGATTGATTTTGATCTTATCAGGCAATTTCCTAACGTGTGTTGGTTTCCCGTTTTTGGCTGGCCACTTTTCCGCTGATGATGGTCTGCCCGGACATGATATATTGTTAAAATGCCGTGGTTTGATGAAGCTGGAGAGGCTCATCGCAGAGCGAGCCAATTGACCCATCACTCGGATGCCGTCCATTGCCGGGGAAATCCGATTTACGTGATCCAAGACATGCCTCCGCCGACCAGATTGGCATTTTTGAAATTGTGAGGCGTTCTGGCGAAAGTAAATTGGCATGGACAATTCGCGCTTCCTGTGCCGTAGTCCTATGGCGGAACCTTGCAGTTTGACAGTTTTGGAGCCTCCCTCATGTATATGTCGAATGAAGGCCTGTTAATAACGTTGATTGTCGGTGTCGTCGCCGGCTGGCTTGCCGGATTGATTGTGAGGGGAACAGGCTTCGGACTGATTGGTGATCTTCTCATTGGCATTGTCGGAGCTTTTATTGGCGGATGGCTCCTGCCTCGGATTGGAATTCATCTTGGTGTCGGCTTTGTCGAATCTATCATCAACGCCACTATCGGAGCTGTGCTGCTGCTGCTTGTCATCCGATTTGCCAGAGGCCGTGGCGGCTGGGGTCGGCGTTGGTGAAAAAATCATCATTATTCGACCCAATACATGCAGATGCGCTCCGGCGATGTCAGTCGCCGGCATTGCCTTGCCTTGCACAGCCTTGCTGTCAACGGCCACGGCAATCTGCCGCCAGAAGCTGGAGTGTAATTCGGGCCTCTGGCCAATTACCGTGCGTTTAAGTGCCGAGCTTGTCACCGGTGTGAAACGGCGATCACAGGCCCAGTTCGGTTAGTCCGGGGTGATCCTCGGGTCGACGTCCGAGCGGCCAGTGGAATTTACGTTCGCTCTCGGCTATCGGCATGTCGTTGATAGACGCAATACGTCGGCGCATCAGGCCGAATTCATCGAATTCCCAGTTTTCATTGCCGTAAGCTCTGAACCATTGGCCACTGTCGTCATGGAACTCGTAGGCGAAGCGGACGGCAATACGGTTCTCGGCGCAGGCCCACACTTCCTTGATCAAGCGATAATTCAACTCGCGGTTCCATTTACGCGTAAGGAAAGCAACAATCTCTTCACGACCATGGATAAATTCTGTTCGATTTCGCCACTGGCTGTCCTCGGTATAGGCGAGTGACACTTTTTGAGGGTCACGGGAATTCCAAGCATCCTCAGCCATGCGGGCCTTTTGTGCGGCAGCTTTGGCGTCAAACGGTGGTAACGGGGGACGGGACATGGGCTTTCTCTCCTTTGCTTCAGCGTTTGAAACTGAATTGTTGAACAAACTAATCAGTTAATGGGCCGATACAAAGTTTTCTTGCGACATGAGGCTCGAATTCCCCCATTCTTTGGGGAAAAAATAAAGCAGAAAACCCTAACCAAAAAGCGGTCAGTTTTAAGGGATCAGAGCACGAGTCAACTGGTCTGTTATGCATGTCCGTCCCAGAATATCGGGCCGCTCCAAGCCTCTCAGGCCAAATCGCCGGTTTCTGACGCCCGCCGCTTCTCTTTGCGGCGGGCGCTTCCGTCTGCGGACACGGACACGCGTCAAGAGAAAAGGTTTTGCTTCGCCAGGAAGGCGTTGAGGAATATGTCGTCCGGGTCAAGCCGGCGGCGCAGGTTATTGAACGCCTGCAGATTTTCCGCAGGAAAGAGCGAGCGCATATCGACGTTCGGCTGGACATATTGCCAGTTCTTTGCCCAGTGCGGCCGCCCTTTGCGCAGGTTGATCCAGTCGTTCACAACATCGTTGATCATGGCCATATGTGGCTTCATGGCGTTTGCGCGCTTGACGGGATCAGGTTCTGCCTTCGGATAGGCACTCAGGATCTCGATCCAGCAGACGCGGTCGGTTGTGCTTGGAGAATAAGCGGCGGACAGCAGCGATTGGCTGGTTTTGGTGAAGCGTGCATGAAGGCAGGTCGTCAGCGGAAAATCACCCTGGAACTTGTAGGTGTAATTGAGGGCTTTGTACCAGGCTTCCACCACATTGCGGACATCCCAGACTCCGGGGCCGGTCATGGGTATCGGAATGGCCACTTCGAGGTCGAGAATGGGGAAGGCCTGATCCGCATAGAAAAATACGCGGGGCGCCTCCGCCACGAAACCGTGACTCGCCTCTATGGCACCGGCCCGGTCACTGATGGTGTTCCAGGTCGTCGGCAGGATAATGTTCCACGCCGCCGGATGCTCGGCGGACCAGTTCATCACGGCGTCGGCGAATTTATCTATCCAGCCGTCCGGCCGCAGCGGCACATCGCGTATCTCATCCTGCGTTCGGTTGAACTTCTTCAGCCAGATCTTGCCGTCGAAGCCGCTGCCGGGAAACCAGAACAGTTCGACATATTCGTTCTCTGTGATCAGCCTGTGCAAATTTCGGGTGTCGATTTCGCCGTCCGTCTTAGCGGGATTGGGCCCCATGATATTTTCGGTCGGTACGACAATTTCTTCGTCCAGCAGTTTGAAGGCCGGCTCAACCCGTAAGGTGACCTTGGTGATAATGCCGAGAAGGCCAAGGTTGACGCGGGCAGCCGCCATATCCGCCGGGGTTGTTTCATCGGAAAACACATGCAACTGACCATCCGCCGCCACAAATTCTATCGCGCAGACGTAGTCGGAAACGGTGGGCTGATTCCAGCCGGTGCCGTGGCAGCCCGCCGCGACAAAGCCAACGGCGTTGATGGAGGCCAGTGCGCCCGTGCTGGCAAGATACATCTGCGGCAGCGGAGAATCCTTTGTCATCAGGGCGTCGCGTACATCCGACCAGCGTGCCGAGGGCAGGAATGAGACAAAATTGCCGCCGTCCTTCTGCCAGCGCCAGGCCTTGCGTCCTCCCTCGTTGTAATCCGAGAGATCAACCAGCAACTGGCCGTTGGCCACAACGAGCGGACTGAAGGAATGGCCTGTGCCGAAGGCGCGAATTTTTTCACCGGCACTGTTGCGGACAAGATCCTGCACCTCCTTAAGGTTGGCGGGTCTGAGTATTTCATCGGGCGCCGAGGACAGATTTCCTGCCCAATTGCGCCAGGTCTGGTTGTAATCGTCGGTATCGTTGTTGTTGGTGCTCATATCGCGTTTCTTTCCGGGCTGACAGAAATCCTGTTTTTTAAGTCGCAATCGCGACGATGGTCCGGAACCGGCCATTGCCGGACGGCAGGCCGGTTCCGTGCCGGGGGGATCAGCCTATGGAAATCAATCCCAACGTATTGGAGAGTGTCGTCCCGGTGATCGTGTAATTGGCCTTGACGGGGCTGCCAGCCTGATAAATGAACGACTGGCGGGCTTCATTGTCGGTACCCCAGACCACGAAGACATAAAGATCAATGATCGACCCATCCGGGACGCCCAGAGCGCCGGGATCGACATCCTTGGTCTGGCCCAGCAATATATCCCCCTGATTGCCGGTCAGGTGTTTTTCGCCGTTATCGTCGAGATAGGCGACCTGGCCGCGCGCCACGAAGCCGCCGCCATTGTGCAGCGTGAATTTTCCGATCTTACTCATTGCCATGATGAAACTCCGTCTTTCTGGATCTGATGGATTTCGGGTGCAAAAGCAGTTCCGGAAGCTTGCGCTCCCTTGCTTGCCGCGTTTTATTTTGCCGGAAGACCCGGCGACGAATATGCCTGTGTTGTTGGTTAGCTGCCTTCCAGTGTCCCTCCTGCCGTGGTTCGTTTGCCGGCGACGAGGCCCTGTCGGACATCCCCGGTCGTTATTGTTTGGACGCGCACTCGTCCTGCTGCCACACATGAGCTGCGAGCAGGGATTGCGCATCGATCAGGTTGATTCTGGTTAATTTGGGTTGCCCCTGAGGGGCTGACGCAGACGCTTTATTGCCGGAATTGAACGCTGGAACACTTTCGCCGGCAGCAACGTGATTAACCTAGTGTGATTTTATTCGTATGACAATATAGAATAAATTTAAATATCCTTAAAATTTTGTAAAATACTTTCATATATATAGAATATATTGAAATAATGTTGTAATATTTCTCAAAAATATGAAATTTTACGCGATATTAATCTAAAATTATTCGAATATTTTGTTTGTAATATTGAAAAATTGCCCTGGCTAAAGGTTGCCAGCAGGCATCGCCGCGGCAGGAATTGGCCGCGCCTTTAATGCATTTGGCTTGCTTTGTGCCGGGGCTTCCCAAGTACGGTTCATATTTTGAGGG
Source organism: Methylocystis sp. sgz306128 (assembly GCF_056032725.1). Taxonomy (NCBI): domain Bacteria; kingdom Pseudomonadati; phylum Pseudomonadota; class Alphaproteobacteria; order Hyphomicrobiales; family Methylocystaceae; genus Methylocystis; species Methylocystis sp. sgz306128. Next base: position 99,991 of record NZ_JBVYWO010000009.1, read on the forward strand.
TTGGGAGACGATTTCGAAGGGGCTTGAGCCAGCACAATTTCTGGTTGAGGGCTGGTATCGGGTACCGACTCGGACTCCAGCAAAAGCACGGCGTGTAGCTCAGCTTTTTGTTGTTGCTGACGTTCCGGAATACAGCAGACTGTAACGAACAAAAATCTTGTTTAAAATTCGATTGAGGTGAGTTTCTCCTGAAAATTGGATACTGACGGAATCCATAATCTGAAGTCTGCTTGGAGTGAGCCATATGAACTCGGCCACGGGGCATGGAAAGGCTGATACTGTTGCTTTGATTTGCCTTTCAGATTGACCCGTTTTGCCATTTTATAGCGACCCGTCTGATCTGAAATAATTTACCAAATTTCAGTGGTTTGGCACATTTGCAATGAATCATTGCAGAGTAAAAAATGGATCAATCGGAAGCGAGAATTGACAATTCGGCCATTCTTCGAAGGTCGTGTTCACGCCAGTGATCCCAACGCCGCCGCAACTGGGTTCGGCTGACCTCCACCGCCTCTGAGAGCACGCTTGCTTCAAGAATGCGATCGGAGCGGAAATGACGGAAGCCCTGCCTGAGTTCACACCAGGCGATCAACATGCATTCGGTTTCCGCATACCCCAAGAAAACCGGCCAGACGGTACGTTCCGTTTCGTCGCCTGACTTCGAACGGTAGCGCAGCTTCAGCTTGCGACCAGTCCGAATAGCCGACCTGAGCGCCCGCATGTCCAGGCCGACCGCAGCCGTCTCCAGCGCGGGCTTCGCGGCCACGCTCGGTGTCGCGACAGACGTTCGCAGTTGTTCCGGCAAAATGGACATAATCTTGGACACTGCATCAAGAGCTGCTGCTGCGAGATACGGGTCGGGGAGTTTGGCGATCATTTGAGCGCCAAGGATTACTGCCTCGATTTCGTCTGTCGTGAACATTAAGGGCGGCAGGTCATAGCCAGCTCCAAGCACGTAACCAAAACCGGCCGCACCATCGATAGGAACGCGCTGTCCGATGAGATCCGCGACATCTCGATAAACCGTACGCGTCGAGACTTCCAGTTCCGCTGCAATTCGAGCCGCGGTGACCGGATGGTGCGATCTGCGTAAGATTTGGACGATTTGAAACAAGCGGTCGGCGCGGCGCATTGGGCAGTAGCTCCTGCTGACGGGATGCTGTCAGTAGCATGAGAGTATATAGGCGACCAACCCCTGATCATGCATATCACAGACAAGGATTGGTCATGAAATTTGCTTCTACGCGCCTGATCGCCAGCGACATTCAGGCATTAGTTTCGTTTTACGAGATGCTGACGGGCATGGCGGCGGAGTGGCTGGCGCCAGTATTCGCCGAGATCGTCACGTCCTCTGCGACACTAGCTATTGGCGCCGCAGACACGGTGGCATTATTTAAAGAGGGCAGCGCAGCGCCCGCGTCCAACCGAACGGCTATCCTTGAGTTTATGGTTGACGATGTCGACCTCGAGTTCCTCCGGCTTGCAGACAAGGCCGAGGTGGTGCACGGCCCGAAAATGATGCCTTGGGGCAACAAAACGGCGCAGTTCCGAGATCCCGAGGGTACACTGGTCGCTCTGTACACACCTGTAAGCGAGATTGCGAAGAAACGATTTGCACTCCGCTGAGTGGATTAGAATGGGAGTCTGTTGATTTCCCTTTTTCAATTGGCCCATTTTGCCAATTTATGGTGATCCTGTTGAACTTGACTAGTAATTGATCCACTTTTTCACGTGGCGCTGATCTATTAAAAATATCTTTAAGTATCTGTTTTTGTATATTCTTCCGACGTCGCGCTAGGCTACGTTGAAATGAAAAAGTGGATCAAATCGTAACCGTAAACAACACCAATAGCCGCAGCCTCGTTGGTGACGTCCGGGCCCGCCAAGCCCCGCTACCGAGGCGTACGCGCCCCTTGATCCTTGGAGGCGTGGTTCATGAGAGTGGGATGAACGCCCTGTTCGCGAAGCTGACGCGGTGGCCAAAAGCGTGCATGGCGACAGGCCGGAATTCACTGCCGGCCCTGTTTCTGCGCCCGCACTGCAACGATCGCGCTCATTAAAATGTCAACCAGAATCGCTTGACGGTCCGCCGCCGCAAGATCGGCGCGTGTCATCGCTTTCCAGACGTGCACGCTGCAAAGAGCCATCAGTACGACAATAAGCGATCTGTCCGGCGCCTCATCCGCGACGGCTTCCTTGATGTAGGCTTCAATTCCGGCGTCTACCATCGTCAGGAATTGATCGAGTTCCGGTATGCGATCTCTATCGTTGGCGGCCGCGATCAGACGGAGCGAACCCCGAGCGTAAAAAGCGTCAAACTCATTGACCAATCGTTCGATCCGGGCGCGCGTGGTTGTCAGGCCCTGGAAAACCTTCGGCGCATCCGCCGGTGATGGCGGTCGCATTTCGGCGGCGACGTGAGCGCCACAAGCCATCACCAGTGTGCTCAGCGTTGGGAAATGGCGGAACACTGTCGCCGGGCCGACGCCGGCCCGCTCAGCAATATCCGCAAATGAAGTTGTCGCGACGCCCCGTTCGTCATGCAGCGCCATCGTTGCGCGCACGATCCGCTCCCGCGTCTCATCGCGGGCCACGGCGCGACTGGTCATCCGATATTGTCTACTACCGCGAGTTTTCATATTGACGAAATCTTTATTTCATGAAATTATCATTTCGTTAATATAACTCATGCTGCCTTGCCTGTCCAGAAGGAGACACCGATATGACCCCGCAAACACTAACCTCCGTCGAAGCCGTGCCCGCTCCCCAGCGATGGTTCTTGTCTCTGCCAACCTGGATCCGCGCCAGCGGCGCGGAAACGGGCGACACTTTCAGCTTGATCGAACAGTTAATCCCGCCCGGTTTTGCCTCGCCCTGGCACGTTCATCACAACGAGGACGAGTCGTTCTACGTCATAGACGGAACCGTCACCGTAGTGGTCGCAGATCGTTCGGTTACCTTGAATACCGGAGACTACGGTTTCGGCCCGCGCGGAATCCCCCACGGCTTCCGCATTGAGGGCACGAAGCCGGCCCGCGTCCTGCTCATGACCAACGGAGGAACATTCGCGGAATTTGTGCGCGAGACGAGTCAAACTGGGGACAGTGCAAGTCCTTCCGAACCCAGTGAAGCCGATTTACAGAAACTCGTCGCCGCCGCGCAGCGCCACGGCCTGTCGATCCTCGGACCAATGCCCGATCGCTGATCCACCGAATAGGCGTCGCTATCGGCCAACCCGAACATTGCGAAAGGCTGACAGCTTCGCTTCATCGTCCCACCCTTCCTAAACGGAAATTCAAGAGGGAAATGAACATCATGCAGGACACACGATACAGCAACGAAGCCGATCTCGGCGCTATCGACAGCGTACGAGATTCCCACGTCACCGCACTCAACGTCGGCGATGCCGGCGCTTGGGCGGCGCTCTTCGCAGACGACGGCATACAAATGCCTCCCAATGGGCCCGCAAATATCGGCAAACCGATGATTGCATCGTGGTGTCACGGGATGCTTAGTCAGTTTCGAGTGCAGTTTGCTCTTTCTGTAGATGAAGTCCGAATCTCCGGCGAATGGGCATTCGAACGTGGCGGCTACACCATAAGCTTAAGTCCGGCGACCGGTGGATCGCCCATGTGCGAGACCGGCAAGTACATTACGATTTACGAGAGACAGCCTGCCGGAACCTGGCGAATGGCTCGCGACATCTGGAACAGCAGCAATCCTGCGGCAGTAATGTAATGTCACCACAGCTCAGACCCAAACGCGGCGGGGCCCCGCCGCGTTGAGTGCAGTCCGGGATCAGGGTCGGCGTGCCTGGCATCGTGCCGGCGCTCGTCCTCGATCGCAGGCTCGCGCCGCCCACTTCCGCTATACCGCCCCGAGGCGTGAGGAAGTTTGCGACACGAGGCCTTCGCAAACCGATTTGACCAAAGCATGTTTATTCGAAGCACGAAAGAGCAATTCCCTGCTGAATGGCGCGTTCCGCCGCTGAACGGAATTTCGAACTGAGCCGCCGCTCGATTTCGTGCTCGCGAGGGCGTCGTAAAGCGCGGTTTTCCCAATTTTCAGTCTTGTCGCGGCCTCCCGTAAATTCAGCCCTTTCGTGAACAGGGCGCGGGCGTGTTCAAGTTTACCGGGCGTGTCGACCGGACGTCGCCCGCCGTGTCGCCCGCGCGCGGCGAAGGCAAGCCCTGCCTTGGCGCGCTCTTTAACGAGGTCGCTGTTGATGTTCGCTAGTAATTAATCCGCTTTTTCATGTGACGCTGACCCATTCAAGAGCTCTTTAAGTATTTGTCTTTTTGAACTCTTCCGACATAGCGCTGGACTATGATGAAATGAAAAAGTGGATCAGATCGTAAGGTGAACAACAGCTAGAAGGTCAGCAATTACAGTAGCTTGCTGATTTCTTTCAGTTATTTGATAGATTGGCGGTGGACGCAGTCTGGAGCGAACCGGTCTCTGCACAAATTCCCTGATTTACAGGGAAAATACAGGGAATTTTTGGATTTTTGAGGGCCAGATTGATCTGAATTTCTCAAATTTCTTCGGAATTTCTGATGCTTGGACATTTTCAATCGTAAATCATAACAGGGAAAATATTTGGCAGATCAGGGAATTTACAGATTGATTTTGATCTTATCAGGCAATTTCATAACATGTGTTGCCTTTCCGTTTTGGGCTCGCTCACCTTTCCGCTGATGTTCGCTTTATCTAAGCCGACAACGTGGCATAATGGCACGTTTACCGATTGTAATTGTGCCATGAAAGCCAATTGATGATTTACAGCCCTCCACCGTTCAATGCTCAGGAACGTGACATCGATCTGCTCTTGCTTGAGGAGATGCATTGCAACCCTAAATTTATAATTTGGCTCGCGGAGCATGTTGGGGTTGCGGGGGCGTCTCTGGTGTCGGCGCAACATAGTGTCTATCGAGGCAATGGTGAAACAGATGTGCTCGCACTGATTGAAACTGGCGGCGAGCGTGTTGCTTTGATGATCGAGGATAAAATTGGCGCCGCCATGCAACCACGGCAGGCTATACGCTATCATGAGCGTGGCGCAGCACTTTGCGGTTCAAATTCCGTCAAACGCTATTTCGCAATACTTTGTGCTCCGCGTTATTATCTTGCTGGTGTGCCTCTAGAAGATTGGCATGCGACTCTGTCCTTTGAGGATATTGCCGACTGGTTCGACAAACAAAATGAACCTCGCGCGCACTGGCGACGGGACACTTTGATGCGCTCGGCTAATCGTCAGCGGCGTAGCATGGCGGGGACACCGGGAAACGAAACGGTGGTTGTTGATACGATTTTGGCGAAATTTAAACAAGATTATTTTAATTACGTAGAAAAAAATTATCATGAATTTGCTTTCACTGCGCAATATGGCAGAGACAAGGAATATTACTTTAAAGGTCTGAATTTTCCAAAGAATATGCGACTGAAACACAGCTTCACTACGTCCACAATGGTGCTTGTCTGCGAACAGAATTGGAAGGAAAGGGCATTAGCCATTCTTCCGGGTAAAATCCCAGAAAATATGTGGACAACTGTTCACGCTGGTACTCTTCACCTGCTCATCGGCGTTGAACCGATTGATCTGACAGAACCCTTAGAAAATCAGATTGACCTGGTAGATGCTGCATTTGAAGCAGCGCGGTTGCTTCTTCCGTATGCAGCGATGGTACAGCGCTAAAAATGGCATGCTAAGTGAGAGCAGCGAAAATTGTCAGACGATTTTGACGGATTGAAATCATTTAAAAAGGTGGCCGGATTATTAGATAAATATTGGTGGGAATTCATTCGCAACCCACGCGTGTTAATTCCCTTTTCGGATTGACTCAATTTTTTATCTCGTGGTGATCCGGGTAGTCTGGAATATTTTCTAAATTTCAGTGGTTTGACAAAGTTACTATGGACCTTAGCAAAGCGGAAAAATGTTTCAGTTTTTAGTGAAATTCAACAATATGGTTCTATATTCCGTTTAGTGAAGATGTATTAATCGTAATTATTTTTGCGTTTATGTTGGGTCTTTGGTTCATTCATAAATTTTATTTTATCTATTCGTAAAAGACAGAAGCAAAAATATAATAAAGCCAATTATCTTGCGCTATATATTTTTAAATTTTTTGGATTTATTCAATATAAATGTATCAATAATATAGGGAATTTGCGTCTTAATTCGTCATATGCAATCCTGCTTTCTTCTTTGTAGAGAGAGGTTGCAAGGGATGGTTTCGCCGAGGCTCATAGCTAGAAAAGGATCTGAAGAGTCTATGGCTCGTTTGGCGGTCCTGATTGACGCGGACAATGCACAGGCATCGGTCATTGAAGGGATCCTAGCAGAAGTGGCACGGTTCGGAGAGGTAACCGTAAAACGCATCTATGGCGATTTCACTTCTTCCAGCAGTTCATCTTGGAAGAAAGTCCTCCAAAAATACGCCATCAAGCCCGTGCAGCAATTCGCTTACACCACAGGCAAAAACGCCACCGATAGCACGCTCATTATTGATGCAATGGATTTGCTCTATACCCGCAAATTTGATGGGTTCTGCCTTGTAACGAGCGATAGCGACTTTACGGGGCTTGCAACACGGATTCGAGAAGAAGGTTTAACGGTCCTTGGTTTTGGTGAAAAGAAAACACCAGACGCTTTCAGGAGCGCTTGCCATAAATTCATCTTTACCGAAGTTTTGCGCCCTAGCGTTGCTGAGCCAGAAATCGTTGTACCGAGCCACAAAGTCGAAGCTACGCTTGCCCCAGCGAAGGCCACTACGCCTCCAAATCCCTCCCCACCAGTGAATATGTCGCCGAAATTTCCGAAGAAATTCATGCTGGATGCTTTGGAGCAATCTTCCGACGAAAACGGATGGGCGCGCCTAGGAACATTCGGAAGCTACTTGACCAAGTTGCAATCCGATTTCGATTCTCGTCTGTATGGCTACAAGAAGCTGTCCGATTTAGTCAAAGCAAAGACAGACCTTTTCGTAACCGAAGAACGAACGGCTCCCGGTCAAACGATGAAACACCTGTACCTGCGGGCAAAGTAGAACAACAGTGATGAACTCCGCTAGTAATTGATCCGCTCTTTCATGTGGTGCCGATCCATTCAAGAGCTCTTTAAGTATCTGTTTTTTATGAACTCTTCAGATATAGCGCTGGGCTACGATGAAATGAAAAAGTGGATCAAATCGCAACGGTAAACAACATTTACCGCCCAGAACGGCAAAGTCCTCGCTCCAGTCAAACTGGAAGGCTTCGCCTGGGCGGAAAGATAGTGGAACGAATGTTCCTCGCCCCGTGGTCTGCTGCTCGCGCTGGCGATCTGCCCGCCATTGACGCGCAAAGGCCGCCACCCGACCATAGGAGCCGGTGAAGCCGAGCGCCACAAGATCGGCATGCACCTGCTTCAGCGTTTCACGCTGCTTGCGTGACTTCCCAGCTTCGGTCTTCAACCAGCCGGCCAGCTTCTCGGCGAAGGGATCAAGCTTGCTCGAACGCTCGGGCGTGGCAAATTTTGGCTCGACTGTGTCCGCCACCAGATGCTTGCTCACCGTATTCCGCGACAGTCCCGTGCGCCGCGCGATCTCACGGATCGACAGCTGCTGCCGCAAATGCATTCGTCGGATGATGTTCAAAAGTCCCATGTGGATCACTCCGTTGCCCCCGTCGCTCACCGCTTTGGGGGAAGGTTCACATGGCTCAATTCTCAGTGGAAATTATGTGCCCACCCGGCTCAGTTCTGAGTGAAAATCAACAGCCGTCATTAGTGCCGCTACGCCCTGTTTACGAAAAGGCTGTCCAGTGTTGGCTACGAAAAGCGCTTCGCCGTTGACTTCGATCAGGACGCGTCCGTCACCACCAGATTCACTTGCGGCGTCAGCTGCGTTCTGCACGAGTTCAAGAAGTTCGCGGCCCGCATAATCAGCTGAGGTCTGCGCCTCGGTTCGAGAGTGACCAAGAAGGAAAGCAGGTTTCGCGAGATAGGCACCAAAAGTTGACCGAAGTTCACTTGCAATGAAATCATTCCAAGTTTCAGCGGGCATCTGGTCGGTGTGGTTAATCAGGTCCAAATTCGCGTCATTTCCCATAGCACCGGTCCGTCTGCTGCAATTTGATATAAATGACGACATAGCCTGAGGCCTTAACCGTCATTACGATTGCCTGTCAGCCATAACTCATTTTGAGTGAGGTGAAAGGTATCCCAAGGCTCAACCCAATACGTCTTTGAGCGTCTTCCCGTCACTGGGCCTGCACCAGCTTTGCCGTCCACTACAATTTCCGTCCTTCACTATGCCGCCCGCGACACTAGCGCTGCTCAACAGGTGATCGCGCGAAAAACAATAGAGATCCGGGTCATTGTCAGGCACAAGAACACCTAGTCGAACTAATCGGTCACGTTCTTCTCGATCCCGTTTCACTAGCGGCGAACCTTCCCGCATCGCCGTTGATCCTTTCTGTACCATAAAACCTTTGCCTTCAGGCCGGCCAAAGGCCTGGGCCTTTTGAGGGCGCATCACAAACCAGTCATTGTCACTCATTTTTCTTCCTTTTGATTCAACGTATAAGCAGGCAGCGCACAGAGCGTATTCACCAGCCGCATTTGTTCAACTGTTTCGCATTTAGTTTCGCGTAAGCGCGGCGCGCCGAATACCAGCGCCAAGCCCTTGGCGCGGGAGATTGCCACGTTAATGCGGTTAAGCGATAGCAGGAATTCCATCCCCCGCGACGTTTCCTCTGCCGACGAAGCGGTCATTGAGACAAGGCAGACTGGCGCTTCCTGTCCTTGAAATTTGTCCACAGTTCCAACGCGGATCCCGTTGGGTAGCGCTTCGCGCAGGGCATTCACCTGAACGTTATAGGGAGCAACGACGATGATGTCCGTCTCACGCATGGGGCGGGACGTACCGTCCTTCTCCGTCCAGATCGCAGAGAGCAGCTTGCGTATGGCTGCTTGAATAGCGATGACTTCTTCCGGCGCGATTTGGGCGTTGCCCTCGTGGGGAACCGGTACCCAGAAAGCGCCAGCCTCGGGGAAAGATGTGCCGCTCACCCGTTGGTGAATGGTATCAGGATGGCTCTCAAGCCGTCCTTCATAGACCTGATTAGAAATGAATCGGCAAACTTGCGGGTGCATCCGCCGGGAGACAGGCAGGAAGATTCCACGGTCAGGCGGAATGGTGGCATGGTCGCCAAGCATCCAGTCAAGGCATGACAGATTGGCTGGCTCGGGATGGGCCCCCTGGATGACCTGAGGCAGCTGTCTCGGGTCACCGACGAGCACGATGTTGCGAGCAGTCCGAGCCATGGCAACCATATTGGCTAGGCTAACCTGTCCGGCCTCATCCACGAACAACCAATCGAAAGCTTGTTCGAAGTCGGGGCGTGAGAAGAAGAACGCAGTGCCCCCGACGATATGCGCCTGTGTCAACTTGGGATCGTCGTTTGAGGTGGTCCGTGTAATGCCGGTGAAGTCTTCGGGATAACCATCATCACTTCCGCTGACCTTGTGCGCGAGCTCAATTCTTTTCAGAGCGGCGCCCGAGGGACTTTCCTCCAGCGCACTCAGACAGCCCATCAGCACATTGCGAATCGCTTCGTGACTATTCGAAGCAATGCCAACACGAAAGCCTTGGCGCACCTGAGACAGGATAGCGCGGGCTATCACATAGGTTTTGCCTGTGCCGGGCGGCCCCTGAATCGGCAGAATTGTATCGGCCATGGCCGCCACAACAGCGATCGTGCCAGCAACCGGATCTGCTCTTTTCAACAGATCGAGACTCACTCCCGTTTTCAGGCGCGGGGCAGCAAGAGACAGAATATCACTAACGGCTGTGAAACGTTTTGTCCCGCATTGATCGGCGATCACTTCGCGCATGGCGTCGGCAATAACGTCGGTGCTCAATGGCCAATCTGGGTGCAGCGTCAGTCGATCTGACAGCAGATGGGCCTTCGCAGCACCAACTTTGACGGTTAATTCGCGCGCGGTTCGGTCCAGGGCCTCGATGTGAACCGTCGCCGGCGCCCCATCCACGACGGGTACCGTGGCATTTTTGCCGCGTCGTAACTTTGTCTCTTGCGGAAGAAAACGATAGGTCCGCACCGTAGAGCGGTTGATCTTTTTGGCGGGGCCTGTGGCTTCCAGACCGGCAAGGGCATCGAGATCGTCAATCAGATCGTCCTCGTCCTTGCCGACACTGTCGAATACGGCCCATTGTGCTGGCTTGGCCTCTCGTTTGTGAAAGAGCCCGAGGTTGAACAACATGTCCTGCCGATTCTGAGGCAAACCCGATGTCGAAAGCAATGTCCGTAAGGCTTGCGTCTCTGCGTCTTCTTCGGCCTCTATCGCGTCCGCGTCCTGACCGGGCGTTGGCCACGGCCGGGCGGGTCGTATGCCGAGCAACCAGTTTCGCAGTTCTTCGGTCGATATGCAGTCAATACGATTATAGTTCTCAATTTCGTCGAGGATGTTCTGATCGTGCGTTTCACGCCATCGTTCGTAGGCGACGACCGACCCGCCCGCCGTCTTTACCTCGCCGTCGCGTATACGTCCGTAGAAGGCTTCCATTGACTTGATGGAGTAATTCGCTTCCGATCCGATCAGCGCCCCGCGTACGACGGCAAATAGATCGACGAAGCGACGCTCTCGCAAGAGACGATCGAGAAAAGCCTCGCCAATTCCATATTTTGTGGTCAGCCGCCGCAGCGCGGTGATCTCATAGGGCGCATAATGGTAGATACGTCCAGCTGGATGGGCGGTAAGGCCAGTGCGGAAGAAATCGAGCAAATCGGCGAGCGCCTGCGCCTCAGCGGTATGATCATGCCCCCAGAAAGCACGAAACTGGCCATCGCACCAGACGCCATGAAGATATTCGAGGCCACCTTCGAAATGCGGATCGCCCTCGATGTCATAAAAGATGTCGCCTTGTTGCGGCGCCGGAAGCAGGTCAAAGCCCTTGCCGGGTTCTGGTGCGCGTAATTCGAATGAAGGCGCGCCAGTTTTGCGGGCATGTTGCAGCCGGGCTTGAGTGACCAGGCGGATTCGGGTGTTTTCCGCCATGTTACGGATTGGATGATCGAGACCGGCAAGGGACTGCATCGTTCTGACTCCGGCCATCTCCAGTTTCTTCACCTGTACGCGGCTGATGTTGGCGACGTTGAACAAGCTGTCCTCTGCCTGCCAAACATCTGCACAATGATCGGCCCAACGGCAAAGGCTACAATCTGCACAAGGGATGGGACGTGTCGGCTGCGGATTTGCCACGAAGCCTTCGAGACGTTCCCGCGCCATACGGGCATAGGCTGTATAGTCGGAAAGTCGAAGAGTTGCGCGGCTTCCATCGCCGAGTTCTACATGGGCGAACTCGGGCGCTATGCCCTGAATTTCGGTCAGTAGGTCCGAATAGAGTACGAGTTGCAATACATGTTTGGGAAGCGGGCGGCGCTTCAGCTTGGTGTCAGTCACCTCATAGCTGAAAGCCCCCAGCGCTGAGTGGTTTTCAACCCGCTCCAGAAAATCCGACCAACCACCCCAGTTGCCGGACAAGAACGCCCCCTGATACACAACTTCCGGCCCAGAGGCGAGCGCTGCGCGGGTGGTTTCAGCGTTCTGCGCGAGATCGCCCCGCGCAATCTCCACCACTTGGCGTCCCGCCTTACCGAGTCGTGCCAGATGTGCCGCTTCGTGGGCATCGCCTTGTTTCTGCAGCAACGCGGTATCTTCGCTATCGGCGCGCGGTTCTGGGCCAGTTCCGCGCATATGTGCCAGATCGAGGGTTGTTGCGTGAGCACAACCCATGAAGCGCATAAGGTCGCTCGCTGAAAAGAGGATGTTGTTCCTGAATTCCCGCATGGGCTCCTGCAAGCCTGGTGAGCGCAACCCGAGGCGGAATCGTCTCGTTCGGCTGACGCTTCGTCAATAACTCATGTAGGTGTCAATAATTGTCGGGCTTGGCAAGTCGCTGTGAGGTCTCGTCGTCGCCGGTAATACAGACATCCTCTCCCATCAGTCCTCGATTTTGTTCTCGCGCCGCATAATCCGCAAGCTCCGTGGCGCAATCAGAGACCTGATCCCCGCGATTTTCTCAATAATTTGGTCGAGTTGGTCGCAGGAGGAGACGGACAAGTTGATGCGTTCACAGCTTCGAGTCGCGCCGCCAGAACAGCCCGGGACTCAGTCTGTTCCAGGTTGAATCTTCGAGTGATCGTGCAGGCAACTACACATCTCTGCTGTCAGAGATCCGCACCGCGCTCTTCCCGCCGCCCAGCTTTGCAACCATGATGCGGACCGGGATGCGGTCCTTCATAGCCTCGACGTGGCTGATGACCCCCACCTTTCGCCCTTGGGATTGTAGGCTCTCCAGCGCGTCGATGGCCAGATCGAGGCTGGTGGTATCCAAGGACCCGAAGCCTTCATCGATGAAGAGGGTAGCGGCGAGGCCGCCCTTGCTCCCCATTCGCGACAGCGCCAGCGCAAGAGCCAGCGAAACAAGAAAGCGCTCACCGCCCGACAGACTGCGGGTGGCCCGGACTTCGCCGCCCATATCGATGTCTTCTACCTGCAACGCCAGATCTGCGGCACGGCGTAGGCGGTACCGCGGGTTTATATCGGCCAGATGGCGATTGGCGCTGTCCGCCAGAACATCAAGAGTGATGGATTGCGCAAATCGGGCGAAACGGTCACCGTTACGAGAACCGACAGCTGCATTGACCGCCAGCCAGACATCAAGTTCCGCGCGCGCGGTTTCGATTTCCTCTTCCAACCCGGCGAGTTTGCGCCGGCTCTCTTCGTCCGCGACGATCTGGCTTTCGATGGCTCCGCGCCGCTGCTGTCGGATAGTCGCTGTCTCGTCTATTGCGTCGATCCTGGCGCGCAGTTCTTCCGGAGGCGTTTCGGGCAGAGTATCCTGCAGTCCGGCCAGATCAAGGCGTCGTGCGTTGCTCGCGGCACGGGCCGCTGTCACCGCGTCGTCGAGGCTGCGCAGATGGTCACGTAGCGTCTGCACCTCGGCTTTACTGAAAGCGAACAACTCCTCAAGTGTTTCCGCCGAAAGATCGAGACCTTCGAGCGCTATCATCAGCTCGGCATTTGCGGTCTCAGTCTTAGCCAAGGCGGAGGTTAGCTCGCTCTCTGCTGCCGTGTAACGGGTTGTAGTCGCGACGGCCTCATTTGTGGCCTGAGCATGGGCCTTCTGGGCCTCATCGCGGAGAGACAGCGCAGCTTTTCGGCTGTCGTTGAAGCGTGTGCGGTGATCGGAGGTGGCCTCGCCGCCAAGAAGCAGCGCGCGTTTGGCAAGGAGGTCGTCAAGCAAATGCTGGCGTTCACCTGCTTGCCAGCGAGCACGCTCAGCCGCAGCTGCGGCGGCTTCCGACTTGCTAGTCTGTCCTGCAATCTTTGGTCCAAGATCGGCCAGAATATCCCTGGCGCGTGTCTGGTTTTGGCGCGCAGCGGTGACACTGGCGACGACGGCGTTCAGGCGCTGCACAAGCAAGGGGTCGCTTAGCGCGTCCAGCGGTTCTTCCAGTGCCGCCAGAAATGGTGCAACGGCGGCGCCATGTCGATCTGCCAAAGTATTATGGTTCTGGGCGGCTTGCAGCGCCAGAACCAGTGCACGGTCGGCCTCGGCTTTCGCTATTGCGATTTCCTCATTTTCGGCGGCCTTGGCTTTCAAAAGATTCCGCAGGGTCTCCCGCCGTTCACTGGCCTGGGCCAGCTCCTTGCGCAGTTTCGCTATGTCATTCTGCGCCCGGGCCTCTGCCGCCTGCGCCTCAAGGACCTGCTGGCGCGCAGCCTGTAGGGCGGTGAGGTCTTCACAGGGTGCATCAGACAGTGCAGGGCAGCTGGGCAAGGTGCTGGCCTCAGTCTGTGCCGTGGCCCAATCACTCTCCGCCTTTTCGAGGCGCTTGTTGGCCGATGTGATCCCGTTTCGAGCCTGTTCGGCTTGCGCCTCAGCCTGGGCGAGCTGCCGTTCCGCCGTCGATTGGGCTTTGCGCGCGTCTTGTGCGGCTTGCCGGGCGCTGGCCAGATCGGCCCGAAGACGTGACGCAATATCCGCCAAGGCCGCGTCGGCATGGATTGGGTGTTCGGTCGATCCGCAAACCGGACAAGGGGCATCGGGTTCAAGCCGAAGCCGAAGATTGCGCGCGGCATCAGAGAGCGCGAGGTCCGCCTGTTCCGACGGTGCTGCCAGGGCGTCTATCCGGGCTTCGTGCTGGGCTAGCGTCTTGGTGGCGGCAGCGATGGCCTCTTGAGCCTCAGACGCCGCGTTCTGCGCCGATACTTGCTTTGACCGCGCCTCAGATAGATCGTTTCGGGCGGCGGCGTGGTCTTCTCCTGCGCGGTTTATAGCCCAAAGAGCCGCAGCCAGATCGGAAATCTGCTTTGCCATTTCGGGCTGGTGTTGGATTTCGAGGGCCGCGATCTTAGCGGAAAGGCTGCTGATCGCGCTCTGCAATGCGGCTTCCTCTTCGCCATTGATCGCCGCTGTCTCGTTCAGAGCATCGACCTTCTCCTGCAAGCTCGAAAGAATCGCCTGCAGTTCTTCTGTCTTGGCCTCTGCCTCTTCGGCTGCTTTCCGCGCGTCAGCGTGCGCGAGGATGTCACTCTGTACCTGGTCCCAGAGGTCTGCAAGCCTGTGCGCGGATGAAAGGTCGATGAGTTCTGCATTTGCCGCCATCAAGGCCGTCTGTGCGTCCATTTCCGCATCACGCAACTCTGTAACGGCTGTGATTTCAGTTGCAGCCGCCTTCGCCATATCTGCGGCAGTCAAATGCGCCGAGGCCGCCTCCTTGGTCGCCGTTACAATCTGGGCGTCCAATGAAGCCGCCTCGTCCCATTGCGGACCAAACGTCTTGAACTCAGCTTCCTTAGCGGCAAAAGCTGCTGCAGCTTCGGCGGCAACCTGTCGCAAATCTTCGGCTATTGCCGCAGCTTTATCGCGAAGCTGGCGTATTTCGACGAGTTCGGAATTGGCTCTGTCAACCCGTCTCTGCGTATCCTGAATTGCTATCCAGAGCGCACGCAAGGGCTCGGCTTTTTCAATCAGTCTCAGGCGGGCCCTATCGGGTTCCGCGTTGAGGGCTGTTGAAAGTGCCATCGCTTCCGCAGCCTCCGCCAAGGCAAGCTGGCGCGCCGCTTCGGAATGGCGGGCGTGCTGTTCAAGATCTCCTACAAGCGCGGCCCGCTCAGCCATTGCGGCCGCATTCTGCGCCACCAATGCCGCGATCTCTTCAGCCAAGGCGGCACGATCTTCTTCAGATAGCAGGCGATGCTCACCCCGGCGCAGGGCCAGATTATCATGCACCTGCCGCGCTGCTTCTGTCCGTTCATAGATCCGGGTTGAGACCGTGCGGTAGAGAACAGTGCCCGTCACTTTTTCCAGTAATCCAGCGCGTTCATTGGTATCAGCGCGTAAAAAGGCATCGAAATCGCCCTGAGCCAGCAGAACAGTTCGCCGGAATTCCTCATAGGTCAGACCGGTCAATGCGGTCATCTGCTCGGTTACTGCTGTTGTCTGGCTCGCCAGGACCTGCTGATCGGCGGCCCGGGCCAGCGATCGGGACACGTTCTGCAACTTGCCATCGGCCTTGTCGCGAGCGCGACGTGCTTGCCAGCGAGCGATGTAGTCATGACCATCCAGCGCGGTGAAGCGCACCTCGGCCCATCCCTGAACCGCGCCGCGGCGCAAGATGGCCCGCGCGTCCTTCGCCTTGATGGCCTCCCCCGAGGGATCCGGAATCTCATCACTGGAGGCGCCTGAGGCAAGGCGCGGTGCTTCGCCGTAAAGAGCGAGGCACATGGCATCGAGGATCGAGGACTTGCCAGCCCCGGTTTCGCCGGTGATGGCAAAGAGGCCCGCACCATTCAGTGGTGCCGCCGTAAAGTCGATCTCGAATCGATCCGAGAGGCTTGCAATGTTCTGGCCGGAAATCGACAGGATGCGCATAGTTTAGACCTCTGACAACGCATCGCGGAAGGCGGCCAGATGCTGGGTATCCGGTTCGATCCCATGGGCCTCGCGGAAAGCCGACAGGAACAGATCCTCGGGAGAAGTTTCGGCTAGCGTGGCGGGCGAGGCTGCCGTAGTCGCGATATCGGTACGCTGAATCGAAAGACCGGCAAGCCGTCCGGCTGTACGCTCCATCAACGCGTCCACTTCTGCCGCCAACACGGTGACGGGACGATCTGCTGTTAAGGAAAGGTAAAGGAAGGGCTGGGCTTCTCGCGGTGTCTCAGAGGGTAGATCTAGATTCGCAAGTTCTGCCAGTATCTTTGGAAACGGCGCCGATCCCGTGGCAGGAAGGCGGTACATGGGCACAGTACGAGTCAGCGGAATATGGCGCGGAACGAACCCATTTTCGAGATTAAGCAGCGTTACACCATGGTTATAAGATATTTCGCTGGCCGACAACGGAAAGGGTGATCCGGAATAACGCACGCGCCCGCCGTCCAGGGATTGCGGTCTGTGCAGATGGCCAAGAGCGACATAGGAAAGATCCGCAGGAAAGATATCCGGTGGAACAGCATGTTCGCCTCCGATCAGGATTCGCCGCTCTGCCCCTTCTGAGGCAAGGCCGCCCGAGCAGGTCAGGTGGCCCATCGCCAGAAGTGGTATGCCAGCCGTACGCGCTAAAGCAGCTTCGGTCATCTCAGAATGGAGGGCGCGAACCGCGGCAACGACAGCGGGCTCGACTCCATTCTCGGCTCCAAGCTGCAATCCCGGCAAATCCGCTTGCCGAAGGAACGGTACAGCCAGAACATATGCATGAATTGCACCGGTGCTATCTCGGAGTGGAACAAGATGCCGGTCCAGGTCGACACCCTCCAGTCCTCGTCGCAACGTGCCCAGCACATGCACACCCAATTCGTTTAATACGGCCTCGGGGGCCTCCAGTCGCTGCGCCGGATCGTGGTTACCCGCAGTTAGGACGATTTGGAGGTGCGGGATGGCGCGAACCATGCGAGCAATCGCCCCGTAAAGCAACCTTTGCGCCTCGCCCGAAGGATTGATGCTATCGAATACATCCCCAGAAACCAGCAGCGCATCGACCTGTTCGGCAACAAGCAAATCATGAAGTTGATCGAGAAAGGCCCGATGTTCCGTCTCGCGGGACCAGCCGTTCAATGTCTGACCGATATGCCAGTCAGCAGTATGAAGGATGCGCATTAGCTCTCGCAATCTTGCCGCATTACGGTCATCGTCTACACGTTTCGTACGCTGCCGCCTGACATGAACCGCATCGGGTTTGCCGGAGACGTGTTGGCTTAAGGTATGCGTCCATTTCCTGTTCGTCCAGCTTCGCTATTCGCGTTCTTAAGCTTTCTTCACCCAATCGTTTAAACTGCGGGGCGAAGGGCCGATCTTGGCGGCGATCGAGGAGATCGCAGCCCGGCGCGATGGGTAATCCTTCTCTTGATCGAGAACCATTCGCCCGGCTCCGGCCCGCATCTCGGGTGAAAATTTATGCGTTGTCTTGCTCGTTATCTCCTTATGCTACGTTGGAGTGAGAGCCTGCGACAATCCCGGGGCGTTTCAAATTGGCTGGACTGTGCCTATAGACGATCGCTAGAGTTACTGTGGGGCGTTGTTCAAAAAAGCTGACTGAATGAGGGTTCGTGCCCGATTTTCGATGTCCGGCCGCCAGGCGAGTCGATCAAGCCAGGCACTGGGAATGCCTGATAGGCCATATAGCGCGCCAGCCAGTTGGCCCGTAATTGCCGCGGTTGTATCCGCGTCATCACGCAGATTGGCGGCAAGAAGGACTGCGCTGGCAAAATCCGAGGTTCTCGAAACACACCATAGTGCGGCTTCAAGAGATTTGACAACATAGCCACTGCCTTCAATGTCATTCCGATTTTTGCGATGCCAGGCGCCTCTGGCAAGATCCGGGATATGTCCTGCATAGGACCCGTCGCGTGGGCGCAGGATGGTTGTTTTGGATGAGCCGTTGATGGCATCAGCCAGAATATCGGCAAACAATATGCAGGCGTCGACGGCTTCAGGCGCGCCATGTGTCGTCCGACTTTGGCGAGCGGCAATGTCGCGGCGTCGTTCCGAATGATTGAAATACCGGATTGCCACTGGAGCAAGGCGCATCAGCGAACCATTGCCGGCAGAATAGGCTTCAACATCGCCGCAGTGGCGCGCGCCCGTTAATTCAAATCGCTGCAGGGCATTGCGCGTTGTGTTCCCAATGTCGAAGCACCTGCCTGTACACGAGTAGGTGCCGTCTCGCCACCATTGGACGAAGCGTTGCAGGAGGTCTGTTTCGTCAAGTTCCGGAGCCGCCAAGAGGCTATCGGCCAATGCGAGCGCCATCGCGGTATCATCGGTCCATTGACCAGGTTTTAGATTGAAGGGTCCGCCACCGACCATATCTGTGAGAGGGGGCGCGTTATCGTTGCGCGGCGCAAATTCCAATGTTGTTCCCAGCGCATCGCCGATCGCCAGGCCGATCAAAGCTCCAACCGCACGATCTTTCACGGCCTCTTGGCTTTTGGATGGGGAGGGCTCGTCGATGTCACGCTGCAGATATATATGGTTTTCTTGCTCGGACGTTTCGATTGCGCCTGGCCGAGCCGACCGCACCTTGGCAATCGCACGGTCTGAGCTATCTCCAAGTTCGACAAGCAGCCGTGCCGCGATCATACCAGCCCGGCCAAGACCCCCACGACAATGTACCAACACGCGCGCACCCGTGCGCAGCTGCGCTCGCAGGCCTTCACCGGCATGTTTCCAGGCGGCCTCAAATTCAGCATCGGGTATCGATACATCGACTATCGGCAAATGCAGCCAATTCATATGGCGCTGCCTGACCTGCGCGCCGAGGGATGTCACCTGCATCATCGAGAGCTCATGGTCTTCAACCAAGGTAACGACGCTGGTTGCGCCCCAGGCGGCGATGGCGTCAAGATCGACATTCAGATCTCTTTGCCAGGAGCCGCCACAAAGGGAATCAATCTTTTTGCCCGGACAAAATGTTATTCCGATAACGCCTGAATGGTTATCGGGCATAACCTCGGCTATTTGCAGAGGATGGGTGTGGCTTGTTTTGATATGCACGGACGCGTGACCTTTGATTTGACATATTGCGTGTTTGTGTAATATTGAAACAATATCAGATCGCGTTTGTGTCGTCAAGAAACAAAGTAGCCATGTTCACTTACCATTATCCGCGCCCAGCCGTTGCAACCGATATTGCCACCTTCACCCTCCGCCATGGCAAGTTGTGCGTCCTTCTAATTGAGCGAGGCCAGGAGCCGTTCAAAGGTTCGTGGGCGCTACCGGGCGGCTTTGTGCAAAATCATGAGACCGTCGAGCAGTGCGCTTTGCGAGAATTGAATGAAGAAACCGGTGTTGCTCAGACCGAGCTTGTTCAGTTTGGTATCTATTCGCAGCCCGATCGTGACCCGCGCGGCTGGGTTATTTCCATCGCTTATCTTGCATGTGTGCGGGAGGATGAAGTTCGCCTGAATGCGGCGACCGATGCCGTACAGGCGCGCTGGTTCGAAATCGGGGCCGGAGGTCTTGTTGACGATCCCGGTCTGGCCTTTGATCATGCCCAGATCGTGCGTGACGCCCTTGGCTTACTGAGATTGCGAGCCCTCGATGAAGAGCTTCGCCTGGTACCGCGCATGATGCCACGGCTTTTTAAAATGTCGGATCTGGTCACAGCCATGAATGAAGTTGCGGGCAAAGCCTTCAATAGGGCAAATTTTTACCGACAGGTTCAAAAGCTCGATTGGTTGGAAGAGGTTGAACAACGCGAAATTGGCCGTCACCGTCCCGCTCAGCTGTTTCAGGTGAAGATCTGAGGGGCGGGGATACGTTGCGGCTGTGTTTTCGCAATTTTGCGCTTTGACGAGACAATTCGGGTTCAAAGGCATGGCTAGAGCGCATGGTATAGTGCGTTCCAGCGACTTTTCTAAGCGTTACAAGTTTTGTTAAAGCTGCCAAAATCTGTAAGTAAGTTTTGGACGCGGGTTCTAATTGAGCGCAGAAAATAGCCTCTACAACAGACGGTGAGGCTGTCTTTTTGGAGAGCCTGGACACAAATTGAATTACGGTCGGCATAGACTGCATTTTTTTGAAAATGAACCGTCTGATCGCCCCTCTCGGCGTGCGGCATGTTCAAGTTCGTTTTGATCCTCGGAGCATATTTTTCGGTAATTTTTGCCGGTATATGCGTTTGGCATCTGATTTTTTCTTGAAATGCTCCGACAGGCGGCACGGTGCAAAACGACGTAATCGGGATCAGGCTTTTGTCGTAAATTGAGTACAAATCCGCTCGGATGGGTGAATAGCCCCGAGTTTTCTAGACACCTTGCAGTTTCAATTTTTGCTGCTGCTCGAAGTCAGCCGGTGACAGCATGCCGTTTCTGACATGCTTACGTTGCGGGTTAT
>NZ_JBVYWO010000010.1:0-113698 GCF_056032725.1 Methylocystis sp. sgz306128
CGCCAACCGGGACAGAGCCAGTTTCATGCCACAAACCGCATGCTGCCGGTGGATGACGGCTTTTGGCAACATTTCATCGCCAGCCTGTTCGACGATAAGATTCCATAATATTGGATTGCGTCTGCTGGCAATCCAGATTGCAATGTCGGATCAATCCGCGATCTTGCCCCTCAGTCCTCGCAGCGGCTGCGTCTTTCGTTGTGCGAGCGGGACAAAGCGAGATGAAAATCCGGGTCCATTCCAGATGACGAACCCGCCCGACGATCTGCTCTTCCCAGATCCGGGAACCCTTCAGCTTGTCCGTCGCATCCAGCGACGGACCCGGCAAGATTTTCACCGGAGATTTAGCGTCTCAGGCAGCCAGCTCAAAATTGACCAATTTCGAGAGAGCAGATCAAGGCCGTTCTCGAACAACCAGCAGGATCATATCCGCTCCATGTCGATTGAACCGGCGCCAAGCTTAAGGAGCAAATTCCCGGTCGGCTTCATGAATAAATCAAACCGCGTTTGAAAGCCTCACCCACCGGCCGTCCTTTTTCGCGGAAGCAACGGCGGCTTCGATAAAGGCCATGCCCTTGAGGCCGTCCTCGAGGCCGGGGAAGGCGACGGCCGGATCTGACGCGGCGCCGGTGCGCGCCGCGCGGATGGCGCGGGCGACCTCGGTGTAGATATTGGCGAAGCCCTCCAGATAGCCCTCCGGATGTCCGCCCGGAATGCGGGTGACGCGGGCCGCCGCCGCGCCCGTTCCCGGCCCACCGCGCGTCAACAGAACCTGCGGCTTGCCAAGCTGCGACCAAACAAGCACGTTCGGATTGGCCTGCACCCATTCGATCGCGCCCTTCGTGCCATAGACACGCACCTTCAGCCCGTTCTCGTGGCCCATTGCCACCTGGCTGACCCACAACATGCCGCGCGCACCATTGGCATAACGCAGCATGATCTGGCAATTGTCGTCCAGCCGCCGCCCCGGCACGAAGGTCGTCAGTTCCGCCGACAGCTGCGCCACCGGAATCTGCGTGATGAAATCCGCCAGGTTATAAGCATGGGTGCCGATGTCGCCGATGGACCCGCCCGCGCCCGACCGTGCCGGATCGGTGCGCCAGGCCGCCTGTTTCTGCCCCGTCGCCTCGATATTCTCGGCCAGCCAGTCCTGTGGATATTCCACCTGCACAAGGCGGATCTCGCCAAGTTCGCCAGCCGCCACCATCTCGCGCGCCTGCCGCACCAGCGGATAGCCGGTGTAATTATGCGTCAGGGCGAATATTCTGCCTGATTTTTCCACTGCCGCGCGCAGCTTCAGGCCTTCCTTCAGGCTCAGGGCCAGCGGCTTGTCGCAGATGACATGGATGCCCGCCTTCAGAAAGGCCAGCGCCGGCGCCACATGCATATGATTGGGCGTGACGATCGCCACCGCTTCGATGCCGTCTTTGCGCCGCGCCTCGCGCCTTGCCATGTCCTCGTAGGTCGCATAGGTGCGTTTGGGGTCGAGGCCGAGCGCCGCGCCCGAGCGCAAGGCCTTTTCCGGCGTCGAGGACAGCGCCCCTGCCACCAGTTCATACTGATCGTCGATGCGCATGGCGATGCGGTGCACCGCGCCGATAAAAGCCCCCTCGCCCCCGCCGACCATGCCGATGCGGATGCGGCCGCCGCCAGCCTCATTGCGTGCTTCAATGGTCATGGAAACTCCCTTTAATTCTTGTTCTTGTTTATCTTTTTCTATTACAGCCCAAGAAAGCGATTGACCTGCTGCTGGTTCACCGCGGTGCCCGCAAAATCGTCAAAAGCGCGTTCGGTGACATGAATCAAGTGATTCTTGATGAATTCCGCCCCTTCGCGCGCTCCGTCCTCGGGATGTTTCAGACAGCACTCCCACTCCAGCACCGTCCAGCTTTTATAATCATACTGGGCCATTTTCGAGAAAACGCCGGCAAAATCAACCTGTCCGTCACCCAAAGAGCGGAAGCGCCCGGCGCGATCGATCCAGCTTTGGTAGCCGGAATAGACGCCTTGCCTGCCGGTGGGGTTAAATTCGGCGTCCTTGACGTGAAAAGCCTTGATCCGTTCGTGATAGATGTCGATGAAAGCAAGATAATCGAGTTGCTGCAACACAAAATGCGACGGATCGTAGTTGATATTGGCGCGCTTGTGGCCCTTCACCGCATCGACGAACATCTCAAAAGTTACGCCGTCGAACAGGTCCTCTCCGGGATGGATTTCATAGCAAACGTCACAGCCGGCATCATCATAGGCATTCAGGATCGGCAGCCAGCGCTTGGCCAGCTCCCTGAAAGCGGTCTCGATCAGGCCTTGCGGACGCTGCGGCCAGGGATAGGCAAAGGGCCAGGCGAGCGCGCCGGAGAAGGTCACGGTTGCGGTGAGGCCAAGGTTTTTCGAGGCCTTGGCAGCAAAAAGCAACTGCTCGCTGGCCCAGGCCTGACGCGCGGTCGGATTGCCACGTACGCTGGCGGGAGCAAATCCGTCAAACGCTTCGTTAAAGGCCGGATGCACAGCGATCAGCTGGCCCTGCAAATGCGTTGAAAGTTCGGTTATCTCAAGGCCATGGCTTGCGGCGACACCGGCGATTTCGTCGCAATAGGTCTTTGAATTCGCGGCCTGGGCCAGATCGAACAGGCGTCCGTCCCAGGTCGGGATCTGAACACCCTTGTAGCCAAGGCCCGAAGCCCATTTGCAGATGGACTCCCATGAATTGAACGGCGCCGCATCTCCCGCGAATTGTGCCAGAAATATCGCCGGACCTTTAAGGTTAGAGGGCATAATATTCTCCCGACACTATATTATTGCGAGTTGACGTCGCGTTCGCTCAGCATGTCCAGAAATCGGATATTTACCGGTTCGGCCAGAAGCTCATCAACGCGCTGCATCAGCGGATGCAGATGCGGCTGCTGCAAATGCCAATCCAGCGCTGCCTTGTCGACGAAATTTTCATAAAAGACAAAAACATTCGGATCATTCTTGTCGCAATGAAAGTCGTAAGAAATGCAGCCTTTTTCTGCCCGGGTCGGAGCGACCTGCGCCATCAGAATGTGAAAAAGTTCCTCGCGCTTTTCGGGCTTCGCGACAACAGTGCCGATAATCGTACAGCTGGGCTTTTTCATGATTTTTTCCTGTTCTGGCTGATGGCGACTGCCAGAATGATGATGGCGCCGCGGGCAATCAGCTGCTGGCTGAATTCGAGGCCCATAAGAATGAGGCCGTTATTGATGAGGCCGATCATCAGAGCGCCCATGATCGAGCCGATCACCGTGCCTTTGCCGCCGAAAAGGCTGGTGCCGCCCAGCACGGCTGCGGCAATGACCGAAAGTTCGTCGCCCTCACCGAGTTGGAAGCGACCGGATTGCAGACGTCCGGCATAAAGCATGCCGGCAATGGCCGCGGCCATGCTGGAAATGATCAGCACCTGATATTTGATTGTGGCTGTCCTGATGCCGGAATAGCGTGCGGCTGTTTCGCTGCCGCCTGTTGCCAGCACCCAGCGCCCGAATGTCGTCTTGCGCAGCACGATATGGCCAACCACACAGGCCGCAAGTGTCCAGAACAGCAAAACCGGAACAGGTCCGATATTGCCGCCGCCAAAGAACCAGCTGTAATTGCGCGACAGGATGGGGATAGCCTTGGTGTCGCTGATCCACATGGCGACGCCCTTCGCAATTCCCATCATCGCCAAGGTGGTCAGAAAGGAAGGAATGCCGACCCTTGTCGTCAATGCGCCATTAACGAGGCCGGCGGCAAAGCCGGTCAGAAGGCCGAAAGCGATGCCGGCGAACGGTCCGCCAAAATCCATACCCAACGCGGTCGTCACCGACACAAGCCCGGCGACGGCTCCGATGGAAAGGTCGATCTCGCCCGCAGAGAGCACATAGGTCATGGCCACAGCCATGACCGAGATCATTGCCGTCTGGCGCACAATATTCAGAAGATTGGTCGTCTCCAGAAAGCCGCGCTCGCCGAGCGTGATCGAAAAGAAGATGAAGATAGCGACAAAACCGAGATAGATAATGTTTTGACGCCAATTACCCGCAACCCATTGCAGGGGGGAAATACCAGTTGAAACATTAGCCATTGGCGCGAACCTCCTGCAGCATTTTTTGTAATTGGCGCTCCGCATATTGCAGATCGCGGCTCCCGTCTGATTCGGGATGGTCAAAGCCGTCACGGGTAAGATCGCGTACGACAGCACCGTCCGACATCACCAGAATGCGGTCGCAGGCGGCGAGCAATTCGGTCAGTTCGGATGAAATCATGATGACAGCCCGCCCCTGACGCGCGAGATCACGGACCAGCATAATGATCTCAGACTTGGAGCCGATATCAATGCCCGAGGTCGGCTCGTCCAGGATAACGATGCGCGGATCGGTTGCCAGCCATTTGCCCAGCACCACCTTCTGCTGATTGCCGCCCGAGAGAGTCCGCACAGCTGCCAGTGCGGACGCCGTCTTTATCTTCAACGAGGAAATTTTCCCGCCGACGAGATCCGACGAGCGCCGGGCCGAGATCCAGCCCCGGGACGAGATGCGATCAAAAATCGACAGACAGATATTATCCGCCACACTGTGCTCAAGCACCACGCCCTGACGCAGGCGATCTTCGGGAATGAGTGCAATCCCATGCCGAATGGCATCGGCTGGCGAGCCGATATCAACCGGCTTATCGTTAATGAGAATTTGACCGGCGGCTTTCGGGTCAATACCGAATAAAAGGCGCGCCATAGCGCTGCGCCCGCTGCCAAGGAGGCCGGCGACGCCGATAACCTCGCCGGCATGCACCTTGAGATCGAGATTGAGCGGCTTATGGACGCCTGAAACATTTTTGAGTTCGAGCAGAACTTCGCTGCGTCTGGTATTTTCACGCTCAATTCCGGCAAGGCCGCGCGACTGTTTACCGACAATATATTCTATGATCGACTCCAGACTGAGTTCGCTCAAAGGCGCTGTCAGAACATGGCGTCCGTCACGCAAAATGGTGGCGCGGTCGGCAATGCGCATGATTTCATCCATGCGATGCGATACATAGATGATCGCGACGCCCTCGGCCTTGAGGCGCATGAGAAAGGCAAAGAGCCTGTCGACATCGTGCGCCGAAAGGGCTGTGCTTGGTTCATCGAGAATAAGCACACGGGCCTTTTGCGAAATGGCCTTGACGATTTCAGTCAACTGGCGCTGGCCCGCCCCAAGGTCGCCCGCAAGTGCTTTAGGGTCAACCTCGACATCCAACGCCGCAAACAGTTCACGCGAGCGCTTCACCGCCTCGGCGTCGTCGATGAAGCCAAGCCCGCCCTTGATCTCGTGAGTAAGGAAAATGTTCTGCGCCACCGTCAGGGTGGGAATGAGGCTCATCTCCTGAAAGATCATGCCGATGCCGGCGCGGCGCGATTCTTCTGGCGTATGGGCGCGCAACGTCTCGCCATAAACTTCGATCGTGCCGCTGTCCGGGGCGTGGACGCCTCTCAGGACTTTGAGAATGGTGGATTTGCCTGCGCCATTGCCGCCGAGAAGCGCGTGAATTTCGCCGCTGCGAACTTCGAAATTCACGTCGCTGAGCGCATTCACGCCGCCGAAGGACTTGGTGACGCCCTTCATCAGCACCGCAATGTCTGATGCGCCTCGGGCGGTCAATTGGCTACCTGCACCCATTTTTCGCTCCGTCCCGATTCGAGAATGGCATCGGCGATCAGGGAAATGCGGTATCCATCTTCGAAATTCGGCGATGGCTGCTGCCCGCTCATGATCGCTTTGAAGAAATCATAGCATTCGATGATCTTGGTTTCACCATAGCCGATGCCAAGAGCCGGAATGGGCCAGAGGCCTTCGCCATAAGGATGCGCCGGTCCCGTGTAGACCGTTCTGAAGCCGCGTGCATCAGCCGGATCGTCGGCGAACATGACCTGCAGTTCGTCCATGCGCTCATAATTGAAGGCAATGGAACCCCTGTCGCCGTGAATTTCAAAGGTAAGAAAATTGTTGCGGCCATAGGCATTACGTGTGGCCTCGATGGAGCCGACCGCGCCATTGCTGAAGCGCAGCAGCGTGATCATCTCGTCATCGACATCGACCACCGCTTTCGGACCTGCCCCCGATTTGTCGGAAGCCGCGAGCTTGTCGACGCCGCCGCTCTGCACCGGGCGCTCCCTGATAAAGGTATGCACCATTGCGTTGACAGCAGAAATCTCGCCCACCAGATAGCGGGCAAAATCAACAACATGGGTGCCGATATCACCTACTGTACCAGATCCGGCGATTTTCTTGTCGAAGCGCCAGGATTTCGGCCCGTTCGGATCGGCCGACCAGTCCTGCAGATAGGTGCCGCGGAAATTGAGGATCTTGCCGATACGGCCTTCTTCAATGAACTTCTTGGCGAGAGCCACCGCCGGAGTGCGGCGATAATTGAAGGCGACCATATGAACGACCCCCGACGCTTTCGCGGCATCGTACATGGTGCGCGCTTCCGCGCCGGTGCGGGCAAGCGGCTTCTCGCAAATGACGTGCTTTCCGGCCTTCAGGGCAGCAATGGCAATTTCGGCATGCGAGTCATTGGGCGTGACAATGTCCACGACATCAATGTCGGGACGGATGACCACCGACTTCCAATCCGCGCTGGATTCATCAAAACCAAGACGCTCGGCCCCTGCTTTGGCGAGGTCGGCATTGACGTCGACCAGAACCTTGCGGCGCGGAACCGCCGGGGCCGGTGAGAAAAACATCGGCATGGCCGCATAGGCCAGAGCATGGGCCTTGCCCATGAATCCGCCACCAATCATGGCGACATTAAGCGTCTTGGTCATGAGATCATTCCATATCGAAAAGAAAAGAGTGGCCGGCTAAGGGAGAAAAAATGCCGGCCACCTGGGGAGAGCTAGTTCATGCTGGCCTTGATCTTGGCCGTTGCATCGGTGTGGTAGATTTCTTTCCAGGCATTGAGCAATTGGCTCTTCTCGATCGGCGCGGCCGGGAGCGCGACATAGGCCGGCGCTTTCTTTCCGAGCAGGCCATAGCCAGCCAGAAGCGCTTCAGTGACGCCCTGATCATAGGGGCGCTGCGCAGCAATGCCCTTGATCATGCCGCCCCGCGCCATTTCAATGGCAACGTTCTCGCCAAGATCCTGTGTAATGATGATAAGGTTATTGTCGCGCCCTGCGGCACGGGCGGCAGCCATGACGCCTTCAGCAGGAACATCCCAAACGGACCATATGCCCTTGACCGTCGGATGCGCGGTGAGAATGGCACCAGCAGCCTTTTCGGCATCGCCAGCAAAATCGGGGCCGCCGATGCCCTGCTCGCCAACAATCTTGATATCTGGGTAATCCTCCAGGATGGTCTTCTTGAAACCATCATAGCGCTGCTTGGTGACGAAGAAATCAGCCGCATGGAAGACAAGGCCGATCTCGCCCTTGCCGCCAAGCGCCTTTGCCATCAGATGGGCAGCGGCCACGCCATTGCCGTAATTATCCGCTGAAACCGAGCTGACATAATCCTTGCCCGCAACAAAGCCAGCTGGGACATTGTCCATGAACACCAGCTTCACACCCTGCTCGGCGGCAGCCTTGTAAGCAGCGGCAGTAGCAACCGCATCTGTCGGGATAGAAACGATAATGGATGGGTGCTGGGCCAGCACGGTTTCAAGGTCGGAGACCTGCTTTTCCGGCTTGAAACCGGCATCGGTCACGGCAATTACCTTGATGCCCATGACTTCAAACTGAGCCTTCAAGGCTTTCATCTGAGCCTGCGACCAGTCATTGCCGCCATAATGAAACACGAGCGCGGCGGTTGCATGCATCGCCTTGATCTTGGCCAGCTCGTCATCAGTAAGCTTGACGGCGGAAGCGGCGGTCGGCTCTTCCTTATTGGGGCCGACGCTCAGCACCTTGGTGGCGAGCGCCTTCAGCGCCGCGTCCGGATCGGTCGCATAGGCCGAAGACGCAAAGCACGAAACCGACATAGCCACGGCAGCAACGCCGCTCAGAAACACGCGTTTGTTTATCATTTTTTCCTCCATTGAAATTGCGTTATATTTTTCAGGCTTCACGCCTGTTCTTCAAAACGGCGCAGAAACTCCATGCTTCGGCGCGCGCCCTCTCTGGGGTCAGGCCAGCTATCAAGCTCGGCCGCAATCCATCCCGAAAATCCGATATCCTTGATGGCGGCAACTATGGCGGCCATATCCAGCGTACCTTCGTCCAGCGGCGTGAACGCGAAAGGCTCGCTTTGCCAACCCTTAAGGTGAATGTAGGAAATGCGCTTGGCATGCTCGCGGATCATCGCCGGCACATCGCCTCCTGCGGCAGCCAGATGCGCGGTATCGGGGCAGAAATCTATGGAAGTTTGCGAGAATATCTTTCGCACCTCCTCCGGCCCCTCGACGATGGTCGAGAGATGCGGGTGATAATGTCCGCGCAGTCCATATTGCCGGGCCAGCGCGGCGACTTTGTCGAGCGCAGCGCCAAGCTTCCTGAAATCGTCAGGCTGCAGGCCGCGGGCACGCTTGGCACCGCCGCCAACGACAAGATGCTCCGCCCCAAGCTCGGCCGCGGCGCGGGCACCGCGCTCAATACGGGCCATTTCCTCATCGAGAATATCCTCGAAAATGAAATTGGCCCCGGCATATGTAGCAACCAGCTGCAGGTGATTGGCGTCAAGCACGCGGCGCAGATCGCCAAGACGGCCTTCATAGTCAAGCAGGTTGCCGTCAAACAGCTCGATGCCTGAATAGCCGCAGGCGGCGATATCCGCCATGGCGCGCTCCATGTCGCCGAACGTGCGGTAAGTAAGCTGCGTGATTGAGGTGACACCCACGGCATTGCCGCCCAGCGGACCCCAGCAGTTGGCGTGATAGGCTTTCTTCCAAGCCGACATTTTTCGCTCCCTGAAAACTGTTTCACATGAACCTGACCGCAATGGGATTCCATAAACGGGGCAGAACACATCATTTGTTGTTGATGGGATTTAAATTCCATTTTCTGCAAAAGTCAAACATAAAAATGCAAAAGATTATAAATTTTATGCAGAACAAAATTTTATATGTTGAAAATTGTCCGAACTGCCTTTAAAATCGACAAAACGGTTGGAAAAATGATCCCATCAATCCAACTTGTTGCAATTTTCGGCTTTTCATCGGTCTGGTCGACGTTAATATCCCGTGATCAGACTGTGAGAATCGCTCGCCATAATCCTCTCGCCCTCACAAGGCGCGAGGCCGTCGTTATGAAACGAGCCGGTCAAATTTAACCAGTTTTGATCTGGAGAACGAAGGAAAGTCGGTCCAAAATGGACATTTCGGGGAATATGCGCGAGCAGATTACCAGCACGGGCCCTTATCTGATGCGCCCCGGCCTTCGCCCCGCCAAGCCGGTTAGCGCGGAGCAACGCAGCCTTGCGCTCATCCTCGATCTTATCCGGACAGGTGATGCCAACACGCGCCTTGAACTTGAGCGTGTCTCGGGCCTTGGCCGTGCCATCGTTGCCGACAGACTTGCAACGCTCTCGGAACTGGGGCTGATCCACGAGGGTGAAACCGGTCCGGCAAGTGGTGGCAGAGCGCCGCGCAACTCGCGATTCAACGATCTGGCCGGCATATTCATGGTCGCGATTCTGCGACAGTCGACGATAGGCATAGCGCTGGCCGATCTGTCTGGCCGGTTACTTATCGAACATCATGAAGCCTCCGATACAACCTCGGATCCGGCGCCAATTTTAAAGCGGCTGTGCACGTTGTTTGACTGGGCGCGGGAACAGCAACCGAAGGATCAGGCGATCTGGGGCATAGGCATCACGGTCGAAGGCGCCGTCGAGCCCTCGGAAGGGCAGCCTTTCACCTCGCCCAGCCTGCCCTTCATGCCCAACTGGGACGGCTTTCGCTTTGTCGAAAAGCTTGTCGCCCGGTATGAAGCACCCGTATGGGTGCGCAGCAGCACGCAGATGATGACCCTTGGCGAACTGCGTTCCGGCATCAGCACGGGTGTGCTCGACATGCTTTATGTCGACATTGGCCAGGACATTTCTGCAGGAATCGTCTGTGACGGCAGGCTTTATCGCGGTGCGCAGGGCGGTGCGGGCCTGATCGGCCATATCGCTGTCTCCGATGATCCGCAATTCACCTGCAAATGCGGCAATATCGGCTGTCTGGAGGCCGTGGCCGGTTCCGACGTCCTGATTCGCGCCGCAATGCGCGCCGTGCAGGAGGGCCGCAGCCCGCTGCTGGCCGAAGCGCTGGCCGTGAATGACGAGATCACCACCACGGACATTGCCGCCGCCGCCGTCATTGGCGATACGTTCTGCGCCGATTTGCTGGCCCGCACCGGCCGCCTTGTCGGCTACACTCTGGCGGCGCTTACGAACTCCTACAATCCTTCGCTGATCGTTCTGGGCGGCGCGCTGGCTCAAAGCAGCGACATTCTGCTGGCGGCGGTGCGCGAGGCCGTCTATCGCCGCTCGCATCCGCTGGTCAGCCGCGACCTGCGCATCGTGCGCTCGCAGATGGGCAGCTCGGCCGCGTTAGTGGGCGCGGCCATTTCGGTGGCCGATGAGACTTTCGAGCCGTATACGCTCAGCGCCTGGGTAAACTTTGCCTCGCCGCTGAAGCATCCTGATGTCCAGACGTCGATTAAACGCACAAAACAAATCGTCGGGAACATCCATAATCCGCCGATGCCCCCTGCTCCTCTTCATATCTCCGCGCTCAATCCCTGACCGGCGCGATGTCGCGTCGGCAAGGCCTTGTTCTGGTGTCGAAAATGAACCATCCTATCCATGTCATCTGTATCCGAGAGTCTTAGAAACATGGCCATTGCAGGTCTTGGTCCTCATGGGGAACGCGCCGTTCCCCCTTCCTTGCTCAGATTGTCGGAAGAGGACACTGCCAGGGCGCGCGAGGCCCGGTTCACGATTGCCATTGTCCTGCATACGACGACCAGCGACTGGGCCAAGCAGCAGCTTGCCGGACTGGTGGCCACATTCGGCTATTGCTCGGCTGTTGTTATTGAGGTTGTCGATTGCAATTTCGATACTGCGGCTCAGATTGAAGCATTGAACCGGCTGGTTGCCGAGCGGCCTGACGCGATCATATCAATCCCCATCGGCAACAAAGCGGTGGCGGAGGCGCATCGGCAAATCCAGAATGCCGGAATCAAGCTCATTCTGATCGACAATGCCCCAACCGGTCTGCTGCCGGGGAAGGATTATGTCACGGTTATTTCCGCAGACAATTTCGGCCTGGGTCAGTTGGGCGCTGAACTGCTTTCGCCGCATGTGCGTCAGGGAGAAGCCATCGGCCTGCTTTCATATGGCGTGGATTTCTTCGCCACCAACCAACGCGACATCGCCTTTCGCAAATGGATGGAAGCCAAACGTCCCGACCTTGTCGTCAAACAGGCAAAATTCCCGGATGTAAAATCAGTTGCTTCGGTGACGGAGCGGTTTGTCGAGTCCACCCCTGAATTAAAGGGCATGTTCATCGTCTGGGACGAGCCGGCCATGCAGGCCGTCGAAGCGCTGCGCCGAAAATCCGCTTTAATCCCCGTGACCACGATCGATCTCGGCAATGATGCAGCCATCGACATGGCCGGCAGCGGACTGATCAAGGGAATTGGCGCGCAGCAGCCCTATAATCTGGGTGTATCGCTGGCCAATGCCACGATTCTGTCGCTGCTTGGCCGCGAACTGCCGCCGTGGATCGCCATGCCCGGCCTTGCCGTAACGCCGGAAAATGTTGTCGAAACCTATCAGACTGTCTGGCACAGCCCTGCCCCGCCGAAGCTTATCAAGGCATGGCGCAAGTCAATTCACCGCGACAAGTCAAAACATCAGGAAAAGAAGGCCTGAGAGCGGGCTCAGAGCCGGACTTCCCTGCCCTCCAGCGCCGATTGCGCGAAGGCATCGATCACGCGCATATTGGCGAGAGAATCCGAAGGCGGCAACGGCACGGGTGTTCCGTTCAGAACAGCCTCGGCAAAGGCCTCGACGATCAGCTGATAATGATCGACATCGGGCAGAATCTCCTCTGAACGATGGCCGTCCTTATCCATGGTAATAATCGCAGCCTCGCCGGTTCGCGTGCCAAGGCCAAGGATAAGTGCGCGCGGCGCTTCAATCACACCCTTGCGGCCGATGATGCGATACATGCCATTGGCCCAGCCTTCAAACGAGCAACTGACAAGTGCCGTGCGCCCTGCAGAAAATTCCAGCACGGCAGAGGCCGCAATATCGACGCCGGAAACCGGATCGATTTTCCACCAGGCCCGTATCGCGCGCGGTTCTCCGCCAAACAGCATCCGCGCAGAACTCACGATATAACAGCCCATATCCAGCAGCGCGCCGCCGCCAAGCTCTGGCCTCATCCGGATATTGGTGTAATCAGGCGGCGACATCAGGTCGACGGAGAGATGCGTCTGCACTTCGACAATGTCGCCGATGATGCCGCTCTCCAGCAATGCGCGCACGCGCTTGTGCTGGGGATGGAAGCGATACATGAAGCTTTCCATCAGAGGCACATTATGTTTGGCGAAGGCCTCGACAATCCGGCTGGCCTCGGCAAGGTTCAAAGCCAGCGGCTTTTCCAGCAATACCGCCTTTCCAGCCTCGGCGCAGCGGATGGCCCATTCCACATGCATGGAATTGGGCAGCGGGACATAAATGGCGTCGACCTCCGGATCAGCCAACATGGCCTCATAGGTCATGAGCCGTGCTTCACCATGCCTTGCCAATTTCTCCGGGTTGCGCGACCCCAGCGCGACGATCCGCCCATTTGAGCTGTTGTCGATCCCGGGCATGATCGCATCGCGTGCAATCCATGACGACGCACCCAAAATCCCCCACCGCAACTTTACGCCCATTTCGAACCTCCCCATGAAACCAGAGCACGATGTTTTTAAGTAGAAATGCGTTGTGAGCGTTCCTTCTCCCCGTTTTAACGGGGAGAAGGACAAGATGAAGGGCATAAATCATAAAAATGCCCCTCACCCCAACCCTCTCCCCGCATGCGGGGAGAGGGAGCCGTTTCAACCTAAAAACAGCATGCTCTAGCGCAAAGCCACCCCAGTAGCGGCGTCGAACAGGTGAATGGCCTCCGGTTTCGGCGAGAGTTTGATCACGTCATTCGCCTGCACATTGAGACGCTCGTGGAATACGGCCGTGACGGATTGCCCGGCAAACTGGCAGATGATCTGCATTTCAGCCCCGGTCGGCTCAACCACTACAATCTGGCTGGCAAGCCCGTTCTGGGCATCCAGCACAAAATGTTCCGGCCTGATGCCCAGTTTCACCGCACGGCCATGCGCCTCGCGCGGAGCGTTTTTAAGCGCGATCTCCGCGCCCGTTTCAGAGATGAAGGTCTGGCCCGAAGCATGAACCTGCCCCTCGATGAAATTCATCGCGGGCGAGCCGATAAAGCCGGCAACAAACTGGTTGGCCGGGCGGTCATAAAGCTCGAGCGGCGTGCCTATCTGTTCGACAATGCCGTCATGCAGCACTACGATGCGATCGGCCATTGTCATCGCCTCAATCTGGTCATGCGTGACATAGACAGTCGTTGTGCGCAGGCGCTGGTGCAGTTCCTTGATTTCGGTGCGCATCTGCACGCGCAGCTTGGCGTCAAGGTTGGAAAGCGGCTCGTCAAACAGGAAGACCTGCGGGTCGCGCACGATGGCCCTGCCCATGGCGACGCGCTGGCGCTGTCCGCCGGACAACTGGCCGGGACGACGATCGAGCAACTTTTCCAGTCCGAGAATTTTCGAGGCGCGCTCGGTGCGGCGGTTGATTTCCTCCTGCGGTACATTTTTCAGCCGCAGCGAGAAACTCATGTTTTCCGCCACTGTCATATGGGGATAAAGCGCGTAATTCTGGAAGACCATGGCAATGTCGCGTGATTTTGCCGGCAAATTGCTGACATCGCGATTTCCAATGATTATCTTGCCGGAGTTGAGCGTTTCCAGCCCCGCGATCATGCGCAGGAGCGTTGATTTACCGCAGCCCGACGGGCCGACCAGCACGACAAATTCACCATCGGCCACGTCGATGCTGACATCACGCACGACCGGCACCACGCCGTAGGATTTGACGACATTTTGAATTCCAAGCGAAGCCATTAGCGTTTCCTCAAAGATTATTTCACGGCGCCGAAGGTCAGGCCTTCAATCACACGGCGGCGCAGCAGAAGCGTAATGAGCAGGATGGGCGCCACCGTAACTGTTGCAGCGGCGGTCAGCGTGCCCCATTGCGTGCCATACATG
Source organism: Methylocystis sp. sgz306128 (assembly GCF_056032725.1). Taxonomy (NCBI): domain Bacteria; kingdom Pseudomonadati; phylum Pseudomonadota; class Alphaproteobacteria; order Hyphomicrobiales; family Methylocystaceae; genus Methylocystis; species Methylocystis sp. sgz306128. Next base: position 14,237 of record NZ_JBVYWO010000010.1, read on the forward strand.
TTGGTAAATTCGCTGATGCCAACCGGCGCGGTCTTGATGACCGAGCGGCTCAGTGTCAGGGCAAAGAGAAATTCGTTCCAGGCCAGCATGCCGGCGAGCAGGCTCGCAGACACAATGCTGGGCGTGAGCAGCGGCAGAACAATGTGCCAGATGATCTGGCCGCGCGAGGCGCCATCGACCATCGCGGCTTCTTCGATCTCGAATGGAATTTGCTTGATCGCCGAGCGCAGCATCCAGATCATCATCGGCAGGCCGAAGGCTGCATAGGGCACAACCAGCACCGGCCAGGTGTCGGTTAGGCCCAGACGCGAGGCAATGACAAAAACCGGGATAACAGAAACCGCGGGCGGAAACATGATGGTGGACAGAATCCAGTTGGCCGTCGCTTGCCGTCCGGCGAATTTCACCCGCGCCAGAGCATAGGCCGCCGGAACGGCCGCTGCCAGCCCCAGCAGCGTCGAGGCGAGCGTGACAATAATCGTATGGATCAGCAACACACCAAACACTTGGCTTGTATATGTATTGCCCGAGAGGACATCGCGGTAATTCTGCAATGTCGGCGCGAAATCCCAGACAGGCGGCAAAGCCTGCGCCAGTTCCGAGGGCTTGAACGAGGTCAGCAGCACCCAAAAAATGGGGAACATCACGATGACAAGCGCCAGCCATAAAACGGCGCGGGTAATGAGTTTTCCAAGCCAGCTCATGTCATTCTTCCATGATGTCGGTGCTTCGGCCAAGAATGGCGAGCAATTGTTTGGTGATCAGCGACAAAATCAGCAGAAAGACGATGCCCAAAGCCGACGCTGCCCCGACATCGAAATTCTGCAAGGCGATCCGGTAGATATCGAGGTTGATCACTTCCGTGGACGAACCCGGCCCGCCATTGGTCAGCACGAAAATGCTGCCGAAGGTTTTGAACGCCTCAATCGTGCGCAAAACGAAGGCAATGGCGATGAAGGGCCGCAAGAACGGCAGAGTAATATGCCAGAACAGGCGGATCGGCCCCGCGCCATCGATCATCGCAGCCTCTTTCGGCTCTGCCGGCACGCCGCTAAGGCCCGCAAGCAGGATTAGCGCGACAAAAGGCGTCCATTGCCAGACATCGAGCGCAATCACCGCTACCCAGGCCGTGAAGGGTTGCCCCAGCCAGTCTATCGGATCGGAGATGATGCCCCAGAGCTGCAAATAATAGTCGACCCAGCCGTAGGCAGGATCCAGAAGCACGCGAAACACAAGCGCCGAGACCACCGGCGCAACGCCAAGCGGGAGAATGAACAAGGCTGCCAGGAGGTTGGTTTCCGGGAACTTACGGTTGAGCAGCAGCGCCAGCCCGAGTCCGAACCCGAGTTCCAGCACGACAGATATAGCGACAAACTGGAACGTCGCCACCGCGCCCGACCAGTTCTCCGGGCTATTGAATACCCTGATATAATTCTGAAAGCCGACGAAGCCGGAGCCGGGGCCAAGCAGATTCTCATGGCGGAAGCTGACATAAAGCAGGTAAATCGCCGGAGCCACCGACATGATCAGCAGGATCGTCATGGCAGGCGATAGCATGAACCAGCCAAACCGCGCCTGTCCATTGGACGAAGAGCGGCTTTCAAGCCGCCCTTCTGCTGCAACAGGTGAAACCGAGGTTGTCATTTCACATAACCGGCTTGTTTCAACAGGTCGCGCACCTGATTGCCAGCCTCCTTCAAGGCCGCCTCTGGCTTGGCGGCGCCGCGCGCTGCATTGTTAACCGCGATCCAGATGGCGCGATCCACGTCACCATAATTCGAGAGGCGCGGACGACCTACGCCGACTGCCAGCGACTTGCCGAGAATATCATAGAAATTGCCCAGCTTGGCCGTAATCGCCGCATCCTTCAGCGCCTCAGCATAGACCGACTTGCGGGTGGGGTGAAGCTGCTTGGCCAGAGCCTTGGTTTGCACAGCGCTGCTGGTGAACCATTTGATCGCCTGATAGGCCCATTCCTTGTTTTTCGAGAAGGAGTTGACCGACAACATCCAGGTGCCGAAATGCGGGCCGATGCCGACACCCTGCGGCACGACGGCATAGGCCACCTCGCCCTTGACGCTGGGAGCGAGAGCCAGATCGTGATAATTCATGGTCATGGCTGTCAGGCCGTTACTGAACGACGTGGCAACTTCATCCCAGCTCGATGAAGTGGTACCCGGTGGCGTCACCTTCTTGCCGTTGATAAGATCGACGTAATAGGTCAGAGCCTTGACGCCTTCGGGCGAGTCGAATACCGGCTCGAAATTGTCACTGACCAGATGTCCGTCGCCGCCAAAGCCAGCGAGCAGGGTCTTGAAATCATCGGTTGCCCAGTCACCTGCTCCCGCCATAAGGGTGGTGCCCCATTGCCGCTTGGCCGGATTGGTGAAGAAAGCCGCGACGGCTGCAAATTCATCCCAGTTGGTCGGAACCGCGAGATCCTTGCCCGTCTTGGCCTTGAATGCGGCCTTATTGGCCGCATCGTCAAACAGATCCTTTCGATAAGCGAGCGTGAGCACATTGGCCTGCATCGGCAGGCCGAAAATGTCGAAGCCTCCAGCTTTGATCGCCGCCGGATCAATTGTCTCCGTCTTGTCAAAATGCTGATGGCTGGCGTCCTTCTTGTAGACTGCCGTATCGAAGAACACCTTGGCGATAAAGTCCTGAATGTTCAGGTCGCCAGAGGCAGCCGGATCCAGCACCATATTGGTGATCGGCTCGATCTTGTTGGTGAGCGCCGGCATCCAGGGCGTATCGATGATCATGATGTCATAATAGGAACTGCCGGAAGCCAGTTCGGCGAAGGTCTTCTGCTGCAGGGCATTGTAGGGCATCGTGTCGATCTTGATGTCGAACCCGAATGCCGCCTTGAAATCGCCTGCCGCGGCTTTGACCGCATCGGAATTGGCCTCGGCTGTCGCGTAAAGCATGGTCAGGCCGGTTGGCTTGGGCGCGGCCGCAAAGGCGCGGCTGGCGCCCATCACGCTGGCGCTGGTCAAGGCTGCAACGCCGGACATCAAAACGGCGCGACGTGTGAGGTGGATATTCGATTTGTCTGTCATTGTTTCCTCCCGAAATAAGCCAGCCTCCGGGGCCGGCCTGGTTATGAACAGGTCTGGGTTTATTTCAGCTGCTGCTCGATACTCTTGAGATAGGTGAGCGCCTTGCGGGCATAGAAATCCGGCTCGACACGGCGCGCGGCAAAGGCAATTTCCATGGTGAGATAGCCTTTGAACTCAATATCCTTAACGGCCTGAAGCACGCCATACCAATCGACAACACCATCGCCCGGCGCCTTGCGGTCGAGATCGGCGCAATGGATGTGATCGAGGTGCGGCGCCATCTCATAAACATAATCTGAGCTGACTTCGTTGCGATAAAGCGCGTGATAGGTATCGAACATCACCTTGACGTTGTCGCAGCCGCTGTCGGCGCGCAGGCTGAGCGCGTGAGCCGCTGTGTCGATCAGGTTTGAGTCGGCTGAAGTCGGCTCGATACAAATGGTAATACCTTTGTCAGCCGCATATTTGGCAATATCCTTAAGGGCCGTCAGGCTCCAGTCCCGCGCCTGCGCCGCATCAACGCCAAAAGAGCGCCAGCCGGCAATATAGAGCACCCGTTTCGAGCCAAGATCATGCGCCAGATCGACCACTTCCTTATAATGAGCGATGGTGGCCGCCCGCTCCTCAGCCAGCAATGAGGCCGGATTGTTGCCCGGCCCGCCGCCCGGCGCAGGAAGCAGGCTTGACGCGACCATGCCGACATCCGTAATCAGCTTGCGCAGATCAGAGCGATGGGTCTTGCTCAGATGCGCAGGCCATGCATGCGGCGCGGCACAGCCGATCTCGATCGCGTCATATCCCGCGCGGGCAATGCGACGGATGGTTTCTTCCAGCGAATAGGACGGCACCCAGACCGGGAAGCTGCCATAACACCACGTATTGAAGGAATATTTGAAGGGCATCTGCGTTTCCTCTCAAAAGACAAAGACGGCTTTTTCGGTCTTGCGCTCGTCAAACATGCGGAAGGCGGTTTCGGCTTCATCAATCTTGAACTGATGCGTGGCCAGGCGTTCCAGATCGATATTTTGCGAGGTCAGCACCTCGACGATTTCCGGATATTCCGCGACATTGAAATACCAGGAGCCAAAAAGCGTAAGCTGCTTGCGCAGCAATTGCTCGCTTGGGCGAATGGTTGTTTCCGCAGCCTCGCCTACGAAAGCCATCCGGCCGAACGGGCGCAGAGCGTCCAGCGCCATATTGTGAGCGATCTTGTTGCCGGAGCAGTCGATAGCGGCGTCAAGTCCATGCCCGTTGGTGAATTCGCGCAGTTTCGCAGCGGTGTCAGGCGCCGAAGGGTCGAGCGCCATGTCGGCGCCCAAGCTCTCGGCAAAGTGGCGACGTTCCTCAATAGGATCGAGCGCAACAACGCTGGCGCCCAGTGCCTTGGCCGCCAGAATTCCCGCAGAACCCATCGGTCCGAGACCCCAGATGCCCATCACAGATAGATGATTAAGCTGCAATTTCTTGGCGGCGCTGTAGAGCGTGCCGAAGGCGTCGGTCGAAATCGCCGCCGCGACATAGGACATGCTGTCCGGGATGGCGAGGCAATTACGCTCCGGAACGACAATATATTCAGCATTGCCGCCATCGGCTGTGAAGCCGATGCATTTCCATTCCGGGCAGATATGGTAATTGCCAGCGCGGCAATAGGCACATACGCCGCAACCGATAGCCAGATGAATGGCGATGCGATCGCCAGCCTTGAACTTGTTGACGCCCGTTCCAACGCGGGCAATGCGCCCGGCAGGCTCGTGGCCGGTAACGCATTTTCCCGCCGCATCGCCGCCGACGACCGCGTTACCATAATAGAGGCTCAGATCGCTGCGGCAGATGCAGGAGGCCTTGACTTCCACGAGCACCTCGCCCGGACCGGGCTCCGGCACCGCCACTGCGCGGATTTCCACGCGCTTGTTGCCGGGAAGAAATACGGCTTTCATCTTGCATCCTCCGCTCAGCGGCACAGCACGGCATTCGGAAAAACGGCCCATGACCGCTTCCGCCTGACATTTGCCCCAGTTCGGGGTGCCGCTCATTATTGTTATGGAGCCTCGGCACTCCGGCCTTTGCTCAGTTGCGCGATCAATTTCCGCACATCACGTTTTGGATATTACCAATTCGGACACTTCATCCAAGATGCTTTTTTATCCAATATGGATATTTTAAATATAACGAGCTACTGGGAAGCGTCTCCGCTAAAACGAATAATAGCCGCCAGCGCGCATCAAGGCGTCGCTGCGATTCTGCGCATCTTGCAAAGCAACGCCGATGGATTTGTCTCCCACAAGCAAGGCATGAATTTCTTCGCCTGCAATCCGTATGATGCCGGTGATCTCCGGGATTGGCACGCGCGGCCACATGCGCACAACGCCGCTCTCCGCCATGTCATGCACAACAGAGACAATCGGCGACAAGGCCTTCACCTCCGGATCAAGGCTGACGCTGCGCCTTGGGCTGGCGAGGCTGCCATTCATCAGATAGAGCTTGGCTGCATTTGCCGAAGTCATGGCCTTCAGGGCCGTCATGACCGGCTCCACGCGCTCCGGCGCAAGATTTGCCGGTACTGCAAGGCCATAGCCGCCCATCGGCACGATAGGCCTGCCGCGCGGTCCGTGCGGATGAGGCAGATAGCCGGTGCGTCGATAAGCCGGCGCGTTAGCATCTGTTTCATAAAGGGGCGCCAGCATCGTGTGCGAATAGGCCAGTGCCGTCTTGCCGGACTTATAGGCCAGCGCGCGATCATACCACGCCATATCCAGCACATTCGCAACTGAATAAGGCAGGATTTCGAGCAGATATTCGGCTGTCTGACGCGCCTCCAGCGAAAGAAACATCGGTCGCATATGTTCAGATCGGATGTTTGCCGTATCGAAGCCATCTTTCGTGCGAGCCAGATCAATGATCGGCTGACCGAAGGCCGCCATGATCATCAGGAACGTATGGCCGATCGGCGTGCCGCGACGGCCATTCCAGGCGATGCCAGCCATGCCCTCGATCTTGTTGTGCAGTTTGCGCGCGGCAGCAATCGTTTCCGAAGTGGTGCGCGGCGGCGCGATGCCATTCTGTTCGAAAACATCCGTCCGATAGATCAGCAGCTCGCCGGTCATCATGGCCGGAATGCCATATTGCGAGCCATTCCAGCGCGATGTCGCCAAAGTCTCGGGATAAAAGTCCCGTGCATCCGCGCCAATTTCCGCCATCAGGTGATCCAGCGGCAAAAGACGCTTTTGTGATGCCATCTCGCCAAACCACGGATAATCGCAGGCAATGATGTCATAGCGTGAATGGGGCAATTTGCTGTTTTCGATGACTTCGTCGTGCAGACGGTCGATCGATAAAGCCTTGCTGGTGATCGGCACTCCCAACATCATTTCCTGCTGGCGCTTGAAGGAACGCATCGCCATGAAGGTCGGATCGGCATGCACGAGCACGCGCAAGCCCTGCCGCAAGGGCAATTTGCTGGCGAGCACGGCCGGCGGCGGCAAAACAGCGCCCATTTCCTCCCGGCTGCGGCTTTTGGATTTGCGCCCGACGTCCGGCAGCGCAGGCTCCAAGTTCAGTCTGGAAAACTCGTTATACCGCCATGTAAAGCGGTGCCAGCGAGAGAGAAGGTCCTCTGAAGGATGAATCGAAAAGGACTTTCCCGTGCCGGTTTTTGGGCGTTTGACGATCATTCCTTCCGTCAACATAGCTTCAATGGCCCGCATGGCGGTGCCGTAGGTCAATCCTGATGCCGTTGCCAGCGAGGAACTCGTCACCAGACTTCCCGAAAAGTGGTTCCGCATCAGATAGACAATCATACGCAATTCGCGCCGCCCGGCTGTCAGGCCCAGCGCAGACTCAGATTCCCGTTGCAAGAACTCAATCAGATCGAGAAATTGCCCGGCTTCGCGCGGCAATAAACTCCGCCCGCTCGTATCCAAAGTTCCGCCCTCATAAGGGCCTTCCGGGGTGGGAGGAGCTTTTTGAAGCTGCCGCGGATTTTTCTGCTTCATCATCAAACCAAACTTGCTGGCCAAGATTTATCGCCTGTTTGCTGAACAGCTCACGCTGCATTACACAGCGCGCCGCCATCGCTGATCCGGCCGGGCGGGCGATAACCCGACACGTCCGATGCCCAAAATGGATATATTACGCAGATGAATTGGGGTTGTCAGCGCAGACTTATCTCGCGAAGAACCAAGTCCATCCAAAATGGATTAAATTTTTGCGAGTTCAGCGGGATGGCGATCTGGTTTGCTGGAAGCCGGATGACTTTCGTGCTGAGTTGCCCTCTCGCGTCCAACCATGTTCCGCTGAATCTGTCCATGCATAAAAATCCATTCAGCATTTAAGATTATTCAGGCTCTGCTCTGGATGGAATAAGCGGATCAGCCGGGTCTGCATCGCGACAGGAAGGACAATCAAAGCCGCAATTTCCAAAATGCTGCTTTAGTAAAAAATTCTCTGTTTTGCCCCTGTTAACAGGGAATTTTTGGCTAAAGACACACCTCTGTCATACGGCGTCCGTCAGCATTTCTTTCTGGAAAGATTCATATTTTGCGACGAGCACAAATTGCTTCGTCATTTCCGTGCCTTATGGCGAAAATTCCGCAGAATTTCCGGCTGAGACGCATGTTATGCGGCTCTTTCAGTACCGGTGTGATCGGTGTCTGCGAAGCTTTTTTCATTTTCCGCGTTTTAAAGGCATTTTTGACGCAGACACCGGTTCGCGCCTTCACATCGGCGGCGCTACGCCATCTTTGCCCACCAAAATACGCACAGCAGACATTTGCCCGTCCGCACCCTTTTTGGCCACAATAAATACCGGGGCGCCTTTAACCAAAGCCTTTGAATCGGCAGGCTCTATGGTCACGATCGGGATTCCGTCCGGAACGATCACCCTCGATGTCTCACCCTTTTGCTGCACTGACAATTCCCGCGTGTTGTTCGCGCCCGCAACCACAGTGGCCACCGTTGCATTGATCATGGTGCTTTCAGGAGTAAGATCCCACGGATATTTGCCTTCACCGGTGCCACGCGCAGATTCAGGGAAAACAAGCACCTCCATAGCGACAAAACTGCCATCGGCTTTGCCCATGGTTGCGGTGCCGATAAAGCTGCCGGGCTGGATCGCCGACAGATCGATCGCTTTGACCGTATTGACTTTTTGATCCGGAGCCACAGCCACCATCACGGAGGAGCCTTCGCGGGTTGTAACCGAGATCGTGCCGTTTTCACTTTTGTCCAGCGTTCCGCGTATGCGTTCCACCTGTTGGGCGGCGGCAGGCGCGGCAAAACCCAGGAGAGCCACTATCATTGCAATTGTCTTGAGCTGCATAATTATTCCCTCCACTTTCGACCATGACGAATAGGTAAGGCGCATTTAGCCGAATGCGAGATGCGTCTGATCCGAAAACAGAAAATCCGGGACGATGTTTACCTTTTACTTCGAACCGCCCCGTCCCTTCGCTTTGAAAATATCCGGCTACATTTTATCAGCGCCTGTAATCATCGGATCTGTCAGGCTCATACAGGGTCAGCGCCAAACAGCCACCCCGGACGCAATAGGCGATAGGTTTCCCTGAGCGCCAGCTTTTATGCGGAATGCCAAGATTTGAGAGGACGATGCCGCAGTGCCGGGCGGTTCCCTTCATGTCAGAAGTCCAGAAAAAGATTTACCGTCTCCCGCAGCAGCGCAGACCGAAAGCCCCATTTTTTCAAAATTGAGCGGGACAAGTGGATTGCCAGAATAGCAGCCCCCAATTTTTGGGGGCTGCAGGTCATTTTCAGCGCTCAGCACCATCGTTGAAGGCAAGATCCGTTCCCGGCACACCCTTGCTTTGATTGCTCAGTTCCAGTTCCTTGCGCAGCGCCTCCCGCTGTGCATCGGTTGCGGCGGGCTTCTGGCCGCCATGCATGGCGGGCAGAATGTAATCATTGACCATCCGGCGATACATATTCAGATAGGTTCCGGTGCGCAGGCCACCATCGGTCGGCAGGATGCTGGTCATGACTACCACAGCATGCTCCTTGGGCAGTACGGTGATGAACTGTCCCTTGAAGCCCATGGCGCCATATTCCGGCTCAGACTCGACGATATGGTTTATCCAGCAATAATAGCCGTAATCATTCGCCGTCGCTGTTGCCGAGGGTGTCGACATTTGGTCGATCCAGTTCTTCGACACGACCTGCTCGCCCTGCCACTTGCCGCCGTTCAGCATCAGCAGCCCGAGCTTGGCCATATCGACTGCCCGCAGACGCAACCCCCAGCCTCCCGATACCATGCCGGTCTGGTCAGTGCCGGTCCAGTGCGCATTCTGCATGCCGAGCGGCTTGAAGAGATGCTCTTGCGCAAATTGCGCCTCCGGCTCGCCGGAAGCTGCCTGGATCGCCGCACCAACCAGCACCGGATTTGCATCGGTATATTCGAATTCAGTTGCGGGCGGGATGCGCGGGGTAGTGGTCAGGGCTACCTGCAGGCGGTTCGGCGCCTTGAAATAAAGCGGATCGGAGCCCTCCACCTGCTTGTACAAAAGGCCGCTCGACATGGACATCAGATGCCGCAATTTAATGTCCTGCTTGTCAGCCAGGGCATCCTTGAATTCCGGTTTGATCTTCAGAATCCACGGCGCGACCTTGTCATCGACACTGATCTTACCCTGGTCGGCGAGAATGCCGAAATTCAGCGCCGTAATGGTCTTGGTCACCGAGTAAAGCTCGTAATTGTAATCGCGGCTCAGCCCCCCTTCGTAACGCTCGAAAATGAGCTTGCCATCCTTGACCACCAGCAGGCTGCGCACATCGAGTTTGTCGCCGCGGATCCATTCCGACATCTTGATCAGCGGGCCGGAATCCACTCCGACATCCTCCGGCGCCGCTACGGGAAGACCCGGCTCATCGGCGGCGCGAACCGGCGCTGTGACAAGCAATGCGATGCTCGCAACGCCAGCCAAAAGCCACGCCGATTTTTGATATGATCCAGTTTTTGTCATGCGTTTCACTCCCATTTTGAAGATCTGGCCAATCCTGGCCGTTTTCCTGTCACGCTTTCCCAAAAAGGCATGAGCCTTCCTTCAGCCAAGAGGTGTGGCTGGTCTTCATTTCGGAAAAGCGTACAAGCACTTTGAACAGCGGCACGTGCCGGCTGCCCTTACTGGTTCAGGCTGCGTTGACCTTTTGGAACAAGCTGCCCCACCCTTTCAGCTGGTCGGGCGGCGCGCCAGCCAGAGCGAGACTTTTCCAGAGCGTTGTCGCGATGGAATCGTAGATTGGCACGCCCAGTTCCGTCTCAAGGCGTTCGACCAGAGCTGCACCGCGCATATTGGTACACACCACCGCAATCGCATCGCAGCCTTGACCGGCCACGCGACGGATCATGGCGGCTACGTCCTCTTCACCCACTTGGGCAAAGGAGAAATTGTCCTGTAAACCGCTGTGACACTCGCCAGCGCATTCAAATCCGGCAGCCTGCCAGTTGCTGATAATCTTCTGCTGCACGCTGGCCAGATAGGGCGTGACGAGTCCGAGGCGCCGCACACCGGTGCGCCTGAATATTTCGCGAAAGGCCAGCACCGAAGTGCAAGCCGGAATGCCAGTTGCCGCTGTGATACGCTCGCATAACACCTCGTCACGATCGTAACCCAGCCAGCTGGCGGAAGTGCCGTTCCAGGCGATAACATCGACTTTTGCATCGGCCAGGAGATCGGCAGCACGCAGAATTTCCGTATCATCGAATTGCTTGTCGGAGCTTGCCGACAAGGCGATTTCCGTCACCTTGAATCGTCCGAAATGCGCGGAAATGTTGGGAAGGCCGGCCAGCATGGCACATGTGGTCGGCTCCAGCACAGTGTTGGATGAAGGCGTCAGCATTCCAAGGCGTATGAATCTGGTCATTGAGCGGGCCGAATATTCGAGAGCGGAAGAGGAGGCGCGGGTCGCGCCCCCGGTTTCAGACCGGCAGCTTGCGGCTGTAGTCGATGGCGCTGGAGCACACCAGCAGAGCGATGCCGCAACCTGCGAAGAACATCAGGGCCATGAAATACGAGCCGGTGGCCTGCACGATGAAGCCCACAATCACCGGCACCGTGATGCCGGCGATATTGCCTCCCAGATTCATGCAGCCGCCAAGAAATCCAGACCGGCTGCGCGAGCCGAGAATGCTTGGAATAGCCCAGTACATGCCGCACCAGCGCAGAAAGAACAGTGTGGTCGAAAGCAGCACAACCACAAGGAGGGCGTCATGCACATAGGCGACAAGCACGATGGAAATGGTGGCGACAATTGCGGCAATGCCAAACAAGGTCCGGAAGATTACATTGGGCGTGCCGCCGCGCACCCGCCATATATCGGCGATCTGACCACCGACAAGTTCTCCGATGAAACCCGCGAAGAACATGATGAACAGCGACCCGCCAAGATGTTTGATATCGAGGCCATGAACCACGGAAAGATAGGTCGGCATCCATGTCAGCAATCCGTAGAACACGGAATTGAAGAACATCCATCCAAGGCACATGCACCAGACCGAGCGAAATTGGAAGAAAGCCGCAATGCTGCGGGCAGGAGCACCCGAAGCCAATGCATCTTCGGCGGCATGGGCCTCGGCAATGTAATCCGCCTCGGCCTTGTTAACGCGGGGATGCTCTGCGGGATTGTTACGGATGTACCACCATGCAAAGCCGCCGCAGAGCACCGTGCCGATGCCGGCGATGGCAAAGGAGACGCGCCAGGAATCAAATTCTGCAATGAGACCTGCGATGATCGCCGCTCCGAGCGCCGCTCCCAGCGGCGCGCCGCCATCGAGAAGGGTTGCCCCGCGGGCCCGTTCATTCGGCGTCATCCACATGGCGTTGAGTTTTCCACCTGCCGGATAGATCGGAGCCTCGGCGGCGCCAAGCCCAAGGCGAGTCACGATCAGCATCAGCGCATTAGGCGAGAGCGCCGCCAGCGCCTGAAACAGCCCCCAGCCCAAAGTCGACGCGGCAATGACAATCCGCGGCTTGAACCTGTCGGCCAGCATGCCGCCGGGAATCTGCATCAAAGCATAAGTGAGAAAGAACGAACTCAAAATGAACCCTTGCGTGGTCAGATCGAGGTTGAATTCCTTGGAAATAATCGGCATGGCCACGGACAGCGAGGCGCGGTCGATATAATTGATGGAGATCAGCATCAGCATCAGCAGGAATATCTTCCATCGGACATTGGTGCGCTGAAGGTTGCCGGATGCGACGGCAGCACGAGGTGAAGTGGTTGTCATGTTCAATTCCTGATGTTGATAAATGGGCCGGCAGATCTCAAAATGCTGCGCGAAGTCTTACTTCAGGAGTCTGCTGCTGCGCTCCCAAGGGCCTGTGAAATGCCGATGAATACATCGCCCCTGATGCTCATCTGCGGCCGATCGCATGCTAAACCTCTGCAATGAGACATGGCGCGCCATGTCATGCAAGCGCTCATGCGACCAACGGCAGGCCACAAGGCAAAAACTGCCCATGACCGGTTAATCCCGAAAATTTCCCATCCGCCCAAAGCACCTGGCCGCGCGAGAGGGTCATCACTGGCCAGCCGCGCACGTTCATGCCTTCGTAAGGCGTGTAATCCACATTGTGGTGCAGCATTTCATTGGTGATCCTCACTTCGCGCTGCTGATCCCATATGGCAAGATCAGCGTCCGCGCCTATGGCAATCGAACCCTTGCGCGGATAGAGCCCATACATTTTAGCCGGGTTCGTCGAGGTCAGTGCCACGAATTCCTGCAGGCTGATCCGCCCGCCATTGACCCCTCCGGAAAACAGCAAGGGAAGGCGCGTCTCCAATCCGGGTATACCGTTAGGAATGCAGGAGAAACGCGCTGACGTGCCATTGACCATCTTGCCCTGATGGTCCTGATACCGAAATGGCGCGTGATCAGATGAAAAAACCTGCAACAGCCCCTCTTTCAAGGCGTTCCAGTTGGCCTCCTGACTGGCGATATCGCGCGGCGGCGGACTGCAGATGCATTTGGCGCCGGTAAAACCCGGCGAGGCGAGGTCGTGCGCCGTGAGAAAAAGATATTGCGGACAGGTTTCGGCGTAAATTGGCAGGCCGCGGCTTCGGGCCCAGCGGATTTGCTCGATGGCCTCCGGGCCGGAAACATGCACGATGAGGATAGGTGCTTCGGCCAGTTCCGCCAGTGTGATGGCGCGGTGGGTTGCCTCGCGTTCGACCAGCGGCGGACGGGCTGTCGCATGGTATTTCGGCGCAGTCTTGCCTTCAAGTTCCAGCCTTTGCGTGAGCCAGCTGATGCAATCGGCGTTTTCCGCATGAATCATCACCAGCGCCCGCTCGCGCCGGGCGAGGGCAAGAATGTCCAGAATCTGATAATCGCTCAGCTTTAATGAGTCATAAGTCATGTAGATCTTGAAAGACGTATAGCCTTCACGGATCAGCGCGGGCAATTCCTGTCCCAGAACCTGCTCGGTCGGATCGGTGACGATAAGATGAAATGCATAGTCGATGCAGGCTTTGTTGCCGGCGCGGCGATGATAGTCATCGACGGCCTGACGCAGACTCTGGCCTTTCATCTGGGCGGCAAATGGCATGATTGTCGTCGTGCCGCCGCACGCGGCCGAGCGGGAGCCGGTAAGAAAATCATCTGCCATGACCGATTCATCGCCCGTGGGCTGATCGAGATGACAATGCGCATCGACTCCGCCGGGCAGAACAAGCAGTCCGCTTGCATCTATTTCTCGCGTACCAGCCGGCAGATTGTCAGCCAGAGCGGCAATCTTGCCGTTTCGGATGCCGATGTCGGCGCGAAACGTGTCAACCGCTGTCGCAACCATGCCGCCCCTGATGACGCATTCGAACGCTGACATTCAGACCTCCCAGTCTCAATTTTTATTTTATTGCATTCATAATTTTGCATGCAAAATATTTATGGCGGAAAGAGCTACTCCACTTGCCGCGTCTTTGTCAAGTGACTATGACTCAACTCAAGTGCGCGAGACGCGCCGCATGCAGCCATGAAGGAGGGCGCACCCTTGTCGCGATCGGACCTAACCAGCGAAGCAATTGCCGCGCGTGCACTGTCCGGCGGGGCCGAGGCGCCCGGTGAACCAATACGCCGTCGTCCCCTGCATGATGAAGCCACCGAGCGGCTGCGCGACATGATTGTCGAAGGTCAGCTCGCAGCTGGCGAATGGATCAACGAAGCTGAATTGTGCCAGCAATTGCAGATTTCCCGCACACCTTTGCGCGAGGCACTGAAAATTCTGGCCGCCGAGGGGCTTATCAACCTGTTGCCGAGACGCGGCGCGCATGTGGCGCTGCTGGGCGCGAAGGAAATAGCCGATCTGTTCGAAATGCTGAGCGGTCTCGAACGTATTGCAGCTGAACTGGCAGCACTCCGGACAACGCCTGCCGATATTGAAATGCTGCATCGGCTGCAAACTCGTATCGAGCAGCATCATCAGTCCCGGAACCGCCACGATTATTTTCACGATAACCAGTTGCTGCACGAGGCGATTGTCAGGCTTTCAGGCAATCTTGTTCTGATTGACATGCATGCGCGGCTGATCGCTCAGGTGCGGCGGGCGCGTTACATGGCCATTCAGACAGCGGAACGCTGGAGCGAGTCCGTTAAGGAACATGCAGAAATTCTGGCTGCTCTGGAGCGCCGCGATTCCCAACGTGCGGGCGAACTGATGCGTGCTCACGTTGCCAAGACCGGCGACATCGTCCGCGCATCGATGGATGCCGCCGAAAAATCCGGCAAATGAAGCGCACGCGCGGCTAAACCACGCCATCCAACACCATTTGGCTTCGCCCGGTCGCTTCTGCGCGAATCGGAAGATTGATACGCGCCATTCCTTCACCAGTGCGGACGGGATCAACACCTCTATTGCCGCTTCGCCACTTTTGATATTCCTGCATTTATGTCGAATTAAAAATTTTGCATTCAAAATGCAAAATTCTCTTGATCTTGGCAAAGGGCTGAGGCACCATTCCTGCCGTAGCGCGCAAAATAATGCGCGCAGAATATTATGGGAGGAAGGAATGACGCGAATTAACCCAAGGCATAAGGCAACGCCGTGGCTTCGTCCGGTATTGGCCCCGGCAGTGGCCCTGAGTATGAGCATCGGCGCCGCCGGCATGGCCGCTGCGCAAAGCAGCAAGGTTGAATTTCCGGCCAAGCCGGATCCGACAGAATTGCAGGAGGTCTGGCCGGAGCAGGTCGGTATCGACTCCGGCGCGCTTGTGCAATTGTCGCAATGGATCCGGGATTCCAAACTCGACATTCGCAGTCTGGTCATCGTCAAGGACGGCAAGATCGCATTTGAACGTTACAGTTCCGGACTTACCCGCGACAATAATTACGAACTTTACTCCATCACCAAGGCCGCAACCGCAATTCTTGCCGGCGATCTCATCAGCGATGGCAAGATCAAACTCGAAAGTTCGGTCAAGGATGTTCTGGCAGACGCGCGTCCCGACCTCAAGGCCGCACTGGCCGACAAGGGCAAGGTCACCTTGCGCAATGTGCTCACCATGACAACCGGACTTTACTATGATTTCAAGCCGCCGAACGACCCTATCTATTATGAGGCGCCCGACCGCCTGAAACTGGCGGCAACCACCACCCCGGCCTGGGAACCGGGCAAAGTGTTCCAGTACATGGATGTCAATCCCATCCTTGCCACAGCAATGCTCAGTGCTGCTGCCGGCACGAAACTGGAAAATTACGCTGAAGAAAGGCTCTTCAAGCCGCTTGGCATGAAACATTATGCCTGGACACGGGCTGACGAAAAAGGGCTTGTTTCCGGCGGCTGGGGACTGCGCCTGCGCGCAGTGGATATGGCGCGTCTGGGCATGCTGGCCCTGCAGAACGGCCGATGGAACGGCACGCAGGTTGCACCGGCAAACTGGATGAAGCAGATGACCTCCGGCCAGAGTACGCCCTTTTTCGGCTATTACTGGTGGGTGCACAATATTGTCGAGGGCGGCGTCGAAGGTGGCAACCAGCCTGAATTCGATACAATGGGTTTCAAAGGTCAGAACATCGTTGTTCTGCCAAAATATAATGCTGTCATAACCATGACCAGCATGCTGCCCGTCGATGGCGGTCTGCGCGATGCCAAATGCCTGCAGATTCTGCGCTACATGATGAGCCAGTACATTCTGCCTGCGCTTGACAAGAAGTCTGCAACGCCAACCGACGCGCAAAAAAGGGCGCTTCTTGCCGAGCTGCAGAAGGCTGAAGACAGCAAGGGCGTGCCCGGCGTCGGTGCAGATCCGACCGACACGCCGCAATAAGCCCGGTGCCTGCCTGCGCCTCATCAGGGGCGCAGGCTATCGCCTTCCGCGAACCCGTCCGGAGCGTCCGATCCGGCCAAAGAAAAAGCAACATCGACACATGCGCATTCTCGTTCTCAACCCCAACACCAGCCAGGACATTACCGCGCGGCTTGCCAGCTCGGCCGAGGAGGCCGCCTCGCCGGGCACCACGATCGCAACAGTCACGGCGACACGCGGCGTTCCCTACATCGCAACGCGGGCCGAAGCCCAGATCGGCGGCGCCATTGCCCTTGAGATGCTTGCGGAATTACATCAGGATTTTGATGCCGCAATCATCGCGGCATTCGGCGATCCGGGCCTGTTCGGCGCGCGGGAATTGTTCGATATTCCCGTGATTGGAATGGCGGAAGCTTCAATGCTCACGGCCTGCATGATGGGTCGGCATTTTGCCATTGTCACTTTTGCGCGTGCTCTCGGCCCCTGGTATCAGGAATGCGTCGACATGCATGGGTTAAGAGAGCGCTGCGCGGGCATCCGCATGCTTGACGACCCGTTCATATCTGTTTCCGACGTGCAGGACGAGAAGGAACATCTGTTGGTCAATCTCGCCAATCAAGCTATCAGCGAACTTGAAGCCGATGTCATCATTCTGGCGGGTGCGCCGCTGGCAGGGCTGGCCGCCCGCGTTCAGGAGCGTATTCCCGTGCCCGTGATCGACCAGATGGCTGCTGCGGTGAAACAGGCCGAAGGGCTCGTCGGCCTAAAACTGCGCAAGGCGGCCACCGGCACTTTCCGTCGCCCGGATGCCAAGCCGACGATCGGTCTCGGCGACGCCCTGGCCCGACGCATTGAACATCGGGATTGAAGTTTCGGAATTGGGAACTGACCCCCAGAATGCGGGCGTGCCGGGCTTGAACCGCTCAAAATTGAAAGAACTTGAGGAACTCAGGCGAAGGCTGCAATAATTTTCTCCCTGTCAGGTCACCTGCCCCTCTCTGCACGGCCAGCGCTGTTCCCTGACAGGATGCAATTATTTCTCTGTCAATTGTTCACGAGAATCGATCAAGTCACCAAAAATTGCGCCAAATTCGGACAATTCGGCCCGATTGACCTCAAAATTACGAAATTTCCTTTTTTCAACTGTAAATAGGAAATTCTGGCGCTGCGATACGCTCCGATGAGGTTGCGTCCACCGCCATTGTTCTTCATCGAATCTGTATTTTTCAGGAGCACAAATCCGCACGAAGGCCGGCAGGCTATTTTCCATATTTGCGCGCACCGGCCACGCAGCCAATGACTCCGGCGGTAATCACGATCATCACAGGGTTCACAGGCTCGCCAAGCAGTGTCGCAGCGAGAGCCAATCCGAAGAACGGTTGCAGGAGTTGCAACTGACTGACCGAGGATATGCCGCCCTGCTCCAGTCCGCGATACCAGAAAATAAAGCCAATCAGCATGCTGAACACGGCCACATAGGCAAGCCCCACCCATGAGGAGAGGGCAATCCCTGAAAAGCTCGCCGGCCAGAACACGAAGGCCAGAATGCCCGTTGCTGGCAGCGAGATCACCAGCGCCCAGCTGATTACCTGCCAGCCGCCCAGTTTCCGCGAAAGATGCGCGCCTTCGGCATAACCAAGCCCGCAAATGATAATTGCCGCGAGCATGAGGCCGTCACCGGTCAGCGAAGCCGTAATATCTTGCGAGAGGGCATATCCCGCCACCAACAGGCTGCCGAGAATCGAAAACAGCCAGAAGACAGCTTTCGGGCGTTCTCCGCCGCGCAAAACTCCGAAAATGGCGGTAGAAAGCGGCAAAAGGCCAATGAAGACGATCGAATGCGCCGAGGTGACGTGCCGCAGGGCCATCGCCGTCAACAGCGGAAAGCCGAAAACGACACCTGACGTGACAATGACAAGCGAGGCAAAATTACGCCGCCCCGGCCAGCGCTTCGCAAAAATGGCGAGCAGAACGGCGGCCAGAATACCGGCAATGCCCGCGCGCGCAATTGTCAGGAATATCGGATCGAACGCCTGCACGGCTACCCGGGTCGCCGGCAGCGATCCGCTGAAAATTATCACGCCGATCAATCCGTTGATCCAGCCGCTGCTTGCCCGCTCCATGCTGTTCCTCTCGCCGTTACAGCCTTTTCGAGAGCAAAGGCCTGACATTATCAGTTACAGTGAGAATTCGTTTCTTCAAACTGTTATGGCGCATCAATCCGTGCGCAACGCGCGCCGGACCATGACAAGCACCAAATGATGTGCATTAAAATTTGCGCCGCCTTCTATGTGTCGTGAGCAACTGCTCTGCAATTACCCATAGGACAGGACACCGATTCAAATTGCCTGCATCGTTCGGCCCAGAATGAAAATAGCCTGATTCTGCGTCGAAAATTGCAATGACACTGAGGTATTAAATCAGCGTCATGGCTCGGATAGCCGGAAAGCAGAGTTTTCCGGCTCTTGATCCGCGTCAATGCTCTTCAAAAAACCGCTTTTATAATGAGCGGATGTCTCAGGCCTCGATATCTCTTATCGTGTGGATTGCAGCTTGGCTCATAGCCCCGACCGCAAGTCTTTGTGCAGAGCATGAGCATCCTGAGCGCCTCGGATTTCATATTTTTGCACATTCTCACCGCCCTTCGATCCACGCCGATGCAGTCGTAATTCTTTACGAAGGCCCCATCGAATATCCGATGGCGGAGAACCTCGAAGACATTTGGTCTGAGCTGCGCGGCCGGCGAGATAACATTGTCCTTGAACTCGACAGCGGCGGCGGTTCAATGCGCCATGCCGAAAAGGTCATCGAAGTTCTGAAAGAAATTCGCCGTGACGCGAAACTGACCACGCTCGTCACTGAAAATCACAAGTGCCTCTCCGCCTGCGTTCTGGTCTATTTGCAGGGTGAACAGAGGATAGCCGGAAATGCGACCGCCTGGATGTTTCACGGTCCGCGCCGCGTCTACACCAATGTTCCATCGTCGAATTCGACGCGCCGCTATGTAGAGCTGCTGCGTGATGGCGGCGTATCCGAATCCTTCCTGTCCTTCCTTTCGGAACACAACCGTCTCTATGTTCCGGGAGGATTTTGGATGAGCGGCCACGAATTGTTTCAGATGCATCATTCAAATATCATCACCCGCCTGCTCGAACCCTGGCAGCCCGAGGCGCCGATGACGCTGCCCTACGATCCGGAGCTACGATCGCGATAACTGTCCGGCATTGGTGCCGGACAATCGTCACCCGCCATTCGCGGCAGAATGATTTCTATGATTTTCCCAGACCAGGGACCGTTCCTTTTTATCGCATGGTATGTGTCAACATGACTTTCAGTGCAGATGTGCCTGTTGCCGCTCAACCGACGAGGACTTCCATCGTCTTTGAGGCGCGTGGCTTATCGAGGAGTTATGGCTCAGGTGCCGCGCTGGTTTATGCTCTTCGTGAGATTGATCTCGACATAAGCGAAAGCGAATTTGTGGTTCTTCTCGGCCCTTCGGGATCTGGAAAATCGACGCTGCTCAATATTCTCGGTGGTCTCGATGCGCCAACGGCCGGAACGGCGCGCTGGCGCGATCACGAACTGACCGGCGCGTCAGAAGCCGACCTGACACGATACCGCCGCGAGCATGTCGGGTTCGTGTTCCAGTTTTACAATCTGATCCCTTCGCTGACGACCAAGGAAAATGTCGAACTCGTTGCGGAGATTGCCGATAATCCGATGAACCCCGAGGAGGCGCTTGCTCTCGTCGGATTATCCCATCGGCTGGATTACTTTCCCTCGCAATTGTCCGGCGGCGAACAGCAACGCGTTGCGGTGGCACGCGCTATTGTCAAACACCCTGACGTGCTGCTTTGCGACGAACCGACGGGCGCCCTCGACGTCGACACGGGCAAGCTCGTTCTCGCAGCGATTGCCCGCGCCAACCGCGAACTCAGGACGACAACAATTGTCATTACGCATAACACATCGATTGCAGGCATGGCGGATCGCGTCCTCCATCTTGCAAACGGAAGGATTGTTTCAATCGACAAAAATCCATCGCGGATCGCCCCCGAGGAATTATCGTGGTGAGCATGCTCGACCGGAAACTCCTTCGGGATCTTGTCGCTCTCAGAGGCCCCGCTGTGACGGTTGGTCTTCTCGTTGCGGCCGGCGTGGGCGTCATGACGGGATCGATCAGCACCTATCTTTCGCTTCTCAGCACACGCGATGCCTATTATCAGAAGACGCATTTCGCTGATCTTTTTGTTGATCTGAAGCGCGCGCCCAACCCACTCACACGTGATCTTGCCGACATCAACGGGGTGGGCACGCTTCAGACGCGCATCACTCAGGATGTCCGCATCGACTGGCAGGCCGCACCAAACGAGATAAGCGGCAAGCTGATCTCCATTCCAGCCCCGCCGGATGAAAGCCTCAACGCGCTGACCCTTCAGACCGGTCGCTGGCCCGATCCAAACGCACCGCAGGAAGCGCTCGTGAACACGGCCTTCGCGCAGGCCTGGTCGATAGGTCCCGATGAGACAATCGCGGTTATCCTCAATGGTCACAAGCGGGTCTTCACGATAGTCGGAGCCGTTTACTCGCCTGAATATGTCTACGCGGCGCGCCCGGAAAACCCGCTTCCCAATGACCGGAACTACGCCCTCCTGTGGGTCCAGCGCAACGAGCTTGAAGCCGCGCTCGACCTTACAGGCGCCTTCAATTCTCTCTCGGTACGGCTGGCCCCCGGCGCCAATGAAGCCGCGACCGTCAACGCCATAGACAAGCGCCTTGCAGCCTATGGCTCGCTCGGAGCCATAACCAGAGACGAGCAGATATCAAACCGATTTCTCTCGGATGAACTCGTCGAACAGAAGACCGTTTCCGTGGTCGTGCCTGTAACCTTCTTTGCAGTGGCTGCCTTCCTGTTGAATGCCATCATGGGCCGGCTCGTGAACGCGCAAAGAGAGCAGATCGCCACGCTGAAAGCGCTGGGCTATCCGGCATTCCCGATTGCCCTGCATTATGCCGAATTCGCCTTTCTCATTGCCTTGGCAGGATCGCTCGCCGGAACAGGCCTTGGCCTGATTTACGGCAAAGCCGTCATGACAAGTTACGCATCATTCTTTCGCTTCCCGGATTTTCCGTATCTGATGCCGCTCTGGGTGCCCGTCGTGGCTGCGATTGCCAGCCTGTCAGCCGCGCTGACCGGCGCCGTCACGGCAGTTTTGCGTATTCTTCGCCTGACCGCGGCTGAAGCCTTGCGCCCCGCAGTTCCGGGCGAGGCGTCGCACCAACTGATGTCGCGCTTTCTGACGCCGCGTCTGAAGATTTCGCTGCGCAATCTGCTTGGCCGCCCGTTCCGGACGTTCCTTACGATTATTGGTCTGTCGAGCGCAATCCCGATGATCGTCCTGGGGCTGTTCTGGTGGGATGCGCTCGACAGCATGATCAGCACGCAATTCGAATTCATTGACAGAAGCCAGGCCACCATCACATTTCTCACGCCCAGACCACTTTCTGCGCTCGAAGAAATTCGTCGCCTTGCGCCCGATGCCGAAGTCGAGGGTCTCAGAATAGTGCCCATAAAATTACAGACGGGCCACAAGGAAAAGCGCATTGTCCTCACAGGGCTGCCGCGCGGCGCGCAATTTCGCACGCTGCGCGATGCGAAGCTTCGGCCCGTTGCAATACCGGGCAATGGCATCGTCCTGAGCCGCCTGATTGCGAAAGATCTTGGCCTTGAAGTTGGCGACCATGTGACGATCGACATTCTTGACGGAAAGCATCCCTCAGCGCAGACCACGCTGTCAGGGCTCGTCGACGAGGTTCTGGGCGCGGGTGCCTACATGGATCTGGACGCGCTCAACAGGCTGCTGGGAGATTCTCCGGTCATTTCACACGCGCTGATCCGATCTCCCGCTCACCTTAAGGCTGCGCTTGACCGTGCTGGAGCACTGCCCCGTGTTCTCGCCAACGAGTCAAAAGAACGATGGATCGCGATGTTTCGTGAAAAGATCATGGGTTTAATCGTCATTTCAGCGACAATTCTTACGCTCTTTGGCGTCATCGTCGCCATTGGCGTTGTCTATAACAGTGCCCGTATTGCGCTTCAGGAACGGACATGGGAACTCGCAAGCCTGAGGGTTCTTGGCTTCTCGCGTAACGAGGTCGCCAATATCCTGTTCACGGAACTTGCCATTGAGCTTCTGGCCTCGATCCCTATCGGACTTTATCTTGCAAAGACAGGAATTGCCTTTCTTCTGGCGACGCGCAGCAATGAAAGCTTCAGCGTTCCGGCTGTTATCAAACCTGATACGATGGCCATTGCGGCGGCAATCGTAATCGCAACCGCCCTTGCCAGCGGCTGGACGGTGAAGCGTCGTATCGACACGCTCGATCTTGTTTCCGCCCTGAAAACACGAGACTGACCATGCGCACCGCCAAAGGACTGCTGATTGTCGCAATTGTCGTGATGGCAGGCTTTTCCATTCTCGTCTGGTCGCTGATGTCTCAGCCAATTCCCGTCGAGACGGTCAGGATAACCGAACATGCCTTCCAGTCCTCGTTCAGCGAGGACGGTAAAACACGCCTGCGCAATCGCTATACTATTTCAGCTCCGTTCACTGGCACATTGCTGCGGCCACGTTTGAAGGCTGGCGACAAGGTCGAGCAAGGCGATGTTGTCGCAACGCTTTACTCGGCCCCCTCGCCGCTGCTTGACGCACGCCTCAAAGCCGAACTGCAGGAGCGCATTGGCGTCGCCGAAGCGAATATCGAAGAAGCAACGACGCTCATGGAAAGCGCCCGCATGGAATATGCGCAGGCCTTGAAGGAATTCGAGCGCGTAAAATCCCTCAATGAAACGGGCACCGCAACCCGTCAGCAACTTGACCGCTCGCAGCTGGCAAAGGACGTAGCCGAGCGCAGCCAGATCGCCGCCGAAAAACGCCGCCATGCGGCCGAGCATGTGCTCGAACAGGTGCGGCAGCTGTCGGCCTCGTTCGAGGCAGCCCAGCATAACGACCAATGGACGGTCAAAGCGCCGATTTCAGGCATTGTCGTCAAAGTCTTTCAGGAAAGCGAAGGCATCGTGACGAGCGGGTCGCCCCTGCTCGATATCGGCGATCTGAAGGATCTCGAAGTTGTCGCGGATATTCTGACGCCGGATGTCGCGACGATCCGACCCGGCCAGAGGGTCATCATCGATAAATGGGGAGGACCGGTTCCGCTCGAAGGACGCGTCCGGCGTATTGAACCATCGGCGATAACGAAGATTTCCGCGCTCGGCATCGAAGAGCAACGAACGCCCATTCTGATTGACATTGTCTCGCCGTCCGATCTTTGGAACAATCTGGGGGATCAATATCGTGTCAATGTTCGGGTTATCACCTATGAAACCGACAGCGCCCTCATCATTCCGGCAAGCGCGATCTTTCATAAAACTGACGGCGATTACACCTTCGTCGTGCGGAACAATGTTGCGCAATTGCAGAAAATCGATATCGGACAGCGCGGAAGCGGCAGCGCAACCGTCTCTTCCGGCCTGAGCCAAGGCGACGAGGTGGTCATCTATCCACCGCGCGAACTTGCTCAGGGAAAAAGCATTGCCAGACGCAGCACCGAATGAAAATCGGCTGAACGCTCCAGAGTGAATAGTTCAGACCCCATAACCCCGCCAGGGCCGGGAGTCAGGCAAACTGGCCAGAGCCTCACGCGCATGGTCTGGCTATTCCTCGGAGCGTCGCCCGTAGAATGTCAGATATTCGGTTGTTTTCCAGGCCAGGCGGCCATTATTGGTGCCCTCCGCCACCTTCTTGACATAGCGATTGACTTCCGGAACGTACCAGCGCGTCGATTTGGCGACAATCTTCCTGTTATTGCCGGAAACGCTCGTCATTGTCGTCTCGATTTTGAACCCATGATAATGAGTGCCCGATCTGGTTGCCACGTCTTCATAGGCCACAACATTTGACGAGGTTGACCAGGTAAAGCTGATGTCAGGATTTTGCTTGGATGCGATGAATTTCGTTTTCCAGCTTGCGCCGACCTTCAGAGGCAACTTTACACCGCTCGATTGATCCCCGTTTGCCGTGCGCCGCCACATCCCATCGTCGATCAGGTTCCAGTTGTCGTCATAAACCGCCAGAATCGTCGAGGATGCGAATGCGGCATTCGGATTGGACGTAGCAACATTCACGCTGTATGTCCTGCCCCTCAGCTCGGTGACGGTCAGTGTCTGGGTGTATTTGAGCTCGCCGGTAATTTCATCATAGGTCTGGTAGGTCCAGCGGTCGCCCGGCTTGACATCGATGGACGTGACGATGGGCGAGGCCTCGCCGTTCATGTCCTTTGCCTGCGGTTCCGGCACCACAGCGGCTTCAGCAGCCAGCGCCTTTGCGGTTGCCGCCAGCAAATATGCGGCCGCCATTATATGGGTCAGGCATCTGGAACGGTTCATGGCCGAACCTCCCAAGAGGTTATCCAATGCGCGAATTTTACATGTTTTTTCAGCACCATACAAGAACGAATGGCCGATGGCCGATCAATTTCCTTTGCACATTTATCAATGCGCGCACTTCGTTTTATTCTGCCCGAACTCGATTAAATCAGCGTCTTTGTTCTTTTCCCGAATTGTTGAATTCAAATTCATTTAAGGGACAGCCTAATTTTGAGCGAATGCCCGGCCGGTTTGAAAAGGCGGCAAGATGTTTTGACCGGTCAGCACGCCCTTTTGACGCGCGCCGCCCTTTGCCAATCAATCATCCCATTTTTCGCTGCTGACACCCGCGAGCGAGCGCACACGCTCTTCGTCTTTGGCAAATTCGGGGGCTGAACCCGTATGCACCACCTTGCCATCGTCGAGCACGTAACACCGGTCGGCGATCTCGCATGCCGCGCGCACATTCTGTTCGACAAGCAAAACGGAAATGCCCTCACTGCGCGCGGCCATGATGATGCGGAAAACCTCCTGAACGATCAGCGGCGCCAGCCCCTGCGAGGGCTCATCCAGCAAGATCAGACTCGGATTGAGCAGCAGGGCGCGCGCAATGGCCAGCATTTCCTGCTCGCCGCCGGATAATTGCCGGCCCATATTGCCTTTGCGCTCCGAGAGCCGCGGAAACACCTGATAAATGCGCTGGATATTCCAGGGTCCGGGACGATCGATCGGAACCTTGAGATTTTCCTCAACGGTCAGATTGGGGAATATACGCCGGCCCTCCGGCACAAACCCCACGCCGAGGGCGGCAATACGATAGGGCGGCCAGCTGGTGGTTGATTGGCCAAAAATCTTGACCTCGCCCTGCCGCGCCGGAGTCAGCCCCATGAGGCTGCGTAATGTCGTGCTTTTGCCCGCGCCGTTGCGGCCCAGCAATGTCACGATCTCCCCCTCGCGCACCTCCATGCTGACGCCATGTAGAATATGGCTTTTGCCATAGAAAGTATTGAGATCATGCGCCTCCAGCACTGTGCCGCTCATGTCGTGGCCTTTCCGAGATAAGCGGCCTGCACGGCCTCGTTGGTTGCGATTTCCTGCGGAGTGCCCTCCGCCAGCATGCGCCCTTCCGCGAGCACGAGAATGCGGTCGGCAAGATGAAACACCACGCGCATGTCGTGCTCGATCAATACGATTGTGAGTTTTTCTTCGCGATGCAGCCGGCGGACAAGTTGCGTGATGTCATATGTCTCCTGATCGCCCATGCCTGCCGTTGGTTCATCGAGCAGGAGCAGCCGCGGGTTGAGCGCCAGAGCCATCATGATTTCCGTGGCGCGCTGATCGCCATGGCTGAGCTCTCCGACAAGGCGGTCGGCCTTACCGCTCAAGCCGCCCATGCCGAGAAGATCGTCGATCCGCGAGCGAATCTTGAGATCGCGGTCGCGCGACAGCCACGGGCTGAGACGTAAGCCCAAAGCGACTTCCACCGGAATACGCAGGTTCTCGCGCACTGAGAGTTCAGGAAAAACTTCGGTGATCTGAAAGGTGCGGGCAATTCCGCGCCCCACGCGCTTCGCGGGCGCAAGGGTCGAAATATCATCATTGTCGAAGATGATCCGGCCCGATGTCTGCATCAGAAAGCCGCTGATCAGATTGAAGAATGTGGTTTTGCCGGCCCCATTCGGCCCGATCACGGCGCGCAGCTCTCCCGCCGCGACATTCATCGAGACGCCGTTCACCGCAATCAGGCTGCCGAACTGCTTGGAGACGTTTTCAACGCGTAAAAGGCTCATTGGGTAACCTTCCGTCGGATTATGCCAAGGATGCCGCGCGGAAAGAACAGCACAACCAACACAAAGAAGAGACCGACAAACGACATCCAGTTCTCGGTCTGGCTGGAAAGGTAATCCTGCAGCACCACGAAAATGGCAGCGCCGATCAGCGGCCCCCAGAACGAACGCATGCCCCCCAGCACGGCCATGATCACGAAGTCGCCCGACTGGCTCCAGTATAATGCGCGGGGGTCGACGAAGTTGTTCAGCAGGGCGTAAAGCGCCCCGGCAGCGCTGACAATGGCGCAGGATATCGTCCACGAGATCCAGATATGCTGATCCACGGGAATGCCGAGAAAGCGCGCCCGCCGCTCGTTTTCCCGGATCGCGATCAGGGTGCGGCCAAAGGGCGAGCGCAGCAGCCAGGCCATGGCCGCCGTCGCCAGCGCAAATACCGCAAGCACAAGAAAATAGAAGGCTATCGGGCTATGCAGGATATCGAGCGTTGTGACGCCGAGATGAATCGGCTGACGTTCCCAGCCGGTAAGGCCATCGTCGCCACCCGTCACCGAATTCCAGCGGAAGGCGATGAAGTAGAAAACCTGCCCGAATGCGATGGTCACCATGGCGAAATAAACGCCGCGCAGGCGGATGATCATCGGCCCGATGACAGCCGCGGCAAGCGCGCCCGCGAGCGTGCCAACCAGCAACCCGGCGCCGGAGCTTGGCACCAGATAGCGTATTGTCATGGCGGCGCCATAGGCGCCGAGGCCGAAATAGGCCGCGTGTCCGAATGACAGAACGCCGGTGTAGCCAAGAAGAAAGTTCAGGGCCATCGCGGCCAATGCCAGCACAACGACCCGGCTGCCCAGCTCGACATAGCCGCCGACATGCGTCAGCCAGAACGGCATGGTCAGCAGCAGAAGCCAGATGAGCGCATTCGGAGCCTGTTTTTGTAGAAAGGTGCCCATCAGAAACGTCCTTCTTCGCCGAGGAGGCCCTGCGGACGCACCAGAAGCACCACGGCCATCATCACATACATCACAGCTTCCGTCGCCGAGGGGAAGAAAACCGTCGTGACGCCGGAAGCCACGCCGATCAGCAGGCCGCCAAGCAATGTGCCGGGCAGGCTGCCAAGCCCCCCCACGATGATTGCCACAAAGCTTGGCATGATCAGCGATGAGCCGATTGTTGGCTGCAACCCAAGCTGGCCAACGGCCAGAACGCCCGCAAGGCCGGCAAGATAAATGCCAAGGCCAAAATTCATGTTACGCAACACCCGGACATTGACGCCCAGAACCGATACGGTCTCAAGATCCAGCGTCCCGGCCCTGATGCGCATACCGAGCCGTGTGCGGTTGAGGATGTAAAACAGCCCGGCCACCGCAATCGCGACGATCACAACCATGAACAGCCTGTAGCCGGTGAGAAAGAAGTAATTGCTGGAAAGGGGCGACAGCAGCCAGGCCGGAACCTGAAAGGGCAGGCTTTGCGCGCCCCAGATGAAACGTGTCCCGTCCTCGAACATGAAAGCGAGACCGAAGGTCAGCAGCAGGCTGTAGAGCGGATCGCGCCCGTAAAGCCGGCGTATCAGCACCCGTTCGACCAAAAGACCAAGCGCGGCTGTCAGAACCGGCGCCAGAACCAGCGCGCCCCAGAACCCCACGAAGGGAATCAAGGAGAATGCAAGATAGCCGCCGATAGCCAGAAAGCCGCCATGCGCGAAATTGATCACGCCAGACAGATTCATGATCAGCGAAAGGCCGAGGGCCATCAGCGCATAAAATGCGCCCACGATCAGCCCATTGAATATGTTGAATAAAACAACCTGCGTCATGGCGACAACCCTGGCTTCCCTGAAGCGTTGGCCGACACATCTCCGGTGAGCGCGCCGAATTTATGTTCATGCGCCCAGTCCGGGCGCCAGCGCGCCCGGCCATTCCGAAAATGTGCGGACCTGTTTCCCCGCAGAATGCGGGAGCCGAGGCGCGGCACCGAAGCTGCGCCCCGCCCTTTTCAGGAATTCAGGATGGCCACACCATCTTGCAGCCCGATTCCTCAAGCGAGTCAGCTGCATCGGTTCCCTTGACCACATCCGTGACCTTGAACAGGTCATCAGGCACGCTGCCTTGCGCCTGTGCCTGGCCGACGAACAGGTTGGGAATGAGCTGGTTCTGACCCCCGCGATAGAACGCGCCGTCGGGCATCAGGGCGATTTCGGGCGGCAGTTTGAAGTCCTGAAGGAATTTGGCCATTTTCACGGTCTCCAGAGACTTGGCGCCATTGGCCGCCAGCGCGCATGTCCAGGTTGACGTAAAGCCGAACCAGGTCCGGGCGGTCGGCACCCGACCGGTCTTCTTTTTGATTTCGGCGACGAATTCAGCGACATGCGGAACGCCGGGCTGGTTCCAGTACCATTCGAAGACCCAGCTGCCCACGCGGGCTTCGGGAGGCAGGCCCTCCAGGGCTTCAAGTTCCTGCTGCGCGCCGGCAAGGTGCATTTTTTTATCGAGGCCGAACTGCACCGCCTGCTTGAGCGCATTGACCATGTCGTCGCCCTGCGTCAGGAACACGATCACATCCGGATTGGCGGCCTGTGCCTTGATCAGATAGGATGAGAAATCCGTTGTGCCGAGCGGCGTCAGGTCGCCGCCCACCTTCGAGCCGCCATTTTTGGCGCAGGCCTTTTCAAGCCCCGCCTGCAACGTATGGCCGAAGGCATAGTCAGGGGTTATGTAATACCATTTCTTGCCGCCGGTTTTTATCAGCGTCGGCGTAACGGCATTGGCTTCCATCTGGGTCGTATTGCAGACACGGAACACGTTCCAGTGGCACGCAGAGCCGGTTATCGCGTCAGTATGTCCGCCCGGAACGACATGCAGGACGCCTTTTTCCGCAGCAACACCCGCCATTGCCAGCGCCAGAGCGGAATTGACGTTGCCGAGCAGGAAATTAATATTGTCGCGGTCGATCAGCTTGCGCGCCTTCTGAACCGCCGTGCCCGCGTCTCCGGAAGTGGAGTCTTCAACCAGCAGTTCCGCCTGGCGCCCCAGAATTCCGCCTTTGGCGTTGATCTGCTCGATAGCGAGTTGGCAGCCAATCAACTCATTCTTGCCAACGGCGGCATATGTGCCGGTCAGCGGATTGTCCAATCCGATTTTGACGGTCTCGGCGGCGCGCGCCCTGATTATGAATGGTGAGGCCACTTGCGCAACACCGGCAAGCGCAACAGCTTTGACCACCGAACGGCGGTCGATACCGAAGTCCTTCATTTCCTTCCTCCCTTATTCAGTCTTTTTTTGTTTTTTTATTTTCGATCTTTTGTCGCCGATCGCGGACTGGCACGACTATGAGTCATTTTCTCAGCCCTCATTAAATACAGAGGCTATCCATAAAAATTTGGGTACGCAACCGCTAACATCTCAGACTAATGTTGTAGACTCTGGACCACTGCGGCAGGGCGCAGATGGTGATCCGAGATTTCAATCAGCGGCCGGAAGAGAGCGCATTCCGGTTTCCGTTCTTCGGTTCCGGCGGATCGCGCGGAAAAATCAGGCTCGCGCCGCACTCATTTCCCCTGCCCGATCCGCTTCCTGAGCGCGTCAATGAAATTCGCCAGACCATGGTCGTCCGGCGTGATCTTGGCCAGCCGCAGTGCATATTCAAGCGCAGATGCATCGTCTCCGGCGGCGCGCGAAAATGTTATCAGCGCCGAGAGAATGCCTGTGTCGGCGGGACGTCGCGCAAGCACGTCGGTCAGGACCTTCATCGCTTCCTGCCGCCGGCCGGCTGAGTTCAACGCGACCGCATAGACATAGGCATAGCGTGTCTGGTCGGGTTCAAGTTCCACGGCGCGGCGCAACTCGAGCAGCGCCTCGTCGAGGCGCTTCTCGCGCACCAGTTCGAGGCCGAGCGCATGATGAAGGCCCGCGTCCGATGGCGAGGCGGCAATCGCTGTCTGAAGTACCCCGCCTGCATCTGCCGGCTTGCCGAGCTGGCGATAAAGATCGGCGAGATTGATCGCCGCCGGTGCGAACCGCCCGTTAAGGCGGATAGCGGCCTTATATTCGGCTTCCGCCTCCTTAAAACGACCGCGCAGAGCCAGAAACCTTCCCAGTGCGCTGCGCGATTCCGGCCGGTCGTCATTCAGGCGCTGGGCCGCGACGAATTCGGCGGCGGCCCGCTCAAAGCTCTCGCGATCTGCCGGCGGCTGGTCCGCCGTTGGCACCGCCGCAAGCAGGGAAACCGTGCGGATTCTCACCCCAAGGACAGGGTCCGCGAGCAAAGGCGCGAGAAGCGGCCAGAATTGCGCCGCCGGGACAGCTTCCAGCGCGTCAATCGCGCCGATCCGGACCATCGGGTCAGGATCAGCAAGCGACAATATGGCAAGGTCGACGCTCGATTGTGTCGGACTGGCCGATAATTCCGTCAGGGCGCTTGCCCGCGCGATAGCCGGCGCGGACGCATTGGAAACAACCTGCATCAGCAGCGTCTGGGCATCGGCCGCTCCGCTCCATGAGGCGTGGAACGCAGGCGCATAGGTTTGGAACGCCTTCCGCTCAGGTCCGAACCATTCGGTGACGGCCGAGGCTGCCCATTGCGCAGTCTTATCGGCGTGGCAATCATTGCAGGCATTGGGCGTGTGCAATGTCGCCGAAAGATCGGGCCGCGGGATCCGAAAGCTGTGATCGTGCCTGCGATCGACACCCATATAGGTTCGGGTCGGCATGTGGCACGAAATACATTGGAGCGGCGGCTCTGCCTTGTCATGATGCACATGTTTCGCGGTGCTGAATTCGCCCGAATGGCAGGCAAGGCAGACCGCATCGCCGGAAAGGCGGAGTTTTGCGCTGTGCGGGTCATGGCAGTCGCTGCAGGTCACGCCAGCGGCGAACATCTTGCTCTGCCTGAACGGGACGTAATTGTAGGTTTCCTCGGCATCCATCATCTGGCCGTCGGCAGAATAGAGACCACGGCTCATCGGCGTCACGACATGCGTGTCGGACAGCGGGTGGCCGGGAATCCAGTCCTCCGAAATCTGGCTGGCGCGCGCATGGCAAAGGCCGCAGGTCTCGACTTCCTTGCGCGTCTGGGGCGGGGCGGTCATGCGCACCGGACTCAGCGTTTGCGGCGAATGGCTCCAGTTCGGACCGGCACGTTCATCGAAGCGGACTTCAAGGCCCTTGTTCGGGTCGCCTGCCACCGGCGATGGTGCCTGAGCGGTGCTTAACCTTTGCGCCCATTCGACATGGCGCGAGCCGCGCCCATGGCAGGCTTCGCAGGCAACATTGATTTCCGACCATGTTGTCGCAAAGCGATCTTCGGCCGCGTTATAATTCTTGTGCACGTTTGTCGAGTGACATTCGGCGCACATGAAATTCCAGTTCTGGTTGAGTTTGGTCCAATGGAGTTCGTCGCTGTGACCAATGTTTTCCTTGGGATACAAGTGAAACCAGCGCTGACCGCCCGCGCTCAGGGGCCGTGTGTCCCACGCAAGCGGCAGCGCCTGCAAACGGCCATCGGGGAATTCGACCAGATATTGCTGCAACGGATCAATGCCAAAAGTATATTTGACCTCGAATGTAGCGGGCTTGCCGTCCGGCCCATCGGTTTCGACCATGAACTTGCCGTCCTGGCGGAAAAAGCGGGAATGGACGCCATAATAGTCGAATGCGGCATCGTTGAAATTGCCGAGAACGGAACGCTCCGTCGCGTGATCCATCGCTTGCGCGTGATGCGAGCCGCGCCAGAGTTCGAACTCTGCGCGATGACATCCGGAACAGACCTCGGCGCCGACAAAACTCGCCGGGGATGCGCTTGTGCCCGCAGGCGGGTCCGGCTGCACGCCCGCATTGCCGGCGAAGACAAGCGGCCAGGTTGAGCAACCCACAACGAACACAAAAGCAAGCGCAAAAAGCACGGCGGTTCTGCCGAGAAGCTTTGACGCATACCTTTGGCGCATTGCCCTCTCCAAAACTTAAAGCCCGCACACCGGTTCTCAGGCTAGCACGGCTTATATCTCCGCGTCTGCACAACCCTGAGGTGAAACGGGGGCGTATGCAGAGACGCGGGCAGCCAACACCGAATATCTTTTAATTCTGCATCGGGAGCGTACTGAGCTGAGCCTCTGTGCCGATCAATGGTTCAGCATTTCGCCTGTTCTGCCGGGCGCAGAATGATAACGCCGGACGGGAAGAACATTGCCGCATGGCAGCAGGGATAAAAATTGGCAAGCCTTGCGCGGCAAATACCGACGACATCGTAAAGCCATCCCATCCGGAACAATCATGCGGGCGAAAAGCCCGCCCGCATGATCAGCCCGTCCTATGGATTGGCGCAACATCGTCAGTCGGACATATCCTTCTTCAGGATGGACTCTCCCTTGACGCGCGTCGCATCTTCCGAATCCGCCTTATCCGGCTCCTTAAGGTCTACGGTTACCGAAACGATCTTGCCGGTAAACTTGAAGGGCGACTTATAGGCATCGGTTACAGGCGTACCCTCGTCGGCGCCGACATCGGCACCTTCGTCACCCGAGAATGCACAACACTGGGTTTTTTCGATCCGGCCCGACGCAACGGATTTGCCGTTGACAAAGAGCGTCGCCGTGCCGCCCTTGCCGGTTCCCCCGCCATCATAAGCAAACTCAAGCTTGATCGTCGATTTTCCAGCCGGCAACGGCTGCTTGGCTGCGACCGTATATTTCTGCAAGCCGAGGAAATTATAGGTATAGGTCGGCTTGCCATCGATCACATAGAGGCTCCAGCCACCAAACCGCCCGGCCTGGGCGAGAATGGCTCCATTGGCGCCGCCTTTTGGAACTTCAACATCCGCAGTGATGCTGTGCGAGCGGTTCTTGATGTTGATGAAGACGTTTTCCGTCATTCCGACCATGCCGGGGTAAACCGTCAGCGACGTACGTCCGGCCATCAGATCAGGACGCCCGACCAAGGCCGCGTTGAACCGCTCCAACGTCCGGTCGTCTAGAGGCAGAACATTGTTCTTGACCGCCTCCTTGAGGAACACGTCCTGCATTTCCTTCAGCTTCTCCGGATCCTTCGCAGCCAGATCATTGGCGAGGCTGAAATCGGTCCGCGTGTCGTAAAGTTCCCATTTGTCGTCTTCAAGCGCGGTCCGCGGCTTGAACTCCCACGGCGCACGGTGAACCGTGCCCGCCAGCCAGCCATCCTGATAGATCGCCCGGTTTCCGAATATCTCGAAATATTGGGTCGTATGCGTGCTGGGCGCATTGGCATTGGCGAACGTGTACATCATGCTCACGCCCTGAATAGGGGTCTGCGGCGTACCATTCACGATCTTGGGTTCGGGCAGGCCCGCTGCATCGAGAATGGTCGGCGCGACATCAATCACATGATGCCACTGCGACCGCACCTCGCCTTTGGCGGCAATCCCCTTTGGCCAGTGGATCACCATGCCGTTGCGTGTGCCGCCGTAGTTCGAGGCAACCTGCTTTGTCCATGTGAACGGCGTGTCGCCGGCAACCGCCCAGCCCGCAGCATAATGCGGATAGGTGTTCGGACCGCCGAGTTCGTCGTAATGCTTCAGAATATCCTGAACGGTTTCCTTCACGCCATTGAAATAGGTATTCTCGTTGAACAACCCGGTCATGCCGCCTTCGGCGCTCGCGCCATTATCGCCGACAATGTAGAAGATCAGCGTATTGTCGAGTTGGCCGGTCGCCTTGATTGCATCGACAAGCCGCCCGATTTCGGTATCGGCATATTCACCGAAACCGGCGAAAACTTCCATCTGCCGTGCGTAAAGCTTCTTTTCGTCCGCGCTCAGGGACGCCCAGTCGGCAATTGCGTCAGGCTTTGGCGCAAGCTTGGTACCCGGAGGCACGACACCCAATTTGATCTGCCGGGCCAGCGTCTCTTCGCGCAGCTTGTCCCAGCCCTCGTCGAACTTGCCTTTGTATTTTTCGATCCAGGCCTTCGGTACATGATGCGGCGCATGCGTGGCGCCCGGCGCAAAATAGATAAAGAATGGCTTGTCCGGCGTCAGCGACTTCTCCGCTTGCACCCATTTGACAGCCTGATTGGTCATGTCGGTCATGAAATTATAATTCGGATCCTTCGGGATCTCGACCTGAGTCATGCCGTCATAGATCAGCGGGGCCCATTGGTTGGTCTCGCCGCCCATGAAGCCATAAAATTTGTCAAACCCCTGCCGTGTCGGCCAGCGATCCGTCGGGCCCGAAAGACTCACCTCCCAGGGCGCGGTCTCATGGCTTTTTCCGAACTGGGCGGTGCTGTAGCCGTTCAGCCGTAGCATTTCGGCAATGGTCGCGACATTGTTCGGGCGCTTCCCGGTCTGACCGGGAAATGTCGTCGCTGTTTCCGCGATCGAACCGAAATTGTTCATGTGATGATTGCGGCCGCTGAGCAGCGCCGCGCGGGTCGGCGAGCACAGAGCGTCGGTATGGAATTCGTTATACCGAATCCCATCGTTTGCCAAAGCCTCGACTGTGGGCATGTGAACCGGCCCGCCGAAGGCGCTCGACTGGCCAAAGCCCATGTCGTCGATCAACACAATCAGCACATTGGGCGCGTCCTTCGGCGCCCTCACCTCGAACCGGGGCGGCGGCGGCGCATTTCTGGCATTGAAAACCGTGCTGTGCGGGTAACTTGGTTCGGGGATCGGCAGCACCGAGCGGTCCGTCGGCAGCACGACACTGACCGGCGTGTTCGACTGCGCAAAGACGGGTGCCGCCGTCAGCGTCTGCACCAATGAGAGCGACAATCCAACGGCGATCGTCAACGATAAATGCTTCATGATAGAACCCCCTATCTGCACGACGCGCGCAAAATCCATTAATCAAATCTGCTGTGGCCGCGAAACGCGGTTTATACCCTGCTCGTTCTTCTTAGCCTCTCGTGAGCCACCGTCATTGATCTTCGTCAACGTAAGGCTCGCGAAGGCCTGAAATACCTAGACCAAGTCCGACGATAGTGCATCCTTATCGAATTGGTCCAATCCAAATTATGCGCTGAAGCTATCTAAATTATGATAATCAATCGATCCATATAATTAATCCGCTGCACCTTCGTGACAATTTTATCAAGCTTACGTATCTCGCCTCCGATTGCAGGTTTCCATCAAGATCACAACGATACCTGAACCTGGCGCCGTTCGAGTGAAGAGGACGATCATTTGCAGATGACGCAGATCAATGCCTATAATTTGATAAAATATAATTTTTATCGGGTGGAAAGCCGGAAGAGCCAATATCCGGAACGCGTGACGGGGAGGGACAGACATGCTGAAGTCAATTTTTGCCGGAGTTATCGGAGCCGCCACGGCGGCGCTTATCGCAGGCGGGGGCTTGCTCATGACGCAGGGGTCGGCGAACGCGGTGGTCTATTGCAAAGCTGTCGGCGTGCCGCGCGGCTGTGTCGCCCGCCCTGCAGGGGCCGGAGCCAAGGTGGTTGTCCATCCCGCCACGCCTCGCACCCCGACCGTGGTTTACTGCAAGCGCGCTGGCTATCCTAAAGGATGTGTGATGAGATAGAAGCCGGCGCCGCGGATAGTGTCAAAGATTTAACAATAATTACAAATTCTTGTATCGCATCACCTATGGTTAGGGCTCTGAGGGGGCTGACGTGAACATAATGTCCTTGTTGTCTGCCGGCGCTCCGGCCCGAGCCTTGCTGCGTGCGCTGCGGCGCCATGGCGTGGCCTTCGCCCTGATCCTGCTTTGTGTTCCGCTGGCCGCTTGCGCATCAAGGCCTGAAGCCGGCTTTCTCGCGCCTGTGGCCGAGACAGCGCCGGGCACGGCCGACCATACCATTCTGGTGGCGACCACGCGTCAGCGCGACCCCCGGCCCGGAACGCTGTTCAATGGCGAGCGGGCGGCATCGATCGACTATGCAACGGTCGACGTCTCCGTTCCGCCCAATCATGTCCAAAGCAATATCGAGTGGCCAAGAACGCCGCCGGGAGACCCGAAGGCCAATTTCGTCGTCCGGAAAGAGGCTTATCTCGATGGCGACAAGCAATTCATTCAGATGCTGAACGCCCAGCTTGCGGCGCGCCCAAAAGGTGACCGCAAGGTGTTTCTCTTCATTCACGGCTACAACACTATGTTTGCCGAAGGTTTGTATCGCTTCACCCAGATCGTGCACGATTCCCATGCGCCCGGCGTTCCGGTGCTTTTCACCTGGGCTTCGCGCGGCAAGCTGACCGACTACGTCTATGACAACAACAGCGCAACCGCCGCCCGCGACGATCTTGTCCATACATTGCGGCTGCTGGTGGCCAGCAATGCTGAACAAGTAAACATTCTTGCCCATTCAATGGGTAACTGGGTAACGGTCGAGGCTCTTCGGCAAATCAAAATATCCGGCGACCTCAGAAATAAGAACAAGGTTGGAGACATTCTCCTCGCGGCCCCGGATATTGATTTTGACGTGTTCAAATCCCAGATGCGCAGTTTTCCGGGAGCCCACAAGCCGTTTTATGTCGTGATCTCAAAAGACGACAAGGCCTTGATGCTGTCGAAATTCATTGCTGGAGGCCAGAGGCGGCTTGGAGCGGAAGAGGATATCAGCGAATTGCAGGCACTCGGGGCAAATGTGATCGATCTGACAGATGTCGCGGGTACAGATTCGACAAACCACGACAAATTCCTGCAGTTGGTCAATATCGGCCCAGATTTGCGGAACGTTCTGTCGGCGGGCGTGCGGGACAAATCCAGCCCGACGGTCGCCGATGTCGCCGCGGACAATCCTGCCGGCACCCTTGCCGCGCTGGGCGGATCGGTGCTGACAGCACCGATCAAAATTTTTGCAGGCCAATAAGCGCTGTTTGGGATTATACAACCGCGCTTGCAGCACGCGCCGGGTGAAGCGTCGCGCACATCTGCGGGATGGCGCGCGCAATCGCCTGTGTCGCGATTTGAGTGCCAGCGTCAGCCCGGCACGATCCAAGCCTATTTGGAGAAGGATACAGCCATACCGTCGAGACCGGTCGAAACCGCCAGCCCCTCCCGCTTCGCATGCAACTCCATGATGACGCCATGCGGATTACGAAGCCAGAGCTTCCCTCGCCCCTGATCGCCAGCCGCCCAGCCGGTACGCAACTGACCGTAGACGCCTTCGAAATCGGCGGCAGAATTCAGATTATAGACAGAACCGCTCGCACGCATTTTAGACATGCCAATGCCGCCTATGCCTGCCCCAGCTATGGAAAATTTATAGGTCTTTCCCTTGAAGCGAAGCGTGCCGCCGCCAGCATTGGCACTGCCGATGAAACCAACCTGCACGCTCTTGATAGAAACGGAGCCGGACGGCGTTGAGGGCGCGGCCTCCTGCGCCGATACTCTTACCGGACTAATCAATGACACAGCCA
The DNA here is from genome assembly GCF_056032725.1 of Methylocystis sp. sgz306128. Lineage (NCBI taxonomy): Bacteria > Pseudomonadati > Pseudomonadota > Alphaproteobacteria > Hyphomicrobiales > Methylocystaceae > Methylocystis > Methylocystis sp. sgz306128. The sequence continues at coordinate 52,111 of NZ_JBVYWO010000010.1, forward strand.
CAGCGGCTGACAGGAGCGCGGGAGCTAAGGAAAATCGCATGGGAGAGCGCCTCGTTGATATTTATTTGCGATGGCTTCGTTTCGCCGGGAAAACGCCGGATTTACAAGGCATGGACTGCAGCCGCGCTTGCCCGCGGCCAGCCAGACCGGCAGGGGGCCAGTTCGCGAAGGTCAGACCTGCCAAAGCGGGCAAGAACCGGGCTTAGTAGCCCGGTACCCGGCACCGACCTAGTTCTTCATTTTTATGCCTTTTTCAGCACGGTATTTTTTTTGGATAATGTCAATCGCCTGAATGACCTTCTTGTCCTGATTTGCCATGCAATAGGTGACAACCTCGTGCTCAATCGCCTTGGCCCGGCTTACCTGTATCATATGCTTCTTGCCCAGCCCGTTGTACCAACCGCTGTACCAGACAGCCAGAAAATCAGCGTCCTCCTGATAGGTGTTCGCCAATTGGGCGCAGGTGAGCTTCTGCACATCTATGTAGCCATCGGCATCCGCATAAGTTGACAACTCAACTGCCGCCTGAGCCTGGGTTGCGCAAGCCGCCAAAATAATTGCAAAAATATATTTCTTCATAAATGCCCCCGATATTTTAAAATATTCTTTTTACGCATGAAAGCGTATGGCCGCTTGATGTTTCTGTCAATGATCCGGTCTTCTGTGCAGCATGTCGTTATTGAGACATATAATTTTATTTTCCCGGTTACGGCGCAAAGCCGAGAAAAGGTATAAGGTCGGGTGCGGTGCTGCCGTCCAAATCCCGCACTTCGCTGGCCAAAAAGTTTAAAAATCAGGCAGCTTCATTGATCCGGATCAAAGCTGAGCGGCAATAGCTGTGATGCAATGCATGAAGATCGGGAATTTATGACGATCAGCCGATTTGGGCGGGCCGTGCGGTTGGGCATCAGATCAACCTAGTCAAGGAGAGCAAAATGCTTACTTCATTTTTGAAGGCGACGGTGCTGAGCGCAACCGTGCTTTCAATGGCTGTCGGGTGGGCGGCGGCAACGCCTGCCGCGGCAGACGAACAAAGTGCGAAGGATCTGTTCAAGGCGATGTCAAAATATCTCGCCTCGCAACAATCATTTTCGTTCGCGGTAGATACCAATCTGGAGATCGTCACCCCGGATCTGCTGAAAATCGGCTTCGCAAGCTCCGGCAGCGTCACCGTTAATCGCCCGGACAAAATCAGGATCACGCGCACCGGCGGCTTCGCCGATGCCGAACTGGCTTTTGACGGCAAAAGCATGACGCTGCTGGGCAAGCGGCTTAATGTATTTACCAGCGTCAAGGCTGACGGAACCATTGACGAGCTCGTTGACAGGCTCAGATCCGATTATGGCGCGGAATTGCCCGCGGCGGATCTGCTTTCGCCCGGCGCATACGACCTGATGATGGCTGACGTCACCAGCGCCAACGACCTTGGTGTCGGAGTGATCGGCGGGCAGGTCTGCGACCACCTCGTTTTCCGCACATCGCAGACCGACTGGCAGATATGGATCGCAGAGGGCGACAAGCCCTATCCCTGCCGCTTCGAAATCACCAGCAAGCTGATGGCGCAGGCGCCCAGCTATCGGGTCGACATTCATGACTGGAAGACCGGCTCCGAGGTTGCGGAGGCCAAATTCCAGATCGAGCCGGGAGATGCAAAGGTTGTGGCCATTGACCAGTTCTCGGGTCTCGACGAACTCAGCGAGATGAAGGCAGAAGGAGCACTGAAATGAACAAAGTGACCCGATATGGCTTCGCTGCTCTGGCTCTGCTGCTTCTGGCGGACGGAGTTGAAATTGCCGGCGGCCCATCAGCCATAATTTCCAGCGCTGAAGCGCGTGTGGGGCGGCCTCTGACGCCCGTCAGCGCCGCCGGTGTGGCGCGACGCACGACGCGCAGGGTTATCCGCAGGGGCGCATATATCGCCGTGATTCCCGTCGGCTGCCCTTACGGCGTCTACGATGGATATAACCTCTATTATTGCGGTGGGACCTACTACCAAAAATCCGGCGGCGGCTATGTGGTCGTCTATTTCTGATCGAGACGCTGTGATTTCAGGATGAACGCCGCCGACAGGCTTCTGAGCCGGTTCAGTGCTGGGAAAGCCTCAGTTCATAATCGGGCAACAGCCCGATATGGGACTGAGGCGGCGTTTATCACCCACGATCGGAACATCGGCTTACAAGGAACCTGATCCGGCACGATCAAACATCGCGCCGTCTCCGCCATGCGCCAAGCCGCATGAGGCACGCGGCCTGACATATGCGGACGCGCCAAGCTGTCAATGTTGCTGAACGACCACTCTCGTACCCACGGGCACGCGATTGTAAAGATCGATGATGTCGTGATTGAACAGCCGGATGCATCCGCTGGAAACGGCGGTGCCGATCGTCTCGGGCTCGATTGTCCCATGCAGACGAAAATGCGTATCGACGCCGTCGCGGTAAAGATAGAGGGCCCGCGCGCCAAGCGGATTATCGATACCGCCATGCATGCCGCCCGCATAGGCCGAATATTCCGGCATGCGTTCAATCATGCTTCCGGTCGGTGTCCAGTTCGGCCATTCGGCCTTGCGCCCGATCACGGCCTCACCGCTGAAATTCAGCGCTTCCTCGCGCCCGACACCAACCGCGTAGCGCAGGGCCATGCCATTCTTCTGGACCAGATAGAGCCGCCGCTCGGCTATATTGACGACGATCGTTCCCGGGGCATAGCGCGTCTGGTAGGGCACTTCCTGCCGGAAGAGTTCGGGGTCGATCGCATTGACGTCCAGACCATCGATCGGATAGGGCTCCGTCGTGATCGGTCCGTACATCTGCGCGGCATCGGCCAGCGACGGGGACATGAAATTCGCACCGGAACTCAGCCGGACTGGCGAGGCGCAGCCAGCGGTCGTCAGAAACAGCCCGGCAATGAAGGCGCGCCGGGACGGACGTATATCTGACCAGCTTTCGATATCGGGAAAAAATGAGTGACGCAATCTGTTGCCTTTCGATGAATCATCAAATTGGAATCGAGCGCAAAAATGAACCTAGCGCAGAGATCATGATTATTCCGCAAAAAAATTGCGAAAAATCTCCGAAGCAGCAGGTTTTCAGTCGGAAAAACACAGATGGTGGATTTTGCGCCACTATCCCCGGAACGCCGCACATGCTGGCAGAGAAGGCCTGAGGCTCAGGCGTGTGCGCCGACCGCCGCGCGAAGACGTGCAAAGAAATGCGCCGCCGGTGCCGCCCTGCGGCGCGCGTCTTCGCACGCACGGCAACGGTTATGACCCTCGTCAGATGACGAGGGTTTCGGCCACATGCGCATCCGTGATCAGGACGTTCGGTTCCAGAATTTTCAGGGCAGACCGGATCGCCGCCACTTTTTCCCACCCGCCCGAAGCCAGAACAACCTTGCGGGCGTTCCGGATCATGTCCGGATGCGCCGAGATGACGCATTCATTCAAAGGGTGATCCAGAATATTGCCGTCTGCATCGATGAAGCGGCACAGGATATCTCCGACAGCGCCGGCCTTCTTCAAGGTGGCCACATCTTCCTTGCTGACCAGATTATACCTGTTCAGGGCCGAATTCGGCGACAGGTCACCGACGCTGACAATCGCCAGATCAAGCTTTTCGGCATGTTTGAAAATATCGTAGATGCCCGGGTGACGAACGAGGGCTTCCTTGGTTCTGCTGTCCGGCGCAAAGACCGGCGCGGCCATGATCAGACATTCCGCGCCCAGACGATCGGCGAAGCGCCAGGCGAATTCCGAAGGATTGAACAGGGCCGCGCGGGTCAGGCCGCCCAACAGCGATGCCACGGTCATCTTGTTGAATTTTCGGGAAATGATGTGCGGCAGACTCGATGAAAGCGTGCGCCCCCAGCCCAGCCCCACCGTCATGCCGTCCTGCAGGACATCCTCGAGATAGGCGCCCGTGGCCGCGCCGATCACGGGGCCGACCTGTGAATCGTCCTGCGGTTTGGGAATGACAACGGCACGCTCAAGCTTGTAGCGCTGCTCAAGCCGCCGTTCGAGATCGACGCACTCGCTCAGTTGCGAGGTGACGCGGATCTGCACCGTTCCATCCTCGCGCGCCGCCGCCAGCATGCGGATGACGCGCGCCCGGGTCAGGTTGAGAACCTGCGCCACCTGATCCTGTGTCAGGCCTTCGACAAAATAGAGCCAGGCCACTCTGGTCCGGATATCACTCTGAAGATCGTAAATCTCTGTCAATCGCATCCGCCTCCGGTTCCCTCTTACGCTATCAGACCAAATAACGGCAATCGAAACAACCGGTGCGCCGGGTTGCGCAAATCATTTTTTCCGGCGCAGCAGGTCAACCAGAATGGCAACCAGCACAACTCCCCCCACGATGATGCGTTGCCAATAGCCCGACACATTAAGCAGAACTGTGCCATTTTGCAGAACGGTCAGCAGGACGGCGCCGAAAATGGTGCCGACAACCGTGCCTTCGCCGCCGCGCAGGGACGTTCCGCCGATAATGGCCGCGGTGATGGCCGTGAGCATCCATCCCTCGCCGACGGAAGGCTGCGCGGCGTCCATGCGGCTCGCATAAAAGATCCCCGCCAGCGCGGCGAACATGCCGGCAAGGCCGTAAACGATGAACTCAACCCGCCAGACCTTGATGCCTACCAGCATCGCGGCATCCCGGTTGCCGCCCACGGCGTAAATGTTGCGCCCGAAGCGGGTGCGCGTCAGCATCCACCACAGGCAGAAGCCCGCGCCGAGGAACACCAGAACCGGCACCGGCACGCCATAGACTTCGCCCTGACCAAAAATGTGAAATGCCGGTCCGAGCGGACGAATCGGGTAACCCTGCGTGATGACGAGATTGATCCCGGCGAAAATCTCGCCCGAAGCCAGTGTGACGACGAAGGGGTTCAGCCGCAGCCGGGCGATAAAGGCCGCATTGGCCCAGCCAAGGCAAAGCCCGAAAACGGCCGTCAGCGGAATGACCGCATAGGGATGCACCCCCAGTTTCGTCAGGATCAGCGCACCGATAATCGCCGAAAGACCGGCAGCCGAGCCGACGGACAGGTCGATGCCGCCGATCAGCAGCACCAGCGTCTGACCCAGAGCCACAATGCCGACAAAGGAGGCATTCCGCATCACGATCGGCAGATTGGTCAGGGAGAAGAAATTCGGCGTCGCCACCGACAGGAGCAGGCACAGCACAACCAGCGCGATGAGAACGCCGCTGGCCTCCCATTGCCGGAAACGGGAGAGGATATTGTGATTTTGTCTCGGGGTGCCTGAAATGGTCAATTGTTCCATCATTATCGTAGCCTTTCCGCTCAGCTCATCGCCTGCTGTAAAAGGGATTCCTGAGTTGCCTGATCCGCCCGCTGAGTGCCTTTCAGCCGTCCTTCGTGCATCACGAGAATGCGGTCGGAAACCTCGAGTACTTCCATCAGTTCCGATGAGATGTAGATGACCGACAGGCCCTTCTCGCACAGGCTGCGCAACACGCTCTGAATTTCAAATTTAGCGTGAACATCGATGCCGCGCGTCGGTTCGTCGAGAATGAGAATTCTGACACCGTTCATCAGCCACCGGCCGAGCAGAACCTTCTGCTGGTTTCCGCCCGAAAGACTGGTGATAGGGTCCGTTCCGGCACCGATCTTGACGCGCAATTTGTCGATATATTCCGAAACCGCACCGGCAAGCTCATCAAAGCGCAGGCCGAGTACCGAACCGTAACGCCCGAGGCTGGGCAGCCACATGTTCTCGTTGATGCTCAAGACCGGAAATATCCCGTCTGATTTACGCTCTTCGGGCAGATAAACCAGACCTTTGGCGATGGCATCGGACGGATGGTGGATACGGACAGGCTGGCCGAATATCTCCACCTGCCCGGCATCGGCCTGCGTAACGCCGAACAGGCACCGGCCCAGTTCCGTGCGGCCGGCGCCGATCAGGCCCGCAATGCCGAGAATTTCACCCTTGTGCAGATCGAAGGAAATATCTTCGAATTCGCCGTGACGGCTCATCCCCCGCACCTTGAGCACAACCTCGCTTCGCTCGGTGAAGGCCCGCGGCTGGTGTGTGCCCTGCACGGCGCGCCCCGCCATCATATTGATCATTTCCTGCTTATTGGTGGCGCGCGGATCAAGTTCGGCGATGCTGCGCCCATCCTGCAGGACGGTTATGCGGTCGGACAGTGCGAGAATTTCATCCAGCCTGTGGGAAATATAAAAGATCGCGCCGCCGCCTGAGCGGAACATGCGAATGAAATCGTAGAGCTTCTCGGTCTCTTTGGTTGTGAGGGAGGCCGTCGGCTCATCAAATATCAGCACTCTGGCCGATGTCGCCACCGCGCGCGCAATCTGCACCAGTTGCTGCTGCGCCTTGTTCAGCGTCTCGACGCGCGCATCGAGGTGGATGGTGTCATCAATTTCATGGAGGGCCTTTGCGGCCTTGAGGCGGGTCGCCCGCCAATCGATGATCCAGTTCCCGCCAGATTGCGCCCCCAGCAGAATATTCTCGGCGACGGACAATTTGGGAACCAGATTGATTTCCTGCGGCGCGATAGCGATGCGGGCGCGCTGCGCATCGGCGGGGGAGCCGAACGCGACCGGCTGCCCGGCGCAGGCCAGACTGCCCGACGAAGGCGGGATCTTGCCGCAGAATATATTCATCAGGGTCGATTTGCCGGCGCCGTTCTCGCCGATGATGGCATGGACTTCGCCGGCATTGATGGTCACCGAGACATTGGTGAGCGCATGAACAGGCCCGAAATTCTTCGAGATATTCCTGGCTTCAAAAACGGTGACCATCGACCTTCTCCTCATATGAGATCAAAGCTGTTCCGGATGATCGGAAAACCCGGCCTCAATTTGTCAGATTGCTCTGGGTGATCATGCGCGAGCCGGTCTCGTGATCCATGGGAATGGTGTGACCCTCGTTTTTGGCCACCAGATATTTAACTGCCCAATACCCCTGCTCCCACTGGCGCTGCGCCATGGTGGCGGTGATGACGCCATCCTTGATGAACTGGATGGTTTCAGGCAGGTCGTCGAGGCCGACGATCTTGACCTTGCCCGCCAGCTTGGCATTGGCGACCGCGCGGGCCGCGCCGATCGGATTGGAGGCGTTACAGCCAAAAATCCCCACGAGCTTGGGATGCGCCTGCAACTCGTTTTCAGTGATCGAAACGGCCTTGTCGAGATCGTCGTTGTCCGGCTGCTCGAAGACGATCTTGACATTGGGATGCTTGGCCATGGCGGCCTTGAAGCCCTGAATGCGGCGGATGTGATCCTGCGCGGTCAGGCTGCCGGACAAGATGCCCACCTCGCCCTTGTCGCCGATCTGCTTGGCGAGAAATTCCGCGAGATCATAACCGTCCTGGTAGGAATCCTTCTGTCCGACAAAGGCGAAACGGTCGGCGCAGAACGAATTGAAAGTGATGACATTGACGCCGGCCTTCACGGCCTCGTCCAGCATCTGAACGTTGGTTGCAGGGTCGAGGCAGGAGACGGCCAGTCCGTCCGGATGCTTGGTGATGTTGCTCTCGATGCGCTGGTTATGATCGGAGACGTCGGCCTGCGGCGGCTGATCCCACTGAACCTCAACGTCGATGCCTTCCTTTTTCAGTTCCGCTGCCGCGAACATCGAACCAGCCTTGACCACTTCATACCAGGGGTGAATCACCTTCGGGATGAAGACAATCGTCTGGTGCTTGGTGATCGGATGAATCAGAGCGCCCTGATCGGCACCAGCGGCAAAAGCGCCGCTTGCGCCCAAAAGGCCGGCTGTAAGCGACAAGCTGTAAATGAAGGTGGACTTAAGCGATTTCATTAAGATTCTCCTTGGGAACACTGTCTTCTGGACGAGCCCCGGAACAAGGCCCGGTTATTTACTTCAAGGTCCGCTCTCCTCCCCCGGCCGGGCGCCATTCAACGCATCCGGGCGCTATTCTCGATAGCTTCCCGCGCAGAGATCATCGGACAACGACCGGTTGGCTCCGGCCCTGTTGTTGGCTTCTGATGCCAGAAACGCACCATAGTGTCAATACATTTGTATTTTTTAAAATTCAATTTATCAAAACTACATATCTCGAAATTTCTATCGATTTACGGATTATTGCGTAGAAAATTACAAAATTGCTCCAAATTCTATAAATTTTGGACAAAATCCGGCAGATTTTAAAAATTCTTGCAAGTCTCATATCTAAACATATTGACTTTTAACAAAACAAATGTAAGAACCGCCTTCGATCAAAGCCATGCGCCGGAAGCCTTCCGTAGGCCGCAGATTCAACACACACGCGCGGGCAGCGCGGCCAGACACAAAAACATCGGGGCCGCTGCCTCTGGAGGGGCAAAATGACGGATAACACGGCGGAACATTGGAGCGACTGATATGAAAGCTGGCGTATTGCAGGCCCCGAATGTTCTCGAATTCCTGAACCTGCCCGATCCAAAGAGCGAGCCGGGCGACCTGATCCTCAAGGTTAAGGCAGCGACGATCTGCGGCACCGATATCCGGATTTTTCGCGGCCGCAAGACAGCCGGCGTGCGCTACCCCTCGGTTCTGGGGCATGAATTTGCCGGAGAGATTGTCGAGACCAACGGCAATGCGCTTTACAAGCGCGGTCAGCGCGTCTGCGTCGACCCGGCCATTCCCTGCTGTCACTGCCAGTATTGCATCAGGGGCTACGAGAATATCTGCGAAAATCTCACGGCGATCGGATATGAGGTCGACGGGGCGTTTGCCGAATATATCCGCATTCCCGCGCGGGCCATTGCCTGCGGCAATGTGCATCCGATCCCCGATGCGCTCTCGTTTGAGGAAGCGGCACTGGCGGAGCCGCTGGCCTGCGTCATCAACGGCCAGCGCAATGCGCAGGTCGGCCCGGGAGACAGGGTTGTCATCCTTGGCGCCGGGCCGATCGGGCTTCTCCATGTCAAGCTTGCGCGCTTTTCCGGGGCCGGGCGCGTCATTGTCAGCGAGCCCAATCCGGGACGGCGCGCCGCTGCTCTTTCAGCAGGCGCCGATGTCGTGGTTGATCCGAACGCGCAGGATCTGCTCCAGATCGTGAAGGACAATACCGGAGGCATCGGCGCCGATGTCGCCATTGTCGCGATCGGCGTGCCGGTGCTGGCCAATACCGCGCTGATGCTGGTGCGGCGGCGCGGGCGCGTCAATCTCTTTGCCGGTTTTTCGGTCGGCGACAAGGCGGCGCTGGACATCAACCTCATTCACTACAGCGAATTGCTGGTGACGGGAGCCTTCGGCCTTGGCCGGCTGCATTTCGAACAGGCGCTGAACCTGATCGCGGGCAGGCGTCTGGATGTTGCCTCCTTCGTCACGCATCGCTATGAACTGCCCGCCATCGGCGAAGCCATGGCCATGGCTGAGAACGGCAGCGCCATCAAGGTTGCGATCATTTCCTGACCAGCCAAGAGGCGGAGACATCGTGCTGCAATCCACACCCACAACGCTTCTGTCCAACCGGGTTCCGGCGGCGCATTACAGCGTCGTGATCATCGGCGCGGGCATCAATGGCGCGGGCACATTCCGCGATCTGTCGGCGCAGGGCGTGGATTGCCTGATGATCGACGCCGGAGATTTTTGCGCCGGCGCCAGCGCGGCGCCTTCGCGGCTGATCCATGGCGGCATAAAATATCTGGAGAACGGCGAATTCGGCCTCGTGAGTCAATCGACGCTGGAGCGCAATCTGCTGCTCAAAAACGCTCCGCATTATGTCAAGCCCATTGAAACGGTGCTGCCGATCCGCTCATGGTTCGGCGGCATACTGACCAGCGTCATCCGCTTTTTCGGCGGCAAGGTGCGCCTGACGGACCGCGGCGTGCTGATCACCAAGCTCGGCCTGGAACTGTTTGATTTTTTCGGCAGCAGGCATCGCGTGCTGCCGCGCCACAGCCTGCGTTTTCGCACCGCGACCAGAAAGGAATTTCCGGATATCGCTCAGGATGTGGTCGCTACAGCCACTTATTACGATGCCCGCGTCACCTATGCCGAGCGCCTTGGGCTTGAACTCGCGCTGGACGGCATGCGCGCCAATCCGCGCAGCCTTGCCGTCAATTACATGCGTCTGGCCGGCTGCGAGGGCGCGGACCTGCGCCTGCAGGATGCGATTTCGGGTGAAACGGTGCATGTCACGGCTGATATTGTCGTCAATGCCGCTGGCGCCTGGATCGACAAGGTCAACACCTGCCTCGGCCTTCCGACCCGCTACATGGGCGGGAACAAGGGCTCGCATCTCATCCTGCACAACAGAAAGCTTCATGACGCGCTGAAGGGCCGGATGATCTATTTTGGCGCGGCGGACGGGCGCGTCGGCCTCATGTATCCGTTCATGGGGCAGGTGCTCGTCGGCTCGACCGACATTCCCATCGATGATCCCGATCTTGCCGTCTGCGACATGTCCGAGCGCGATTACATGCTCGCGACCCTGAAAGAGGTGTTCCCGCATCTGTCCATCTCGACCGGTGATGTCGTTTATTCCTATTGCGGCGTGCGTCCGTTGCCGCGCAGCGATGCCTCGGATCCGGGCGCGGTGAGCCGCGATCATTCCATCAGGATCGACCATCTGCCCGGCACCACCATTCCAGTTCATTCGCTGATCGGCGGCAAATGGACGACATTCCGCGGCTTTGCGGAGGAGGCTGCGGATAATATTCTGCGGTTCATCCGCATGCCCCGAAAGACCTCGACCCGCCTTCTGGCGATCGGCGGCGGCCGGAACTACCCTCAGGATGCCGCCAGCCGCGCCACGTTCCTGCGCAAGCTGCAATCGGCCGGGCAATCAGCGGCCCGCGCCGAACTTCTGCTGGACCGATATGGCACGCGCGCCGAAGAGGTCGCCGCGGGGTGCTCCGGCGCGGCGGATGCTCCGCTCGCATCCCTGCCCGATTATTCGCAAGGCGAGCTGCAATTCATCTTCCGGCATGAACTGGCGGCAAGCCTCGACGATGTGCTGTTCCGCAGAACCGATATCGCCCTGTCCGGACGGCTGACGCCGGATGTCATCCGCGAAGTGGCCGGCATCGGGGCGCAAGCACAGAACTGGGATGAAATCCGCCTGCAGGCGGAAATCGTCAAGACGCTCGATCTGGCCCGTTCACGACATGGAATTGTCTTTTAGATCATGAAGAAAATGAATAAATTCAACCCATCCCCCGCTACAACCGGTCCGAACGGCGATCAGTCCGGCCCGGCTGCGCATAACTGAAACGCAAGGAGAACCCGCTATGAAATTCGATTATTCAGCCATTGGTTTCATCACCTTCGACTGTCTTGGCTGGCCCGTGACGGATATTCCCAAGGGCGGCGGCACTTTTTTCATCGATGAACTGACGCTGGCCGTCTCCGGCGCGGCGGGAACGGCGGCCATAGCCGCTGCCAAAATGGGGCTTAAAACACGGGCAGTCGGCGGCCTTGGCGAAGATCTGATGGGCGACTGGGTGCTCCAGCGCCTCAAGGATTTCAATATCGATGTCTCGGCCCTGCCGAAAATCCCGGGCGCGCGGACATCCTCGTCCATCGTCTGCACCCGCCCCGACGGTTCGCGCCCGGCGCTGCACATGAAGGGCGCCACCGGAGATTTTTACATCGATGACACGCTGATGCCGGATGTCATCGACGCACGCGTGGTGCATCTGGGCGGCGTCGGCCTGATGAACAAAATGGACAAGGGGCGCAATGCCGAACTGGCCCGGCAGGCGCAAGCCGCAGGCGCGATCACGACAGTCGATATTTTTGCCGGATCGAGCGACGACCTGCCGGCCGTTGCCAGTGTCCTGCCCTATACGGATTATTTCATGCCCTCAATCGAAGAGGCGCATGCGCTCACCGGGCGCGACGATCTTGAAGGAACGACACAGTTCTTCCTCGACAAGGGCGTCAAGTGCTGCATCTTCACCCTCGGAGCCGATGGCGCCTATTATCACCATCAGGACGGCACACGCTTCCTCATTCCGGCATTCAACATCGACGTGCGGTGCACATGCGGCTGCGGCGATGCCTTTGATGCCGGTTTTGCCGTGGCGCTTTGCCGTGGCATGGACCCGGAGCAAGCCGTACGCTTTGCTCAGGCAACATCGGCGCTCAACGCGACCGGACTCGGCTCGCAGGCCGGTGTCCAGAGTTTTGAGGCAACGCTGGACTTCATGAAGAAGACGCCGCACCGTCCTTCCCTTCACACAATCAAGGCTGCTTGATTCTTTTTGACTCTCCGCACCGCGCATGAGCGCGCGCCGGATCAGGAGGCGACATGAATTTCAGGGAATTATCTCAGGAGACCCGCCGTCAGGCGATAGCGCTTCACAAGTCTGCGCCCGAAACGATGAATTCGTTTCAGCAACTGATGAAGTCTGCGTCGCATGAGGGCGAGATTTCAGCCAAAATGAAAGAACTGATGGCGGTTGCCATTTCCATTTCGGTAAAATGCGAAGGCTGCATCGTCTTTCATCTGCAGAACGCCATAAAGCACGGCGCAAGCCGCAAGGAAGTGGTCGAAACCATCGAACTGGCCATAGAAATGGGCGGCGGCCCCGCCACAGTCTATGGCGGCAAGGCCCTCGCGGCTTATGACGAACTTAAGGAAACAACCAACCCATAGATTGGCGTGACGCTTCGCCCGCGAAGCGTCGCCCGTCAGGGAAGCAAAACTCTAAACAAAGGTATAATCCCAGTGAAATTGACCGTTCCTGAAGCAATGTCTAAGGCTTGCGGGAACAAGGGAGAATTGCCCTGACAGCGAGTTTCTGATCGAATCGACAAAAGTAATCTCGCTCGAATCATATCGCGCGTATGATACTGATGGTTGATTGTGCGACAGCAAATTCCTGTCAGGATAATGGAAAATTTCAGATCGGAAGAAACCCGGCATGGCGAGAGTAAAAGGCACAGTGGTAAGGCGCTCTGGAGATGACGGCGGCGCAGGCGAAATGCCAAACCGGAGGTCGGCGCTTTTACGGCATCGCGTGGCATGGATGTATTATGCCGAAGAAATGACGCAGAATGCGATTGCGGAGGCTCTGGATATCGGGCGCGTCACGGTCGTGCGTCTTCTGGCGGAGGCCAAGGCGCTGAACGAGATACGTGTCTCGCTGCGCCGGGAATTTGCCGATCTCGCAAAGCTCGAGTCGGCGCTGGAACGACGTTTCGGCATCGACCGCGCGCTTGTCGTGCCCATCTCATCGGCGCAGGCGGACCCTACTCAGCCGATTGGCGCTGCCGTTGGCGAATTGATGGGCGAACTGATCAAGCCGGGCATGATGCTGGGCGTCGGCTGGGGCCGGACTCTTTTGCACAGCCTGCCGTTCATTGACGAAATCGATGCACAGGGCCTGACGGTGGTGTCGCTTCTGGGCGGAATATCCGCCGTGCGGCAGTATAATCCGGCGGAATTCGCCTGGCGCTTCTCGCGGCTGTTTCATGCCGATTGCTATCTTATCGCCGCCCCGGCGCTGGTTGACAGCAAGCAGACCAAGACCGCGCTGGTGGAGAGGTGCGGCATAGGACCAATTTTTGAAATGGCCCGGCAGCTTGATGCGGTGCTCCTCAGCGTCGGCAGCCTGTCGGCCAATTCCACGGCAGGCCTGTTTGACCTCTTCGCGCCGGAGGACCGCAGAAGTCTCGCGGCAGCCGGCGCGGTGGGCAATATATTGTTTAATTTTTACGGTCTGGATGGCCGTCTCGTGGATCACCCGCTCAACGAACGGGTGATGAGCGTACCTCTGGCGCAGTTGCAGCAGGTGCCGCTGCGCATCGTCGCATCGGGCGGCGCCGACAAGGTGCCAGCGTTGCTGGGCGGAATGCGGATGTTGCGCCCGAATATTTTTGTCACCGACGAGATCACCGCGCGCTCGATGCTCGAGAAGAGCTGAGCGCGCAACCTGAACCAGCCAATGCGCGGCGCTGATTCCTTTTATGGAAGAAATGCCGCGAGATCCTTGTAGAGAGCGGCGAGAGCGGCAGGCTTCTGGCTGTTGCGCAGGGCGGCGGCAAACCGCTTGCCAGCGGCATCGACGGTTTCGACAGCGCTGCGCAGGCATGCCTCGGCGGGCGCGTCAGGATTACGGGCCTGAACCGTGGCGGCCAGCCCCAGAGCCAGAGCCACGGATTCATTGACTTGCGCTATGGGCGCTTCGTTTCCGGCAGCGCCGGGGCTGTCGATCATGCGAATTGGCCGGACGGCGAGCATCTGCAGTGCGAGATGGGCGAAGAACTGCGACGGATCGGCACTCTCCCGGCACAGCCAGAGCGGCTTTGCCATGCGGGCAATGAACTGCTGGGCTATAAAGGCGTTTTCTATGCCGAGAATAGTGAAAACAGCCTTGGTCAGCGCATAGAGATCACGCACGAGGCGGTCCTCGAAATGGCCTTCATCCTCCGCCGCCGCCAGCACCGCAAGATCGGCGAGCGCCGCGCCTGCCGATTGCGCGCCTGCGCCGAGAATTCCGGAAATGTCCCGGTCAAGCGTGCGCGCCACCTCGCCCGCCAGATCGGCAAGGCCCGGTGGCAGCAATGTTTCGGGAATAAGCCCGGCATTGGCTGAACGGCGCACGGCAAAGCGCGCCCCCCGTACCGTATCCTTGATCAGAATCTTCAGGTCACGAACTATCATGGTGACAAGGAACTCCTCATCGCCCGGCCGCAATGTCGCCGGATTTCACGGCTTCCGGAGAGGCCGGGCTTCTCCCCAACCCTCGTTCAAATCGCGCCGGATCGCAACGGCAAAATCCAACGCCGGGAATATTCATCCGCTGCGGGAACGCCGGAACATGCTGCGCTCAAGCGGAAACGACCGCCGACGCGCGCTTCTTCCCCTCACCCAAAACCTCTCCCGGAGGGAGAGGGGCGATTCTGCCTGAAGGCGATGCATTCCAGTTGCCGCAGAAATATCTGGCTGCCGCAGATCCTGTTCAGTTGCCGCAGGCTTGTGCGATGAGGCGGGCCAGCAGGTCTCTGGCCTCGACATGCGGCATATGCCCGATACCGGCAAAATAATGCAGGGCCACATGTCCCGGCAGGCCGGCGGTATGACGCACCGGGATGATTCTGTCCTGATTGCCGAAGACAACCCGGACAGGAATCGTCAGACGCTCGAGATCGGCGCGGATCGAGAATGCCTGCGTGCCGTCGGGGAACAGGAGAGCGGCAATGGCCTGATGGTTGGCCGCGACGTCGCCTTCGGCCCGGCCCGCCGCCGTAGCGCGGACAATCACCGGTGTGAGGGTGCTCTGATCCTCGACCAGTTCGCGCATCCAGGCGGCCAAGCTCGCCTCGCTGCGCGCGCGGCAGAAGCCGTCAAGGAAGGCGCCGTTGATATCGGGACCCAGCCCGGCGGGCGAGATCAGGAACAGGGACTTGAGCTGCGCGGGGATGCGTTCGGCGGCCTTGGCCGCGATGGCGGCGCCAAGCGAATGACCAACAAGATGCAGTGCCGTCAAATTTTGCGCGGCAATGGCCGCGGCAACGGCATCGGCCATGTCCTCGATGGAGCCGACAGCGCCAAGCGCCGAGCCGCCATGACCCGGAAGGTCAATCGCCAGCACCGGACGTGCGCCGGGGAGCGATTGCAGCAGGAGCCGCCAACTGTTGAGATCGGCACCGAAGCCATGAATAAGAACAAGCGGATCGCCCTGCCCCTGGCGCAGCCAGACGCTATGCAGGGCGGAGCCTGCGGTACTATCGCGACGCACCAAGACCGGCGCCGGTGCTGCGGCGACTGGAGCCGATGCGGCGACTGCCTGCGATGAAGGCCGCCCCGGGGCATGCGCCTCGACATCGGCCGCTTGAATGCGGCCGCGCGGGCCGGAACCCCCGATATCGGACAATGCGACACCCTTGAGCGAGGCGAGCCTGCGGGCCAGCGGCGTGGCGCGGATCTCGCTGCCCGTTTCCGTGGCAGGAACGGGTGCGCTGGAAATGTCCTGCGCGGCGCTGCTTTCAGCGGCAGGGCTCTCCTCGGCAACGCTTTCGGCCCCCGCGGCAATGGCAGCGGCGGCGGGCGCCTCGAAGGCCTCGCCCTCAGCCACGATCCAGCCGACGATGCTGCCGACCGGCATCTGAACGCCTGTCGGCGCGCTGGCGCGAAGGACGCCCGAAGCAGACGCCTCGATCTCCATCGCGGCCTTGTCGGTCTCGATCTCGAACAGGACCTGCCCTTTGGCGACCGCCTCGCCATCGCGCACATACCAGCGGGAAATCTGGCCTGTCGCCATATCCATGTCGACGCGTGGAAGAATAATCTCGCTGGCCATGATCAGACCTGCCCCTTCGCCAGCCGGCGCGCCGCCGCGGCAATATCCGCGACCTGCGGCACAGCCGCCTTCTCCAGTTCCGGATTATAGGGCAGCGGCACTTCAGCGCCGCCCAGACGCGCGATCGGCGCATCAAGAAAATCGAAGGCCTCGCTCTCGGCAATGGCGGCGCTGATCTCCGCGCCGATGCCCAGCGTCTTGACTCCTTCATAAACGGTCAGCAGCCGGTGCGTGCGCTTGACGCTGGCGACAATCGCGGGCACATCGATCGGGCGCAATGAGCGAAGATCGATCACTTCGAGTTCGATGTCTTCCTTCGCCAGTTCCGCCGCAGCGTCCAGTGCCTTGTGCACCATGATGCCGGTGGCCACGACGGTGAGGTCGCGTCCGGCGCGGCGCGTTTCGGCCTTGTTCAGAGGCACGGTGTAATGGCCTTCCGGCACCGGGCCCTTCATCTTGTAGAGCAGCTTGTGCTCGAAAATCATCACCGGATCCGGATCGGCAACAGCGGCCAGCAGCATGCCCTTGGCGTCATGCGGCGTGGTGGGCTGCACCACCTTCAGGCCCGGCACATGCGCGAGCCAGGCATCGAGGCTCTGGCTGTGCTGAGCTGCGGCGCCCGTGCCTGAACCGGCCGGAAAACGCATGACCAGCGGCACGGAGACATTGCCGCCCAGCATGTAACGCAGTTTCGCCGCCTGATTGACGATCTGCTCCATCGCCAGCGTCGCGAAATCCGAGAACTGAAACTCGAATATGGGCCGCATGCCGGTGAGCGCAGCGCCCACCGCGACGCCCGCGCCGCCAAGTTCAGAAATGGGCGTATCCATCACACGGTCGGCCCCGAAACGGTGAAAGAGATCGCCCGTCACCTGAAACGCGCCGCCGTAAATGCCGATGTCCTCGCCCATCAGGAAGACGCGGTCGTCCTGCTCCATGGCGATGGCCATCGCCTCCTGAATCGCCTGGGCGTAGCTCAATTCGCGTGAAACGTTGTCCATCTTGTCCTCAAACCGTCGTGTAAACGTCGCGCGTCAGCTCCGAAACGGCAGGCGCAGGACTGTTCTTGGCAAATTCGATCGCCTCTGAAATTTCGGTCTCGACCCCGGCCCGGATGGCGGCGATTTCGTCGGCGCCGATGAGGCCGAACTGGCTCAGTTCCGCTTCAAACAGCGCAATCGGATCGCGCTTGGCCCAGGATTCGATCTCCTCCTTGGTGCGGTAGCGGTTGCGGTCCGAGCGGGAATGGCCGCGCAGGCGGTAGGTCTTGCATTCGATCAGTGTCGGTCCCTCGCCGGCGCGGGCGCGCTCGGCGGCCGCATGCGCGGCTTCCGCGACATCGGCAAACCTGTTGCCATCGACGATCACGCCCGGCATGGAATAGGCCGCGGCGCGGTCTGCGATATTTTTCACCGCCGTGGAGCGCTCTGTCGAGGTCGACATGCCGTAATTATTGTTCTCGCAGACGAAGACAACCGGCAGCTTCCAGACGGAGGCCATGTTCAGCGCCTCGTGGAAAGCGCCCTCGTTATTGGCGCCGTCGCCGAAAAACGACACGACAACCTGCTTGCTGCCGCGCTTCTTGGCCGAAAGCGCTGCGCCGACCGCGATCGGTATGCCGCCGCCCACAATGCCGTTGGCGCCAAGATTGCCCTTCAGCGGATCGGCAATATGCATGGAGCCGCCGCGGCCGCGGCAATATCCGTCTTCCTTGCCGAAAAACTCGGCAAACATGCGCTTGACCTCGGCACCCTTGCCGATGCAATGGCCATGGCCGCGATGTGTCGACGTGATGTAGTCCGCATCGGTCAGCGCCGAGCAGATGCCTATGGCGCTCGCCTCCTGGCCGATGGACAGGTGCATGGTGCCGTGAATGAAGCCGCGCATATAAGCTTCTTCCGCGCTTTCCTCGAAGCGGCGCGTCAGATGCATCTTGCGCAAAGCGTCCTTGAGATCGGCGATCGAAAGACGCTGATAGATCGGCGGAAGATTGGCCACCGGAGCCGAGGCCCCGTCCGCGGCGGTGGTACGTAATTTAGCTTGTGCCATGGTGCGCATTCCCGAAATGGATAAACTGCAACCGGAACCGCGCGGTCAGGCCGCGAAGTTCACGGCATCGGCCTGATCGATCTGACGCCGGATCTTGGTGATCACGAAGGATTCGTCCGGCGCACAATTGTCATAGGTGAGCGGCTCGCCCGCCTTGACAGGCTTGGTCACGATGGCGGATTCGGCGAGGCCGAGCGGCACGCAGGCGCCCTTGCGCGCATCCGCCCAGGTCATGGCAAAGCCGCGATAATCATATTCGCCGATCTTGCCGAGCTTCTGGCCGGGCACGAGATCGCGCTTGGCGAGCGCCGCACATTCGGCCACGGGCCGTTCGATCGGCTCCATGTCCGGGCGCTTCGTCATGACGGCGCGCACCGCGCTCAGCGGAACCTCAAGGCTGGTCAGGTGATAGGGCCGCAGGATCGAATAGCACGGGCCGGGGCCGACCTTGAGATCGGTCATGCGCTCAGTGACGCGCGGATGACGCGGCTTGACAATGCAGAACACGCCGGGGGCAACGCCCTTGCCGATCGAATAATCGACAACGCCCGCCTTGTTGAGAATGCCGCCATCTTCCTTGGTGCACAGAACCTGAGCCAGATCGTCGCGACCGACAGCCGGGCCATGCATGCCCGGAACATCCGGCACCAGACCCGTCGCATTGGCCACCGCCACCATTTCGATCATGGTCTTGGAGCCATCGACGAATTCGACCAGCATGCGCGCGTTCATGTTTCGGTTGCGGGCCTCTTCCTCATATTGGTCGGGCGTCGCATCGAATTTGAGCGGGTTGTTCTTGCCCTTGCCGGCAGCGACAATGTCGAAGCCCAGCGACTGGGCAAAGCCGATCAGTTCGAGCGTCGCCGCCGGCTCGTCGCCCGCGGCGCCCGTATAGACAACGCCGGCCTTGTGCGCGGCTTCGCGCAGATGACGACCGATGGTGATGTCGGCTTCGACATTGAGCATGACAATGTGCTTGCCGTTTTTCATCGCTTCCAGCGCGATCATCGTGCCGATATTCGGATTGCCGGTGGCGTCGATGATGACGTCGATGTGCCCGGCGCTGCACAGAGCATGGTAATCCCCGGTCAGGGCCACCTTGCCGGCTTCAATGGCGGCATCGATGGCCGACGCACTGCCTGCCTCGGCAATGTCGCCGTTGGCCCGCCCCGTCAGCAGCACCGCATCACGCGCCGCATCAAGACGCACCTCGGAAATTGCGCCGAGCCGCACGCCGGGCATCAGCGAAAGCTGAACGACAATGTCGGTGCCCATCTGACCCGTGCCTGCCAGACCAACCGTGATCGGCCCGTGTGCATCCGCATAACGCAGAATGTCGGTCGAAAATCCAACCCGAGAAATGCCAGCCATGCTCCCTCCTATATAACCTGTCTGCAGAAATCCATATGACCATACTGTACATTTGTATTTTTGTAAATCATTTTGTTTTAAATTTGGCCAAAAATATCGTGACCGGCGCCGCTCTGCAAAGCCATGAGCAAACTTACCGCCGGCAGTTCACGCGCAGCGCGGGCTCGACGCGGGGGCGCGCGATGGGCAAAATTCTCAAATTTCATCCGGCGCTTAATGAACAAACCGGTTAATTGCGTGGAAAAAAGGTTGCAGATTGCAACTTCCAATCACATCATCAACTCGCGGATCACCTCGGACCAACTGGAGCAAACCGCGTGCGCGCCATTATCAAGCAAAAGCTGGTCATGCCCATGCCTGATGTGCTCCCCGCCCAGAAAGCCGATGACCCGCATGCCCGCTGCGACCGCACCCTGAACGCCAAGCGGCGAATCCTCGATCACCACGCACTCACGTGGCTGGAAGCCGGATTTTTCCGCAGCCAGCAGAAAAAGGTCGGGCGCAGGCTTGCCGCGCTGCACCATGGTGGAACTATATATTGCATCTGCGAAATAGGGGCGCAGCCCCGCGACCGCCAGACTCAGTTCGATACGTTCCGGCGACGAGGACGAGGCGACGCAGCGCGCGCCCTCGTGCTGCTCAAGAAAATCGACGAGACCAGAAGTCGGCCGCAAGAACTGTTCGAGCAGCGTCTTCGTCTCGGTCCATATTTCGGCATGATGTTCAGCCGGCAAGAGATGTCCGGTGAGCTGGTGGATTCTGGCGATGATGTCGGCTTGTTTCATCCCGATGCATTGGGCAAAAATTTCCGGAGAGACCTGCATGCCGCGCCTGGCATAGACCTGCAGATAAGCCTGAGCCGACATCGGCTCGCTGTCCACCAGCACGCCGTCGCAATCAAAAATCAACAAGCCGTCCAGACGCATCCATTCCTCCTTGATCCAATCGGAAACAGCAGCGAGTCGGCCTTCATCAGCACATACCCAACCACGCTTCCCCGGCGCCTGTCTTCTGACAGCCGTTCGGATCAATATTTCAATCCAGTGGAAAAATCATCGCAAACATATTGACTCTAAAAAAATCAAATGTACATCTTTATCTTATTGAGAAACAATGTTCAGGGCGCAACGACGCAAAATTAGATTTAGCAGGGTAGGAAAAGTCAATGCCGGCATGGGAAGTGATCTTAATCGCCTGGGTATTCCTCTGGGCGCTCCAGTCGGTCGGCGTGTGGTTTCAGGTCCGTGGCTATTCGCGTCTTACCGGCGGCCTGCAGCGCGAGTTCTCGAAAGGCTATATCGGCTCGGGCCATGATCCCCGGCGTCTGGCCCGCGGCTCCATAGCTGTGATCGTGACCACCCCCGAACTTGTCACGCAGCGCGTCATGATCATGACCGGCATGACCTTTCTCGCAAGATTTAAACGATTCCCGGAACTCGAGGGCGTTGCCCTCGACCGGCTCGAGACCATAGCCGAAGAAAAACGCTACCCGGCCAGCATGAAAAAGGCTCTCGGCAAGGCCATCGAGCAGATAGAGCGCGTACGCGCTGCGCGCCTGAAGGAAACATCAACAGATTCAACGGAATTGCGGCCCCAGACACTCGGGGCGTAATGATGGAAAAGGGGAGGCAGTATAATGGCATTAATGCATTTAGTGACTTATCTATCAGATGCCACGTTGCATCACTTACCTGTCGCGGCGCAGATGGCGACAGACAGTCTTGGCCACGCAATCAATGCGACGGGCAACGGCCATGAGGCCCATGTAACTCTGGTGGCGGAGAATATCACCGTCGACCAGTTCAAGGAAAAGCTGGCTACCGTCAGCAAGGAAACTCAGGTCGGCTGGCTGGCCAATGCCGCAAAATATTTCATCGGCATTTTCCAGAAGGGCGGCGAAGTTTTTGTCGGCTTCGTCACCGGCATTGTTCCCACGCTTGTCGTGCTGATGACGGCCTTTTATGCCGTGACCGGCCTCGTGGGCGAAGAGCGCGTCCATGGCATTGCGCGCGCTGCGGGCAAGACCGCACTGACCCGCTACACCGTTCTGCCTGTGCTTTCGGTGTTCTTCCTGACCAACCCGATGGCCTACACCTTCGGTTCGTTCCTTGAAGAAAAGCATAAGCCTGCCTTCTACGATGCGGCAGTGTCTTATGTGCACCCGCCGCTCGGCCTCTTCCCGCATATCAATCCGGGTGAATATTTCGTCTGGGGCGGTGTGCTGGTGGCGCTGCTCGAACTTGAAAAGAACGGCTCCGTCCACCAGGGCTATCACATTCAGGTGGCTCTCTGGTACGCCATTGTCGGTCTGATTGTCATCCTGCTGAAGGGCATGCTGACAGAACGGATCACGGCTTTTCTGGCTCGCCGCCAGGGCGTTGAGCTCTAAGGTCTAAGGGGGAAGACGAACATGTCAAAAGAATATAAAGCAGTTAAGATCTCCAAGGGCCGCGGCGGCTGGGGAGGCCCACTTGTCATTCAACCGACCGACCAGCGCAGCAAGATCGTTTCGGTGACTGGCGGCGGCATTCATCCCGTTGCCCAGAGAATCGCGGATATGACCGGTGCAGAGGCCGTTGACGGCTTCAAGATGCCGCCGATCGAAAGCGAAATGGCCGTTGTGGTTGTCGATTGCGGCGGCACGGCGCGTTGCGGCGTTTATCCGCGCAAGCGCATCCCGACCGTCAACCTGACGCCCGTCGGGCAGGTTGGTCCGCTCGCCCAGTTCATCGTCGAGGACATTTATGTCTCTGGCGTGAAAGTGGACAATGTCGAGATGGCCGACGGTTCGGCAGCGCCGACAACGGCCGGCACATCCGCCAGCACATCGCCGGCAGCAGCCAAGCCTGCGCCTTCGCGCGCGCCGACGAATGGCAATGACAGCGGCGTAGTGGCGCTGATCGCCAGCATCGGCCGCGTCATGGGACGCGTGGTGGGCATTTTCTTCAATGCCGGCCGCCGCTCCATCGACCAGCTCGTGCGCAACGTGCTGCCCTTCATGGCCTTCGTGACCATGCTGATCGGCCTTATCCTGTATACGGGTGTCGGCGATCTGCTGGCGCATCCGATGGGACCGCTGGCCAACAACATCTTCGGCCTGCTTGTCATCTCGGCAATCTGCGGCCTGCCCTTCCTGTCGCCCATCCTCGGGCCAGGCGCGGTTATTGCGCAGGTTATCGGCGTGGCGATCATCGGCCCGCAGATCGCCAACGGCACCATCGCTCCGGCCATGGCTCTGCCGGCGCTGTTTGCCTATAACACGCAGGTCGGCTGCGACTTCGTGCCCGTCGGCCTCGCGCTGGGCGAAGCCGAACCCAAGACCATCGAGATCGGCGTGCCCGCCGTGCTCATCAGCCGCCAGATCATGGGACCTGTCTCGGTTCTCATCGCCTGGGTCGTGAGCCTGATCGTCTTCTGACGCTATGGGCGGCCGGGCCGGGGCCCGGCCGCCCATTCATTTAGAGCGCCGCCCCTGACCTTGGTCCTGGGGCGCTTCACCTGAGAGTAACGGAAATGTTGTTCAAGACCCGGATTACCGAAATCGGCCCTGAAGTCGGCCTTCTCGCCCAGGACGGCATTCTCATCCTGTTCGCCGAGGGCGCGCCGCCAGAGCTGGCTGAAGTATCGGTCCTGCATGCCGTGGAAACACTGGCGAGCGAAAGCGACCCGGCGCCCGGCCACATCATCCGGATCGGCGATCTCGAAAGCCGGATCACCGCCGTTGGCCCCGCCGCCTGGAAGAAGGTGCGTGAAATCGGCCATGTCGTGATCAATTTCAACAATGCCGCTCAGCCGGATCGGCCCGGCGAAATTTGCGCGACACATCTTGATGGCGAGATATTGATCGCCAATCTTTCTGTTGGGAACACCATCAGCATCGCATGAACTGTCTTCCCCCTGCGGGAAGCGTTAATTTGAAAGCTCGAACAATGGAACGGTCAACAATCGTTCGCGTGCGAGATGGCCTGCACGCGCGCCCCGCTACAAGCTTCGTCAAACTGGCGAAGTCGTTCACCAGCGAGGTTGACATCATTCTGAGCGAAAAGAGCGCCAATGCCAAAAGCTCGGTGCGTCTGATGCTTCTCGCCGTCAAGGAGAATGATGAGGTTGTCCTGCGGGTGAACGGCCCGGATGCCGAGGCCGCCATGTCCGCGCTCATCGGCTTTCTTGAACACCCCGATTCGGGTCTGGCAGAGGAAGCCCCGGCAGCAGCAACAGCCCCGGCGGCTCAGGCGACGACGCCCTCGGCCCCCGCCCCTGCAACGGCTGCCGCGCCTGCCGGTCTGCAAGGCATCGGCGCCAGCGAAGGGCTGGCTGTCGGGCCTGTGTTTCCCTATTTCCCCGAAAAGATCGAGCCGAGCCACCGGCGGCTGGCGCCTTCGGATGTCGCAGACGAGGTTAAGCGCTTTGAAAGCGCCATGGCCGAAGTGCAGCGCCACATGCGCGCCGCGCTCGAACGTCCCGATATTTCAGCCTCGGACCGGAGCATCGTTGCCGCACTGGCCGATATTGCCGATGACGACATGATCCGCGGCGAAATCCTCGCCGAGATCAACAACGGCGTCGACGCTCTCTCTTCCGCCTATATTGTCACCGAGCGCACCGCCGATCAGTTCGCCCGGATGGACGACAGCTATTTCAACGCTCGCTCTGACGATGTTCTGTCCGTCGGGCGGCAGATCTGTCTCGCCCTCATGGGCAAGCGCGAAGTCGGGCTGGCGGATATTCCCGCCGGTTCCGTCATTGTGGCCGAGGATATCGGAGCATTTGACCTGACCGGCGCGCCATTGTCGAAAATTGCCGGTGTTGTCTGCGCCCGCGGCGCGGCCACCTCGCATATTGCCATCATTGCCCGCGCGCATGGCATCCCGGCCGTGCTGGGCGTCGGCAAGGCGATCAGCGAGGTCAGGACGGCCCGCGAACTGGCGATAAACGGCGGCACGGGCGCATTGCATCCCGATCCGGATCCGGCAATCCGCGCCGAATTCGCAGAGCGCATTGCCGCGGCCCGGCGCGATCGGGAGAGCCTGAGCGCGTTTACAGGTTATATACCCCGGCGCGCCGATGGCACTGTCATCGAGATCGCCGCCAATCTCGGTTCGCTCGAAGAAATGGACGAGGCGCTGTCCGCTGGCGCGATGGGCGTCGGCCTGTTCCGCACCGAGCTCCTGTTCATGCGGCACAAGGTGCTGCCAACCGAGGACATGCAGGCCGAAACCTATGCGGCTCTGGCCAAGGCCTTCGATCCCAATCCGGTGATCATCCGCACCCTCGATGTCGGCGGCGACAAGCCGGTGGCGGGCATCGAGTTTCCCGAGGAGGAAAATCCGTTTCTCGGCTGGCGCGGCGTGCGCATGTGCCTCGACCGGCCGGATATTTTCAAGATCCAGCTGCGCGCGCTGCTCCGGGCGGCGACTTACGGCAATATCAAGGTCATGGTGCCGATGATATCCACACTTGAGGAACTGCGCCGCACCAGAGAACTGGTGGACATCTGCGCAGAGGAATTGCGCGCGGAAAAAAAACCCTTCGCTCATTTTCCGCTGGGTGTCATGATTGAAACCCCCGCAGCCGTATTCAGCGCGCCGGAGCTGGCGCGAGAAGCCGCCTTCTTCTCCATCGGCACCAATGATCTGACGCAATATGTGATGGCGGCGGACCGGCTCAACCCCACCATTGCCGCGCTCAACGACGTTGCCCAACCTGCCGTGATGCGGGCTATCGCCATGACGGCCAAAGCCGGTTCAGACGCAGGAATCATGGTTGGCATGTGCGGCGAGGCGGCAGGCCGGGTGGATCTCCTGCCGCGGTTCATTGAAATGGGACTGACCGAATTCAGCATGAGTTCGACGCTGATCCCTCGCGCCAAGAAGACGCTGTCCGAATTTCTGGGCTGATGCGTCAGGCGGCAAGGCGCTAATGCGCCTTTTGCCGGCCCTGAACCGTCCAGCGGACATGACAAAGATAAATGCAATGCTGGCGCTTGAGTCTGTTGCTTTTAAACGGAACCGGCTCCCTCTCCCCGCATGCGGGGAGAGGGAGCGCTCTCAGCGCATTTCCATCTAAAAACATCGGGGCGCTAATGCGCCTGAATCCGGCCGGGAGTGGCCGCCGCCCGGATCGCCTTGCGCTCGAACGGATTATCCGGCGAATTCCAGTTGGGCTCATTGCCGATGAACAGGTCGAAAAAGGGCACCGCGAGAGCCGGATTCTCGATGATATTCTCGCGCATCGACCACCATGCGCTCAGATCTTCGGCAATAGGCTGGACGACGAACGGCTCCAGCCCTTCCTGCCTGATGACGGTATCCAGAACCGTAATGCAATAGGACATGGCGACAAAGCCCGCAGGCCAGAACCTGATGATTTCCAGTTTGGCGCCTGACAGCCCTTCGGGCGATGGCAAAACATTCGCCCGGACAGCATCTTGGGCAATCATATGGTCGAAAAGCAAACCCGCGCTGAACGCAATATAATCCCGGCGATTGATCTGCGCACAGCCCTTCCAGCCATCGACGCATTGCACCCAGTCCCAGAACACCTGCGGCGCCACCTTGGGGTCAAGCGCTGCGGCCATATGCTCATGCCGGCCAATCGCGCGGATACCCTGCGCAACATGCTGCTCAAAAAAGCTCAGACGACGGACGCGATGGATCAGATCGGGCACCCGTTCCACATCAACTGCATGAATGAAATCAGTCTGGGCCATAAATTGCCTGTCTCACGAGAAATCTGGCTGGGTATCAAGGACAGTCAGCAGCAAAATCACCGGTTCATCTTACACAAATGCGGCCATTTCAACAAGCCGCACGTCGGCGTCGCGAGCCCCGGCTTTATCCGTCAAGGGTCAGGGAAACCTCTTCGGCTTAACCGGCCTATCCGATGACGGATGAAAGACAAGGCACCTGATCCTGCGCCCGGGCCTCCCGGATATCGGCCATCTCCGCCCCGCGCATCACGCCTATCGTTGCGTCAGCACTGCATAAACGCGCGCCAACACCCAAAGAATGTTCAGATTGCGCACAATTCGGGCAGTCAAATGGCGACAAGTGCAAAATTTTAAGCGCCCCGAACAGCGCGGCTCTGCGCCTGACCGCGCCATGAGCGCGCGCGGCAATGAGAAATTTTAAATTACCAAATCAAATCAATATTTTAACAAGAACCAAGCCATGTGGCACGCCAATTGCTTCAAAGCGGATGAACTTTGCCCCGCGTGAATTCCGCATAGTCAGAAATGCGGATCTTGCGGGGCCTTTCGGGACAAACACGCTTTGAGAGTCTGAATGGTTAAGCCTGCCGCACTGGAATTAGCCGCCCTGACCAAGATTTATGGTTCGACTACAGCGGTGGATTCCATCGATCTGAAAATTCCCGCAGGCACATATTGCTGTCTGCTCGGCCCATCGGGCTGCGGCAAGACATCCACGCTGCGGATGATTGCGGGCCATGAAAGCGCCAGCAGCGGCGACATTATCCTCGGCCCGCACAATGTCACCGATCTGGAACCAGCCAAGCGCGGCACGGCGATGATGTTTCAGTCCTATGCGCTTTTTCCGCATCTCTCGGTGCTCGACAATGTCGCCTTTGCCCTGAAAATGCGCGGAACCGACAAGGCGACCCGCCACCGGCGCGCGGCCGAACTGCTAGAACTGGTGGCGCTCACGCCCTTCGCCAGCCGCCTTCCGGCGCAGCTTTCGGGCGGGCAGCAGCAGCGCGTGGCTTTGGCGCGCGCGCTGATCACCGAGCCGCAGATTTTGCTGCTTGATGAGCCGCTCTCAGCGCTCGACCCCTTCCTGCGGGTAAAGATGCGGGCCGAACTCAAACGCCTGCAGCGCGAGCTTGGCATCACGTTCATTCATGTCACCCATGGTCAGGAAGAGGCCATGGCTCTGGCCGATCTTGTCGTGGTGATGAATGGCGGGCGAATCGAACAACAGGGCAATCCGCGCGCGGTGTTCAACGCGCCGAAGACCGAGTTCGTCGCGCGTTTCATCGGCGGCCACAATATCATCAGGGATTTGTCCGGCGCCTTCGCCGTACGGGCCGACAAACTTGAACTTAGCCGCGAACCGGGTGCGGGTCTGGCCGCCAGAATTACCGATATCGAATATCAGGGCACCTTCGTGCAGGTCAGCCTTGTTACGGCGACAGGCGAGGAACTGGTCGCCCATCTGAGCGAGGCGGCTTTCGACGCCCATTCCTTTCAAGTTTCGGAGCAGGTGACGGCGCGATGGCAGGATTCGGCTATCCACACATTCTGCGAACCGGATAAACCGACCGGCCGGTCAGCCGGATGACATGGAGTGCTGAACATGAGTGATCAGGATATTCTCGGCAAATCAGACCTGAGCCGCCGCTCGCTGCTCAAGGGTGTTGCAGGACTGGCGGGCGTCGCGGCGGGCTCAGGCGCGATCACCGGCTTTCCCTATATCCGGGCCTCGGAGCCCAAAGTGCTGCGTTATCTGGGCACGGCCGTGAATGAAGGCGATGAAATATCGAAGCAATGCTTCAAGGATACGGGCATCAAGATCGAATATATCACCGCCACCACCGACGATGTGACCAAGCGCGTCATGACCCAGCCCAATTCCTTCGATGTGCTGGACACTGAATATTTCAGCCTCAAGAAACTGGTGCCCTCGGGCAATATCCTGCCGCTGGACAGCAAAAAGATAAAGGAATTCGACAATATCACGCCCGTATTCACCAAGGGCGAACTGCCCTCCGGCAAGAAGATCGGCGGTCAGGGCACCGCACCCTGGAAAGTGCTCTATCTCGAGGGCAAGAATTCCACCAAATTTTCCAAGACGCCGACAGAATGGGTCACCCTCATCCCGACTGTCTATAATGCCGATACGCTTGGTATCCGGCCGGACCTGATCAAGCGCCCGATCACGTCCTGGGCGGAATTGCTCAACCCTGAATTCAAGGGCAAGGCCTCCATTCTCAATATTCCCTCCATCGGCATCATGGACGCCGCCATGGTCGTCGAGGCCATGGGCCTGAAAAAATATGCCGACAAGGGCAATATGACGCGCGAGGAAATCGACTTCACCATGAAGGTGATGAGCGATGCCAAGAAGGCCGGCCAGTTCCGCGCCTTCTGGAAGGACTTCAACGAGAGCGTCAATCTGATGGCTTCGGGTGAAACGGTGATCCAGTCGATGTGGTCTCCTGCCGTCACCAAAGTGCGCTCGATGGGCATCCCCTGCGTTTTCCAGCCGCTCAAGGAAGGCTATCGCGCGTGGGCTTCGGGCTTCTGCATGTCGAAGGGCGTGAAGGGCGCCAAGCAGGATATTGCCTATGAATTCATCAACTGGTTTCTTTCGGGTTTTGCCGGCGGCTATCTCAACCGGCAGGGCTATTATTCCGCCGTTCTGCCCACCGCCAAGGCCAATATGACCGCCGATGAATGGGGCTACTGGATGGAGGGCAAGCCCGCACAGCACGACATCAAGGCCCCCGACGGCACGTTGCTCGAAAAGGCCGGCGCCGTGCGCGATGGCGGCTCCTATGACGAACGCATGGGCGCAATCGCCTGCTGGAACGCCGTGATGGACGAAAACGACTACATGGTCAGCAAATGGAACGAGTTCATCGCAGCTTAAGTCATGAAACAGCCTCGCCCCCCTTATCCTGACGTTCTGAAAGGATGAGGATGGAGAGGGAAAAAGTCCGTCATTGCGAGCAAAGCGAAGCGGCCCACTTGCTATAGCTTGTTGCGTTTACGTGGAATTCGTCCTGCGCGTCTCCTCTCCCCGTTTTAACGGGGAGAGGGAATACGCCGCCTCCCAATGAAGTCATTCATTATAAGCCAGAAGGCAGATCAATGGCAGAAAAGTCACGTTACGCCACTCTCGTCGCCTGGCTGCAGGCCGGACCGATGATGCTGGTTTTCCTTGTGTTTTTCCTGCTGCCACTGGCGCTGGTGGTGGTGGTCAGCTTCTGGAACTACAATGATTACGAAATGATCCCCGCCTTCACCACGCGTGGCTATGCCGACAGCTTCCGAGGCTGCCTTGCGCAATTGCCGACGCTCTGCACCATGCTCAAGACCTATGTCTCGACGCTGAAATTCTGCTTTATCGTCTGGCTGCTGACCTTGCTGATCGGCTTTACGATTGCCTATTTTCTTGCCTTTCATGTCCGCTCGAAGCAGTGGCAGATCATACTCTCGCTCTTGTGCACCATTCCGTTCTGGACATCGAACGTCATCCGCATGATCGCGTGGATTCCGCTGCTGGGGCGCAATGGTCTCGTCAACATAACGCTGGAGCGCATGGGCCTCATCCGCCAGCCTCTGGAATGGCTGCTGTTCTCGCAATTTTCCGTGGTGCTGGCGCTGGTGCATCTCTTCACATTCTTCATGGTGGTGCCGATCTTCAATTCAATGATCCGCATCGACAGGGCGCTGGTCGAGGCGGCCTATGATGCCGGCGCCTCGGGCTGGCAGACATTGGTCAATGTCATCATTCCGCTGGCCAAGCCCGGCATAGTCATTGGCTCGATCTTCGTGATCACCATTGTCATGGGGGATTTCATCACCATCGGCGTGATGGGCGGCGAGCAGATCGCCTCCGCAGGAAAAATGATCCAGACACGGCTGGATGCGCTGCAATTTCCGGTCGCGGCTGCCAATTCCGTGATTCTGCTCGGCATCACCTTTCTGATCATCGTGATGCTGACGCGGCTGGTCAACGTGCGCAAGGAGCTTTGAGCCATGAGGGAGACACGCGGCAAGGCATTCTGGCTTCTCGGGGCTTTCTTCACGCTCTATGTGCTGTTTCTCTACGGCCCGATGCTGGCAATCTACGCGCTGTCGTTTCAGGGGCCGCAGGGTGGTCTCACCTTTCCCATGAACGGCGTTTCGCTCACGTGGTTTGCAAAGCTGTATGACGGCAACGGCATTGTCGATCTCGGCTCGGCGTTCCTCCGCTCGCTGGAACTCGGCGTTGTGGTGATGCTGCTCACCGTGATCATCTCGGTGTCGGCGGGCATGGCGTTCCGCAAGAAATTCAGAGGACAGAACCTCCTGTTCTTCACGGCCATCGCCAGCCTTATCGTGCCGTCGCTGATCACCTCGCTCGGCATAGCTCTTGAATTCCGCCTGCTGGACGATGCCGTTCACTTCATTGCGCCGAAGCTGGGCTTTCAGGATTTTGCCGACAACTGGACAACCGGCATGGGGCTGTTCACCTCCGGCCTTGGCGCGCACCTTACCTGGACGCTGCCATTCGGCCTGCTCATCATGTTCGCGATTTTCAACCGCTTCGATCCCCGGCTGGAGGAAGCGGCGCGCGATCTGGGCGCAACACCCTGGCAGACCTTCCGCCATGTGGTTCTGCCGATCATCATGCCTTCGGTGATCGGTATCGGCCTGTTCGGCTTCACGCTGTCCTGGGATGAACTCGCCCGCTCCAGTCAGGCCATCGGCCCGGTCAACACCCTGCCGCTCGAACTGCAGGGCCTGACCACCACCGTCACCAAGCCCGACATCTACGCCCTCGGCACGGTGATTTCGGCCATTTCCTTCGCTGTCATCTTTTCAGCGCTCTTCGCTATCCGCTATATACAGATGCGCCAGAAGGCCCATGGCTCGGATGCCGGTTCGGGCATGGTGTGACCGGCGCGCATTTACAGCTCCGGTGTGCAGATCGTTGCTGCCGGGCGGGTGAAGGTCTGGCGTCCGCGCTTGAAGCCACGCAGGACAGGGGCCGGACCGGCCACCGCATTAACGTCGTCCTGACACGCAAGCACGACAAAATCCGCGGCACTGCCCACTCCAAGCCCATAGTGGCGCAAACCCATGAGCTGCGCCGGGGCGCGGGTGATCATATCCAGACACTGACGCAGATCCCCGGGACGTCCGAGCTGGAGCGCGTTGGCGTAAAGATTGGCAATGCGCAGCAACGAACCATCGCCAAAAGGCGTGAACGGATTGCGCACATTATTGGTGGCCAGCGAGCACAGAACGCCCTGCGCGGCCAGCCTGTGCACCGGCGCTATGCCGCGCGGGGCCATGATCTCATAGTCACGGCCCATCAGGAACAGATCCGTTGCCGGCAGAGCGGTGATGGCTATGCCGGCCTGCTGCAGGCGGCGCGCAAGATTGTCGAGCATTGCGGGCGCAACCGCGGCCAGCTTGGTCACATGTCCGGCGGCCACGCGGCCCGCATATCCGCGCCGATCCGTCTCACGCAGCACCGTCTCCAGCAGCATGTCACGCGGGTCCAGATCAAAATCGAGGTGAAAATCGAGGTCGAGATCAAATTCGCGCGCCATGTCGAAGATGCGCCCGATATGCGCGGCGGGTTGCGAATCCGTATAGGGACAGCCGCCAAGCACATCGGCGCCCGCCTTGCAGGCCGCCCGCAGCAGTTCCTCCGTGCCGGGATTGTTGAAAAGTCCCTCCTGCGGAAAAACGCAGATCTGGATATCCATCGCCCAGGCAAAGTCCTTTTTCAGCCGGGACACTGCTTCAAAACCCCGCAGACCGATCAGGGGATCAACTTCCGTATGTGCCCGCATATGCGTGGTGCCGTGCACCAGCGCCATTTCGATGGTATTTTTGCCGCGCGCGTAGACGTCCTCCTCGCTGAACGCCCTTTTTGCGAGAGATACCTGCGCGATCGCTTCCTGCAGGGTGCCGGTGCGGCACAGGCACCGCTCCGCTATGCAGGATTTGTCGAGATGAATATGGCTGTCGGCAAAGCCGGGAACGATCAGCGCGCCCTGCAAATCCTCCGACGGCGCATCGCAGACAAAATTCCGGCCGATTGCGGCGATTTTGCCGCCCTCGACGGCAATATCGACACATTCGCCGCCCCTGTCAGCCAGCCGCGCATTGCAGAAAAGACGGTCGATCGCCATGGCTTCAGGCTCCCGCCGCCAGATAGGCGCGCCATCCGCCAAACGAACTGACGTCGCGCGCCTCGCGCACAGCCCCGGCTTCGACAAGAAATCCCTTCGCCGAAGGGCCGTCGGCGAACTGATCGAGATTGGTTTTGCCGATGACGATCGCCCCCGCCTGCTCCGGCCGCCCAACCACAAAGGCTGATTTTTGGGCAGAATTGGCAAAATCCGGGCAGGCCGCTGTCGTGGGCAGGCGCGCGGCCAGCGCCAGCGATTCCGCCTCGGGGCGCAATGTGATGAACAGGGCCGGATCGTTGTGCGCGGCTATGCGCGCATAAACCGCTTCTATCGTCTCTGACGAAGGCTGGCCAGCCTCATGCGCCGCCAGAATGGCGGCTATCGCCAAAGGTACATCACGGGCTGACATGAGATTTATCCTTGTCATCTGGAAGCGCGAGCATACACCAAGCAAATTTCATGCAAGGCCGCAATCCGACATCCCGCCCAAACATTCAACCTGCGCCGATGTCTTTGGTGCGATAGCGCGGCGCGCTGGCAGGCCGGCCCTTCCTGCGCGCATTCGAGCGCGGCACGCTCCTTGCTTGAATACCCCTGAGCATCCTGTGCCTTTTCGCGCATGGGAGATCGAATGGGGGTTCTGATGTCATCGAGCGATTTATCCCGACGCAAATTCTTGCAGGCCAAAGCCATGGGCGCCGCCGGAAATGGTGCGTGGACATGCTGCAAGCCTGTCCCCGGCCCTGTAACGGCAGGTGGACACCGCAGAGCACCGCCCTCATCATCATCGCCATGCAGACCGATTTCTGCGGCAAGGGCGGCTAAGAATGCCTGCTGATCGAAGATGCAACAGCCCGCTATTTTCCGCAGTTCAAACAGGCTAGGCTGGACATGATCTGCGCACAGGGCGCAATCGGCTGGGTGACACCGCTGGCCGCATTACGGGAGGCCGTGACATGAGTGAATTTTCCCCTGAAGCCGTGATCGAGGCAATGGCCCCGCTCAACGGCCTGACCATAAACCCCGAATGGAAGCCGCAGATCGCGCTGCATCTGGCCATTGCCGCCAGCCATGCCGCCAAAGTGCTGGCGGTACCGCTGCCCGATGAACAGGAACCAGCCCCGGTGTTCGCGCCATGAGCCTCATGGATCAACACGCCTCGGTGCTCGCCGCCGCTGTCCGGTCGGGCGCGTCGAGCGCGCGCGGCATCATTGAAGCCGCGCTGAATCGCATCAGCGAGCGCAACAGCGCGCTGGGCGCTCTGACCGACATCACGGAACAGCGGGCTCTGGCGCGGGCGGACGCGCTCGATGCCCGCCGAACGCGCGGAGAAACGCTGGGCCCGCTCGCCGGTGTGCCCTTCGTCGCCAAGAATCTGTTCGACATTGCCGGGCTGCCAACCCGCGCCGGTTCAGCCATCAACCGCAGCCGCGCCCCTGCCGGGGCGGATGCCATGCTGGTGCGCAAGCTGGAGGCCGCGGGCGCCATTCTTGTCGGCGCCGCGAATATGGGCGAATATGCCTATGATTTCACGGGCGAAAATGCTCATGACGGCGCCTCGCGCAATCCGCATGCGCCAGATCACATGACCGGCGGCTCCTCCGGCGGATCAGCGGCGGCGGTGGCGGGCGGCCTGTCGCCGCTGGCGCTCGGCTCCGACACCAACGGCTCGATCCGCGTTCCTGCAAGTTTCTGCGGGCTTTTCGGCCTCAAGCCCACTTATGGCCGTCTGTCGCGCAGCGGCACATTTCCCTTCGTGGCCAGCTTTGACCATCTCGGACCCTTTGCCCGTTCCGTCATCGATCTTGCCCTCGCCTATGACGCAATGCTGGGCCTTGACGACAGCGACCCTGCTCAGGCCAGAATTCTCCCCGAACCGGTGTTGCCAGACCTTGAGCATAGTATCCATGGGCTGCGCATCGCGCGTCTTGGCGGCTATTTTGCCCGGATGGGCGAGCCAGCCGCATTCGAAGCAACAGAACGCGTCGCATCCGCCCTGAAAGCAACCGCGACGCTTGAATTGCCGCATGCCAACAATGCCCGCTCCGCAGCCTATATCATCGCCATGACGGAAGGCGCAGGCCTGCATCTGGAGCGCCTGCAAAGCCGCGCGGCGCAATTTGACCCGGATGTGCGCGACCGCCTGCTGGCCGGCACGATGATTCCCGGCCAATGGCTGGTGCGGGCGCAGAAATTCCGCCGCTGGTTTCAGGCCGAAGTCAGCAAGGTGTTTCATCACGCCGACATTCTTCTGGCTCCGGCCACGCCCTGCCGCGCGCCGAGGATTGGCCAGAAGACCATGATGCTGGACTCAGAGGAGATGCTCGTGCGGCCCAATCTGGGCATTTTTTCGCAGCCCATTTCCTTCATCGGCCTGCCGGTGGTGACAGTGCCGGTCTGGACGAAGGATGAGAGCCTGCCCATCGGTGTGCAGATCATCGGCGCGCCATGGCGCGAAAATCTAGTCATGCGCGTTGCGCGGGCGCTCGAACGCGAGGGTGTCGTGCATGCGCCTCTGGCCAGATTTGGCTGGGCCGCAACTGGCCGGGGCCCACATGATCATCAATGATCCGGATATCGTCGCGGAAGTTGCCGCGCAATTTGCCAGCTACGAGCGGGCGCTGGTCAGCAATGACGTGGCCGCGCTCGATGCCTTTTTTCTGGAAAGCGAGGAGGCGATACGTTATGGCGCGGGCGAAAATCTTTATGGCTATGCCGCCATCCGGGCGTTCCGCGCCGCCCGCCCGCCGGATGGTCTGGCACGGCGGCTGAAAAAGACCAGCATCACCACCTATGGGCGCGATTTTGCCACGACAGCGACGCTTTTCACCCGCGAAAGCGCGCCGGGCAAGGTGGGACGGCAAATGCAGAGCTGGGTGCGCTTTCCACAGGGCTGGCGCATTGTGGCCGCGCATGTCAGCGTGATCGACGAACCATGATTCACGCCTCGCGCCATATGCGGCCAACCAAACGGACAGAACCAGCATGACGGCGCTGCACGGCGTGATCCTGCTCGATAACCCCGGACGCGGGCCGGTCGATATTCATATCGATGCCGGGCAGATCGCCGCCATCACACCCGCCGGACATGCGCGGCAGCGCCGCCTGCTGGCCATGCCCGCGCTGGTGAATGCGCATGACCATGCCCGACCGCTCTCGACCACATCGTTCGGAGCGGGCAACAAGCCGCTTGAAAGCTGGCTGCCGGCGCTCGCGGCCATGCCCGCGGCCGATCCCTATCTTGGCGCGCTCGCAGCCTTCGGGCGCGCGGCGCGTGCGGGCGCAGGCTCGGTCATGGCGCATTATACCCGCCTGCACGGGCCGATGCCGCCGCTTGAAGAAGTGAAGGAAGTTGCCCGCGCCGCCAGAGATGTGGGCTTGCGCGTCACCTTTGCCTTGTTCATGCGAGACCGCAATCCGCTTGTCTACGGGCCATCAGACAAGGTGCTGAACCGCCTGCCCGGCGAAGCGCGCGCCCTCATCGAAGCGCTGTTCTGCGCGCCCATGCCCGATGCCGCCGCACAGGTCGCGCGTGTCGAAGACATCGCCGCAGTGGTTGAAACCGACATGTTCCGGGTGCAGTTCGGCCCCAGCGGCGTACAATGGTGCTCCGATGAACTGCTGTCGGCCATAGCCGCCGCCTCGGCGCGAACCGGAAGGCGGGTGCATATGCATCTGCTGGAAACCCGATATCAGCGCGCATTCGCCGATCTGGCCTATCCCGACGGCGTTGTCGCCCATCTTGACGGGCTTGGCCTGCTCAGCGACAGGCTGGCTCTGGCCCATTGCGTGCATGCGCGCCCGGACGAACTTGCGCTTATTGCCGCGAAAGGCGCAACCATCGTCACCAATGCCAGTTCAAACCTGCATCTGCGCTCTGGCATAGCACCCATCGGCGCGGCGCTCAGACAGGGCTGCCGGATCGCAATCGGGGTCGACGGTTCGGCTCTGGACGAGGACGACGATATCCTGCGTGAACTGCGGCTTGGCCATTTCCTGCACGGAGGCTGGGGCTTTGACACACATATAAGCCGCGATGCATGGCTCGCGGCCACAGTGTGCAATGGCCGCCATGCCAATGGTGCGCCGGGCAGCGGCAGCCTGCAGACCGGCGCACCGGCGGATATTCTGGTGCTCGACCTCGATCTGCTCGACCGGGATGCGCTGATGCCGGTTGCGCCGGTTGATCTATTGTTCGGACGGGCAAACCGGGCCCATGTGGTGCAGTTGCTGGTGGCTGGGCGCGACATTGTCAGTCAGGGGCGCGTCAGCACCATCGATCTTGACGCCGTGGAAACGCAGCTACGTGCCGAGTATCGCCGGAAAATACCCGGTCAGGCCGCCTTTCTTGGCGCATGGCGGCAGCTCGAACCAGAGATTGCCGCCTTTTACACAGACCGGCTCGGCTGCTGTTGACACATTGGCGTCAACACATTTTCAGCTCTCCGAAAACTGATCGGCAAAATTGAGCGGCGGCGGCTGCAAGGGCGCAGGCGCCTTCTGCTGCAACCGTTTTAAAATCTCCTGTCCGAACACTTCCGGCCTGCCGGTGAACAATGTGTCGAGACCATTTCGGCTGATAATATCCCGGCGCAATTGCAGGCGCTCGGCATGATCATCAACAAGCCGGATTGCTGCGGCGACATAATCGGCAACCGTTGTCGCCACCATCCAGTCCGGCAACTGCAGTCGCTCGAACAGACCCTGATCAATATGCTCAAACACCTCGCGCCCCGTCAGGCACACGCCGACCATGCCCAGAGTCACGACGTCAACGATCCCATTGGTATTGCCGAACGGAAACGGATTAATGAACATATCGCATTCATTGATATTGCGCATATATTCGCCATAAGGCTTGCCAGGAAAGACCACAGCGCGATCACCCAGATAAGAAGAGATGAAGGCCTTAATATGCGGATAAACAAGCGCCGTCGCCTGTCCCACCATGAAATGAAATTCAACGGGGGTCTGAGTACGTTCTGAAATAGCGACGCAAGCATTCAGAAAGGCGGGATTGAGCTTCATGGAGGTCGCGCAGACTGCAATTTTTACGACTTTGGGAGAGCGCCTGAGATTAGGGATCAAGTCATTCGGGGCTGACGCCGACGGGACGTAGGGCAAGGCATCCTTAGGCAGTCGCAACAGGCTTTCGGAGAAACAGGCTTCATCGCCAACATAGTCATCTTCGACCACAACATAATCAATATTGGGCGACTTGGTGGTGGCAGGATGGCCAAGCGCCATCATTTGAAGCGGTGCCAGACGGACATTGCTCAAAAAAATTGTCAATGGAAACATGCCAACGCTAGGCATGTACAGCACACTAGCAGAGCGGTTTAGAGCAATCTCCCTGATCTGAGCGAGTTGCTCAAACATATCGGCCGGCTTGATCGGGATGAATTCGTCAAAAACCGCCCGACCTGCAGGATCTACCTGATCGTCATAGCCCATGCCGATAAGATGGAACCGCTCCCGCGCGGCGCGCAATGTGGTGGAGTGCGTGCGGTAAATCGAATGCTGAGCGCTGAACCATTCCAGCACAACCATCATAACTGGCTTGCCCTCCGGCTTATGCGCAGACTCAGGCATACGAATATCTTTCCAGCCTTGTGCTTCCAATTTTTTGCGGATTACAGCATTAACGCCTTTTTTAACATTGTGACGATCCGGGCGGGCGGCATAGCTTGAGTGCATCACCACATCCTGAATGATGCCCATGGGCAATGTGTCAAAATCCAACTCGGGCAGCTTGTCTGGCAGCCAGCCAAGAACATATTCCCGCTTGTCATGCGCAGCCTTTGTTCCCAGGAACCGGGGAGACAGCCAGATCATGGCCAGACTGGCCGCCAATTCGCGGCTGACCTGCCAGAGTGCATCGAGATCCAGCGGCACTTCAGAGTCAGGAAAGGACAGCAAGGCCAGTTTCGGCATAAAATGCGCCGGATAGGACAGATTGGGGCTGTCCCATTTCTCGGCGTTCATACCGCGGATAATGTGGTCTGCGTGACGGAACGGCGTGACGGCAAAGATCAAAGAAAGCCAGCGCTGCATCGGCAGCATTTGCAAATATCCCGCCGGTGAGAGCTGAAAACCGGGGTCTGAGAACAGACAGGTTATAGCCGCCGCCAGCCGCGTCATTTTACCGGCATCAACCATCAGATCACTGGCGGGATCTTGTTTTTGGAGCTTGATAAATTTCGGGCCGATATTGCCGTAGTTTGCATCAATCTGCTGGAGCAAAGTAATGACAAGTCGGCCGGCATCCTCATATTGCCGGGAATAAACGGCGTGTTCAAACTGCTCAAGCACAAAATCCATGACATGCTCCCGACATATTACATATATTTCAACACGTTAGATTTCGGCTTCGGACCAGTCTGCCTTCGATGCCCGCCTGCACGAAGGCATTCCGGCAACGGAGGCACGGTCTGGCAAGGCCATCCGCTATCGTTGGCTGCGACAGGTTTTCGCAAACCGGGCATTGACGTATCAGGCAAAACTTAAGGCCATCCGCGCTCCATGTTTCCATGAATTGTCAAATCATAATTACTTCATGAATAATATTCCTGAAATATTTATGTTGTTCTACTAAATTTTTCATTTTACGCCAAATATTCATTTATTAACCAATTTATTGACGCGTTTTGAATATATTTATTTTGATATTATTTTAAAGCATTCCATATAATCTCATTATCGTTCAAAATTCCCTGCTGATTTCATTGTTTTATTCAAAGCCCAATCGCAGTTGCCCACTTCGCTGTGCTCAATCAGCCACGCGCATCCGGAGAGCCGGCACCACCTCGGCAGCGCTGCCAGCGCGTCTTTCACAATGAGAGGAACGACTCCGCACAAGAGGTCAGGCAAGCCAATCCGGCGCAGGTGAGTGCGCGCCCGGCGCCAACGGGCGCCGTGTCGAAAACCGTCACGGCCGCCAAAGTGCGCCGCGCATCTGCACGGGCACAGCGAATCCCGGTGCCTTTGAATAAAAATGCAAGAGAATTTTAATAAAAATAGCCTAATCCATATGTATATTTTTCTTATTTGGATTTTTTATTATGCGTTTTGGTCTTTTGTTAAGAATATTTTCTGTGATAATTTTTATTATCATAATTGGTTTATTTTTATATAATAGAATTTTCGTCACAGAGGCGAGAAACGCAGTTCTCACCGGCCTGGAATTTGACGTTTCCGCGCCGGTGGACGGAGAGTTGCAATCGGAGCCGGGTTTTCCGGGCGCAATATTTGAAAGCGGACAGATCATTGCCGAACTGTCCAACTCCCAAATTGATACGGGTCGCTTCGCTCAACTGAACGCGGATATTCTCGATGCCAGCGCGGAAGCCAAGGCAACCGAGGATAAGCTTCGTCTCACAGGCGATCAATTATCGGCCTATCTCGCCAAAGCCGATCAGTTCAGGCTGACGCGCAGCGCGCAGTTGCAAGACCGTCTCAAGACCTTTGCAACGGCGCTGACATTGGCAACCAACCGCTCGGAAGAGGCCGACACAGCCTATACGCACAGTCTCAGTCTTTCAAAATCCGGACTGATCACCCAATCCGATGCGGAGGCCTATCGCCGGGAAGCCACCATTGCCCGGATCGAACTGCACAATATGCAGGATCGGCAGCGCGTGCTCACGGACGAGGCCTCGAATGCCGCTCTTGATATTTTCATGAGCGATTATGCCGTTGAATACAGCAATGATCAGCAGAC
The DNA here is from genome assembly GCF_056032725.1 of Methylocystis sp. sgz306128. Lineage (NCBI taxonomy): Bacteria > Pseudomonadati > Pseudomonadota > Alphaproteobacteria > Hyphomicrobiales > Methylocystaceae > Methylocystis > Methylocystis sp. sgz306128. The sequence continues at coordinate 92,360 of NZ_JBVYWO010000010.1, forward strand.
GATCCTGCGCCTCAAGCAGGATGAGATCGGGCTGAATGCGCGCAAGGATCAGCTCACCGCGCGGCTGGCCGACCTTCGCAGCCGTTATGAACATGAAAAGACCTTGCTGGACATCCAGAAGCACAACCAGATCAAAATGCCGGTTCGCGGCCGCATCATTGATCAGCGGGCCAATTCGGGACAATTCGTGCACAAGGGGGACGTCGTCGGCCATTTCGTCCGGTGTGACATGCCGATCGTCCGGGCCAAGGTGCCCGAGGATGTCTTCAAGCGGGTTCGACTGGGACAAACTGTCAATTTTGAATCGGCGGATTCCCGATACCGGCTTCAGGGTACAGTGACGAGCACTTCGGTGCTGGGCTCTTCAGCCGATGGCAATGACATGTTTCAGGTTATCGCCAGAATGGATGCCGGCACGTCCTATACAGCCTGCGAAATGGCGGCATTGGGCCGCATGACGATTGAGAAATAACATGTTTTTCGATACCTATGCGATATTGCCATACATTGCTGTTATCGTCCTGCCGATTTCGTTTCTTCAGGGCATTGACGCAAACAACCGCACGGTCCGCTTTGCCGGATCCTGGCTGACCATCTTTCTGCTCGTGCGCTATGTCATCTGGCGGGCGACGCATACATTGGGCGCTTTCGATTATTCGGTCAGCAGCTTTGCGACTTACGCATTTTTCATTGTCGAAGTGCTGAGTTGCATCGCCACCATCCTGCTGATGCATGTTCTCTCGAAAGTCTCGGAACGCAGCACCGAAGCCGATGCGAGAGGCGAGGCCTGCCGTGACAAGCCCGAGCCGCTGGTCGACATCCTGATCCCCTCCTACAACGAGGAGCGGGAAATCCTGCGCCGCACAATCGTCGGCGCGCTCTCCCAGAACTATTCCAATTATCGCGTCTGGGTTCTTGATGACGGCAGGCGGGACTGGCTGGCCGAACTGGCTGCCGAACTCGGCGCATTCTATCGCACCCGTACCGGAAATGCCCACGGCAAGGCCGGCAATATGAACGCGACCCTCGACCACCTTGCCAGCCTTGACCAGCCGCCGGAGCTGATCGCCGTTCTCGATGCCGATTTTGTCGCCGGACCAGATTTTCTCCGTCGCTGCATTCCGCTGTTTCAGGACGCCAAGGTCGGCATAGTTCAAACCCCGCAGCACTTTTTCAATCCCGATCCCATTCAGCTCAACCTCAAAAGCAGCCATCTGGTTCCCGACGAGCAGCGGTTCTTCTTTGATGCGATTCTGCCTTCGAAAGATGCACATGGCACGGCCTTCTGCTGCGGCACCTCTTCTGTGGTGCGTCTCGAATGCCTGAAGAAAATCAATGGCTTTCCCATCGAAAGCATCACCGAGGACATGCTGCTGTCGATCAAGCTTGCGGGGCTTGGATACCGGACAGCCTATCTCAACGAACCTCTGACCGCAGGGCTGGCGCCAGAAGGCCTGAAGGAATATCTCACCCAGCGCTCGCGCTGGTGCATCGGCGCCATGCAGATCATCAGATCGAAATGGGGACCATTCTCGCCGGGGCCAACACCGCTGCTCATGCGGCTGCACACATTCGACACACTGCTGTTCTGGACGGTGAGCCCGGTCATGCGAATTTTGTCCATTCTCATGCCTATTCTTTACTGGCCGTTCGGCCTGACCATCATGCACACAAACCTGATGGGCATATTGCAATATTTTGCGCCCTATTGGCTCAGTTGCGTGATCTATCTCGGCTGGGTCAGCCGCGGCGCCAACCTGCCGATCCTCACTGATGCCACGGCGCTGCTCGGCGCCAAGGAATCGATACGCGCCAGCATCATCGGGCTTTTCGGTTCGAAGAACCAGAAATTCGTCGTCACGACCAAAGGCCTGACGCGAAACGGCACCCAGATCCAATGGTCTCTGGCCAAATGGTTCGCGCTTGGCATCGCCCTGACCCTGCTCGGCATTTTCTACACTCTGCTCAAGGGGCCGGATGTCGGCACGACGGCGTCGAACGAAGTGATGACGCTGTTCTGGAGCTGCTACAACATATTGATCCTGCTGCTGGCATTTTTTCTCTGCATCGAGAGGCCAAGGTTCCGGACAGAGGAACGCTTTGCCACCAACGAACCCATACAGGTCGGCATCGGCAACACATCGCGGCTGGGCAAGCTTATCGATATTTCAACGCGGGGCTGCCGTTTTCATGTTTTATATCATGGAGATATCGGCATAAACGACAGCGTTTCGCTGAAAATTCCCAAGTTCCGGGATCTGTCCGCGAGAGTTGTCGAAAGCAAAGACAATATCGTTCGCGTCGAATTCGAGCATGTAACCACCAACAGCATTCACCTGATCAAGGAAATCTATTCTGGAAATTATTTCAAAAGGCTGGAGGGATTTTCCATCTTTCAGCTCATGAAAATCATGGTTGCGCGATATCTGGAGGCGTGAACGGAGTTCAGGCGTTTTTGGGATACAGATATGCAGGATCACATAATTGTTGCACGGCACTCGTCAGGCTGCGCAACACGTGGCATAAGGGCGCCTCAATTTTTTCAGGTCCTGCGTCAACATGATCCGTCTCGAAAATATCAGCAAGCAGAATGGTCACCAGATTCTGTTCATCGAAGCCTCGGCATCACTCCTGAAGGGTGAGAAAGTCGGCCTCGTCGGCCCAAACGGCGCGGGCAAGACCACGCTCTTCCGGATGATCACCGGGCAGGAACTCCCCGACGAAGGCCAGGTGGGCGTCGATCGCGGCGTGACCATCGGCTATTTCAATCAGGATGTCGGCGAGATGTCCGGACGCAGCGCGGTGACTGAAGTCATGGATGGCGCAGGCCCTGTCAGCGCCGTGGCCGCCGAACTGAAAGCGCTGGAGGCGGCCATGGCCGATCCGGATCAGGCCGATAACATGGACACCATCATCGAGCGCTACGGCGAGGTGCAGGGCCGCTTCGAGGAACTGGACGGCTATGCGCTCGATGGCCGGGCGCGCGAAGTTCTGGCCGGACTGAGCTTCACCCCGGAAATGATGGACGGCGATGTCGGCGCCCTGTCCGGCGGCTGGAAAATGCGCGTGGCGCTGGCCCGCATCCTGCTCATGCGGCCCGACGTCATGCTGCTCGACGAACCGAGCAACCATCTCGATCTGGAAAGCCTGATCTGGCTGGAGCAGTTTCTCAAGGGATACGAGGGCGCGCTGCTCATGACCTCGCATGACCGCGAATTCATGAACCGCATCGTCACCAAGATCATCGAGATCGACGGCGGCGGGCTGACCAGCTATTCGGGCGATTACGAATTCTACGAGCAGCAACGCGCGCAAAACGAACGGCAGCAGCAGGCGCAGTTTGAACGCCAGCAGGCCATGCTCGCCAAGGAGATCAAGTTCATCGAGCGGTTCAAGGCGCGCGCCTCCCATGCGGCGCAGGTGCAGAGCCGTGTCAAAAAGCTCGACAAAATCGAACGTGTGGAGCCGCCGAAGCGGCGTCAGGCGGTATCCTTCGACTTTCCGCCTGCGCCGCGATCCGGCGACGACGTCGTCAGCCTCAAGAATGTGCATAAGCGTTACGGCAGCCGCACCATTTACGAAGGGCTCGATCTTGTGGTGCGCCGCAGGGAACGCTGGTGCGTCATGGGCATCAACGGCGCGGGGAAATCAACATTGCTGAAACTGGTGACCGGTTTTGCCGAGCCGGATGACGGCATGGTGGCGCTGGGCGGCAGCGTGAAGCTGGGCTATTTCGCCCAGCACGCCATGGAACTGCTGGATGGCGAGCGCACGGTGTTCCAGTCGCTGGAGGATTCGTTTCCGCAGGCCGGACAAGGCTCCCTGCGCACTCTGGCCGGCTGCTTCGGCTTTTCCGGCGATGATGTCGAGAAGCGGTGCCGGGTGTTGTCCGGCGGCGAGAAAGCCCGGCTTGTCATGGCGAAGATGCTCTATGATCCGCCGAATTTCCTTGTGCTGGACGAACCCACCAACCACCTCGACATGGCGACAAAGGAAATGCTGATCAAAGCCCTGTCGCAATATGAAGGCACCATGCTGTTCGTCTCGCATGACCGGCACTTTCTCGCGGCGCTGTCCAACCGGGTGCTGGAACTGACACCCGAGGGCGTCCATCAATATGGCGGCGGATATGTGGACTATGTGGCGCGCACGGGGCAGGAGGCGCCGGGCCTGCACAGCTGAAGCCGGGCGCTAAAAGATGCCGTTGGCGAACGGGTCTGCCGGATCATGCAGCAAAACCGCTTCGCTCACCACGAAGGCCCGCCCCGTGATGCTCGGGATGATGGCGCCGCTCCCGTCACGCCGGTAACGCCCGGTGAAGCGGCTGCCGACAATGCTCTCCTGCACCCAGTGCGCGCCTTCCGCCAGCTTGCCCGATTGCGCAAGGCAGGCGAGCTTGGCGCTCGTGCCCGTGCCGCAAGGCGAGCGGTCATAGGCGCCGCCGGGACAAAGCACGAAATTGCGGCTCCGCGCGCCGGGCGCCTGCGGCGGGCCGAATATCTCGATATGGTCGATCTCCGCCCCGTCGGCGCCTGTGATATTGTTGGCGGCAAGCGCGGCCTTGATCGCCTCCGCCGCGCGGGTAAGTTCCGGAATATTAGCCATAATCAGCGCACAGGGCGCATTTTCCGTGAGGAAAAACCAGTTGCCGCCCCAGGCGACATCCCCGGTGATACAGCCCAGCCCCGCGACATCCACCCCAACAGATTCACGGTAACGGTAGCTGGCGATGTTCTCTATCGTGACCTCGTTGCGCCCGTGCAGATCGACGCTGACGACGCCGACCGGCGTCTCGAACCGGTGAACGCCCGGCCCGATGCGTCCCATATGCGCCAGCGTCACCGCCGCACCGATGGTGGCGTGGCCACACATGCCCAGATAGCCGACATTGTTGAAGAAGATCAGCCCAGCCGCGCAGGACGGATCGACGGGCTCGCAGAGCAGCGCGCCCACCAGAGCATCGAAGCCGCGCGGCTCATTGACCGCAAAGCTGCGCATATGGTCGAAATCGCGGGCGAATCTGGCACGGCGCTCGGCCATGGAGCCCTTGCCAAGATCAGGGCCGCCCTCGACGATGAGCCGCGTCGGCTCGCCTTCGGTGTGGGAATCGATAACCCGCATCGTTCAGGCTTTCCGTGTCCAGTCGGCATACCAGCGCTTGAACAATCTGAGCTGCGTTTCAGCAAAATGGCGCTGGCTCTCGCTCAGAGCATCCGTCTCGTTGAAATGCAGCGCATATTCGGGGTTGCCCTCAAGCACCATCAGATATTTGTAGTAGAGAACAAGATCAACGCCCTCATCGAACGAGGAGAGCACGCCCAGCGCCTGCTCAAGCTCCAGCGCCCTGGCGCGCGCGCCCGCATCGCCGGCGGCGGCCTTTTCGCATAAAGCCACGAGATGCAGCACTTCCTTGGGCAAAACATTGCCGATACCGGTGATCGCGCCGCCCGCGCCGCAATTGACGAAGCCATGAAACACCTGCGTGTCGACCCCCACCATCAGCGTGAGAGCGCTGTCGCGTCCGGTGATATGCTCGGCGGCATAGCGCAGAGACTCCGCCCCGCCGAATTCCTTGAAGCCGACAAGATGCGGATAGCGCGCACGCAGATCGAAGAACAGATCGGCCTTCGTCTCATAACCATAATAAGGGCTGTTGTAGATGACCGAAGGCAGATCGACCGCAGCCTTGAGTACGCCTTCGAAATGGGCGCGCTGCGCCGCAACCGAACCGCCGCGCGACAGCACGCGCGGAATGATCATCAGGCCTTTGGCGCCGACCTTCTTAGCATGAGCCGCCAGCGCCGCCGCGCGCGCCGGATTCTGCGCGCCGGTGCCGACAATGACCGGAATGCCCGCCTTCACCAGCCGCTCGACGCCTTCCATGCGCTGCTCGTCTGTGAGCAGGGGCCAGTCGCCCATGGAGCCGCAATAAACCACCGCCGACATGCCTGCCGCGATCAGTTCCACGCCCTTTCGCACCAGCGCGTCAAAATCGGGCTGCCGGTCCGGGGTGCAGGGCGTCATCAGGGCGGGTATGGTTCCGGCGAAAATATTGGCGCTCATTGAATTGGCGGTCATGGCTGTCTCCTCGAATGTTGAAATGAGTCTGCCAGAAGCAGACCAGGCCGTCTTGCGGGAAAATTTGGCTTGCACCAGAGAATCAGCACAAACTGTACCGATGAGCGAACAAAATCAAATCCGAGACCAATTCCTGAAGGCGCTTGGCCGGTCATGGCTGGGCGAGGATCTGTTCGATGCCGTCTCGGATACAGTGTTTTTTATCAAGGACAGTGCGGGCCGGTATGTCGCCGTCAACCGCACATTGGTTGAGCGCGTCGGGCTGCGCACCAAGCAGGATCTGATCGGACGAACGGCCCCGGAAGCCTTTCCCGGTGTGCTGGGCCGGCATATTGCCGCGCAGGATCAGGCTGTGCTGCGCGACGGTAAATCCATTCAGGCGGCGCTGGAACTGCATCTCTATTCGGGCGGTGCGGAAGGCTGGTGCCTGACATGGAAGGAACCCCTGCGCGATGCAGCGGGCAAAATCATCGGGCTTGCCGGTCTCTCGCGCGACCTGCAGCCCCTGACCGTCAGCTTGTCCGAAACGGCAGGCCTTTCGCGCGCACTGGATCATATCCGCGACCATCTCGACCAGACCTTGCGTCTTCCCGATCTCGCCGCCAAAGCCGGCATGTCGCTGTTTCAGTTCGATGCTCGGGTGCGCGCCCTCTATGGCATGTCGCCCGGCCAATATATCACGCGCGCGCGCATCGAGCTTGCCTGCGCGCTGCTGCGCAAGGGCCGCGACGCTATCGGCCAGATTGCGCAGGAATGCGGCTATGCCGATCAGGCAGCCTTCACCCGGCAATTCCGCAAATCCGTGGGCCTGACGCCCAAGGCCTATCGCGCCGCCGCACGGCCCGCTCCGGGCACTGCCGGAAAATGAAAGATCCTTTGCCCGAATAGCGCGCCGAATCTGCCGCGCGGCTCTGCGCGCTCATTCGCCGTAGGGCACCCAGATGGTCTTGATCTGCGTGGCGCGGCGCAGATATTCGGCGCCCTGCCCCTGCACATCCGAATGCCAGTCGATCTGCGCGGGATCCATCGTCCAGACCGATTTGAGATTGCCCGCCGAGGCTTGTTCCACGCCGGCCCAGCCCGAACGCGGAGCCGCATACCAGAGACAGTCCACCTCGTCATGTTCGGCAAGGGTTTTGGCAAGTTCGGTCCGTTCTCCGGTGACGATATTGACGACGCCGCCGGGCACATCCGACGTGTCGAGCACCTGATATAGATCGGTTGCTGCCAGCGGATGAACGGGCGACGGCACCACCACGACGCGGTTGCCCATGGCGATAGCGGGCAGCACGAGGGAGACAAGGCCCAGCAGCGGCGCATCATCGGGGCACAGAATGCCCATGACGCCAAAGGGCTCGTTCAGCGCCACCGTGAGATGGCGCGAGCGCGTGGCATGAACACGGCCGTCGAATTTGTCGGCATAGGCGGCATAATAGAACATGCGGCGGATGGACTGCTCAACCTCATCGCGCGCGCCCGACGCCGACTGGCCGAAATCGCGCAGCCGCGCCTCAAATTCCGCGGCTCTGGCGGCCAGATTTTCCGCCATGTAATAGAGAACCTGCGCCCGGTTATGTCCGGCCTGCCCGCTCCAGCCTGTGGCTTTCGCCGCCGCTTCCACGGCATTGCGGATGTCCTTGCGATTGCCAAGACCGGCAAGGCCGAGAGGCGCGCCGCCCGCGCCCATTACCTGATAGGAATAGCCTGAATCGGGCCGCGCCTGCTTGCCGCCCACATAAAGTTTGGCGGTACGATCGATGCCGGGAATGCCATCCGCGACGGCGGTCGGTTGCGGCACGGCGACCAGCGGCGCCGGACTGGCGGCGATATCCGCCGGAGCCTTCGCGGCGCTGCGCGAAACCAGATATTCAAACATGCCCTCGCGGCCGCCCTCCCGGCCAAAGCCGCTTTCCCTGTAGCCGCCAAACCCGGCAGCAGCGTCAAACAGATTGGTGGAATTGATCCATAGCACACCTGCCTTTATCTTCGAGGCGACATCGAGCGCACGATCGATGTTTTGCGACCAGACCGAACCGGCAAGGCCATAACGGCTGTTATTGGCCAGTTGCACCGCCTCGTCGGGTGTGCGGAAGGTCATGGCCACGGCGACAGGGCCGAAAATCTCCACCTCGGCGACGGTCGAGGCCGGTTCCACATCGACAATCACCGACGGCGGGAAGAAGCTTCCCTTTTCCGGCAGGGCGCAGGGCGCCTGCCAGAGCCGGCCGCCTTCCTCGACGCCCTTCTGCACAAGCTCGCGGATACGCTGCAACTGCACCGGCGCGATAATAGCGCCCATATCGATGGTCTTGTCGAGCGGGTCGCCCACGCGCAAGGTCTGCATCCGGCGATAGAGCTTATCAAGAAACCGCGCATTGATGCCCTCCTGAATCAGCAGGCGCGACCCGGCGCAGCAGACCTGCCCCTGATTGAACCAGATGGCATCGACGACGCCTTCAACGGCGGCATCGAGATCAGCATCCTCAAAGACGATGAAAGGCGACTTGCCGCCAAGCTCAAGCGATAATTTCTTGCCCGAGCCCGCCGTCGCGCGCCGGATGATGCGCCCCACATCGGTGGAGCCGGTGAAGGCGATCTTGTCGACGCCGGGATGTTCCACCAGCGCCGCGCCCGTGCCGCCATCGCCGGTGACAATATTAACGACCCCCGGCGGAAGCCCGGCCTCGCTGCAAATTTCCGCGAAGGCGAGCGCGGTGAGCGGCGTAAATTCAGCCGGTTTGAGCACGACGCAGTTACCCGCTGCCAGTGCGGGCGCAATTTTCCAGGCCAGCATGAGGAGCGGAAAGTTCCAGGGGATGATCTGGCCGCACACCCCGACAGGCGCATAGCCGGGAAACTCGCTCTCCATCAGCTCGGCCCAGCCGGCATGATGATAGAAATGGCGGGCCACCAGCGGAATGTCGATATCGCGCGATTCACGTATCGGTTTGCCATTGTCGAGCGATTCCAGAACCGCGAGGAAACGCTCGCGCTTCTGGACATGGCGCGCCAGCGCATAAAGATGACGGGCGCGGATATGCCCCGGCAACGCGGCCCAAGCGGGCTGGGCGGCGCGGGCAGCCCGGACAGCGGCGTCAATGTCCCCGGCAGTGCCTTCCGCCACGCGCGCCAGCACAACATCCCGCGCGGGATTAGCGACCTCGAACGTGCCCCCAGCCCGCGACGGCACGAAAGCCCCGCCGATATAATGGCCAAAACCAGCGCTGTGCCGCTCCAGCCATTCCCTGACATGGGTTTCAGATTCAGGAGCGGGGCCATAATCCATGGTCTGTAAAATGTCCTTGATGGTCGGCACTGATGTTGCTCCTCAGGCGAGCGCGTGATGGTTGGCGGCGGAATAGCGGCCAGTGACGAAATGTTCGAGCTGGCGCTCGATATCCCCGAGCATCGAACTAGCACCGATGCGGAACAGGTCAGGCTCAAGCCATTCGCGGCCCAGTTCTTCCTTCATCAGTGTGAGCCATGCGAGCGCATCTTTGGCGCTTTTCAGGCCGCCCGCCGGTTTGAAGCCGATTTTCTCGCCGGTCAGGTCGCCATAATCGCGCAGCGCCCGCAGCATGACGAGGCTGACCGGCAGCGTGGCATTGACCTCTTCCTTGCCGGTGGAGGTCTTGATGAAATCGGCTCCGGCCATCATCGCCACCATGCTGGCCTTATAGACGTTGCGCAGGGTCTTGAGATCGCCCGTGGCCAGAATGGCCTTCATGTGGGCGCTGCCGCAGGCTTCACGCATGGCGCTGATCTCGTCGTAAAGCGCGTCCCATTGCTGGAGGAGAACCTGCTGCCGGAAAATGACAATGTCGATTTCCTGCGCGCCATTATCGACAGCATAGCGGATTTCGGCAAGGCGCTGGGCCAGCGGCGTGAGGCCCGCCGGAAAGCCGGTGGCGACCGAGGCGACCGGAATGCCCGAGCCTTCCAGCGCCCTGACGGCGGCAGCAACCATGGCCGGATAAACACAAACCGCGCCAACCTTCGGCGGGCTATCCTCGAGACCAAGCGCCTTGACGAGATCCTCGCGCAAAGGACGGCGCGCCTTGAGCGCCAGCCTGTGCACCCGGCCCGGCGTATCGTCGCCCGCCAGCGTGGTGAGATCGATGCATTGCAGGGCCTTGACCAGCCATGCGGCCTGAAATTCCTTCTTGACCGTGCGCCGTCCGCCAAGGCTCGCAGCGCGCCGTTCCGCAGCGGTCAGATTGACCTCGACGGCCTCGAACCATTCGGGATGGAGCGGTGTTCCCCGGTTGCGCGGATGGCCGGAGACGGCCGGTTCCCGCGCCGCGACAGGCATTATCGCCGAACCGGCCGGCTGATCCGTCTGGCCGGAAGCGGACGGGATTTTATCGGTTTTTTTCATGATGGGCTTCATCCGACAACAGGATACTCGAAAACAAACATCAGCCGTGCCTTGGATTTTTCAAACATATCCGGCAGTTTGTCGAGACAGAGTTCGAGGATGACGGTAAATTCCCACCATAATGTGCCAGAAGCGCGCCGGGTAATGGCGCGCCTGGTTACTCGGCGAAGCAGCGCGTGCACCAGCCGGATCAACACCAGCCGGAAAGCATTATTTGAATATTCCGGACAATTTGTTGAACGCATAAGGTGCGAACAGGGACGAGCCCGCAAGAAAATAAGAGCCGAGCGAGCCAAGGAATGCAGGAATCACGCTTGCGTCGTTGAAGGCATCAAAGATTATGACGTTACCCACGGCCCACAGGAAGCAGGCCAGCACAACAGCGCCGATGAACCCGGCCAGACGGCTGTAGCTGGTATTGTCAGGCAAAATCCCGGCCCCTGCCGTTGCCCCGGAACCCGCAGCAACATCCACGACCGGATTGGGTTGAGAATCGGGCGCCTTTTCCCGCAACACGGCACGCATGTCCACCTGGTGCAACGAAAGGCGCAGCAACAGGATGATGCCGCCATCGAAGATGAGCAGGGTCAGCCAGCTTATAAGAGTCTTGTCCATGATACCCCCCGATTCCGGACACCTAAGCCAGAATGCAATAGGTCACATTGCCGCCGTCATTGGGCAACGATCCGCGGATAAAAATTTCCCGCGTCAGATTTGACGACGTGAACAGCGAAACCAGTACGGAGGCGACAAGTCCCGCCGCCTTGAACGCGATTTGCGGGGCGCTGGCAAAGGCCTCCGTCGCCAGATGCTCCAACGTGGCAATGGCGCCTTCAACAGTGAATTCGGCGAAGAGATCGTGCGCCTCATTGTTGGACGGATCGGCGTTGTTGACCGTCACGTAATAGCCGCTGTCGCCGACCTGAATATTGACGTCAGCGTCGGGCCGCACCGTCAGCAATTCGCCGGATGCCAGTCCGACACCGCCCGAAGGCACGGGAATGTCAACGCCGTCAGGCGCCGTCACCATGCGAACGTCGCAGACATTGGTGTTGTCGTCAGCCATGATACCCTCCATCGGATTTGAAGACATGTAAAAGCCAAAACAGGTCAGGAGCCGGAACCCGGCCCCGTCGTCTGGCCGGATTGCGCCGTTTGCGGCGCGTCCATAGGCGGCAGGACAGGCAGCGGACTGCAAAACATGGCCGCGACCTGCATCCCGTCGCGCGAATAGGTGATTGATCCGTCAGCCTGTGTCGTCTGTGTCGCGCCATGCAGGGAAAACGGGCCGAGAAACCCGTCAGCGGAGGCGAGGGCGGCGCGCGCATCATCAGACCATTGACCCGAAATGCGCAAATTGCGGACGATGACCAGCGCGACCGGAAGGCCATAGGTCGCAGGCGCTTCGGTGCTGTTTGCCGGAGCCGGAGGCATGGGCAGGAGTGCGCCCTGCGGCAACCCCGGAATGTACCAGCCCTTGTCTGCGAGAAAAATGCTGTCCCACCAGGGAGCGCCCGCCGAGAGATAGGCAAGCGTGACATATTGATGTTCAAGATGCAGCGTCAGAGTCGATGTCGATCCCGTTTTGATGATGGGAATCGGATCTATCGGATGAAACCATATCCTTGCTATGGGCGGCACCTGCGAGACAGAAGCTGTGGCCGTCACCGGCTGCAGTGCGACCCGGCTGGCTAAAAGCGGCTGTGTGGCTGCATTGCCTGAAGATATCCGCGAGGTGGCAAGAGCATATCTCGCCATGTTTACGGATGGCGGCGAAACGGACGCAGCTGGCGGCGCAGCCGAAGTCACGGCCGGTTCCGGCACAAACCGGCGCTGGCCGATCATCCAGAATTGCGGGCGGATCACCGGCGGAACCGGAACATTCGACGGCGCGGGCGAAGGCGTGTTCTGGGTCGTTGAAGAATCGAAGACATTCCAATAGCCCGTATTCGCGGGCTGACACCAGTCATCCGGTTCGCACAAGACCGGATTGGGCACGTCGCCCGAACCGAAGCTCTGCTTTGCATCGCGGATAAGGCCGCTCACGCGCTTCCAGTTGTCCTCGGAAGGATCGCCGGCCGGTACGGCATAACTGACGGCGTTCTTGTAGATCTGCTGAGAGGTGCCATGCGACAGATCTATCCCGCTGACCTCGCATTCGGATGCTGAGACAACAAAAGGCATGCCGAAATTGGCACTCAGAAAGGTCTGAACCTGCGTGGGATTGATAATGCCGGACTGAACCAGATCATCCGGCACGGAAATGCCCGGCAGGAACACCAGCGAAGCCTGTGCCGCCTTGCCGCCATAGGCGCTCACCAGCGCCGCCGTAACGGCCTGTCCGAGCGCTGTTATCTGATCGACCTCCGGCATGGCATCACCTAGCCTTGCGCATTTGCTGTTGCATCGGCCGGCTTTTGCTTTGGCAAAGTGGGATCGTCAATCTTGGGCGCGGCGGGCTGAATCTCGCCGATCCAGCCGGCGATCTGCGAGCCCAGCAAATTCAGCGTTCCGCCCTTGCCGCCGTCGGAGGTGAAGCTGAAGCCGGACGATGTATCGCTTGATCCGAAGGCTCCGCTTGATTGCTGATCGTCATGTTTGCCCGAAGCATTGTACCAGAGGTAGCTGGCCTGCACGCCGACCGAAGTCGAGCTCGACTGCCCGGAGCCGGCGCTGCTCTGCATCGCCGTGTTCAGCGCCGTGCCGATATCTCCCCAGTCATCGCAGGTGATGGTCACGTTGCGGACAATCAGGAACCCCTTGGGCAGCATGGGCAGGATTGCCGGTGTCTTGTCGCCGATCTGATTGGCTATCGTCCCGTCGCTGATGCTGTTCTTGCGTTGGCCAACCAGATACCAGCCCTCAATGTTGAAAAGATCCCCCAACAGCCAGGGACGTTCGATAGTGGCGATGAAAAATTCCAATGTGACGCTGGCCGAACTGGAGTGATCGGCATGAGACGTCCAGTTGAACTGGTTGGCATGATTGGCAAAGGCATTCGAGGCGTCCGCATGGCTGACATTGGCGGATGCGCTGGCAATGCCGATATTGACTCCGCCGCTGCCCGAATTGGATGAGGACTGCTGCTTCTGCCAATTATCGGCGAATGATCCCTGCCCAGAGGCTGTCCGGGCGTCATGCGCCGCGGAATGTCCGGTAATTTTCTGGATACCGAAAGAACTGTCCGTCGCATCCCACCAGGAAATCGGGCTGATATAAGACCATGGCACATTGACGGATACCGAGCCGCCGAGCTGGAGCGAATAGGCTTCAAACATCTGATTGGCGAGCGCAACCAGCGCCGTCGCAGCATTCTCGCCCACTGTCGCGATTGTATTGAGCGCGTCTTCAACTTGCTTGCGGCCCATGGCGTTGAAATCGTCAAGCGCCTGCGTGACGGCATTGGCGTAGGTCTGCGCCTGAACGGGCCAGGCCTGACCGGCAACCGGATCTGCCATGGCCTGCGCATAGGCCGCGGCCTGTGCGCCGATCGCATCCGTCCATGCCTTTCGGTTGCGCCGGTATTGCGCATAAAGCTGCGTATAGCCGCAGAAATTGCCATTGCTGTCGCGCAGATACAGCAGATTTTGTGCGGCGGCCACGGCATCCAGCACCGACTGCGCGGGCTGGGACGTCTGCAGCGGCTGCATGCCCTTGAGCACCGTGTAATATTCGATGCTCACCTTGCGCTCAGGCCACGCAACGGCAACGCCATTCTGCGTGACTTCAAGCATCTGGTCGACGAGATTGGACGTGAACCAGGCATTCTGGATAGAATTCTCCAGCTGCTGATTCGGCTGCGGTTTTGGCGGAGGATAGACCGCGCCCGCCGGCCCGACGCCGTTGGAAGCCGTACCGCCCGCAGCGCCAGATTGCGCCGGCGGCGCCACAAATGTGCCGTCGTTGCCGAAGCTGCTGGACGAATCTCCGCCGCCCGGCGTCCAGGCATTAGCGAACATCTTTGGGTCAATGGGATAGCCTGTCGGCATATGCATATAGATCGCCGATCCTGAAGGCTTGCCATCGGGGCCGATCTGGCTGGCCGCCACATAACGCTCGATCTGGTCGAGGGCATCAAGCAAGGCTTTGGTGATATTTCCGACGGAACCAAGTTGAGATACTGCGTCCGGCATTTCGCACTCCCATAGCTTGAATTGGGCCGCGCGCATCGATCTTGAAATGGATGCGTTAAATATTGACAGTTTTATGAATTGCAATATTGGAATTTTGATTCAATTTTATAATTTTTTTATATATTATTCTGAAAAATCGAATTTATCTGATGATATGAACATAGCTTTTTTAAATTGTCAAACCATAAATATTATTCCAAATTTAATATATACTTCAATTTTTTTGCAAATATTTCAAAATTGCAATGAATTTATCATCAATACGATTAAACAATTCCATTTCTGAAACAAGCAACATGTGAATATTTACGAAATTTCCCCCGCCCCGATCCATTATAGCGGCAGGATCTTGCGCATGCTGCCCGTTGCAAATGGTGATAAACAGCCGGACATTGCCAGCAAGGCAGAAAAGCCGTCGCGAAACTTGGCAGTAATCCATGCGTTTCACTGCGAGATTTGCTAAAGGCAGTTAATTCGATTGCATCAGGAGACTGCCTGACAATGAAACGGCCGCAATGAACACAGGCAAGCGCCCTGGTGCGGGAAGAACTGCGCCATCTAGCGGCGTTCAACGCCAGCGACCGGCGTTGGCAGATGCCGTTCTGCGCGGCGCTCGCCTCCGGGCTGCCTCTGCTTGTCGGCGCCTATTTCGACCATCGCGATTACGGCCTCGTGTCCTCGCTCGGCGGACTGGTATTCCAGTACTCGCCCAACACTGCTCTGGGACACCGCATGGTCGGGCCGCCGGGCACCTGTTTTTCATCATGGCGGCCTCCATCGGCATTTATGCATCGGTCGAATTGCTGCAGGTGCCGCCTTATGTGGGGCTGATCGGCGGCATCTGCCTGCACAGCCCGCAGTTTCGCGCCCTGCTGGGGCGATATCTGCGGCGCATCTGGCCGCCCCGGCTCCTGCCCTGAAAGAAGAAACCCGCCGTCTCAAAAATAAAACGGCAGGCCTCCAGCGTAAAGCGGCGGCATCCTGCTCGTCGCGCCTAAAAATTGACAATTTATTTGTTGACCGTAGATCGCGATGCATTGGTTATTTCAGTGAATATTTATAGAATGCGATGATGAAGGTTTTCCGGCTCCACTCCAAACGCGATCCTGCATCTTTTCCGGTGCTGAAAGCACAGATCATCAAAAAGGGTGTGAGCGAAACTCTTTTCCTGATCAATGGCGACAACGCGTGTTTCACCCTTGTGCCGCAGCTTGGCGCCTCGGCCTTGCACATCGAGAGCGGAGATCTCGAAACACGCAAGCTGGCCCTGTTGCCCAGCCTGCGCGCGCGCGTTCATGCCATGACAACCGTCAAAATGAAGAAATTCCTCAAATTTGACGCCTATAAAATTCTGTTCGATGCGCCGCCCCCGGCGCGCAAGCTGCAAATCCGGACGAACAAACTGCTGACGCGGCTCAATTCGCGGCCAGATTCGCCGGTGGTGCGCCGCCATCCTGAATTGCTGATCGGCTGGGGCAAGGATGCCGTGCGGCTTGCCGCGCCGCTGCAAAGGCTTGCGCCGCCGGTGCGGATCGCCATCGTCGTGCATGTCTATTATCCGGAAACCTGGCCGGAACTGGCGGAGGTGCTGCGCCATATCCCCTATCAGCACGACCTGTTCATAACCACCGTCGCCGGGCAGGCGGATCTGGCAGAACAGATGCGGCGCGACTTTCCCGATGCAACCCTGCGGCTGGTGGAAAACCGCGGGCGGGACGTGCGCCCCTTCCTTGTGCTGCTGGAGGAAGGGCTGCTTTCGCCCTATGAGCTGGTGTGCAAAATTCACGGCAAGAGATCGCTGGCGAACGATTCTTCGGGCAATCTGGGCGATATCTGCCGGCGGCGGATTTTGTTTGACCTGCTGGTGGCGCCCAACAGCGTCGAGGATATTGCCGGGCGCTTCATCGCCAGCCCTCAACTGGGCATGATCGGCCCGAAAGCTTTCCGCCTCAACAGCAAGCGGGATCACGGCATATTCTGGCGCGCCAATCAGGCGCAGATGGTGCGGCTTATCCGCGAACTGGGGGGCGAGCCGGCCGCCGTCAGGCCGGATTTTTTTGAAGGCACGATGTTCTGGGTGCGGCCCGCCGCGCTGGAGGCGCTGGCGCGGCTTAAATTGAGCGAACGGTTTGAACCGGAGAACGGCGCCTTGGACGGCGCGCTCGAACATGCTGTCGAGCGCGTGTTGGCAACAGCCACCCAACTGAATGGATATCAGTTGGGCGATACCGATGGCATGAATAGTGAGCGAATTTTGTCTAAAGCCCAAGCCTAAACGAGTTCAACTAGATAACCAGCCTGCTCGACCGCAAGAGAAATTATGCGTTCAACAGCATGCGCTGCGGTTCCGTCAGCCAATCCTTCTTCCATATCCCAATGCTTGTGCATGTCTATGAGATCCAAGGACGCCAGCGCCTCTGGCCGAAACCAATACATCGAGCCCGCGGGGAAGGCAGAATTTCGATATTCAAGATTCGTCGCTTTACATATTTCAATGACGTTGCTTGAATTATAGAGCATGTTTTCGGCTGAAAACTCGACATAATGCTCCTTTGGCGCAATTAAACCAAGCCTGGGTTGATCAAGAAATCTCCTCGTTATCGATGGACTGACGATATTTGCAAACAAATTTCTCCGCCAGGCATCACCGTCCACTCTGTGTACACTGCGCTTGGAGTGCAATTTGCAAACTGCTGTATAATTTAATCTTCGGATCCTTCTTAGCATGGATAAAAACGGCCGTATGTCCCTTCCTCGATTTTCAACAACTTCAATCCAGCTATTTGGCAGATCTAACTTCATCGTTCTTGCCAGATGGATATCTGTAGTTGTGATATAAATATCGCATGACTGTATTGGTTTTATTGCTTCCCTGATTTCTCTCCATGTTTCAGCGTAATGCATATGCAGGATCAGAGCAAATTCTCCGCGTTTATTGCTCGGGACGGATGACGGCAAGCTGAATTCGTTCGTATGAGCCGCCACAGCATCATAAGTTGCTTGCAAATAACCAAAGCCATGTTTGCGATCCGGCTCCAAGTGCGTGCCTTCCGCCCATTCGTTCCATGCGTTGACAAACACGAGCTTTTCACTGCTTCCATATTTTTGATTTTCTGCAACTCGGAAACAAAGAGCGGACAGCCATTGAAAGTAGCGAGTTAGTGAAAAGTTGCCCATTATATGCGAAGCATTTTGCCTTCTCGCCGTATTGTCCCAAGACAATGTTGCCGATCTAAATAATTTATAGTCAGGCTCCGCCTCTTTTATCGCTCCATTCGCGGCTTCCGCATAATCATAAATATTGCCTTCGAATTTATCATTTATTATATCGAATTTATTCTTTATATTCGATCTATTTATTTGATGCGGCGGGAACTCAACAGCCGCATCAAAACCGAACTTAACCGGATCGCGCATACCGAAAGTGAGCGCAGCGACAAGATATAGCCCAGAAAATCCCTGATTTAGTGCTTCCTTCCGCCAAATTCCTACAATTTTATTTATGTCAGGAATTACATCCGCCCGGTACACGATAAGAACCGGGCGATTATCTATTTTAATATATCTATTATCTCTAAAATATTTACTTACGTATTTTATAAATTCGGCCGGATCTTTTTCCGAATAGCTTTGAGCAATCAAAACCTCTTGATCTTGACCGTCCCAGCGACGCGTCCAGTTCTCATTTGCCCAAGTTAAACAAAATTCAATATCAACGTTTGGGTTTTCGATAAAATCAAGCAGAGGTTTTTCGAGTAATGTTTTCCCGGAAAACCAATAAAAATAAAATGAGAATGCCGACACGCCATATTGCCTAGCAACAATTGCCTGCTCCTCCATGATCGATTTAACCCGCAGATCGTAATATCCGAAATGTATCGGGCAATGCGGTTGATAGTGATCGACAAAATTAGGCAAAGCCTTTCCAACGTTATACCATTCTGTAAATCCCTTACCCCACCACTGATCATTTTCCGGAATTGGATGAAATTGTGGCAAATAAAATGCAACGATTTTTACAAGCGGATTAATGGGTTCTGGAGGACAATAGCTTACAAAGTTCTCATTAGTCGATGAAAAGGCGATTTTTTTGATACTATCATTGGTCATATATTCATTTGTATTTTGAATTTGACAATTTTGATCATTTTGATCAGCACCTGTCCTAAATGCCTTCCGTTTCTTGCTATTAAACGGATGTCTCCACATGGCCCGCAATTTTAGAGCTAGAGTCGCTTTGGAGCCTCGCAGAACCAATGACGTTGCAGTCTGAACTTCCAATCGCCCCTCCTTCTTTCCAAACATCACATAATGCTGCAGCGGGTTGAGGCCGGAGAGCGCAACATCGGGGTTGCTGTCCAGATAAAACTGCGTGTCAAAAGCCGGCCCGGG
This sequence comes from Methylocystis sp. sgz306128, assembly GCF_056032725.1. Taxonomy (NCBI): domain Bacteria; kingdom Pseudomonadati; phylum Pseudomonadota; class Alphaproteobacteria; order Hyphomicrobiales; family Methylocystaceae; genus Methylocystis; species Methylocystis sp. sgz306128. The sequence continues at coordinate 111,341 of NZ_JBVYWO010000010.1, forward strand.
GTTGCGGCCTTCAAAGGCGCCATGCAGGATATAATGCGCCACCGGCTCAAACCGCGAAGCGGCAACATCGGGATAGGCGGCCTTATACCATTGCCGGTCAAACAGACCGGATTGCATCAGGATTCGGCAGGTTTTGGCAAATTTGGATTTGCTGAACCGGCGCGCCAGCGCCCCCCGCAGGCTTTTGCGCCGCGAGGCATAATCGCTCTTGTATATAAATTCGGCCAGTGCCGCCCGGCGCGGCGCGGACAGGGCCAGCCCGTGGCGAAGGCCATCCACCTGCGCGGCGATGGCTCTGGCCTCGCTCAGGCTTGCTTCGGACTGCGCGCGATCTTTCTGCACGATTGCAAGTTCGCTTTCGCGCTCAGCCAGACGCGCGCCAAGCTCGCTGTTGAGGCTATTGTACTGCTCTGCGGCCGCGGCCATTTCTTGCTGAAGCTGTGCAAGTTCGCTTTCGCGCTCTTCCAGCCGCGCGGCGAGTTGCTCATTATGGCGCTTGAGGTCCGTCATCGCGTTGAAATGAAATTCGGATATATCAAGCTTCTGCTTCATATCCCGGATTTCGGCAGACACCCGCCGCGCCGCCTGCAGGCTCTTGTGGGCACCCGCCAGTTCCTGCTGCAGTGTCGTCAATTCAAAATCCAGCGAACTGCTGCGCGCGATGGCCTCATTCCGCTCGTTTGAGAGTCTTGTAAGCAGGCCGAGAGTATCGGGCGCGGTTGCAGCCGCCGAGGGCTTCTTCTGGGCTTCCAGTACGCACAGCATTTCAAAATCACGTCAGACATCATCCAGCAGCGCAAGCGTTTCAGCCGGCACAACAGAAGCGCTGCGCAGGCTGTCGAAAGCGCCGTAGGTCTGGGTTATCCAGATATATTTGGCTTCAAGATTGTTCAGGGAAGATCTGGCGAAGCGGTTATGGCGCAGATCGCCGCTGACAAAATCCTGCAGGGCCCGGGCGTTCTCCTCAACCCGGATCAATTCCGCAAGCTGCAGATTGTTGACGATGGCCCCGAGCGTTGCCACCGGCGCTTCGATCAAATCTGCATAAGACACGAAAGCGCGCGGTAAGGTTCGCGTCGCCTGTTCGGCATCAAGGCAATGGCGCAGCCAAAGCAGCAGGCCGTGCTGCAGCCCGAATTTGTCCCGGACCGTCAGCGAATGTGCGACCTCAAGCGGATTTCTGACAATGAGCACGCATTTCATGGCGATGCCCATCATGTTCAGCGCATCCACCCATAGCGGCAGCATGCGGCAGATGCGCGGGTCCTTGACCACAAATACCGGCGCGTCGCCAAATTCGGCATTGATTTCTCTGATCAGCGCATCACGCCAGGCATCCCATTGCAGCGAGCCCTGCTGCGGCAGGTCGAGCCGGGTAAAATCATCCCAGCTGCTGTTTGAATCCGCCAGCACACGATCGGAGAATTCCGTGATTTTCAGAGATTCCCAATAGCCCCGCTCATTATTCGCATCGCCCGGCATCAGATTATTCGGCGCTTTGGCCCCCGCAAGCGCCAGCGCGCCGGCAAGGGCTGAGGTTCCGCTGCGATGCATTCCAAGCACAAGCAGAGCTATTCGGGACATATTCAATCCTCTTGATGATGTTTGACAGATAAGGCAGGCATACGCGCCGGGACACAAAACGCTTCAGTTACCGGACTATTCTTCAGCGATGCTTTGCAGATATTGCCCGTAGCTGCTCTTGCCCAGTTTTTCAGCCAGATGCACAAGCCCGGCACGGGAGATAAAGCCGTTGCGATAGGCGATTTCCTCCGGCGCGCAGATGCGCACACCCTGCCGTTTTTCCAGCGCGCGCACGAATGTCGCCGCATCGACAAGCGATTCCGGCGTGCCGGTATCGAGCCAGGCATAGCCCCTGCCCAATGTTTCAACGGAAAGCTGGCCGCGCTGGAGATAGATGCGGTTCACGTCGGTGATTTCCAGCTCGTTGCGGGCGGAGGGCCGCAGATTGCGGGCAATTTCGACCACCTCGCCGTCATAGAAATAAAGCCCGGTGACGGCGAATTTCGATTTCGGCTTTGCGGGCTTTTCCTCAATGGAGATGGCCTTGCCGTCAGCATCGAATTCAACGACGCCATAGCGCTCCGGATCATGCACCTGATAGGCGAAAACCGTCGCACCGCTATTCCGTTCCGCGGCGCGCTGGCAGGTGTCCTCAAGGCCGTGACCATAGAAAATATTGTCGCCAAGAATGAGCGCCGACGGGCCGCCGGCAACAAATTCGGCGCCGAGAATATAGGCCTGCGCCAGTCCGTCCGGGCTTGGCTGCACGATATAGGACAGGTCGATGCCCCATTGGCTGCCATCGCCCAGCAATTCCCGGAACAGAGGCAGATC